>DASWPI010000081.1:0-3078 GCA_036398515.1 Paenirhodobacter sp.
GCCATCACCTGCGCGCAGGCGGCATAGGCGAACATCGCCCAGACCCCGCCCAGAAAGCGTGGATTGCGAAACAAGCCAAGATCCAGCATCGGCCGTTGCTGCACGCTTTCGGCCAGCAAAAACACCCCCAAGGCCGCTGCCCCCCCGGCAAATCCGGCCAGCGCAACGGTCGAGCCCCAGCCATGCGCCGGGCCATTGATCAACCCCCATGTCATCCCGAACATCGCGGCGGCAAAGGACAGGATGCCGATCGGGTCCAGTCGGCGGGCATGCGCGTCTCTGGACTCGTCAATCAGCGTCATGGCCGCCACCCCCAGTCCAAGGCAGATCGGCACGTTGATGTAAAAGGCCCACCGCCACCCCAGGGTGTAGGCGATCACTCCGCCGATGATGGGCGACAGTACCATGGTCAGCCCCATGATCCCACCCCATGTCGACCATGCCCGGTTGCGCGCGGCCTCGGTATGGAAGGTGTGCCCGATGATCGCCAGTGCGGGCGCCAGCATGAGGGCTGCACTGGCGCCCTGAAATGCCCGGGCCAGATACAGCCCTGGTGCCGACGATGCCGCGCCACACAGCAGCGACGCCAGTGCGAAGGCCGCGATGCCGCACACGAACACCCTGCGCCGCCCGAACCGGTCGGCAATCGCACCCGCAGGCAGCAACAGCGCGGCAAAGCACAGCACATAGGTGCTGATGACCCATTCGACCTGGGCGAAGGTCGCGCCGAAATCCCGTGCGATTGTTGGCAACACCACCGCGACGACATTGGTATCCAGCACCGTCATCGCGCAACCGGTCGAGGCGGTCAGCAGGGCGAGGGTCGGGTTGGGAAATACGGCGTCAGGGCGTGCGTGCATGGAGTTTCCTTACGGGCTGCGATCCGCCGACTATCGCCGGAATTTGAATTTCTTCCATTCCGCATGTTTTTCAGATTTATTAGGTATATCCTAATTATCGGAGCACATATGGAGCTACGGCATCTTCGCTATTTTGTGACCTTGGCCGAAGACCTGCATTTCGCGCGGGCGGCCGAACGATTGAATATCGCACCGCCCACGCTGACCGTTCAGATCCAGGAAATCGAGCGCCGCCTGTCCGTGCGCCTGTTCGCGCGGACGAAACGTTCGGTGGCCCTGACCCCGGCGGGCGAGATTTTCCTGGTCGAGGCGCGCAATGTATTGGCGCAATATGCCAAGGCGGAAAGCATTGGCCTGCGGGCCGGGCGCGGCGAGATCGGCCGGGTCGAAATCGGCTATGTCGGATCGGCGGCCTATGCGGGCGTGTTGCAGCAACAGGTGGGCGCCTTCTCGCTGGCCTGGCCGGGGGTTCATCTGAACGCGCGGGAATTGCCGATGGACAGCTTGCCCCGGCTGGTCGCCGAGGGGGTGGTGGATATCGGCTTCGTGCGGATGCCCGTTGCAATGTCGCGATCGCTGTGGATCCACAGGCTGCTGGTCGATTATTTCTGTCTGGCCGCGCCCGCGCGATATGATCTGGATGGCCGTGCCCCGGTGGTGCCCGCGCGCCTGGCCGAGGCCAAATTCATTGCGCCAGAGCAGGAAGCGGGCACCTATGAGGTCGCCAGCCGGGGCCAGTTCAAGCCCAATATCGTTGCGACTCCGGGGAGCCTGCTTGCGGTGCTGACGCATGTCTCGCTGGGCGCGGGGGTTGCGGTGATCCCCAGCGTGGTGCGTAATATCGTGACTTTGCCAGGGGTTCGGTTTCACCGCCTTGCCGGTGCGCCGATCCTGTCGGAGGTCTCGGCCATCTTTCGGGCGCATGAAAGCGCGCCTGCGGTAAAGACCTTCGTGCAGCAGATCCAGTCAACACCGGCGCGCTTTCTGGACCCGGATGACTGGTCGCCGGGCGCGGTGGCATTGCCGACCGCGTGACCCCGCCGCGCCCGCTCTGTCCGGGTCAGGCAACGCCGGTTGCGGCGATCACACCATCTTCGTCATTCAGCAGGCAGGCCGCCGTGTGGTCATAGGCAGCCGCCAGCGAATGGAAATTCGTGGCGCGGCAGTCTGGCGAAACCATAGGGCATCGTGGCGCGAAGGCGCAGCCTGCGGGGCGATCGAAAGGCGAAGGCAGGTCGCCGGTCAGCACGATCCTTCGACGTTCCCGCTCCAACATGGGGTCTGGAACGGGGGCGGCGCTAATCAGCGCGCGGGTGTAGGGATGGCGCGGCTGGCCGAAGACTTCGTCCCTGGAACCGGTTTCGACGATGCGCCCAAGGTACATCACCGCAACCCTGTCGGAAATCTTGCGGATCACCCCAAGGCCATGCGCGATAAAGAGATAGGACAGGCCAAGCTCCTCCTGGAGGCGGCGGAAAAGGCGCATCATCTGAGCCTGGATCGAGACGTCCAGAGCCGAAACAGGCTCGTCGCAGACGATCAGCCGTGGTTCGCAGGCAAGCGCACGCGCAATGCCGATCCGTTGACGCTGACCGCCGGATAGCTCGTGGGGATAGCGGTTGCGCCAGGCTGCGGGGAGCTCCACCATTTCCATGAGGTCGTTGACCCGGTCCCGCCGCGCATGGGCGCCGTCGCGCAGCGCGTGAATGCGGATCGGCTCTTCTATCGTCTGTCCGATCGTCATGCGCGGGTTCAGGCTGGCGAGAGGATCCTGAAAGATCATCTGCACCTTGCGCCGCGCCGCCGCGCGGCCTTTGGCGGCGATATTGCCGATATTCTGCCCGTCGAGGAGAATATCCCCCGCCGTCGTGTCCTGCAGGCCGACGATCGCCCGCCCGAGGGTTGACTTGCCACAGCCAGATTCTCCGACGAGGCCCAGGGTTTCGCCCGGCTGGATGCGAAGCGATACGCCCTCTACCGCATGCAGAACCTTCACCGGGCGAAACAGGCCCGCCCCAAGCGTGAAGTTGACGGACAGGTTGACGGTTTCGATCACGGGTGTTGTCATCGCGTCATGCCTTCGCCATGGCGCCACTGTGGCGTCTCTTCGACCAAGCGACAGGCGGCGCGATGCCCCGGATTCACCAGGGCTAAGGGGGGTTCCACCTGACACGCGGGGCCGCGGAACGCGCAGCGCGGGCCGAACCGGCATCCCTGC
>DASWPI010000082.1:0-4130 GCA_036398515.1 Paenirhodobacter sp.
GTTTTGCCTATGGCGAAGGGATATTGGCCGCCAAGGCAACGGGTCTGGTCTGGGATCAGGCGCTGATGGCGGAATATGTGCGCGATCCGACGAGGTTCATTGACACGCATGGCGGCTCCGGTGCCTCCAAGATGGTATTTCGGCTGCCCGTGGGTGGGGAGGATATCGCCGCCTATCTGGAGACGTTGAAGTAGCGATTGGGCATCCTGGACGGGGCGCAGGGGCCAGTTCAGTTGGAATTTTTATAAGAAATCATGATGAAGTTTAATATTTAATCGAAAATTATGCGGATTGATTATTATTTAATCTAATTTTTTCAGCTTGATCGTCAAATCGCAAAATTGCGCAAGAAGTATCGACGTAAAGCGAAAAATGCAGGGAAAAACCGCGACAATAAGCTAAATTACGAAAAGATTTGGTGGCCAAAAGATCGGATTCGCCAATGGTTTTGGCATGTTCTATTTCGAAATTTGCCGGTTATGACCATTTCGATGTCGTTTTTTGTCGGTCGTGATTTTGTGTCTCTGCACGGTTTGCCCTGCGCGACGGGGTCGTCAATTGCCCGGTTGAAATCCGCAAGGACGGGCGGTTAACTTGCCTGACGGGAAAAGAACCAGAAAATTACGGGGAGCCCGAATTTGGCCATAGCTGCGACCGACGAAGGTTTCGTCGTATTTGATCATGTGCAGAAAAGTTACGATGGCGAGAACCTCGTCGTCAAAGATTTGAACCTCAATATCGGCAAGGGTGAGTTCTTGACGATGCTTGGTCCGTCCGGGTCGGGCAAGACAACCTGTTTGATGATGCTTGCGGGATTTGAGACCGCAACGCGTGGCGAGATCCGGCTGAACGGTGTCGATATCAACCATGTGCCGCCGCATAAGCGCGGAATCGGCATGGTGTTTCAGAACTACGCGCTGTTCCCGCATATGACGGTGGCGGAAAACCTGTCCTTTCCGCTGGAAGTTCGCGGCATGGGGAAATCCGAGCGCGACGAAAAGGTGATGCGGGCGCTGGACATGGTGCAGATGGGCAAGTTTGCCGGTCGGCGTCCGGCGCAGATGTCGGGGGGGCAGCAACAGCGGATCGCGCTGGCACGGGCTCTGGTGTTTGATCCGGAACTGGTGCTGATGGATGAACCGCTTGGTGCGCTGGACAAACAACTGCGTGAACATATGCAGTTTGAAATCAAGGCGTTGCATGACCGTCTGGGGATCACCGTGGTCTATGTCACCCACGATCAGGGCGAAGCGCTGACCATGTCGGACCGGGTCGCGGTGTTCAACGATGGTCGCATTCAGCAGCTTGCGCCGCCGGATGAGCTGTACGAACGTCCGAAGAACAGCTTCGTGGCGCAATTCATCGGTGAAAACAATAAATTGCCGGGTGTTGTTGAGTCTCTGGATGACGAGCATTGCACCGTGCGCCTGAAGACCGGTGAATTGATTTCGGCCACGCCGGTGAACATCCGCCATACCGGTCAGGATACTTTGGTTTCGGTGCGTCCGGAACGGGTCGAGTCGAAGCCCGAGATGATGCCCGCCGGCGCCTATATGATCGAGGCCGAGGTGATCGAGGTCGTTTATATGGGCGATATCTTCCGCACCCGGATGAAGGTGGCGGGGATCGAGGATTTCGTGATGAAATCGCGCAACACGCTGGGCCAGACGCGGTTGACTGCGGGTCAGAAGGTAAAGATCGGCTGGCATCCGCAAGATGCCCGCGCGCTCGACCCGGCATGATATAATACCGGGATATAATACTGGGGCCCGGCAATGCACCGGGCATCCGATCATAATACCAAAACAGCACAGGGAGCTGGAAATCATGAAGAAACTGTTTCTTACCACGGCATTGACCTGCTGCACGGCATTCGCCGCGCAGGCCGAGGTCGTTGTCATGAGCTGGGGCGGTTCCTATGGGGCGGCGCAGACCGAGGCCCACGTCAAACCGTTCATTGCCAAGACCGGCATCAAGACCACGATGATCGACGCCGACAATCCGGCGACCCCGATCAAGGCGCAGGTCGAGGCCAAGAACGTCACCGTCGATGTCGTGTCGCTGGAATATGCCGATGCGATCCGGCTGTGCGATGAGGGCCTGCTGGAGCCGATTGACCCGGCCGCTCTGCCTGCGGGGACGGATGGTACGCCCGCAGTTGACGATTTCCTGCCGGGGGCGATCACCGAATGCGGCGTGTCCACCGACATCTGGTCGACGATCTTCGCCTATGACAGCACCAAATTTTCCGGAGATAAGCCCACCACTGTGGCCGATTTCTTCGACACCACGAAATTCCCCGGCAAACGCGGCCTGAAAAAGGGCGCCAAGGCGGTTCTGGAAGTCGCGCTGATGGGCGACGGCGTGGCCCCGGCCGATGTTTACAGCACCCTGAAAACCCCCGAGGGGATTGATCGCGCCTTCAAGAAACTGGACACGATCAAGAAAGACATCATCTGGTGGGAAGCCGGTGCCCAGGCGCCGCAACTGCTGGCGGATGGCGAAGTGGTGATGACCACCGCCTATAACGGCCGGATCTTCAATGCCGCGATCGACGAAAATAAACCCTTCGTCATCGTCTGGGACGGCCAGATCTACGAAAACGAAATGTATGCGATCCCCAAGGGGGCGCCGCATATGGAAGATGCGCTGAAATTTGTGGAATACGCGACCTCGACCGAAGGTCTGAAGGCTTCGGCCGAACAGATCTCTTATGGTCCGGCGCGGAAATCGGCAAACGTTGGCGAGATCATCTACAAGGACGGCAAAACGGTCATGGGGCCGAACCTGCCGACCTACCCGGCCAACCTGGCCAATGCGCTGGAATCCTCGTTTGAGTTCTGGGTCGATCACGACTCGGAGCTGAATGAGCGTTTCAACGCCTGGCTTGCCGGCTGATACCGCACACAAGACATCGGGCGCGGGGGCAACCCCGCCGCCACACTCTGCCAGTAGGGGCGTCGTTTCCGGCGGCGCCCTGTTTTATTCCTCTGCCTGAGCAGCCTTTCCGACGAGGGATCGCATGACTGACGCTTCTGCTTCGCTGATTACCGGGGACGGCAAACCGCTCAAGGCGGCCTTGGCCGCCTCGCTGGCGGTGCGCCGCCGCCGCGCCCTGCTGCTGGTCGCCCCACTGTTCCTTTTCATCTTTATCACCTTCATCGTGCCGATTGGTCAGATGCTGTTCCAATCCGTGCATAATGACGCCTTCAGCGCCAATGCCCCGGCGCTTGGGCAATGGTTCAAGGACCATCCGCAGGGCGCGGATCTGGATGAAAGCGCCTATGCCGCGCTGGCCTCGGATCTGGTGACGATGCAGAAGGACAAGACCTCGGGCGTGGTCGGCACGCGGATCAACTATGACGTGCCGGGCACCCGCTCGCTGTTCACCGCCGCAGCGCGTGGTGCGCCCAAGCTGCAACCGCCCTTCAAGGAGGCGCTGCTGGCGCAAGACCAGAAATGGGCCGATCCCAATGTCTGGCGTGCGATGCGGTCGGCCTCATCGGCGTTTACCGGTGATTTCTTTTTGAACGCGGTCGATATGACCCGCGATCAGGATGGCAAGATCGTATCCGTTCCCGCGGACCAATCTGTTTACAAGGGGCTGTTCTGGCGCACCATCGTGATGTCGTTGGAAATCACCGTGCTGTGCCTGCTGCTGGGCTTTCCGATCGCGTTTCTGCTGGCCTCGGTCAAGATGAAGCACGCGATGCTGCTGATGATCCTGGTGCTGCTGCCGTTCTGGACCTCGTTGCTGGTGCGCACGACCTCGTGGATGGTGCTGCTGCAACAACAGGGGGTGGTGAATGACATTCTGGTGTGGCTTGGCCTGATCCGCAATGATCAGCGGCTGGAGATGATGTACAACCAGACCGGCACAATTGTGGCGATGACGCATATCCTGCTGCCGTTCACCATTCTGCCGCTGTATTCTGTGATGAAGACCATCCCGCCTACCTATGTGCGTGCGGCCCGCTCGCTGGGGGCGACCTCGTGGACGGCGTTTCGCCGGGTTTATATGCCGCAAACGCTGCCAGGTATCGGGGCAGGTGGGCTGTTGGTGTTCATTCTGGCGATGGGCTATTACATCACGCCCGCCCTTGTCGGCGGTGCCGACGGGCAGATGATTT
>DASWPI010000083.1:0-3344 GCA_036398515.1 Paenirhodobacter sp.
CGGCATGATTGTCAGGTTGGGTTCGCAAATGATCGATACCTCGGTCCGTGCGAAACTCGCCTCCCTCCAGAACACCATGAAAGAGGTCGGATAATGGGCATCCAGGCAGCGGAGATCTCTGCTATCCTCAAGGAGCAGATCCAGAATTTCGGGCAGGACGCCCAGGTTGCCGAGGTCGGCCGTGTGCTGTCCGTGGGCGACGGTATCGCCCGCGTTTACGGGCTGGACAATATCCAGGCCGGTGAAATGGTCGAATTCCCCGGCGGTATCCGGGGCATGGCGCTGAACCTGGAAGTCGACAACGTCGGTTGCGTTATCTTCGGTTCGGACCGCGACATTAAAGAAGGCGACACCGTCAAGCGCACCAAGGCGATCGTTGACGTTCCGGTCGGCCCGAAGCTGCTGGGCCGCGTGGTCGACGCCCTGGGCAACCCGATCGACGGCAAGGGGCCGATTGAGTTCATCGAACGCCGCGTGGCCGACACGAAGGCCCCGGGCATCATTCCGCGGAAATCGGTGCATGAGCCGATGGCGACCGGCCTGAAATCGGTCGACGCGATGATCCCGATCGGTCGTGGCCAACGCGAACTGGTCATCGGTGACCGTCAGACCGGCAAGACCGCCATCGCGCTGGATGCCATTCTGAACCAAAAATCGTATAACGAAGCCAATCCCGGCTACAAGATGCACTGCTTCTATGTGGCAATCGGGCAAAAGCGTTCGACCGTTGCACAGCTGGTGAAGAAGCTGGAAGAAGCCGGCGCGATGGAATACACCACCATCATCGCCGCTACCGCGTCGGACCCGGCGCCGATGCAATACCTCGCGCCCTATGCGGCGACCGCGATGGCGGAATATTTCCGCGACAACGGCCAGCACGCCCTGATCATCTATGATGACTTGACTAAGCAGGCCGTGGCCTACCGTCAGATGTCGCTGCTGCTGCGTCGTCCGCCGGGACGTGAAGCCTATCCGGGCGACGTGTTCTACCTGCACTCGCGCCTGCTGGAACGTTCGGCCAAGCTGAACGAGGATTTCGGCTCGGGCTCGTTGACCGCGCTGCCGATCATCGAAACCCAGGCGGGTGACGTGTCGGCCTATATCCCGACCAACGTGATCTCGATCACCGATGGCCAGATTTTCCTGGAAACCGAACTGTTCTATCAGGGTGTCCGCCCGGCTGTGAACACCGGTCTGTCGGTGTCGCGCGTTGGGTCTTCGGCCCAGACCGACTCGATGAAATCGGTTGCGGGTCCGGTCAAACTGGAACTGGCGCAATACCGCGAAATGGCGGCCTTCGCCCAATTCGGTTCGGATCTGGATGCGGCGACGCAAAAGCTGCTGAACCGTGGTGCGCGCCTGACGGAGCTGATGAAGCAACCGCAATACGCCCCGCTGACCAATGCGGAAATCGTTGCGGTGATCTTCGCGGGCACCAAGGGGTTCCTGGACGCAGTTCCGGTCAAGGATGTCGGCCGCTGGGAAGCCGGGTTGCTGGCCTATCTGCGCTCCAGCCGCAAGGATATCCTCGACTGGCTCACCAATGACGATCCGAAGATCAAGGGTGACGCTGAAACCAAGCTGAAGTCCGCGATCGACGAATTCGCCAAGACCTTCGCTTGACCGGCCTGAAAGGACAGGGACATGCCCAGCCTTAAGGACCTAAAAAACCGCATTGCGAGTGTGAAGAACACGCGCAAGATCACCAAGGCCATGCAGATGGTCGCGGCGGCAAAACTGCGCCGTTCGCAAGAGGCCGCCGTGGCCGCCCGGCCCTATGCCGAGCGGATGAACGCGGTAATGTCCAGTCTGGCGGCTTCGGTCGGCGCCTCGGATGGCGCCCCGGCGCTGCTGGCGGGAACCGGGTCGGACAAGACCCATCTGCTGGTGGTGATGACGGGGGAACGTGGCCTGTGTGGCGGCTTCAACGCGAATATCGCGAAGCTGGCACGCATCCATGCCCAGGGCCTTCTGGCCCAGGGCAAGGTGGTCAAGATCGTGACCGTCGGTAAAAAGGGCCGCGACGCGCTGCGTCGTGACCTGGGTGACCATTTCGTTGGTCACGTCGATCTGAGCGATGTCAAGAAGCTCGGCTATGTCAACGCGCAGGGGATCGCCAGAAATATTCTGGACCGGTTCAAGGCGGGTGAATTCGACGTGGCGACGATCTTCTTTTCGCGCTTCCAGAGCGTGATCAGCCAAGTGCCGACGGCCAAGCAGGTCATCCCCGCCGTGTTCGAGCCAAGCCAGGAAACAGCCGCAGGGCTGGCCGGGTTCGACTATGAACCCAGCGAGGAAGAGATCCTCGATCACCTGTTGCCGCGCGGGGTTGCCACGGCGATCTTCACGGCACTGCTGGAAAACAACGCCTCGTTCTTTGGCGCGCAAATGACGGCGATGGACAACGCCACCCGCAATGCGGGCGACATGATCAAGAAGCTGACGGTCGTCTACAACCGTTCGCGTCAGGCGGCGATCACCAAAGAGCTCATCGAAATCATTTCGGGCGCCGAGGCGCTCTGACGGAACCGGAGATAAACAATGGCAAGCAAAGGTAAAGTGACGCAGATCATCGGTGCCGTCGTCGACGTGCATTTCGAAGGTGGTCTGCCGTCGATCCTGAACGCCCTTGAAACGACCAACAATGGCAAGAAACTGGTGCTGGAAGTGGCCCAGCACCTTGGCGAGAACACCGTTCGCACGATCGCCATGGACGCGACCGAAGGGCTGGTGCGTGGCGCCGAAGTGTCCGACAGCGGCGCACCGATCACCGTTCCGGTCGGAACGGCGACCTTGGGCCGCATCCTGAACGTCATCGGCGAACCCGTTGACGAAAAAGGCCCGGTCGATCAAACCGATGTCCGCGCGATTCACCAACCGGCCCCCGATTTCGACGATCAGTCGACGGAATCGCAGATCCTGGTGACCGGCATCAAGGTCATCGATCTGCTGGCGCCTTATTCCAAGGGCGGCAAGATTGGCCTGTTCGGCGGCGCAGGTGTGGGCAAGACGGTTCTGATCATGGAACTGATCAACAACATCGCCAAGGTTCACTCGGGGTATTCCGTGTTCGCCGGTGTTGGTGAGCGGACCCGTGAAGGCAACGACCTTTATGGCGAAATGATCGAGTCGGGCGTTATCAACCTGGAAGATCTGTCGCAATCCAAGGTGGCGCTGGTCTATGGCCAGATGAACGAGCCGCCCGGAGCGCGGGCGCGTATCGCGCTGACCGGTCTGACGATCGCGGAACAGTTCCGCGACACTTCGGGGTCGGACGTGCTGTTCTTCGTCGACAACATCTTCCGATTCACCCAGGCCGGGTCCGAAGTGTCGGCCCTGCTGGG
>DASWPI010000084.1:0-8690 GCA_036398515.1 Paenirhodobacter sp.
GGATCAAACACCTAAAATACAGAACAGACTCTCAGGCCGCCGAATGCGGGCGCCCGCGCACATCGCCGAAAGCCGGTTGGGCAAGGCCCAGGTTCTCACGCAGCGTTTTGCCCTCGTAGCTGGTGGCCACAAGCCCGCGCCGCCGCAATTCCGGCAGCACCAGCGTGGTGAAATCATCCAGACTGGTCGGCATGGCGGCGGGACAGAAGTTGAAGCCGTCGGCGGCCTCGCCCTCATACCATTGCTGCATATCATCGGCGATATCCTCGGGCGTGCCGATGATATAGCGCTGTGAATTGGCGCTGGCCGCCAGTTGATACAGTTGGCGGATCGTCAGGTTCTTGCTTTGCGCTTCGGCATACAGGTTTTCAGCCATCGACTTGACCTTGGGGTTTGTCGGCGCGGGGACAGGGCCATCGATATCATGGCCGCTCAGGTCGCCAAAGAACTGTCCCAGAATGCCCAGTCCAACCAGCGGGTCGATACAGGCCTGCAATTCATCGAACTTGGCCTGCGCCTCGGCACGGGTCCGCCCGACATACAGTGTGATTCCGGGCATGACCAGAATTTGCGCCGGATCCCGGCCTTGCACGGCAGCCCGGGCCTTCATGTCACGATAATATTCCTGGCCCGACTCATAGGTCAGCGCATTGGCATACAGCACGTCGGCCACCCGCGCGCCCAGTTCACGCCCCGCGTCCGATGCCCCCGCCTGAAAGATCAAGGGCCGCCCCTGTGGCGTGCGGGCCGAGGTCAGCGGGCCGCGCACCTTGAAATACCGCCCCGTGTGGTTCAGCACATGCAGCTTGGCCTCATCGTAGAAAATGCCGCTGCTCTTGTCGCGGATAAAGGCGTCTTCGTCCCAGCTGTCCCACAGGCCCGTGGTCACATCGACAAATTCATGGGCCATGTCATAGCGTTCGTCATAGCTCAGATGTTCATCGCGATTGAAATTCCAGGCCTCTTGCTCGGACCATGAGGTCACGACATTCCAACCGGCCCGACCGCCGGAAATGTGGTCCAGCGAGGCGAATTTACGCGCGATGTGATAGGGTTGATTATAGCTGGTCGATGCGGTGGCGACCAACCCGATATGCCTGGTCCGCGCGGCGATCGCCGACAGCAAGGTCAGAGGTTCCAGTTCGACATTTTTCATGTCGCGGCACAGAACGCCCTTGGGGTTGTCGGCCCCCCTGACCGCCAGGCCATCGGCGAAAAAGATGATGTCGAACCGGGCTTCTTCGGCGCGCCGTGCGCTTTCCAGAAAATACTCGAAATGGGTCGCGCCGTCGGCGGGTACCTGCGGCAAGCGCCAGGCGGCGGAGTGATAGCCAAGATAACGCAGCGACAGGCCAAGTTTCATCGTCCGGGGGCTGTTCATGAAGTTTTCCTCGTCTGTGATTTGTCGGCATCCGCAGGTGCCCTGGATTGATAGGTGTTGGAGGTGCCCCCCAGCAGAACCCCGACCAGGCCAAACAGCCGGTCAATGATCCACAGGGCGATGATCGTAACCACGATCACGCAGGCCGAAACCGAGGTGACAAGCGGGTCGATATTGTCCTGGATATAGGCGAACATCCGCACCGGCAGGGTTTCCGTGCCGGGGGTGGCGATGAACACGGTCATCGTCACCTCATCGAATGACTGGATGAACGCCAGCATCCATCCCGAGATCACGCCGGGCAGGATCAGGGGCAGCACGATCCGGCGAAAGATCGTGAACCTGTCCGCCCCCAACGAAAGGGCCGCCTGTTCAATCCGTGCGTCCAGCCCCGCCGCCGATGACAGCGTCAGCCGCATCGCGAATGGAAATACGATGACGATATGGGCAATGATCAACCCGGTCATGGATCCCGCCAGACCGATGATGTTGAAGAACCGTAGGAATGCGACACCCAAAACGATTTGCGGGATCATCAGTGGTGACAGGAACAACGCCGTCATCGCATCACGTCCGGCAAAGTCATAGCGCGCCACGCCAAAGGCCGCGGGCACCGCGATAAGCACGGCCAGTGTGGCGGAAACGGTGCCCAGCATCAGGCTGGTTTTAGCGGCCTGCAGGAACTCGGGATAATTGGCGATCTCGCGGAACCAGCGCAGCGAAAGGCCCCGGGTCGGCAGCGACAGATAGGATTCGGGCGTCAGTGCCACCAGACATACCGCCACGATCGGCGCCAGCATGAAGACCACAAACATGACATGGAACACCAGGGCCAGCGGGCCATTTGAACGGTTCATCTTGCGCCCCCCTGGTCACGCCGCGCCATCAGCGCATTGCACCCGACGAAGATCGCCAATAGCCCCACCAGCAGCAGAACCGCGATCACCGCGCCCAAGGGCCAGTTCAGGGTGTTGGTGAATTCGTCGTAGATCAGTGTGGTTGCGACCTTCAGGCGCCGCCCGCCGATAATTGCCGGCGTGGCGAAAGAGCTGGCGGCCATGGCAAATACGATCAGCGTTCCCGACAGGATACCGGGCAGGATCTGCGGCAGGATGATCCGGCGCATCACCACATGATAGGGCGCCCCCAGCGAGCGGGCGGCGTTTTCGATCTGCGGGTTGATCTTCTGGATCGAGGCCGACACCGACAACACCATCATCGGCATCAGAACATGCGCCAGCGCGATGATCGTTCCGGTCGACGTGAACATGAACGGCAGTGGATAGCGGATCAGCCCCAATTGCATCAGCAACTGGTTCACCAGGCCGTTCGCGCCGCCAAACAGCAACGTCCACCCCAGCGTTCTGGCCACCACCGAGACCAGCAGCGGCCCGACGATTGCCAGCAGGCAAAAACCACGCCAGCGTTTCGACATCCGTGCGATGATGATCGCCTCGGGCACGCCGACCACCAGCACGATCAGGGTGGCCAGTGTCGAATAGTGCAAGGTGCGCCATAGAACGGTGAAGAAATAGGGGTCGCCCAGAACCTCGGCCCAGTTCGCCCAGGAAAACCCGACGACGATCCCGGCTGTCGAACTCCAGGAATAGAAGGTCAGCAGGAATGTCATGATCAACGGCACGATCATCACGCCCAGAAACAGCAGCGTCGCCGGGCCGATCCAGACCCATCCCAACCCGCCATGTGGCATCGTACGGGTCATATGATCACCGCAGCTGCGGGCACCAGCGTCATGCCCGCCGGTCGGATGCCCAAGCGGACGGCGGCCCCCGTGTGTGGGGCCGGACGGCCGGTATTCGGGTGGATAAAGCTGACCGGGCCGGCCGCCGTAATGACCTCGCAGACCCAGAAGGCACCATGGAAGGCGCGTCGGCCAATGGTGCCCGGCACCCCTTCGTCGGCCAGAAACAGCATTTCGGGTCGGATTGATACCCGCACCGGCCCCTCGGTCATGGTGTCGGGGGCGGCCAGTGTGTATCCGGCGATATTGAGCAGCGCAGCGCCCGATGACAGGCTGATGGTTGCATCCAACATGTTCATCCGCCCAAGAAACCGGGCGACGAAATCCGAGGCCGGGGCCGCATAGACATCTTCGGGGGCGCCAACCTGCTCGACACGCCCGTGGTCCATCACCACGATACGGTCGGACATCGCCATCGCCTCGCTCTGATCATGGGTGACCATGACGGTGGTGGTGCCCAGACTGCGCTGAATCCGCAGCAGTTCCTCCTGCATGTCCTCGCGCAACTTGGCGTCCAGATTGGACAGGGGTTCATCCAGCAGCAGCACCGGCGGGCGGATCACCAGCGCCCGGGCCAGTGCGACACGTTGTTGCTGGCCGCCCGACATCTGCACCGGATAGCGATGGCGGAAATCCGATAACCCGACCAGTTCCAGCGCGTCGGCCACGCGCTTCGTGCGCTCGGGCGCGGAAACCTTGCGCATCTCCAGGCCAAAGGACACGTTATCCGCCACCGTCATATGCGGAAACAACGCATAGCTTTGAAAGACCATCCCCAACCCACGCCGGTTCGGGTCCAGCGGCGTCAGATCCGCGCCGTTCAGCAGCACCCGTCCCGAGGTTGGTTCGGTAAACCCCGCGATCATCTGCAAGGTCGTCGTCTTGCCACAGCCAGATGGCCCCAGCAGCGAGATGAACTCGGCCTCCTTGATCTGTAGCGAAGTCTCGGCGACGGCCACGAACTGGTGGTATTTCTTGCACAGCGCCTGCAATACCAGATGGCTCATGGTGCGACGCCATACATCGGATAGCGCGCCATCATCGCCGTGGCCTCGGCGTGAATCCGGGTTTCGGTGGCGGTCAGATCGTCGCCGCTCTCTGCGGCGGTCAGCAGCTGATTGATCCACGCCGCTATCTGTTCCATCTCGGCCACGCCCAACCCGCGTGTCGTGCAGGCCGAGACGCCGAAGCGCAATCCCGCCGTCAATGCCGGATCGGTCGCGTCGCCGGGAATCTCACAGCGATTGCAAGTGATTGCGGCACGGTCCAGACTTTCGACCAAGGGCTGCCCATGTAGACCCCGCGACCGCAGATCGGCCACCACCAGCGGTGTATCCGTGCCGCCCGTCAATACCGGTGTGCCGCCCGCGATCAATGCCGCCGACAACGCCCGCGCATTGGCCAGAACGGCATGCCCATAGGCGGCGAAATCCGGTGATAACACCTCGCCCAGGCAGACCGCCTTGCCGGCCAGCGCATGCAGCATCGGGCTACCCTGCACGCCGGGTGACGTGGCACGTTCCAGTCGATTGGCGAGATCCGCGGAATTCGTCAAGATGATGCCACCCCGTGCGCCACGCAGCGATTTGTAGGTGGTCGTCGTCACCACATCGCAGAACGGAAACGGATCTGGGCTGCATCCCGCGACCACCAGACCGGCGAAATGCGCGATATCGGCCATCAGCCACGCCCCGCAGCCATCCGCGATATGTCGCAGCCGGGCATAGTCGATGGCGCGCGGATAGGCCGCGCCACCGGTAACGATCAATCGTGGCTGATGCTTGGCGGCCAGCTGCGCCAACGCATCATAATCGATCCACCCCTGGGCATCGGTGCCATAGAAAACGGCCCGTGCCATCATGCCGCTCAGATTGGCACTGCCGCCGTGGCTGAAATGGCCGCCCTCGGCCCCCGACAACGACAGCACGACATCTTCGGGGGTCACCAACGCCCGGAACACCGCCAGATTGGCCTGGATCCCCGAATGCGGCTGAACATTGGCATAGGCACAGCCAAAGGCCCGGCAGGCCCGCTCTATCGCCAGACGTTCAAGCGCATCGGCATATTCCGCCCCGGCGTGAAACCGTCGGCCGGGATAGCCGACGACCGTTTTATTGCAAAACACCGACCCCTGCGCCTGCAGCACCGACTGACTGACGAAGTTCTCCGAGGCGACCAGTTCGACACAATCGCGCTGCCGGTTGCGTTCTGCCACGACCAGTTTTGCAACCTCGGGATCGGTTTCTTCCAGAGATCCGCCGAAATATTTGGTCTGACCGGCAAATGTATTTGAATCCGTCATATCATGTCCTGGATGCAGAGAGGGGCTGGCGATTGCCGGAGTGCGAGACGGCATCGGGGATTACCGTTCGACCTCGCGGTTCCAGCGGTCATTCCATTCGGCACGATGCGCATTGATCGTGACCCAGTCGACCGAGACCAGCGCGTCGATCTGCGCTTCCCCATAGGGCATCCCGACCTGAAATGCCTCGGACAGGATCGCCTTGCGGTTCACCGGCGCCAGACCCGACAATTCCGACATTTTCACCTGAACATCCGGTTGCAGGATGTAGCTGATAAAGGCCTGTGCCTCGGGTTTTTCTGCACCGCCAGCCACCGGGCAAATGCCGGTGCCAATCACCGCGCCGCCTTCCTTGGGGTAGACAAAGCCCGCCGGAAACCCGGTATCGGCCAGCGCCTTGGCCCGGCTGGAACCCCATATCGCCAACACTGCCTGACCACTTTGCAGCAGTTCCGTCATCTTGCCGGGCGATGGCTCAAACGCCAGAACATTGGGTGCAATGTCCTTGATGAAGGTTTGGAAACCCGGATCGATATTGCTTTCACCGCCGCCATTCATCTTGGCGACCTGCACCAGTGTCAGCACGCCATAGGTATTGTTCAACGGTGGGATCACCAGCTTGCCCGCATATTTCGGGTCTGACAGATCGGCCAGCGAGGTCGGTGCGGGCCAGCCGTTCTGCGCGAAAATGTCCTTGTTATAGACCATCCCCGACCCCAGCAGGCCGTAGGCGATGGATTTCCCGTCGGGAAAGACCGCAGCCTTGTAGATATCCGCCGTCTGATCACCCAGTTCCAGATCGCGGCAAAATCCCAGTGACACCGCCTGTGCCATCGGACCATCGTCGATCATCGCCACGTCGATCTGCTGGTTCCCGGATTGCGCCTGCAGCTTGGCCAGCACATCGGTGGAATTCCCCGCAACATATTCCACCCGCATCCCGGTCTGCGCGGCAAAGCCGGGAAAAACCGCCTCGCGCAGGGATTTTTCGATCGATCCACCTGGCCCCGCGACATACAGAACCCTGTCTTGCGCCTGCGCCATTGTAGCAAACGCGATCAACGCGGCCCCCCAAAGGGCACCCATATGCCTCGGTTTCATCCAATAACTCCCTGATGATTATTATATTTATGTTGTTTTCTCTGCGGACAGACTGGGCCACTGCATCCGGTCCCGTCAAATCGAATTGAATTTCCGAGTGATCAGGAAATGTTATATGTGAGTTACATGATTTCTTCTGGATCGGTCACGAAATGCTCAATCAAAAGCAGATAACCGCTTTCCGTGCCGTGATGATCGCTGGCAGCATGAATAGTGCCGCCGAAATGCTGCATGTCACCCAACCGGCGGTCAGCCGCTTGATTCGCGATCTGGAAGACAATATCGGCGTCACGCTGTTTGTCCGCAGGCGTGGCGACGCGCTACGCCCGACCGCCGATGCCACCACCCTGTTTCGGGATGTCGAACGCTATTTTGTCGGCTTGGAGCAGGTCGAACACAGCGTTGAAATGTTGCGTCAGCGCAGTGCGGGGCGGCTGAACGTGGCGGCGCTACCCGCCCTGTATCTGTCGATCCTGCCTGGGTTCGTTGGTGAATTTACCGCCTCGCGGCCGGGTATAGATGTCCCGCTGATGGCGACGGATTCCCGCACTATCGTCGACTGGGTGGAAACCGGGCGGATAGATCTGGGCTTTGTGGACTGGCCCTTCGATGAGCAGGACATGGGTATCCGGGCGTTGCCATCAGTCCCGGCGTTGGTGGCGTTGCCCGAGGGGCATCCGCTGACGGCGAAGAAATACATCGATCCTCAGGACTTCACCGCCCTGCCGTTCATCTCTGTCGCACGCGGCACACAACTGCGGCTGAACGTCGACCGGTTTTTCCTCGACGCCGGGGTTGAGCGCAGCTTTGCCAATGAGGCCCATCTGTCGATGGCCGCCTGCACGATGGTCGCCGCAGGCCATGGCATGTCGATTGTGGACTCGATCACCGCCGCGCGCTTTTGGGAGGAAGGCGTGCAGTTCCGCCAGATGCAGCCCAAGATCAGCCTGTCGTTCTCGGCGATCTACCGGCGCTCGGCGGCACAGGATGTTCTGTTGCATACCTTCCTAGAAGGCTTCATCGCCAGCTATGCGAAATACCTGCACAGTCTGCCCCGCCATTTCATGCGCCGAGCGCAAATGGTGCGCGAATTATAACGGGTTATGGCCATAGAGCGGGCCTATCCCAGGCAATCCTCCGGGGGGTGTGGCAAGATGGGGCAAATGTCTCATCGGCCTGCGCTTATCAATTGTGTCAGGATGTCCTGCACCGATGCGCACAGATGTGGTTTGGCATTTTTTAGAAGGTTCCGTGGTTTTTGTAAGTGGGTTTCTTGTCGGGGATCGTCGCCCGGTGCGGCTTGCCGCGTATGATGCCTTGAATAGGAAGCTGCTCACCGTGCTCAACAGCATGATCGCAGACGCAACCTGTTTCCGGGAGGCCCAGCCAAGCTGAATACAGTTGCCGGCAAACCAGGGCGATTCATCTGGCTTCGTCCGGCGCCTCGACGCGAGACAGTCCGCCTCTAGCGTGATCGATGTCGCCAAAGGCCAGCACCTTGCGGATGAACCCGTCCATGATGGCCACCAGATAGACTGAGGTATGGGCCGCCACGAGTTCGAGGCCAAGCCCTGCGAAGGATCGTTGCCGACCGCCAGCTCTCCGATCCTGGTAGCATGGACCGGTTCGTTTCCTCATCCACCTCCATGGCGGGCGTTCGGTTGCCCCGCTCGAAGATATCCGCTGCCCCGCCGGGCAATGCCCTTTACCATGGACCTTGAGCCAATGGCGGACAATGGCTCGAATCCATTAATGGATCATCGTCGGATGCACGCCAGTTCCGACACCGTGAGCTCGCCCTTCACGGCCTACAGCGCCAGCCCGCGCCTTGAACCCCGCGTCATGGTTCCTGCCTTTCGATATCCCCTGATCTCCTCGTTCCTCGAAACCAGAAAACGTCAGAGCGTAGCTGCACTCAATGCCAGATTTTCGGGGAGTAGATCAGGAAACCTGTGAAACCTGTGAAACCTGTGAAACCTGTGAAACCTGTGAAACCTGTGAAACCTAGTGTTCGCCACCTGACAGATGATTCCCCTTTGGCTTGCGGTCTGTCATTGTGGGGCCATGAGACGCGATGACATCTGCCTTTATCTTTGCCCTTCTGATCGAGCCCGGCTGGAAGCGCTGATCTCGGACCGCAACAC
>DASWPI010000085.1:0-32146 GCA_036398515.1 Paenirhodobacter sp.
CCGAGCGCGATACCATGCCGGTGCTGGCGGATTATCTGTCCTGGGCGTCCGATGTGACGGGTGTGACCGGGACGCGACCCGAAATCGACAAGGCCTTGGCGGCGTTCAGGATTTATGCCGCCAAGGTGCCGGGGGCGGGGGCCGATTACAGCATGGATCACAGTGCCTCGGTGCTGCTGTTCGATGCGACGGGCCGGTTCAGTGGCAAGATCGGCTATCAGGAGGCGTTGGAAACGGTGATGCCAAAGCTGCGCGCCCTGATCCGCCCTGCGGCCTGAGGCGGCGTTCGCTGGCTTAATCCATTGATGTGATCTCGGGCGCATTTTGCGTGGGTCCGGCGTGGGCAAGCCCCGCGCTGGTACCCAGTCAAAAGGATGACCCAGATGAACCCAGCTTATATCCGCAATATCCTGCGCTATGTTGCGGGGGCGCTTGTCGCGCGGGGCCTGATCGGGCCGCAGACCGGTATGGCGATCGCCTCGGACCCCATTCTGGCCGAGACCCTGTCACTATGTGTCGGCGCGGTTCTGGGGCTGATTGCCGAGGGGTTTTATGCGCTTGCGAAACGCGCCGGCTGGCGGACCTGAGGGAAGGGCGCCGCGTGCGTTGCGCGGCGCCGGATTTTACAACCAGCGGCCGCGACCGGTGCCCACCGCCTCGCTGACCGAGGCGAAACCGTCACGCGACAGCAGCCCATCCAGACCGCGGGCGATATCGGCGATCAGGGACAGGCCCAGATAGACCATCGCGGTATAGACCTGCACCGCCGAGGCCCCGGCACGGATTTTCTCATAGGCCTGCTCGGCCGAGCCGATGCCACCGACCCCAATCAACGGAATCTTGCCATCGGTCAGCCGTGACAGCTGTGCCAGAACCCGTGTCGATTTTTCAAACAGCGGCGCGCCCGACATGCCGCCTTGCTGCCCGGCATCGGCTGAACGCAGGCCCTCACGCGAGAGTGTGGTGTTGGTCGCCACGATCGCATCAACGCCGGCGCGCAGGGCCACCTCGGCGATTTCTTCCAACTCGGGCAGGCTCAGATCCGGGGCGATTTTCAAGAACACGGGAATGCGGCGGGGCAGGCCATCACGGGTGTCGGTGACCCCCTTCAGGAGGGCCGTCAGCGCCGCTTTGCCCTGAAGATCGCGCAGCTTTTCGGTATTTGGCGAACTGACATTGACGGTGGCAAAGTCGATTTGCGCCCCGGCATGGTTCAATACGGTGGCGAAATCGGCAGCCTTGTCGACGCTGTCCTTGTTGGCGCCCAGGTTCAGCCCGACCGGAATGCCTGCCGGACGCCGGGCCAGACGGTCGGTGATCGGAGTCATGCCGTCATTGTTGAAGCCGAACCGGTTGATTGCGGCCTTGTCCTGGCTAAGACGCCACAGGCGCGGCTTGGGGTTGCCCGGTTGCGGGCGCGGAGTGGCGGCGCCAACCTCGATATAGCCGAAACCCGCCCGCATCAGCGGGGCCAGCGCCACGGCATTCTTGTCGAACCCTGCCGCCAGTCCGACCGGGTTGCACAGTTTCAACCCCGCCAGATCGGTTGCCAGCCGCGAGGAGGTCACCGGCCCGGGTAACGGTACCAGACCCGCCCGCAGCGCCTGCAACGACAACCCATGTGACAGTTCCGGGTCCAGCCGGTGCAGCACCGCCAGCCCCAGCGTTTCGGTCAAACTCATGGCAACACCTCGGGGAAAATATGGCCGGTGGCGCCCATTGGCAAAGATCTGTCCCACAGGACATCACCCATGCGCAGCGCACGATACAGATGCGGGAACAGCGCGCCCCCGCGCGAAGGTTCCCATTTCAGCGCCGCCCCCAGCCGCTCCGGATCAACGGCCACCAGCACCAGATCGCTTTCGGCGGCAAAATGCCTGGCGGCGGTTTCAATGACCTGCGCGCCGGTGGAAAAATGGATGAACCCGTCCGTCACATCAACGGGCGCGCCCAGCGTTTCGCCCGCGTCGCGGAGGGTATTCCATTCGGGGCGGCGGAAAATCTTGTAAATCAGCATGGGAATGCAATGCCCAAAGCTGCGGCTGCGGTCAATATGGTGCTTGGGCAGCGGCGTCGATTCCGCTTTTGACACCGCAGGCAGGGGCGGGCACAGTGATCAGGTCAGCACCCGGGGGAACCGCATGAAGACGCGCATCTTGTCATCCATCGTGGCTTCGGTCGCCGTCTGGGTCTGGGCGGCGGGGGGCGCGCAGGCGGATTACACGCTGCATGTTCTGCACACCAACGATCTGCACAGCCGGATCGAGCCGATCAACAAATTCGATTCCACCTGTAGCGCCGAGGAGGATGCCAAGGCCGAATGCTTTGGCGGTATCGCCCGCGTGGCGACCAAGGTGGCCCAGTTGCGCGAGCAGCTGGCCGGGCAAAATGTGCTGCTGGTGGATGTCGGGGATCAATTCCAAGGATCGCTGTTTTACACCACCTACAAGGGCAGGGACACGGCGGAATTCATGCGCGCCATCGGGTATCAGGCGATGGCACTGGGCAATCACGAGTTCGACGACGGACCGGGCAATCTGCGGGCCTTTCTGGATCAGGTCGATTTCCCGGTGATTTCTGGCAATCTGGATCTGAGCCGGTCGCAGGACCTGCGGGGCCATGTGGGGCGGTCGCTGATCATGGACATCGGCGGGCAACGGATCGGGCTGGTTTCGGCGCTGGCGGTGGATACGCCCGAGACCGCCTCGCCGGGGCCGGATGTGCTGTTTCAGAATGAGGCCGACAGTCTGAACGCACAGGTGGCGGAACTGCATGCACAGGGCGTGACCCAGATCGTGGCGCTGACCCATGTGGGGTTTGTGCGCGATCAGCAACTGGCGGCGCAGGTGCCGGGGCTGGATGCGATCATTGGCGGGCATTCGCATACGTTGTTTTCCAACACCATCGAGGGGGCGGCAAAATATCCTACGATGGTGAATCAAGTCCCCATCGTATCTGCCTATGCCTATTCAAAATATCTGGGCCATCTGATCCTGGTGTTTGGGGATGACGGGCGGTTGAAATCCGCCACCGGGGAACCGGTGTTGCTGGATGCGACGGTGGCGCCAGATCCGGTGATCGCCGCGCGGGTGGCCGAACTGGCGCAACCGATTGCCGCGGTGCGCGCCAGGGTGGTGGGTGAGGCCGCGCCGGGCATCGACGGCCTGCGGGAAAGCTGCCGTGCGGCGGAATGCGCAATGGGCAACCTGGTGGCCGATGCCATGCTGGACCGGGTCAAGGATCAGGGCGTGGCGATTGCGCTGGAGAATGGCGGGGGACTGCGGGCCTCGATTGATGCGGGGCCGATCACGATGGGCGAGGTTCTGACCGTGCTGCCATTCCAGAACACCTTGTCGACGTTTCAGGCGCGTGGATCGACGGTGGTGAAGGCATTGGAAAACGGTCTGAGCCAGGTTGAACAGGGCGCAGGCCGTTTCCCGCAGGTTGCCGGTTTGCGCTATGTCTGGGATCCCAAGGCCGTTGCCGGCGAAAGGCTGGTTTCGGTTGAAGTGCAGGGCAAGGATGGCTGGGGGCCGATTGCGCCAGACCGGCTCTATGGTGTGGTGACCAACAACTATGTGCGGACCGGTGGCGATGGCTACAGGGTTTTTGCCGCCGAGGCGCAGAATGCCTATGATTTCGGCCCGGATCTGGCCGATGTCACGGCGGAATATCTGGCCCGGAGCGGCAATTATCACCCCTATCTGGATGGTCGCATTCGTGCGGTCAAATGACCGTGACGGGAACGCTCAGGGTGATCTCTTCCAGATTCGCGCTGGCGCCGATCCGGTCGATGACGGCGAACAGGCCCGGCGCATGCAGGGGCGTCAGAACACCATGCCACGTGCCCCGATGCAGGTTGATCGCCTGATCGCCACGGGTCAGAAAGGCGCGTGGCGTGCCGGGGCGCCCCGCCACATCTGGCGCGACGATCACCAGAAACGGATCCGCAGTCATCGGTATGAACGCCTGACTGCCCTGCGGATGGCGTTCAAGCAGGTCAAAACTGTAGGGTAGGCTGCGTGGTTGCGCCTTGAAAATGGATATCCCGGCACGGCCGTCGGCACTGAAATCCAGCGCCGCCCGATCATGGTAGCGACCGCATAACCCGGCGTTGATCAGCCGGTCCGGCGCGCCATCGGCCGACAGAACGTCGCCAAACGGGGAAAAAGCCTGCGCGGTCAGGGGTTCAGCTTTGATCTGCATCCGCTCACCGCCCCAGAACGCCGCGCAGTTTCACATGTCGGTTCACGTCCTTGTACAGCAGATAGCGGAACCGTTCGGTGCCGCCCGCATAGCAGGCCTGCGGGCAAAACGCGCGTAACCACATGAAATCACCTGATTCCACCTCGACCCAATCCTTGTTCAGCCGATAGACCGCCTTGCCCTGCAAGACATACAGGCCGTGTTCCATGACATGGGTTTCCTCGAACGGGATTACCGCGCCGGGTTCCAGCGTGACGATATTCACCTGCATGTCGTGGCGCAGATCGAGCGGCTGGACAAAGCGCGTGGTCGCCCAGCGGCCATTGGTGCCCGGCATACCGGCCGGGGAATAATGCTGTTCGTTGGTCACAAAGGCCTCGGGGATGTCCAGCCCCGGGGCTTTTTCGTAGATCTTGCGTATCCAGTGGAATTTCGCCGGCTGCTGCCCGGTGGCGCGCAGGGACCATGTGCATCCAGGGGGAAGATACGCATAGCCACCCTCGGACATCTCATGACGACCATCGGGCAGGGTCAAGGTCAGGCGCCCGGCCACGACGAACAGCACACCCTCGGCTTCCGGGTCGGGTTCGCCCGCATCGGTGCCGCCACCCGGCATGACCTCGAGGATATATTGCGCGAAGGTCTCCGAAAACCCCGACAGCGGCCGGGCGATGATCCAGACGCGGGTGTCGGTCCATCCGGGCAGGTAGCTGGTGACGATATCGGTCATCACCCCGCGCGGGATGACCGCATAGGAATCGGTGAAGACGGCGCGACCGGTGTGCAATTCGCTTTGGCGGGGCAGCCCGTCGCGTGGGGTGGCATAAGTGGTCATTTGAATTGGTCCTGAAGACGGTGCCAGCCGATACGTTCGACCTGACCGCAGGCCTGGGCGAATTCGACATCGCGGGTGTTGGCAAGGCGGCGGTAAAAGGCCTCGACGATGGACGCCTTGGTGTTGTCCTTGACCGCGACGATGAAGGGAAAGCCGAATTTACCGACATATTCGGCATTCAGCGCCTGAAATGTCTCGCGCTCGGCATCGGTCAATGCGTTCAGCCCGGCCGAGGCCTGTTCGGCGGTGCTGTCGGCGGTCAGGCGTTTGGCCTGTGCCAGCTTGCCCGCCAGATCGGGGTGTGCGGTCAACACCCCCAGCCGTTCGGCCTGCGAAGCGGTGCGGAACACCCGTGCCAGCGCCGAGGCGACACCCTCGGCACAGTCATGCGCGGGACCCAGTTCCAGCGCCCAGGCCCGTTCGGCAATCCAGGGGCTGTGTTCATAAATCGCGCCGAAACGTTCGACAAAGCGCGCCTGTGTCATCTGGCTGGGGCGTTCGATCCGTTTGTGCGGGTGATGTTCGGCCCAATGCGCGGCAATCTGGCCACGTGTGGCGAACCAGCCCCCCCCATGTGCCTGTGCATAATCCAGAAAGCGTTTCAGCCCAGCCATCTTGCCCGGTCGTCCGATTAGACGATTGTGCAGCCCGATCGAGAACATCTTGGCATGGCCCTCGGCGCCCTCACGATACAGGGTGTCGAAGCTGTCTTTCAGATACTGAAAGAACATCTCGCCTTCGATATAGCCGGGCGAGGTGGCAAACCGCATGTCATTCGCCTCGAGCGTATAGGGGATGACCAGTTGATCGCGGTCACCGATCTCAGTCCAATATGGCAGGTCATCGTCATAAGTATCGGAAATCCAGTCCATAACGCCGGTTTCAGCGGTCAACCGCACGGTGTTGGCGGAACAGCGCCCGGTGTACCAGCCCCGGGGGGGTGTGCCGACCACCTCGGTGTGCAGGCGGATCGCGGCCTCGATCTGGCGGCGTTCCTCGGCCTCGGGCATGTCTTTGTGTTCGACCCATTTCAACCCGTGCGAGGCAATTTCCCACCCCGCCGCCTGCATGCTCGCCACCTGTTCCGGGTTGCGCGCCAGTGCCGTGGCCACGCCGAAAATGGTCAGCGGGATATCCAGGGCGGTGAACAGCCGGTGCAGCCGCCAGAACCCGGCCCGGGCACCGTATTCATAGATCGATTCCATGTTCCAGTGCCGCTGGCCCGGCCACATGCCGGCGCCATTGATATCGGACAGAAATGCCTCGGACGTAGTATCGCCATGCAAGATATTGTTTTCGCCACCTTCTTCGTAGTTCAGCACGATCGAGATGGCGACCCGGGCGCCACCCGGCCATTGCGCGTCGGGCGGTGTCGGGCCATGGCCGCGCATGTCACGGGGATAACGGTTCATCTGTGCCTCCGGTCAATTCCCCGATCAAAGGCTGAATGCGAACGGCATGCAAGGGGGTGCTTGTCGCAGCACAACCGGCGCGGCATAGTTCGGGTCAACACGCTGAAAAACAGGGATGCCCATGACCGGATATCTGACTACGCACGTTCTGGACACGGCACGCGGCGCACCCGCCCAGGGGCTGCATATCGCGCTGTTCCGCATTGGTGACGAGGGGGCGGAACTTGTTGCGCGGGCGGTGACCAACCACGATGGCCGCACCGACACACCGATTCTGCCGATCGGGGCGTTTCAGACCGGAACCTATGAACTGGTGTTCCATGCCGGTGATTATCTGCGCGCCAGCGGTCAGGCCGGGGCCGAGCCGCTGTTTCTGGATGTCGTGCCGCTGCGCTTTGGAATTTCAGATCCCGATGCGCATTATCATGTGCCGCTGTTGCTGTCGCCGTTCAGCTATTCGACCTATCGCGGCAGTTGAGGCGGATCGCGGCGATATGGGCGATGAACCTTTGGAAATCCATACAGATTTTCAGCAGTTTTTCGGCGGAACCGGCATGGGGCACCCGTTTTACGAAAAGTTCCTGCACCGGGTGCCCTTGCAGCCCCGCCGACGCGCAACTAAGACTCTTGTAAAGTTCCGCGATTATGGATCTGGCAGGACTGCAGGGAAGGCTGAGAATGAAAGACCCGATTGATCTTTACATGAACACGCTGGTGCCGATGGTGGTCGAACAGACCTCGCGCGGCGAACGTGCCTATGACATTTATTCGCGGCTGCTGAAGGAACGGATCATCTTCCTGTCCGGGCCGGTGCATGATGGCATGTCGACGCTGATCTGCGCCCAGCTGCTGTTTCTTGAGGCGGAAAACCCGTCGAAAGAAATCTCGATGTATATCAACAGCCCCGGTGGCGTGGTGACGGCGGGCCTGTCGATCTATGACACGATGCAATATATCCGGCCCAAGGTTTCGACGCTGGTGATCGGGCAGGCGGCCTCGATGGGGTCGCTGCTGCTGACGGCGGGCGAAAAGGGAATGCGGTTCAGCCTGCCCAACAGCCGGGTGATGGTGCACCAGCCCTCGGGCGGGTTCCAGGGCCAGGCGACGGACATCCTGATCCATGCCCGTGAAACCGAAAACCTGAAGCGCCGTTTGAACGAGATTTATGTCAAGCATACCGGCAATGATTACGCCACGGTTGAAGCCGGGCTGGAGCGCGACAATTTCATGTCGGCCGAGGCTGCCAAGGACTGGGGCCTGATCGACGAGATCTTGCAAAACCGCAGCCAGGTCGAAACCGACAAGTGACCGTGATGTGACGGTCGCAAGATCGTGTGAAACGGAAATTTGACGTTGTGATGAAACTGGGGCCGCCCTACACTTGGGGCAGCCTTTCACGGCCTCGGGGGTCCGGGGCGAGAGCAGAGGAAGACGATGGCGAACAATCCCGGCTCGGACAGCAAGAACACGCTCTATTGCTCGTTCTGCGGCAAGAGCCAGCATGAAGTGCGCAAGCTGATCGCGGGACCGACCGTGTTCATCTGCGACGAATGTGTTGAACTGTGCATGGATATCATCCGCGAGGAAACCAAGGCCTCGGGGTTGAAAACCACGGATGGCGTGCCGACGCCGCGCGAGATCTGCAAGGTTCTGGATGATTATGTCATCGGCCAGATGCATGCCAAGCGGGTGTTGTCGGTAGCGGTACACAACCACTACAAACGGCTGAACCACTCGTCGAAGACCGAGATCGAGCTGGCGAAATCGAACATCCTCTTGATCGGGCCGACCGGTACGGGCAAAACCTTGCTGGCGCAGACGCTGGCACGGATTCTGGATGTGCCGTTCACCATGGCGGATGCCACCACGCTTACAGAAGCGGGCTATGTCGGCGAGGATGTGGAAAACATCATCCTGAAGCTGTTGCAGGCGTCGGAATACAATGTCGAGCGCGCGCAGCGCGGCATCGTCTATATCGACGAGGTCGACAAGATCACCCGCAAGTCCGACAACCCCTCGATCACCCGCGACGTGTCGGGTGAGGGCGTGCAGCAGGCGCTGTTGAAGATCATGGAGGGCACCGTGGCCTCTGTGCCGCCGCAAGGTGGGCGCAAGCATCCGCAACAGGAATTCCTGCAGGTCGACACCACGAACATCCTGTTCATCTGCGGCGGCGCCTTTGCCGGGCTGGATCGGATTATCGCGCAACGCGGCAAGGGCTCGGCCATCGGTTTCAGTGCTGCGGTCAAGGGGCCTGATGACCGCACCGCTGGCGAGTTGTTCAAGGAACTCGAACCCGAAGATCTGCTGAAATTCGGTCTGATCCCGGAATTCGTTGGCCGCTTGCCGGTGATCGCGACGCTGGAAGATCTGGACGAAGCCGCGTTGATCACCATTCTGACCGAGCCGAAGAATGCCTTGGTGAAGCAGTATCAGCGTCTGTTCGATATCGAAGGCGTCAAGCTGACCTTTACCCCGGATTCGCTGTCGGCGATCTCCAGACGTGCGATCAAGCGCAAGACGGGGGCACGCGGATTGCGCTCGATCATGGAAGATATCCTGCTGGATACCATGTTCGAGCTGCCGGGCATGGATGGGGTGCAAGAGGTTGTGGTCAACGAGGATGCGGTCGAAAACGCCGCGACGAAGCCGCTGCTGATCTATGCCGAGAACACCAAGAAAGAACCGAAAAGCGCCGGTTGACCGGTCGGGCGGGCCAGGTGCCCGCCCTTGGTTTCGATTGGACCTTGGTGGTGGCCGGGGTATAAGGGGGCCGATGCCCGCGGAGGATGGACATGAAATTTCTGCTTCGCATATTGACCTGGTGGAACGGCCAGACGGTGGGAACACAGTTGTTTACCGCCCGTAATGGCGTGAAGGTGGGGGAAGATCAGGCTGGCAATGTCTATTATCAGACCAAGGACGCCAAACGTCGCTGGGTGATTTACAATGGTGAGATCGAGGCCAGCCGTATTCCACCGGAATGGCATGGCTGGATTCACTTCACTTGGGATGAGCCGCCCACTACTCGGCCGATGGTGCATAAAGCCTGGGAATTGCCCCATGCACAGAACCTGACCGGCACGCCTGCGGCCTATGCGCCGCCGGGTTCGATCCGTCGTGTGGAACCAGCGGTTCGGCGCGATTATGAGGCTTGGCAGCCGGAATGAGGCCTGCCCCGTCGAGGGGCATGTCGGGGCCGGCCCCACTGCGGGAGAAAACATGAGCGAGAATCGCATTGAAATCCTAACCGGCGCCGCTGTCGTTGCCGTGGCCCTTGGCTTTATAGCCTGGGCGGGACAAGGGCATGGCTTGGGGTCGAGCAGCAGCTATTCGCTCCATGCGTCATTTCGTTCGGTTGAAGGCGTGACCGTTGGCACCGATGTGCGTATGGCCGGAGTCAAGATCGGCTCGGTCACCGATGTGAAGCTGGACCCGAAGACGTTCTTTGCCGATGCGGTCTTTACCGTGCGCAATGGCGTTGAATTGCCGGATGATTCCCAGGTGATCGTTGCCTCGGAAGGGTTGATGGGCGGCGCGTTCATTGAGATCCAGCCCGGTGGTAGCCCAACCAATCTGGCGGCAGGTGATGAAATCACCGATACGCAGGGGGCGGTTTCGATCCTGAACCTTATGATGAAATTTGCCGGTGGTAGCGACAAGGCGCCGGCCGAAGCACCTGCCGATACCGGTGCTACGCCGTGAAATCGGCACTGGTCGGGGGGCTGCTGGCCGCGATTGCTTCGCCGGTGCTGGCGCAGCAAGATGACGGTCTGGCCCAAGCCTCGGGTGCGGTACTGCGTGGTCTGGACAAGGTTGCGGGGATTTCGACCGATATCCCGATCCGGGTCAATCAAAGCGTCGAATTCGGGCAGATCTCCGTTACGTTAAAGCAGTGTCGATATCCAGCAGATGATCCGGCCTCGAACGCCTATGCCTATATGCAGGTGACCGAAAAGGATGGCACCGTAGATTTTGAGGGCTGGATGATTGCTGACAGCCCGGCCTTATCGGCGCTGGATCATCCGCGTTATGATATCTGGGTCATCCGCTGCAATAACAGCTGAGGCGACGGGATATCTGGCTGGGCGAAATGCGCCCTGCGCGGCAAGGCCGCCGCCAGAAGGCGGCGATAATCGTCACGCGGGATTTCTACTCCGCCCAGGCTGGCAAGATGCGGGGTCAGATACTGTGTATCGAAAAGCCCGAATCCTGCCTGCCGCAGGTGATCGACGGTATAAGCCAGCGCGACTTTGGAGGCATTTGGTGTGCGGGAGAACATGCTCTCACCAAAGAATGCCCCCCCCAATGTGATACCGAATGTGCCACCGACCAGATCGGCGCCCTGCCAGACCTCGACCGAATGGGCGTTGCCATAGGCGAACAGTGTCTCATACAACGCCAAAAGCGGGTCGTTGATCCAGGTTTCTTCCCGCTCGGCACAGCCCTCGACAATGGCGCGAAAGGCGGTATCGATCCGAATGGTGAAAACCCCAGAGCGGATCACCCGCGCCAGCGAGCGCGAGATATGGAACCCGCTTAGTGGGATGATCCCGCGCATCTGCGGTTCAAACCACAGCAACTCGGTGGCGTCGCGGCTTTCGGCCATCGGGAAAATTCCCTGCGCGTAACCGGCCAGCAGCATCTCTGCCGTCAGATCCTGCATCCGGCCCCCCATTGTTGCCTTGGCCACGTCCCACGGGTAACACTAGCCCCGCCGGGCATTGCGGCAAAGGCTCCAGACGGGTGAATTACATGGGTTTTTTCGATTTTCTGCCGTCGATTGCGCGATATGAAGATGATGCCAATACCGTCCAACGGATGAACCTGCGCCATGAGATGATCATTGCGCCTCTGGTGCAGGAAATCGCGGGTGCGCGGGTTCTGGATCTGGCGGCGCATGACGGTCGATGGTCCTATGCCTTTGCGACCGCCGGTGCGCGTGAAGTTGTCGGCATCGAAGGACGCGCCGATCTGGTGGCACGATTTGACTGCTTTCCGGCCAATGCAGCGCGGGATAGGGTCTCACTGATCTGCGATGATATTTTCGATGCGATGGAGAAACGCGTCGCACGCGGAGAGACCTTTGATGTCATTGGTATTTTAGGAATTTTCTACCATATCATGGATCATTTCCGCCTGCTGCGTCTGGCGGCCGCGCTGAAACCGCGGCTGATGATCGTGGACAGTGAGTTTGCCGCGCGACCGGGGGCGGTGATTTTGATGTCACGGGAGCGCACCGACAAGGATATCAATGCCATTCCGCAGATTGCCGGGCAGGCGCGGGCGGTTGTGGGGATTCCTTCACCCAAGGCATTGGAGTCGATGGCCGATGCCCTGGATCTTTCATGCACTTGGCTGGATTGGCAGGAAATTCCCGAGGAATATCGCAAACCGGTTGCCGATTATTATCGCGTCGGGGAAAAGCGGCGCGGTACCTGTCTCCTGCATCACAACCCGGTTCTGTGAAGCAAAACGGCGTCCACCGGGCGCCGTTTTGATCGTGATCAGCCGTAGTTTTTGGCCAGCCATTTTTCCAGCCAGTGGATCGAATAATTCCCGCTCTGGATATCTGGTTCCTGCAACAGGGCATGGAACAGCGGCACCGTGGTATCGACCCCGTCAACGATCAATTCCCCAAGCGCACGGCTGAGCCTGGCCAGGGCCTCTTCGCGGTTCCGGCCATGAACGATCAGCTTGCCGATCAAGCTGTCATAATAGGGCGGGATGCGGTAACCGTCATAAATGGCCGAATCGATCCGTACGCCGAGCCCACCCGGCGCATGATATTGGGTGATCGTGCCGGGACAGGGGGTAAAGCCCGGAACGCGTTCGGCGTTGATCCGCACCTCGATCGCCGCGCCGCGAATTTTCAACTGATCTTGATGGAATTCCATCTTTTCGCCCGCCGCCACGCGGATCTGCTCGCGCACCAGGTCGACACCAAAAATGGCTTCGGTCACCGGGTGTTCAACCTGCAAGCGGGTGTTCATTTCGATGAAGTAGAACTCGTCATCTTCATAGAGGAACTCGATGGTGCCCGCGCCGGAATATTTCAGCTTGGCCATCGCGTCGGAACATATCTTGCCGATCCGATGCCGCTGTTCTTCGGAGATGGCGGGGCCGGGGGCTTCTTCCAGCACCTTTTGGTGGCGGCGCTGCAAGGAACAATCGCGCTCGCCCAGATGCACAGCGCGACCCTTGCCATCGCCAAACACCTGGATTTCGATGTGGCGCGGCCGTTGCAGGTATTTCTCCATATAGACTTCGTCATTGCCGAAGGCGGCCTTGGCCTCGGACCGGGCGGTGCGGAAGGCAACCTCCAGTTCGGCCTCGTTCAGGGCGACCTTCATGCCACGACCACCGCCGCCGGCTGTCGCCTTGATGATGACCGGATACCCGATTTCCAGCGCGCTCGCCTTGGCATCTTCGACGTCATGCACACCGCCGGCAGATCCGGGAACCACAGGAATTCCCAGGTTCTTGGCGGTTTCCTTGGCGGTGATTTTGTCGCCCATCAGGCGGATATGTTCCGCCGACGGGCCGATGAAGGTGATGCCGTGATCTTCCAGCGCCTGCACGAAATTGGCATTTTCCGACAGGAAACCATAGCCGGGATGGATCGCCTGCGCGCCGGTGATTTCACAGGCGGCGATGATCGAGGAGATGCTCAGGTAGCTCTCGGACGAGGGCGGCGGGCCGATGCAAACGCTTTCATCCGCCATCCGCACATGCATCGCATCGCTGTCTGCGGTTGAATGGACGGCGACCGAGGCAACCCCCATTTCGCGGCAGGCCCGGATCACGCGCAGCGCGATTTCGCCGCGGTTGGCGATCAGGATCTTGTCGAACATGGGATGGCCCTCACTCGACGATCATCAGGGGGGCGCCGAATTCGACCGGCGAGCCGTCTTCGATCAGGATGCGTTTCACCGTGCCGGATTTCGGCGCCGGAATGTGGTTCATGGTCTTCATCGCCTCGATGATCATCAGGGTCTGGCCCTGTTTCACCGCGTCGCCAACCTTGACGAAGGCGGTGGCACCGGGTTCGGCCGCCAGATAGGCCGTGCCGACCATTGGCGAGGTCACCGCGCCCGGCAAGGATGCCGGATCGCTATCCTGTTGCACGGCGACCGGCGCCGCAAGCATCGGGGCGGCCGCCATCGGGGCGGCCACGATGGTCGCCTGCTTCACCACGCGTACTTCGAGGCTGTCATCCTCACCGTATTCACGCACCACCGAGAGTTCGGTCAACTCGTTCTTGTTCAGAAGCTCTGCAAGCGCCTGAATGAAGGCCACGTCGTTATCATGGGATTGTTTGGTCATGCCGTCCTCAAGGGGTGCTGTCTGGTCTTGTTTGCCGGTCGTTTTGCGCCGGGATTGCCATAATCATCACGCCTTATACGCGTTCCGTCCCCCAGAGAAAAGCGCCAAGGGGCAGATAACCGTGCGGCAGGGGGCGTGACGCGCCGTTCCGGTTGCGATGGGTGAAAGAGAGCGGGCGGAAATAAGGGCGGGTGAAATAAATAGAGGGCCCCGCGTTTCACGCGAGGCCCTCTGGAAGGGCGGGCAAATCGGAACTGTGGCGTTCTACCGTTCCTCTGGTTTGGATCACCGCAAGAGATCGAGGCTTTGCCCCTGCGTGGCGGTATCCAGGCTTTGCCACCCAATCTGGTTGCCTTGTGTGCTGACGGTAGCGGATGCCACGACCGTCGGTGAGGAATGTGCCTGTTTCGCCCCTTTTGCATTTTGCGTGCTGAGGGCGGACACGGCCGTGTTATCTGCCGGTTCCGGCGCGATATCGGCGTTCATCTCTGGAGGGGCGGACAATTGTGCCACCCGCACCTCCATCGGTGAAATTTCAAAGGTCGGGCGCGGTCCCGAGGGGGCATCGGGATTGATGGTTTGTGACTGTGCCAGGACGGCGGATTCACTGTGAACCGTACTGGCACGGCGCGCGTGGATCTGGGATTGCGCCTGTGACGCGCGGTCTTCGGGGGTTTGCGTATCGACACCCGCGTCCATGCCGCTGCGTGCGCTGCTGATTGCGGTTGCCGGTTCCACCGTGCTGGCCGGTGGCTTTGCCGCCGCAATAGGCATCTGAGAAGGCGTCCAGCCCACCTGCGGTAATACCCCCGATATCCGGTCCATCCTGTGACCCCCGACAACTCTTTGATCTGAAAACTGGGTCACATGACCCCTACATTTCTGACGCTGGCCCAAAAACCTTACGCAAGGATGAATATTCCCGTCAAAGCTGTGAAACAGATGGGCAGAGTCGTGAAAATTTTATGGGTCGGGCGTCAGCAACCGGTCAAACAGCCGGTCCAGAAACCCTTCGGCCTCGGCGAAGGCATCGCGCTCGGTGCCCAGAACGGCGCGGACCTGCACCTCGAAATCGGCATAATGCTGTGTCAGCGCCCAGATCGAGAAAATCAGGTGATGTGGGTCGATCCGGGCGATCCGGCCCGCCTCGATCCAGGTTCGAATCACCGCTGCCTTGTCATCGACCAGCGTTTTCAGCCCGCCCGACAGAACCTCGGCGACACGCGGCGCGCCTTGCAGCACCTCATTGGCGAACAAGCGGCTTTCCCGCGGCATCGCGCGGCTCATCTCCAGTTTGCGGCGCATATAGGTCATTATTTCTGTGCGCGGTTCGCCATCGGGGTTCAATGCGCGCAACGGCGCCAGCCATACATCCAGCAACCCACCCAGCAATTCGGCATGGATCGCCTCTTTCGAGGGGAAATAATACAGCAGGTTCGGTTTCGACAGACCCGCCGCCTTGGCGATCTGGTCCAGTGTTGCGCCGCGAAACCCATAGGACGAAAAAACCTCCAGTGCGGCCTCTAGGATCGCCTGGGTATTGCGGCGTTGAATCCGCGTCTTGGGCCGGTTCTCGCCGTTATCGTCCAATCGTCCGCTCCTCGAAATCAGTCGCGCTATAGCGTGAAGGGGGGGGCGAATCAACCTGGGCCGCCATGTGCCGGGCGGCGGATCGGCAACCGTCTTGGGTCGATTTCACCGGCGCCCAATTTTTGCGCGCACAGGTATGGAAAACTGCACCGGGGGTGGCCGAAGGGCCGGATTCCATTGACCCTTTTGGTGGAACATGTCCCCATCGTCCTGACCATATGGTCAGAAATGGATTTATGGCGCGGCCCGGACACCCGGTTGGCGCGCCTCTCGGAGAGAATATCATGCCTGCACCCGGAGCGAACCTCCGCACCAATTCGGCGCGCCTTTGGAACAGTCTGATGGACATGGCGCAGATCGGGCCGGGGGTCGCGGGGGGTAACAATCGCCAGACGTTGACCGATGCTGACGCGCAGGGGCGGCGGTTGTTTCAGGACTGGTGCCTGGCTGCCGGTCTGGAGATGGGTGTTGACCGCATGGGCACGATGTTCGCCGCCCGGCCAGGCACTGACCCGGATGCCTTGCCGGTCTATATCGGTTCACATCTGGATACCCAGCCGACGGGCGGCAAATATGACGGTGTGCTGGGGGTCTTGGCGGGGCTTGAGGTGATCCGCACGATGAATGATCTGGGGCTGCGCACCCGTCACCCGATCGTGCTGACCAATTGGGCGAACGAAGAGGGGGCGCGGTTTGCGCCTGCGATGCTGGCATCGGGCGTCTTTGCCGGAGAGATCCCCCTGGATTACGCCTATGCGCGCAAGGATCTGGACGGCAAGACCTATGGTGATGAACTGGCACGTATCGGCTGGCAGGGCGACGAACCGGTCGGCGCGCGCAAGATGCACGCCTATTACGAATATCACATCGAACAGGGCCCGATTCTGGAGGCGCAGGCCAGGACCATCGGCGTCGTGACGCATGTACAGGGGCTGTGGTGGCTGGAATTCACTCTGACCGGCAAGGCGGCGCATACCGGCTCGACGCCGATGGCGATGCGGGTGAATGCCGGGCTGGCGATGGCGCGGATCCTGGAAATGGTGCAGCAGGTGACGATGGCCGCGCAGCCCGACGCCGTGGGCGGGGTGGGGCAGGTGACCTTCACCCCGAATTCGCGCAACGTTTTGCCCGAAACCGTGGTGTTCACCGTCGATATCCGCACCGTTGATCAGGCCAAGCTGGACCATATGCGAACGCAGATCGAGACCCGCGCCGCCGCGCTGTGTGCGGATCTGGGCGTGCAGTGTGCGGTCGAGGCGGTCGGCCATTTCGATCCGGTCACCTTTGCCCCCGAACTGGTCGAAACCGTGCGCAGGGCGGCGGAGACGCTGGGATACAGCCATATGGATATTGTCTCGGGCGCGGGTCATGACGCCTGTTGGGCCGCCAAGGTGGCGCCGACCACGATGATTTTTTGCCCCTGCGTCGGAGGGTTGAGCCATAACGAGGCTGAAGAGATCAGCCCGGAATGGGCTGCCGCCGGGGCCGATGTGCTGCTGCACGCAGTGCTGGAAACGGCGCAACCGGTCACATGAGCATATGTATTTTCAACAATGGATTAGGGATAAGGTCGTGACAGAGGGCAACATAATCACGCCGCCGCGCGGCCCGAGACTCGATAGTTTACAGGTCGGGCGTGCGCTTGCCGCCGAATATGTCTTACTGTTCCATGCCCCTTGGGTCCTTTCCCAACATCTTGGCATCAAGCTGGAAAACAGATTTCTGAGCGCGGGCCATTCCGGGGTCGACTTCTTCTTCGTGCTGAGCGGCTTCATAATGTTTCTGGTGCATTGGCGCGATATAGGCCGGCCGGATCGGCTGCAACGCTTTGCATTCAACCGGTTCATCCGCATTTATCCGGTGTTCTGGGTTGTGTTCGCCGTTTTCGTGCTGGGCCAGGTGTTGATCGGGCAACTAGATCCACAGTTGCGCGGCTCCCTGTCCTTCGTGCAGGCGCTGTTGCTGCTGCCATTCCAGGGGATGCCGCCGCTGACCGTGGCCTGGACCCTGTCGCATGAATTGCTGTTCTACCTGCTGTTGGGACTGTGCATTTATCTGGGGCGGGGTGGCCTGATCATTCTTGCGCTGTGGTGGATGTGTTGCGCGGCCGCGTTTCTGACGTTTCCAGATGGCACACAGGTGATGTCATTTCCGGCCTCTTTCCTGCTGTCGCCCTATAACCTGCTGTTTGCCTTTGGGATGCTGGCGGCCTGGATCTATCCGAAACTGGGCCAGGGCGGGGCCGTTGCCCTGTTTGTGGTCGGGCTGGCGGGCTTTGTGGCGACCATATTTGGCGATGCTGTGTTGCCCTTTGGCGCGCGTACGGTGGCCTTTGGTCTGGCCTCGGCGGCCATTGTGGCTGGGATCGCGCGCATCGAACATGCGGGCAATATCCGCTTTCCCAAATGGTTGGTTTTTCTCGGGGATGCGTCTTATTCAACCTATCTGGCACATACTGTCGCGCTGCTGATCGGGGCAATTGTCCTGAAGAAATCGGGGATCATGCTGAACCCGTGGCTGGTGTTCGCGCTGTTTGTCGTGTTGGGCACGGTTGGGGGCATCGTGCTGCATCTGGTTGTTGAACGTCCGCTGCTGGCGTTTTTGCGTCGGCGCCGCGCGGTCGTGCGCAATGCCTGATAATTTTCAAAACAAGGATCGGCGCCACAGTGGATGCCGTGTGAAATCAATGGGACGACCTTCATGACCGCCAGTGCCGCCATCCCCCATACATCGGCCAGCACGCCGCCCGGAACGCGGGTGCCACTGATCGACATTGCTGGGCTGAACCTGGTGTTTCAGACCAATGACGGGCCGGTGCAGGCGCTGAAGGATGTGGATCTGGTCATCGACAAGGGCGATTTCGTTTCGTTCATCGGTCCGTCGGGCTGTGGCAAGACGACCCTGCTGCGGTGTATCGCGGCGTTGGAAACACCGACCTCGGGACGGCTGAGTGTGTGCGGCATCAGCGCCGACGAGGCCCGCAAGGCCCGCAGCTACGGCTATGTCTTTCAGGCGGCGGGGTTGTATCCGTGGCGTACCATCGCGGGCAATATCCGGCTGCCATTGCAGATCATGGGCTACACCAGGGCCGAGCAGGATGCGCGGGTGGAAAAGGTGCTGGAACTGGTCGATCTGGCCGGGTTCGGGCGGAAATACCCGTGGCAATTGTCGGGCGGCATGCAACAGCGCGCCTCTATCGCGCGGGCTTTGGCGTTTGATGCGGGTCTGTTGCTGATGGACGAACCCTTTGGCGCATTGGACGAGATTGTGCGCGACCACCTGAACGAAGAGCTGCTGAAGCTGTGGCAGCGCACCTCCAAAACCATCGCCTTCGTGACCCATTCGATCCCCGAGGCGGTGTATCTGTCGACGAAAATCGTGGTGATGAGCCCGCGCCCGGGCCGGATTTCCGAGGTGATCGACAGCCCCCTGCCGCGCGGCCACCGGCCCTTGTCGATCCGCGAAAGCCGCGAGTTCATCGAGATCGCGCATCGTGTGCGTGACGGGTTGCGGGCGGGGCACGCCTATGACTGAGCTGGCAAAGACCATGTCGGCCGTTATGGCCGTGGTGATGGTGATCATCGGGATCTGGTATGTCAGTGCGGTGGCGCTGAACAGCCGCTGGGAATACGATCAGGCCGCCCGCGCGGGAACGCAGATCGGCACGGCTGAAGTGATCGAGCGCACCTTGGCACAGGAACGCCCGATGCTGCCCGCGCCGCATCAGGTTCTGGCGGGGTTGTGGCAAGGGGTGACCGGTTATGCGATCACCTCGAAACGCAGTCTGGTCTATCATGCCGGGGTTACGCTGTCGGCGACGCTGGCGGGGTTTGCGCTCGGCACGGCAGCGGGGTTGTTGCTGGCCATCGGCATCGTCTATTCGCGGGCGATGGATATGTCGGTGATGCCCTGGGCCATCGCCAGCCAGACAATTCCGGTTCTGGCGATTGCACCGATGGTGATCGTGGTTCTGGCATCGGTGGGGGTCAAGGGGCTGTTGCCCAAGGCGTTGATTGCCGCATGGCTCAGCTTTTTCCCGGTGCTGGTGGGGATGATCAAGGGGCTGCGTGCGCCCGACGGGATGCAGATGGATCTGTTGCGCACCTATAATGCCGCGCCGGTGCAGACGTTTTTCCGGCTTCGACTGCCGATGTCGATGCCCTACCTGTTCGCCTCGCTGAAGGTCGGCATCACCGCCGCGCTGGTCGGCACCATCGTGGCCGAATTGCCCGCAGGGGCGACCGCGGGCCTGGGGGCGCGGCTGTTGTCGGGTAGCTATTATGGGCAGACCATCCAGATCTGGTCCGCACTGTTCGCGGCGGCGATTCTGGCGGCGGTTCTGGTCGCGATTGTCGGTCTGGCCGAGCGTGCGGTGCTGCGCGCGATGGGGATGGCACGATGAGTGCGCCGGGCTGGGCGGCCATCGCGTTCTGGATCGGGGCCACCGCGCTGAACATTCATATTTCCAACCGGTATGCACAGCGCGTCTGGGCGCGCCCGTTTGTGGCGGTACTGTTCGGTGTCACGTTGCTGGTGCTGTGGCAGGGCCTGGTCACCGGCCTGTCGATCAGCCCGGTGATCCTGCCCGCGCCCTCGGCCATCGCCGCGCGTTTGATGGACAGCCTGCCGTTGCTGTGGGGGGATTTCACCCAGACCATCGTGAAAGGCGCGCTGTCGGGATACCTCATCGGCTGTGGCGCGGCGGTCATTGTGGCGATCCTGGTGGATCGCTCGCCGTTTCTGCGCCGTGGGCTGTTGCCGGTGGGCAATTTCATCGCCGCACTGCCGATCGTGGGAATCGCGCCGATTCTGGTGATGTGGTTCGGTTTCGACTGGCAATCCAAAGCCGCGGTCGTAGTGGTGATGGTGTTCTTTCCGGTGCTGATCAACATGGTCGCCGGTCTCGCGGCCACCGATGCGCTGCAACGCGATCTGATGCGCACCTATTCGGCCAACGGGCGGCAAAGCCTGCTGTATCTGCGTCTGCCCGCCGCCATGCCGTTCCTGTTCAACGGGCTGAAGATCGCCACCACGCTGGCCTTGATCGGGGCGATCGTGGCGGAATTCTTCGGCTCACCGACACGTGGCATGGGCTTTCGGATTTCAACGGCAGTCGGGCAACTGGATCTGCCGCTGGTCTGGGCGGAAATCACGGTGGCCGCGCTGGCGGGTTCGGGGTTCTTTGGCCTGATGGCCTTGATCGAGCGCGCCGTAACGTTCTGGCACCCGTCGCAACGGGGCCGATAATTCAACCAACCCGGAGAACCGGGATCAACAGGGAGACGACGATGAAGAAGGTATTTTTGGGTGCGGCGCTTGCGGCATTGACGGCGGGCACGGCCAGCGCCGAAGAGGTGAAGCTGCAACTGAAATGGGTCACGCAGGCGCAGTTCGCCGGTTATTACGTCGCCAAGGAAAAGGGGTTCTATAAGGATGAGGGGCTGGATGTCGACATCATGCCCGGCGGCCCGGACATCGCCCCGACGCAGGTCATGGCGGGGGGCGGCGCGGATGTGACCGTCGACTGGCTGCCCTCGGCACTGGCGGCGCGTGAAAAGGGGCTGCCCCTGGTGAACATCGCCCAGCCGTTCAAGAAATCCGGGATGATGCTGACCTGTCTGAAGGAAACCGGCATCACCGGCCCCGAGGATTTCCGCGACAAGACGCTGGGCGTGTGGTTTGGCGGCAACGAATACCCGTTCCTCAGCTGGATGGCGACGCTGAAGATCCCGACCGACGGATCGGCCGGTGGCGTGACGGTGCTGAAACAGGGGTTCAATGTGGACCCGCTGTTGCAAAAGCAGGCGGCCTGTATCTCGACCATGACCTATAATGAATACTGGCAGGTCATTGATGCGGGGATCAAGCCGGACGAACTGGTGACCTTCAAGTATGAAGATGAGGGCGTCGCCACGCTGGAAGACGGGCTGTATGTCATGCAAGACAAGCTGGCCGATCCGGCATTCAAGGCAAAGATGGTGAAATTCGTCCGCGCCTCGATGAAGGGCTGGACCTATGCGGCCGAACATCCCGACGAGGCCGCCGATATCGTGCTGGAAAACGATGAAACCGGTGCCCAGACCGAAGAACACCAGAAACGCATGATGGCCGAGGTTGCGAAGCTGACGGCCGGGTCGAACGGCGCGCTGGTCCCGGCGGACTATGATCGGACGGTGAAGATCCTGCTGGGTGGTGGATCGGACCCGGTGATCTCAAAGGCGCCGGAGGGGGCCTATACGTTGGAAATCACGGATGAGGCGTTGAAATAAGCCCGGTCAGGGCGTCAAGGATGATTCCTTAACCTGTTCGGGTGCAAACCTGAACAGGTCTATACTGAGGGATCGGATCATGGCCGAGACAACGACGGGCCGCAACGCAACGCCCCCCAATGCAACACGGAAACCAATGGCACGGCGCTCCGGCGAGGATGTGATGCCGGTGTGGAAGATCTGGATCTGGGGCGGTGTCGGCGTTGCGGTTGTGCTGGGCTTGTTTGCCATGGTGTGGCAATCGCAATTTGCCGCAGCGCAGGGATATCTGTTCGATACCCGCAGCCCCGCCGAGGAAAGCGGCTATTGCCTTGCTGTGGCGCAAGACGTGTTTTCGGGCGGGCCGCCGGTGGGCAGTTATGTCGATGAGGCATCGAAATTCTGGCTGAAACGACTGCGCAGTCAGGACGCACCGATGGGGCCGACGATCGTTCAGGCCCGCAAGCGCCTGTCGGAAAACCTGTTGGCCAGCACCAGCTCCAATGAGGCGTGGATGACCAACGCGATGGATTTGTGTTCGCGCCGGGCGGTGATGTACGGGATGAAGTTCCGCGCGTTTGAATGACCCGGCGTCATCTGTAAATTTCATTGCAACGCAGGGGATTGCATGTAAAATTTCGGCAATTTTCATGCCGGGACTGATATGGTTCGCTTCGCCCTGACCGGCACCCGGATACGGGAACGCCGCACCCTTTTGCGTTTGCGTCAGGCCGATCTGGCGCGTTCGGTCGGTATTTCGGCGGCCTATCTGAACCTGATCGAACACAATCGTCGGCGGGTGGGCGATGCGCTGTTGCACCGGCTTGCCGGGGCCCTCGGGATCTCGGTCGTGGCCTTGGCCGAAGGCGCCAAGGCGTTGTTGTTCGACGGGTTGCGCGCTGCGGCGGCAACCGATCCGGCGATGCCGGTGCCACCGGAACTGGACAGGGTCGAGGAATTCGCCAGCCTTTTTCCCGGATGGGCCGGGTTGCTGGTCAACCGTCAGGATCGGGTTGGCACCCTGGAACGAATGGTGGAAACCTATGCGGACCGCTTGTCGCATGACCCGTTCCTGTTGGATGCGCTGCATGAATTGCTGTCGGGTGTGACCGCGTTGCGCGCTTCGGCGTCAATTCTGGCCGAGACCGAGGATCTGGAACCCGAATGGCAGCACCGCTTTTTGCACACCATCGGCACCGAGGGGGAACGTCTGGCCGAGACCGCCGAGGCACTGACAAGGCATCTGGATGCGCTGGTCCAGGCCGGCACGGGGCTATCGGCGCCGCTCGATCAGATGGAGGCATGGCTCGCCGCGCTGGATTGGCATCTGCCGGAACCGGATACGCCGGAGGCGGCCACGCTCCAGGCCCAGATCCGGTCCGCCCCGCAATTATCGGGGGATCCGGCACGGGATATGGCACGGCGCTATGTGCATCAGGCCCAGGCCGATGCGCGCGCCTTGCCCTTGCGGCCAATGGTGCAGGCAATCGCGCGGCTGGGGCTGGAACCGGCACGTCTGGCGGCGCAATTCGGTGTGTCGCTGGGCGTGGTGTTCCGGCGGCTGGCAACCCTGCCGCCGGATGCCGATTTGCCGGGCGGGCGGCTGTCCGCCGGGCTGGTGGTTTGTGATGGATCGGGCACGCTGACGTTGCGTCGGCCGATGCCGGGGTTCACCCCGCCCCGGTTCGGGGCGGCATGTCCGCTGTGGCCGCTTTATGCCGCGCTGTGCCGCCCGATGCAGCCGTTGTATACGGTGATCGAGATGGCCGGTCGAATGCCGCGGCGATTTCAGGCCTTCGCGTTTTCGCAGCCGCTTGCGCCCAGCAGGTTTGATGCCCCCGTGCTGATGGAATCGATGATGCTGGTGCTGCCCGCGACGGGTGATGCCCAGGCTGAACCTGTCGGGCTGACCTGTCGCGTCTGTCCGCGCGACGATTGCGCCGGGCGGAATGAACCCGCGCTGTTGCCGCGCCATGACCCGCAACCCGTTCCGCCGGGGCTTGGCGTTTGACAGCCGCGTCCGGCCCCGCGATAATTGCCCTTGGAGGAGCGCAGAGGGGGAACATGGCGAACAGGCAAATCCTGTTGGTCGAGGATGAACCGCATATTGCCGAGGCGATCCGGTTCATTCTGACGCGGGCCGGATGGCAGGTGGCGATCGAGCCCGATGGCGCGGCGGCCTTGGGGCGCATCCGGGCGCTGCGACCGCATGTGGTGGTGCTGGATCTGATGCTGCCCGGCCGCTCGGGGTTGGATATTCTGACCGACCTGCGCGCCGATCCGGTGTTGGCGGCATTGCCGGTGTTGATGTTGACCGCGCGCGGCCAGGACCGTGATCGCGTGGCGGCCCAGCAGGCGGGCGCCACCGCCTATCTGGCCAAGCCCTTTGCCAATGCCGATGTGCTGGCCGTGGTCGAGGCGATTGCCACCCAGGCTGGGGCAGGCTGATGGCGCGCGGGCCGCGACCGGTTTTTCTGGCACGGCGGTCGTATCGGCGCCGCCGGATCATGGATGCGTCACGGCTGTTGCCGGTGCTGGGAACCTTGGTGCTGTTGTTGCCGGTATTGTGGACGCCGCAACCGGGGCCTGCGACGGCGGCGGTGTGGCTGTTCGGCGGCTGGGCCGGATTGATTGCCGTGACGGCGGGCCTGGCGCGGCATCTGGCCCCCGCCATCGAGGCTGAGGAAGAGGCGCTGACCCCCGCAGATGATGGGGCCGATGATGGCGCCAACAATCGTTCTGGGCGCGGATGATGCCGTTCAACATTCTGTTGGCGGTCTGTCTGGTCTATGTCATTGCGCTGTTTTGCGTGGCCTTTTTGGCCGAACGCCGGGCCGCGCGGGGGCAGTTGCGATTTCTGCGCGGCCCCTGGGTCTATACGCTGTCGTTATCAATCTATTGCACCGCCTGGACGTTTTTCGGGGCGGTCGGTTATGCGGCAAGGTCGGGGCTGGAATTTGCCACGATCTATCTGGGTCCGACGCTGGTGTTCATCGGTTGGTGGGGAATCTTGCGCAAGCTGGTGCGGATCGGGCGGGCGCACCGGGTCACCTCGATCGCCGACCTGATCTCGGCGCGCTATGGTAAGTCGAACGGGCTTGGGGTGATCGTCACGCTGATCTCGGTCATTGTCGCGGCGCCGTATATTTCCCTGCAGCTGCAATCGGTCACCCTCAGCTTTGCCACCTTTGCCGCACAGGGGCCGGAGACCCTGGATCTGAGCGATCATGGCGGCATGGCGTTGTGGCTGGCGGCGGGGTTGGCGGTGTTTACCATCCTGTTCGGTACCCGCAATCTGGATGCGAATGAGCGCCACCACGGCGTGGTCATGGCCATCGCGGTCGAGGCCGTGGTCAAGCTGGCGGCGCTGCTGGCGGTGGGGGTGTTCGTCACCTGGGGGCTGGCCGAAGGGCCGATGGATATCCTGACCCGCATCGAGGCGCAGGCCAGCACGGGTTGGACGCTGGTGCCATCGCGGTTTGCGGGCATGACCTTTGTGGCGGCGGCGGCGGTGCTGACCTTGCCACGGATGTTTCAGGTTCTGGTGGTGGAAAACGCCGATGAACGCCATCTGGCCACGGCCAGCTGGGCCTTTCCGGCCTATCTGTTGTTGATGAGCCTGTTTGTCCTGCCCATCGCGGTGATCGGGCTGGAACGTATGCCCGCAGGCGCCAACCCGGATCTGTTCGTGCTGACACTGCCGTTGCAGGAAGGGCATGGCAAACTGGCACTATTGGCGTTTCTGGGCGGGTTTTCCTCGGCGACGTCGATGGTGATCGTGGCGGCGATCGCGCTGTCGACGATGATGTCGAACCATATTTTCGCCCCGGCATGGCTGGCGCTGCGGCGACGGCGTGGGGGGGCGGGTAGCGGGGATCTGCGCTCGATGGTGCTGATCAGCCGGCGGCTGTGCATCGCGGCGGTTCTGGCGCTTGGCTACGGCTATTACCGGTTTTCCGGCGGGGGCGAGGCGTTGGCGCAGGTCGGGCTGATCGCTTTTGTCGGCGCGGCGCAGGTGTTGCCCGCGCTGCTGGGCGGGCTGTTCTGGCGCGGGGCGACGCGGGTGGGGGCGACATTGGGCATGGTGACCGGGTTCGGCATCTGGTTCTACACGTTGTTTCTGCCGTCCTTTGGCGGGGGCGCGGTGCTGTCGGCCGATCTGATGATGCAGGGGCCCTGGGGGATTATGGCGCTGCGGCCGCATGCGTTGTTCGGGCTGTCCGGGCTGGACCCGCTGCTGCATGCGCTGGTCTGGAGCCTGACGATCAACGCGGTGGTGTTCTTTCTGGGGTCGGGTCTGTCGTTTCCAGATCCGATGGAGCGGTTGCAGGGCATGGCGTTTGTCAATGTCTACGATCTTGGGCCGGGCGCCAAGGGCTGGGCGCGCGGGCAGGCCGAGGCCGAGGACCTGCTGTCCATGGCGCAACGCATTCTGGGGGCAGGCGCGGCGCAGCAGTTTTTTCAGCTGGAGGCCGCGCGGCAGGGCAAGCCCGGATTTCTGCCCGATCCGACACCGGGGTTTCTGACCGCGCTGGAACGTGAACTGGCCGGATCTGTGGGCGCGGCAACGGCGCATGCGATGATCGCGCAATTGACGGGTGGGGCTTCGGTCACGGTGCAGGATCTGATTGCCGTGGCGGGCGAGGCGGCCGAAAGCAAGGAACATGCGGCACAGATCGAGGCGAAATCCGAGGAACTGGCGCGCGCCGCCCGTGCCTTGCGCGCCGCGAATGAGAAGTTGACCGAGTTGGCCCGGCAAAAGGACACGTTTCTGGGCCAGATCAGCCATGAATTGCGCACGCCGATGACCTCGATCCGGGCATTTTCGGAAATCCTGACCGAGCCCGACCTGCCCGGCCCGGCCCGTGCGCAATACGCGGGGATCATCCATGAGGAAAGCCGACGCCTGACCCGTCTGCTGGATGACCTGCTGGATCTGGGCATGTTGGAAAACGGCAAGGTGCGGTTGAGTGTGGCACCGGTGCTGGTGCGTGACCTGATCCGCCGCGCAATCGAGGCCGCGGCGCATACCCGGCCCGAACGTGTCTTGCGCTACGACCGTGATGTGAACGCCGAGGATGTGATCCTGACCACTGATGCCGACCGGCTGTTGCAGGTGTTCATCAATCTGATCTCCAACGCCCGCAAGTATTGCACCGCCGATCCGGTGGTGTTGCGGATACAGGTTCGGCGCGATGGGGACAGGGTGGTGATCGACGTCATTGACAATGGCGCGGGGATTCCGCGACGGGCGCAGGCGCTTGTCTTTGAGAAATTCGCCCGGCTGGGCGAAACGCCCGAGATTTCCGGGGTCGGGCTGGGTCTGGCGATCTGCCGCGAGATCATGATCAATCTGGGCGGCTCCATCGAATATCTGCCGGGACAGGGCGGGGCCGGGTTTCGGGTTACGGTTCCGGTCGAACCACCTGTAAGCGAGGCATAAAATCTGTTGCAACGGGACGATGTCAACGGATCGTCAACCTGAATCTGCCAGTTTTCCGAAACGCAGCCAGTGCTTGGCCCCGCCTGTGGGTCCCGCGCGTAGGGGATGCGGGATCTGCGACAGGGGACAAACAGGTGCAAGAACAGAATGTTCAGGAACAATCGGACCCGGTCCCGACGAAGCAGGACCCTATGATGCAAGACCCGGCTACGGAACAACCAGACCTGCGCAATGCGGATCAGGCGCAGCAACGTGGGGCGGTGCTGCGCCGCAAGCTGCGAACCGCGCAGGTTGCCGAGGCACCGCCGCCCAGGCCCGGTCCTGAACGCATGATCGGTCTGGCGATCGCCAAGGCGGCGCAGGATCGGCTTGGCTTGGAACTGGATGCGCGCTCGATGGTCGAGACCCGTGCCAGTCTGGCCGAATTGCCCGAACTGATTGAAGATATGTCTTTGTTGCTGATGATAGAGGGGCCGCGCGATGCGATGGGCCTGATTTCCGTGCCTGGCTCAACGCTGTCGGCGATCCTGGAAATCCAGACGATGGGCAAAATCGGTCGCACGACCCCACCGCCGCGCAAACCGACGCGGATGGATGCGGCGATGACCGTGGAGCTGATCGACGCGATCCTGGCGGGAATCGACGCTGGTCTGGCCGGAACCCAGGATGCGGTCTGGGCGACGGGGTTCCGCTATGCGTCCTGCCTGGATGATACCCGGCCGATCGGCCTGCTGATGGAGGATGTCAGCTATCGGGTCTGGACGATGCAACTGGGGATTGGGGCAAAGGCCACGCGTGAGGGGGGCTTGTTGTGGATCGTACCCGAAGAGGGGCGCGCACAGCGATCTTTGCCGGTGGAACAGAAAACCGACCCGGTCGCCGCGCCGCCGCCCGATCCGGAATGGGCACGACGCATGGAACGCGCGGTGATGGGGACGCAAACCACATTGGAGGCGATCTTGCATCGGGTCAGCCTGCCGCTGTCGGTGGTGATGGGATTGCGTCCCGGAATGGATATTCCATTGCCGGACAACGCGCTGAGCCATCTGCATCTGGAGGCGGACGGGCGTGCCGTGGCAACGGTCAAGCTGGGGCAGGTGCGCGGCATGCGCGCGGTGCGGCTGACGCAAGATGACAATGCCAAGCCGGAGGGCATGGACCAGTTCCATTCCGAGGCCGATCAGGATCAGGCACGGCTGCGCCGGTCTACGCTTGAGTCTGCCGGCACCCTGGTGGTCGATCCCGATGCGCCCGATGGCGGTGGCCCGGTTCCCCACCGCAATGCCGGGTGATCTGCGCGGGCGTGGGGATATCGTTGCGCGTCGGCTTTCTGTGCCGGTTTTTCTTGCGGAGCGTTGAGCTGGCCGTAAAGTTGCGGCAAGGATCGGCCTGAGGACTGGGGATTTGGCAGGCATGGTGGTACGGGCGCGGCTGGAACGGAACGGCGATCTGGCGCAGATCGTGATGGCGGGTGCCTTGCAGGCGCCGCGCGGCGCGGGGTTCGATCCCGCGCTAAGGTCCGATCTGGCGCAATCGCTGAAGGATGCCATCGCCGAACCTGGCCTGACGGCCATTGTTTTATCTGCGGGCGATGGCGGATGGCCGGTCGCGGCCGACCCCGCGCAGGATTATCGCACAGATACCGGGGGCTATGCGCTGGCGGATATCGCGGCAATGATCGCGGCCTCCGAGGTGCCGGTGATTGCCTTTCTGGAGGGGCTGGTCGTTGGCGGGGGCTTGGCGCTGGCACAGGCGGCCTATTTGCGCGTGGCCCATCCAGATACCCGCTTTGCGGCACCGGAATTCGGTCTGGGTTTTTTGCCGGGAGGTGGTGGCTTGGTGCGTCTTGCGCGCCGGATCGGGGTTGATCCGGCGATGGATTTTGTGACATCGGGGCGAGTTCTGGGCGCGGATGCCGCCTTGCGGGCCGGGCTTTGCGACAGCGTCATGCCCCAGATCGACGCGGCAATTTTACAGACATCCGCCCCGCGTGCACTTGTTGCGGCGGAAACCGATAGCTCTATCAACAGCTTGACGCGGTTGCGCGCGCGCCCCTCGCAGGGGGCATTGGCCGCAATTACGGAGCGGGCATTGGATGTGGTCGAGGCGGCGTTTTTACTGCCCGTCGAAAAGGCGATTACCTTTGAAGGCATGGCCTGTGCCGATCTGTTGGCGGATGAGATTTCACAGGCCTTGCGCCATGTTCTGACTGCGCGCCGCAGGGCCGGGCGGCTGGCCGGTGTCGCGCCCGAGCAGGTCGCCGAGATTACTCGACTGGCCCTGTGGAATCCTTCGGAACGGCTGGTCTATGCGCTGCTCGGACAGGGCATGACAATCGAACTGGGTGCGTCGGACCCGGCGCGTCTGGAACAGATTCTGCATGTGGTGGTCGAGGCACAACGCGCCGATGTCGCGGCCGGACGGCTGACCGAAGCACACCGCGTGGCGGCATGGGACAGATTGACCGCCGTCGCAGGAATTGCAGATTTTTCATCGGCCCAGATGGTGCTTGCGACTCCGCGCCCCGGGGAGGTTTCGGCGCTGCGGGCACGGTTTGCGGCTGAACCCGGGGTCTTGGCCTTGGAAGGCCTGCGCCAGCTTCAACCGGGAGAGCTGCGTTTCAACCGCAACGCCGCATTGGCCGAAGTTTCGGGGGATGCCGAAAATCCCGCCATGTTGGTTACCTTGGCGGGCCTATTTCGCACCGAGCGGGACTTGGTGGTACATGCCGATGGGTTGGCGGCATCGCTGGAAACGGCCTTTTGGCTGGGGGCGGAGCGCATGGTGATGGCGGGCGCGACACCTGCGGCGGTCGATGCGGCGCTGACCGCGTGGGGCTTTGCCGAGGGGCCTTTTGCGCGGCTGGACCGGCGTGGTCTGCCCGCCGCGTTTGCCCAGTTCAATGCCCAGGACGGGCGGGCGGGGGCCTATCTGAACTGGCTGGGTCTGGAGGGTCGAATCGGGCGTGCGGCGGGCAAAGGGGTCTGGCTGTATGATGATCCCGGTGCCGCACATATCTGGCCCGGCGAAGCCGAAGAACTACAGGCTTTGCGCCGCGAGGCCGGGATTGTGGCCCAATTGCTGTCACCGCAGGATATTGTTACGCGCTGTCTGGCGGAACTGGCCCGCGCCGGGACAGGGGCGTTGCAACAGGCACGGGTGCATCGGGCCGGCGATGTCGATCTGGTGGCGATTTCAGCCCTTGGATTTCCGCGCCATCGCGGCGGGCCGCTGTTTCAAGCAGATCGGCGCGGGCTGTTGACCGTGCGCAAATCTCTACGCGCGATCGCCGATCAAGACGGCCCGGCACCGGATACGCTGTGGGATGTAATGATCCGCAACGGGCGCAGGTTCGCGGAACTGGATACGCTGGTCTGAGCGTTTCAGGCCAGCAGGACGCCGACGACAACCATCATCAGCCCGATCATGGACACCCCCATCGCGGCAAGGTTGACCAGCATAGACTGTTTCAGCTTTGCCCGCAGGTCAGCGTCTGACAATCCGGCGCGCCGGGCCCGTAAAATCGTCATCACGCTGGCCATGATGCCGCACAGCCCAAGGATGGATATCGCCACTCCTGCCCAGATCAGATAATGCATCCCCATCGCCTTTCACTGATTTCGGCAGGGCCTAGCCGCTGGTCATCGTCTTGGCAAGCTTTCGCCGGCACGATGTCGGTTGGACTTGAAGCGCTGCGACCTCCGGGCTAGTCAAGGCCCAACAATTGCGAGGGAGCCCCTTCATGTCCAACGACGCCGCCTACAACGTTGCCGCCGACGAACTGCGCCAGTTCATCGAGCAGTACGAGCATCTCGAAGCCGAAAAGAAAGATATCACCGAGCAGCAGAAAGAGATCATGGGCGAGGCCAAATCACGTGGCTACGATACCAAGGTGATCAAGAAAATCATCGCCATGCGCAAACGGGACAAGGACGATATTGCCGAAGAAGAGGCGATCTTGGATCTGTACAAAGCCGCATTGGGCATGGCCTGACCATTCGGTTCTGCGCAGATAGCCGGACCGTCGCCGGGCACTTGGGATTACATGGTCAAAAAATATCATATCATCAATCGTTTGCGTAACGCGTTGCGCGAAAATTTGAGCCATGTTAGAAGCGCGTAATTGATTCATGTTTGAATATTGAAACGGATATGCCGCGTTAGCTCAGCTGGTAGAGCAGCGCTCTTGTAAAGCGAAGGTCGTGGGTTCGATTCCCTCACGCGGCACCATTTTTATGATAATTACTTAGTTTTAAGGGCATTTATCATAAAATATTTGATGGCTAGGTCTCCCGCCATCCAATCCTGGAATACAAAAGCGATGCACCGATCAGCCATGGTCGCGGAAAATCTGCAGATTTCGGGAAGGTTTACTGCTGCCCGAACGGAAGCGCGGAGGACGAACTACCCGACCCGATTGCGCCATCAGAAAACCCCGGGGCCGGAAAAGCGGCGAGGAACGCCGCCAATTGCCGAAAAGTGCAAGTAACCGCATGTCACTGCCCAATCCACCTGCCTTACCTGGCGGTTTAGCCATTGATACATGGATGGCATCGCTTATCGCGGCGGCCCCATCGGGGGCATAGACCATCACGCATACGGGAAATGCCCGATCACCGGCCTGTCGCGGGGGGTGGATCTGCGGTTCACGGCCGAATAATGCCGCAGACCGGCTGTCGGAGCACATCACAGATCGGGACATGATTACTGCGGGTATCCTCCGCCGGGGTCCTGAAGAGGTGAAACGGGTCCAGGATCGGGCCAAATGGGCGAGGATCGTTGTTGTGTCCGAGGTTGTTAATTTGCAGCATGGTGCCGTTAAATCAAGCTGAATAGCGTCGCGTTTCTTCGATACCTTTATGTCAGACCCTCTGCCGTCCAGACTCGGTGGGCGGGGCATCCCGTCTTTCGTATGCTTGCGCTTCGGATTGTAGAATATCTCGATATCATCGAAGATGACTTGCCTCTTCGCGTGTTCTTTAGCTCCTATACACTACCCGGATTAAACGGTGAGTATTTCATTACGAGTGGCAGCCGTCCGGGGAAAATCGGACGGCTGTTTTCTGCGTAGGAGGATAAACCCGTC
>DASWPI010000086.1:0-9800 GCA_036398515.1 Paenirhodobacter sp.
GCGCACGATCTGCGCCGGGGCATAGAAGCCCATCGGCTGGCTGTTCAGAAGTGCTGCGCAGAACACATCCGGGTGCCAGCATTTCAGCCAGGCCGAGGCATAGGCGATCAAGGCGAATGACGCGGCATGGCTTTCAGGAAACCCGTCTCCCTCGACAAGCTGTTCGCCGATGGACTTGACCTGGCCGCGTGTGTCATTGCCGTCGCGCGCAAGTTTCTGCTCCAGCTCATCGAGCGCGGCCTTGAGGCCGTTCATCTTGATGAGCGCCTCATCTGCCTTTTCCTTCACGCCGGACGCCAGAGCCTCACCGGCCTTGGCCTTGCCAAGCGCTTCCTGGGCGATGCCCTTGACCTCATTCAGCGAAGAATCGAACGCAGCTTTCGTTTCGGCGGCAAGCTGCTCCGCCGTTTTGGTTTCCGCCATGGGAACCTCCAGTAATGTGTGGATGGGGCGTCAGCCCCGCATGGCCGCCCAGAACCGGGCCGCTTCGTCATCCGCATTGGCAGGTTCCCCCTGCCCCTTCAGGTGGACGCGCGCGGCACGCTCCGCCTGCGAATTCGAGAGACCAAGACCCTTGGCGAGCTGCTCGAATTCCCGCTCCGTAAGCCGATCCCCGGCTTTGAGCTTATCCGTGATTTCCGCGACATATCGGGCCGATTTAACGCCCGAAACCGTCGCGCCGTCATTGGCGCCAACCGAAACAACCGAAACCTCAATCAGGTCCAGCTTTTCGAGCGTCCAATTTCCGCTATCAGCATCCACCGAATAGCTCTTGATTCGGTAGCCGATCGACAGCCCGTCAATATCGCCAGCCTTGAGCAACGCATAAGCCTCAGCACCGCGCTGCACCGCCATGTTCAAACGACCTTTGACGCGTAAGCCCCGATCATCTTCCTTGACATCGAGCCATTTACCGATGGGCTGCCATGGGTCATGCTGCCAAAACATTTTTGGTACTGTTCCCTTGGCGGCATGAGTGATCAAGCTATCGGTATAGGCTCCGACAGCAATGATATCGCCATAGCTGTCCGGTTCGCCGCCAAACGTGGATGCATAGCCCTCAAAGGTGCCAGACACGTCATCCAAAGCCTTGACATCAAGGATTGGCGCGGCCTTGCCGAGAACATCAAGCATTTCCAAGCCCCTCCGTTTGCGTGATTGGGACATTCTGTTTCTGCACACGCACCTCATCGCCTCCCGCAACCGGGGGAAGATTTTCGAGGGCGCGCACTTCGTTGATCGTCATTGCGCCGATCTGCGTCATTGAGCGGTAGAATGCGGACCGCGCCGCACTGTCACCGCGCAACAAGCCTTCAAGGTTGAACTTCACGAACAACCCTGAAGCCTTATCCTCTGCACTTAGCAACTGCTGCACCACAGCCATTTCAATACGCTTAAAACGGCGCCGAAGCGTGAACTTCTGAAACATCAGAACCTGTTGTTCGACCGATGTTGGCCAAGCTGTCGATCCGCCTGAATGGCCGATCATGACAGGGGGAACACCGAAAAACCGGCAGATCTCCTCGACCGAAAACTGTCGCGTCTCGATCATCTGCGCATCTTCCGGCGTCATCGACAGTGGGGTGAAATCCATCCCCCCTTCAGCGATCCACGGCTTTCCTGCATTTTGCGCCCCGGCATAACTGGCAGCCAGAGCCTTTGTTTGTTTACGTTGATCTTCGGAAAGCCATTCCTTGATCTTGATAATTCCACTTGGGCGCAATCCATGACGGAATGTTGCCCCCGCCGTCGTTTCCGCCGCCAAAGCCGACGAAAACGAGTTTCGCGCAACTTTCAGGGTGGACATTCCACCAAGCGGATCGCCGCCTGGTCCGCGAATATGCAAAACATCACGGTCAAATAGGCGATAGCTGTGCCCCTCGTACGACCACGAATACTGCAAAGACCCCCTGTCAAGCCGTCGCACCTGCACAATATCCGGCCTAACAGGGTAGAGCGCGATTACCTTGGCCCCGCGCCGTTCGACGCGCGCATATGCATTGCCCCAAAGTTCCAACGACAGGCACATAAAATCCCAGAAATCCAAGGCTGTCTGGTCGTAATTTGGCGCAGAATGCAGGATTCCATATAGCGGATGATCTCTCGCGTCTTCGGCTACATCACCACCGCGATAGACCCCGCAAGGCAGCGACGAAATTGTGCCAGAAATCAGATTCGCGCATGCCCACGCCGCCGATAGGCCAAGGGTTGATGGTCCATCAACCAAAACACCAGCATCTCCAACGCTACCGCCTTCAACATCTCTACCATCCACCCATTTGACAGTGGTCCCAGCCTTGCGTTCCAGCCCAACCAGAGACAGGGCCCGATCCATCATCTTCATCATCAGGTCTCCAGGCTGGCAAAAAACTCAGCCATTCGGGCGTTATTATTGTTGGCCGTAGGGTTCAGAAACATAAGCATCGCCGCGTCGAAGAGCGCCATCAGCAGGTCGATCTTCGCAGCGCCGGCCGCCTGCTTGGTCACCAGATAATTGCTGCCCTTTAATTCCGTTTTTGCATTGCCTACTGACCAATCCATGATCGGCTGTTCGGCATGCAGCATCGTTTGATCTTTAAGCTTTCTGGGCAGCGTCAACACAGCTGCCTGCAACTTCCAACCCTGCCCAACCGAAGTCACGAGGGGATCCGTCATGCCCGCATCTGCCAGAGCATCAACCAATGTCGCGACACCGGCACTATCCAGACCGATACCCGCGGCATCAGGAAACAATCCAGCATCGCGGATCTTTTTGCAGATCTGCACGATTTCTTCTTCTTGCTGAGTAGAGCTTTCGCAGAAGATGAGATCTTTTTGAGCCGCAAAATCTTGCAGACGCGGAACAATTTCCTTGCGACGCAACCCAACATCAGGCTGTGCCCAGCCCCTCGACCAACTCCACCATGCACGCGTCTTGCGATGACGCCCGATCAAACCCAGGCCCATAAGGTCATCAAGGCCGCCACCGTCGATCCCAACCGTGCAAACCTCACATTCGTCAAGGATGCGGTCAAACGTGATCCTGGGGGTTCCAGTCCGGAGCCAGTAAACGGCGCCTGGCCACCGATCGGCATGAAGGCCTAGACCAACCTCCACATTGAAGTGCTGCGACGCAATCAGCGCCATCTTCTCAGGGCCTTCGCGCTCTGCCTTCAGGATCTCATCCCGCAAGAAGGCAGAATCTACAGACCTGTTCAAGTTTGGGTTCACCAAACCCCAAACTTCTTCGCGCTTCCAGCGATCCTCTGTTGTCTCTTCGAGCGGCAACTCAAAGAGAACTGCAAGCATCGGAAGCGATATTCGCCCGTCGCGCACATCTCGAGCCGTCGCAAGTTCCGCACGAAAGACGCCCGCGGGCGGCTTTTTGGACTGTGTGGTGATCTGCAACAAAAATCCGTCAGGCCGGGCAGCCAGCGAACCGCGAATTTCAACGAAAATATCAGACGCTTTCGCCATTTCCGCGAAAACGTGAGTCTCATCGATCAAGATATAGGCCGCTTTCGACCCCGTGATAACGTCCGGCGCGGCAGCTTTAACGACAATGACCGCCAACGTGTTCAGGTGTGTGATCGTCTTCAAATGCGCCTGGACATGGAAGAGCTTCGCCAGTTCATCATCCAAACGCAAGATCCCGGCAGCCTGCTTGAAGCTGATCGACGCGATTTCCTTGGTGGGCGCGATCAGAAGCAATTCCGCCTCTGGACGTTCATTCAGAATTGCCGCTGTGACGATGATCGCCGCCGCAATAGCCGATTTTCCGTTCTTCTTCGGGACAAGAAGGAAAAATTCACGTAGCGCCCGGCGCTTTGTCTCAGGGTTATAGCTTCCGAAGATCACCCGGACAAAATCAAAGACCCAATCGCCACAGACCTCGCCATAGGTAGGGTTGCCAATGACATCTGGAACCCGAAGCCGTTTGAAGATCCGCAACGCCTTTTCGGCAACGGCATCAAACAACGGCAAATCTGGAACGAGAGACTTCCCCGTCATGATACGGTCCCGCCAATCCGGAACCGCTGTATCCCAAGCATCCGACCGAATTGGTGCGCTCATGTCAGTTTAGAACTCCCGGCAACAGGTCAGCACCCCATTCGCTGCCCTCGCCCGCTGTTTTCGCCGCCGCCTTCGCGGCCTCTTTTTTCCCAACCATTTTGTCAGCTGCGGGCGGCAGTTCCTCATCATCGCCCTGCGCCGATCTCAGCTTTCGCTCCATGCCCATCAGGTCTGACTTTTCGAGCATTTTGCCCAATTCCTTGAGCGCGCCGACATTTCCGCCGTTGGCCAAGGTCATCGCAATCTCAATGCGCCGCGCATCCAACATGTCCCGCGCCGCCTGTCGCTCTTTCATCTCCTGAAAAAAATTGCGCCGAAAAGTGGGCAGAGACATACGCATCACACGCGCCATGCGTTCATTTGACCAGCCGAATGCCAGCAACATCTTGATTTTATTACGATCTTCCTTAGTCGCCTCTTTGCGCGGACGCCCCGGCTTGCCGGTCCCGGCTTCAACGGGGTTTCCGAACAGGTCAAAATCATCAGCCATCAGAAAAAAATCTCCACGTGTGGGGGACGCGGGTCCGGGGCCAGAGCAGGTCCAGACTTTTCCACCCCCCCTAGGCGGGCGGCCCCGGTGCGGATCTAGCTCTCACCAGACCGGCGGCGGCGCACGTCGCTCCTCGCGCTGTTTGTCGCCATCATGGCAGGCCTTACACAGGCATTGCAGGTTGCCCTGATCCCAGAACAATACGTCACTGCCCCGATGTGGATGGATGTGGTCTGCGACCAGTTGCGAGGTATCACCTTCCAACCGACCGCACCGGGCACAGGTGAAGGATGCCGCGAGCAGAACCGACCAACGCGTCCGCCGCCACCGCACAGTCTTGTACCACGCGCGCCACGGCGCATAGACCATCCGTTGAGCAGATCGCTCTGCCTCATTTCGAGGAGCTGCGCCCAAGCGCATCGGGGCCGAACCCAACAGGGACGGCATTTGGCGCAAGCGTGCCATTAATGGACCTCAAGGGATAAAGCGGAGCCGACCAAACACTGCGATCGTGGATACTAGAATGAAGAACGCCCGGTCGGGTGGTTCCCGCCGGGCGCATCTATGGATCATGTCAATATGTATGGGATCGACGGAGTTAAGCGTCAAGCCCCTTTCTTGACATACAACGGCGGTAGACCGACATCCGGTCCAAGGCACCGCACAAGGCCATCCTGAGGCGGTCACGACTTCCCTGAAACACCCCCCATCCATGCGCCTCAAGAACCGCGCTCAAGTCCTTGTCCAGCAGGCAGACCCAATCGACCAGCGTCCGATCCAGAATGATCGATGCACCAACCCCACCACGGGCCGAAGGCCGCACCCGGCGCACGACCATGGCCGCGCCAGCGCCAATATCAGCCCGCATCGATCCAATCATACGGGCATCCTCCAGCCGCCGATCTGCGGCGCACCCACCACCGCCACCACCGCCGGTGCGCGCCTCGATACTGGACAGCTTGACTCCGCCCGCCTCATATCGCTCAACCAGCGCACGATAGTGCCGACCCGTGGCAACCTGCAAATCCGTCAGCAACATCGGCTTGCGGGCCCGCACAGCGGCAATGGCCATGCGGTCAAATACATCCTCCACACAGGCCGCACGCCGACCGGCGAATCCGCCCACCGTAATCTCGACATCCTCAGGCCCAGACACCCGATCTACTTCGGACAGCGTGACCGCGCGCATCCGCGCCCGCGCCGGGGCCGAAGCGATGTCCGGACCGCAGTCCTCAGGAACAGCAGACACCTGATGCAAAGCGGCAATACGATCAGCCGATGTCATCCCCAGCCATTTCAGCGGCGTCACACTTTCCGGTCGCAAGGCCAGTGCCTCACGCGCCGAATGCCGCTGAGCGTGGGTCAGATCATCCCACGCCTTGCGCACCCGCTCCTGTTGGCGCACACGCAGGTCAAAACCTTTTGCCACCGTCACGCGTCACCCCCGGCCAATGCCCGATCGGCAATGCCTTGGCATTTGGCGATCTGCGCCAACCGCCGGTCGCGCCACGCCCGATCCTCCCGCCCCAGATCGAAACCACCCGCCAATCGCTCATCCATGATGGTCAGCCGCCGCACTGAAGCATCCGCCATTTCCTTCAACTTCATCACGGCATACCCATTCGGCCACAGCCGCTTGCTGGCCAGACTGTCCAGAAGCTCCGGCGCCCAGCCCTCGGCAATCGCATTCTGGCCAAGCGCATGCCCAAACACCGCGCGCATCAGGGGCGACGCACCGTGTTCCGGCGCCTGCACCTGGCCGGCCCATTCGAGGATCTTGTTGCCGATCGGCAGTTGATCCCGATCTTTCCCGGCAGGATTCGCCGCAACCATCTCTTCCAGCGCCATCAGGCTCAAATCCGTCATGTAGGCCAATCGCTGGCACAGGTCCTTCACCATGGCCCCATACTGGTCCTTCGTCAGCTTGCTGGGCTTGACCAGCCCCCGACGCTCCAGCGCCTCAATCAGCACGGTCCTGACCCGCTTCTCACCGGCCGCCTGTTCCTGACTGTCCATCGCACCCTTCCCTTTCTCATTGCATTTCCGGGGTTATCCACAGGTGCTGTCGTTTTTTCCGTTCTGTTCCGTGTATTTTCTTTTCTTATATTTTCTTTTCTTTTCTTATAGTTGGTAACAGTTACCGATCTGTGCGTAACTGTTCCATTCTGTTACGGAACAGTTCCAATCTGTTACTGTAACAGAACGTCAGTAGTTGCTCGGCCTGCCGAACCACCCCTGCTGCTTGGCGAAGGCAATGACGCGCTCATATGCCGATACCCGGCGCTGACCGTTCACATGTTCCAGAAGCCATTCGTCCATGCGCTCGATAAGAACATTATCTGCCAAGGCACGATCATTGAGGCCCAGAGCACGCAGCCCGTCACGCAGACGCTTCAGGCGCATGGCAACGGCCTTCTCGCCAGCGACGCGCTCACGCTCATCCCGACGTTGCATCGCATCGCTCAGAACCTCGATCACGACGCTATGGGCCAGGCGAGTGCGGTCGCCGCATTTCACCCGGAACCATCCACGCAATGGGCCAAACTCCATCGATCGCAGCTCGCGCCACCGCATGATGTCCAGGCGTAGCAACCGGGACAGCTGCACATCGTCATCCGGCAGCGTTCCTGTCGGCGACTGCATATGGGCGAGGTCGAACAATGCCCGCGCAATTCCCTGCACCTCGTAGGTCGCGCATAGGTGCATCTCGCTGTTGAGCCAGCGCGAGAAATGCCACGCGACGAAGAAGTGGTTTTCGAGGCGGATATCGCCCAACTCATATTCGGGCAGATCATCCGTATCGATCAGGGACATTTTCGGTATCACCGACATCATCGCATCCCCATCGCAGCGCAGTACAAGTCCAGCACCGCCTGTTCCTCAGCCAGATCGTCGGCGTCACGCTTGCGCATGGCGATGATCTTCCTGATCGCCTTGGTATCGAATCCACGCCCCTTGGCCTCGGCCATGACCTCTTTTTGCTGATCGGCAATGTCCTGCTTTTCGGTGGCAAGCTGCTCATATTGTTCGATGAACTGGCGCAGTTCATCACCTGCCACGCGATAGGCGTCATCGCTGACCTTTATGTCAGCGGGGGTGTTCTTCTTTGGAACGGTCCCGGCCCGCAGCGCCGACACCGCAACCATCCCCGCCATGGTGGTTTGCACCTCGGCACCGCCAGCAGTAATCGTGATCGGGATATCGTTCATGGGCGCACCTTACTTCGCGGCCTTTCGCGCCCGGATCGCGCGCGCCGCCAGCACCGCATGCAGCCGGGCCATATTCGCGTCCGGCACTTTGCCGAATCCATCCAGCACGCATTTGCACAGTGCGGCGTAACGATCCCTCAACCGGGCCGAATCCACATCCAGATCCAAGGCCGCCTGCCCCAGCTTGGCACCCTGAGACAGGATATCGACCAGGTCATAATCCATTTCCGCGTCAAATCCCGGTGCCGGGCCCAGTTCGTCCAGATAGGTCCAGATCCGCAGGTTTTCGCCGGTCAACCCGTCATGCACCACCGCATTGACCGACACCGGCACGGCACTTTCCGGTGAGGTGACGGGGGGCACGTCCTTCGGCGGCAAAACGGGAGCCGCATCTTTGATCTTTGCCTTTGCCGCCGCGACGGATGATGGCGATGCTTTGCGCCCCTGCGCCATGAATAGCGCGATCGTCTGGGTGCGCCTGTTGAGCAGCCCTGCAATTGTGCTGGCCGTGGCCCCCTTTTCCGCCAAATCGCGCACCGTTGATTTTTCATCATCGGTCAGCGGCCCCACAACCACCGATCTGGTGGTGGCCGCAGGATCAGCGGCAGGCGGGGCAGCGGCAGGCGCGATCATCGTGCCTGCCTCGGCAATATGATCCTGTTCGCCCGTGCTGTCCGGGTAGGCAACCGTGTGATGCGGCGCCGCGGATTCATCCTGATCGGCCTCCATAGAAGCATCGATCAGGACCAGCTCATCACCCACGATCTTGATCGCGGGCGGCATGTCATAATGCGCGACCAGGATAATCGCGCCGCCCGGCGTAAGGTCGATCGTCAACTCCCCCTCGCCACGCTCAGGCAATTCGGCCAGGCGCGATGCGGCGCCAATGACGATTTCCAGCACCCCCTGCAATTCCACCGCCTCTTTCAGCGACAGCGCACTCAAATTCATCGGGCGTCCCTCTCTGCTGTGGCGGCATCGACCGCATCGGCCAATGCGCGCAGTTGATCACCCATCCCGGGCGACGTGAAATCATTGAACAGCGCGCCGGACAGCGGCGCCTCTGGCGGTCCGCGGTGCCAGATCAGCTGCACCGCCCCTTCAAACTCCAGCACCGTTGCCGCACAGCTGCCCACAGCCAGATCCACACGGCGCATCACGGCACCACATAGGGTTCGGACAGCGCGTCACGCCCTGCCAGTTGACACATCAGGGCATGGACCTGCGGCGCGGCATCCAGACGCCACGCCATTGCGACTATCTTTGCCCGCTCCTCGCGCCAGTCAAAGCATTCCAGCAGCCGCCCCCGAACCTGGGCAACATGGGCAAAGGCCGCGATGCGGTCCGCCATTTTCAGCCACGCCTCATCCCGCTCAGAAATCCCCGGCGCGACACCCAGCCGGACCAATTCCCGAACCTCGAAATCGGTATGCGCGCGGGCGATCTCCGGGTTTTCCCGCTTGAACGGCGCTGGCAGATCACCGCACTTCGGCTCCCCGGCATCATGGTGCAGAGCCGCATCAATCAGCGCGAGAGACGGCGCCGGGTGTATGGCCAGCAGGATCTGCGCCACCCGCGCATGATGCTCCGCCAGCGTTTCGCGGATATCGGCAAGGTCCGGGTTTGCATGCCAACGGGTGCAGTCCCCCCCGCGCAGGATCGTAAACAGGTCTCGCATCACGCCACCCCGCAAGAAATCACGCGGCGGCGCAGGAACTGCCCCTCGGCGCTCGACCGCGCCGCCGCGTCCTTCCAGGGCGACCAGCTAAGCACCTGCCCCGGAAATGAATGAAGAAAAGGGGCGTGACGGCCAATCATGACCGCCACGCCAGTTGTCCGAATCGACCGATTGCACCTGTGGGAAGGATCGGTCGCTCGGCTGCGCGAATACGCCACGCGACGGGGCATCCGGGAGGCACACCACCGCCCCGCCGCGCGATCCCCATCGCCACCGGCCAGAGGCGCGGGAATGGGGGTGGCGCGACAGGCGGGAAGACCCGCCGCGCCGTTTGACCGCGGCACAGGCAGGCCACGGTCAAAACCGTTTG
>DASWPI010000087.1:0-60336 GCA_036398515.1 Paenirhodobacter sp.
ATCCGGGGGAGCCGGTAGCAAGCGTCAGATTCAGAACACTAGATTAAGAATTAAAATTATTTAATCGCATTTATTTTTATTTTCAAATGCGTCTTATGTTTATTCGCTTGACGCCCTGTAAAGGTGGCAAAAACTTAATCGCCCTGCCCATCGTCAGCAGGGTTGACTCAATATCCGCCTCGGTCCTATCTGATATGAATAGCCGCCAATCGCAGATGGAAAACCAGACATGTCGACTCACAAAGTAAATCCATTCGCCCTCCCTGCTCCGTTTGAATCTTCCGAACCAACTTACACGTTCGGCGTTGGGCCAAACAATGTCGCGATGGCTCGGAACAATGAATCGGGTGAATCTGCCGCCTTTGTGCCAAACTCGGCGGTCGAGACCGCGATACCCGAATGCCGACGCCTTTCGGACAGTTGCCGCAACACTGCGGAAACCATTGCCGGTTGGGCACGCGAATACAGGCCCGAGGTATTCGAGCAAAAAGTGAAAAATGCAACGACCCAAAAAAATGCAATCATCGGAAATGCACGCCAAGCATGGAATGCCGGTATGCGCTACATGGATCAGACTGCGGCAATGCGCGCCACGCTCTATGCGCCCCCCGCGATGAATCCGGCTGTCACAACCACGTTGCAGAGCCATTTCATCACTTTGAAATCCATTTCGGAAAAGATGAAATTTCTCGAATCTCTGGAAGATTGGGAAGTTGTAGCAATCGCAGCATTGTCGAGTTCCGTCATCGGCCTTGAGAAAACCGAATGGGATCGGACAGTAGGTCAGCGAATCATGCGTCACAATATCGCTGTAGAAATGAAGCGTGCGAATCCTGACTCAATCTATCGTGACCCCACGGTCACCCAGATGTTCCCCGCAAGAGCCACGGTCAGCCCAGACAAATTGGATGCATGGGTCGACTCGAAACTGATCGAACTGCGTGAGCGAGATTCTGTTATGGTTGGACTACAGACCGTTTTTGAAAGCGTCTTTACGTTTCTGAAAATCACGTTTGGCCTTTCCCCGAATGATGCTCTGGACCAGATTCTGAATCGGAAATGAGCGATGGCTATCATAGAGCAAAAGTTGTCGGTTGCGGGGCAAATTGTGGCATTGCCTCGCACGGGGGTCATCGCGCCCGGTGAACTCTGTGCGCGGTTGGGCGTCTCAAAACAGGCTGTTTCAAAATGGCGCGCAAAACACGGTTTCCCGTCTGCAATCGGTTCTGGGGCGCGCCGCGTCCTGGATGCCAATGCAGTCGCTGAATTTTTGATAAGGCATGATGCCTGCATTGTCCGATACTGAAGGGACCTGTGATGACCGAAGATTCCCGTTCAGCTACGGCTTATAATGATCAAAACACCGGTCGGTTCACGTCTGGGAACCCAGGTCGCCCTCGCGGCTCACGCAACGCACTTCCGTTGCAGGCTATGCGTCGAATCCAGGAAATGACACCCGCGGCGCTGGAACAACTGGAATTGCAGGTGAGCGCGGGCAATTTCGATGCGATTCGCTTCGTGCTTGAGAGGATTATTGGCAAGAACCGCTTTGTCGAACTGAACGGCGACAAGCCCGCAGACATATCGACTGCCCTTGTGAACGGCGAAATCAGCACTGATGAGGCCAAGGCAATTGCCACGGTCGTCGAGAAATTGCGCCGGATTGAGGACTTGGACGCGGTGCAGCGGCGATTGGTTGAGATAGAAAAAATCCTGCTGGGCTGACAATATGACCGGTATTGCATCTATCAGGCGCAGCCTAGAAAAACTGACCGTCATAGCAAAAGCGCGGAATGTAGGAAATCCGCTCTTGCCCCGATCACAGTGGCACCCCGAATCGCGTGCCAGGCAAGAAGCATGGACGCGTGAAATTGCAGAAAATGGGCACGACTATATTTGGTATCTGGAAAACTATAAGATGGCACCGGGGCTGCCGCCTGTTTGCTACAAGCCTCAATATCGACACTTGGCATCAGATGCCTCGGTTGAAGTAAGAACAGAAATTTATAATCTGATTAAAGGAATCGGCCGAAAATGATTATTCGCAGCGATCTCCATCACATTGCAAGTAAAATAGATTTATATCACGACAAGGAGAACGGTATCACGGTCCCGCGCATGGTTACGTTTGAACTGGGTTGCAGGCCAAATGCTCCGGTTTTTCGGTTTGACGCCTTACAATTAGGTTGTGTTAAGTCCGATGCTCAATTCAAATGTGGACCGCTTGCGATTCTAACATTGCTTGCAACACATGCCGCCCAGAGCGCGCCTAAAAAAATACCCGCAGGTCATGTTCTGCGTCGGCTGTTTCCGTACCAAGCGGACATTATTGAGCCACATCTCGAAATTGGTTCATTCCCAGCTGATTCTTGGTTTGTGGCAAAATTAGCCTTGTTAGAAATAAACCGCCCGCGCGCGAATCCGGTGGAGCGCTCATCAAGACTAACCGAAGCCATTGCCTGGACGCCCACGTCTGCCGATTGGCCCTACACTGCACGCGGTCCGGTGATTTGATGCATGTGCCCGGTGATGGTCGTGGTGAGCGGGCGCTCTGGGCGAGTATAGTCCTTCAAATCGTCGCAGACGCATCGTCTACACCTGCACCGACACAGAAGGATGCCCTTCGCGCCAGGGATGAGGCACAGCGTTGGTTGGCCGGGTCGATCAGCAATCACAAGCGCCGCGTGCTTGCTCTTGCCGGTGTAGACGATGCGGAGAGCTTTTTTCGTAGAGTGCGTGAAGGGGCTATCCACCTACCGTCTGAGACACGTGGACGGCGCGCCGGAGGCACTCACTCTGCTAGGTGAACGGGTGCCGCGCTAAGCGATACCCCAAGCGCCTTCATCACCCCGAGAAGGGTTGAAAGCTTCGGATCGCCGGAAGGGCTGAGGGCCTTGTATAGTGCCTCCCGCGTCACACCAGCCTCGCGCGCAACCTGCGTCATCCCCTTTGCTCGTGCGACCACACCGAGGGCATTTGCGATATAGGCCGGATCGCCAGACGCGAACGCATCTGCCAGAAGGTCGGCGTGATCTTCTTCGGTGCTGAGATATTGCGCCGCATCGAACGGCTTGAGTTGTAGGGTCATCTTCAAACCTCCTTAGCCATTTCCTTCGCCCGCGCAATGTCACGCGTCTGACTGCCCTTGTCGCCGCCACACAACAGGATGATCACGACCTGCTGCTGCCGCACGAAGTAGAGCCTATAGCCGGGACCATAATGAACCCGTAGCTCACTGACGCCTTCTCCCACATGTTCTGCATCCCCGAGAAGACCGGACTGCACCCGAACGATCCGCTTAGCGATCTGCGCCTGTGCGCGCCGGTCCCGAAGGCCGTTTAGCCAAGTCTCGAATTCGTCAGTCTGGATCACCTCGAACATGCGTGAAATATAGTTCACACCTGCGCGCACGTCAATGTGGTCGCGAGCGGTACATTATGAATCCTTGGGAACGCGACGAGCGCAGCAGCTTAGCATCGCAATGCACTCAGGTTCAGGCCGGGGTGTTGTTGCTTTATGTGGCCTAACGTAACATCACACGGACATGTGAATACTAATCGTCTTGGCTACATTGTGGCTACACGCCGAGAAGGATTTGTTGTCGGATTTTGTGTCGGACCACCATAACCCATTGATTTTGTTATGGTGGGTGACCCTGGAATCGAACCAGGCGTGGGTCTCCCCGGCGGAGTTACAGTCCGCTGCCGCACCTTGCAGCTCGTCACCCGACGTGCGCTGGATACCTATGGGGAGGGGGGGCGTCAAGCAGGTTTTTCGTCTGGTAACGCCATTAGTTACGCCTGCTGTGGTTGCTGCTCTTGCTAAAGCGGCGCGGGCAACGCAGTTAGAAGTGGACGAAGGGGAATATCATGAAAAAACCGTCTTGGGTGATTGATAAGGAACGGGCAAAGCGGGCCTCGGCGGCGGAAACCGTCTGGTTGTTCGGCCTGCATGCGGTGCGGGATGCGCTGATGAATCCGGCGCGGCAAAAGCTGCGGTTGGTGTTGACGAAGAACGCTGCCGACAAGCTGGCCGATGCGATTGCCGCAGGCGGGCTTGAAGCTGAAATCGTTGATCCGCGTAAATTCGATGTGCCGCTGGCCGCTGACTCTGTTCACCAGGGGGCGGCGCTGGAGGTCAAGGCGCTGGACTGGGGCAGTCTGGAGGATGTCGCGCTGACCGGCGAGGGCGCACCGCTGGTGGTGTTGCTGGACCGGGTGACCGACCCGCACAACGTGGGGGCGGTTCTACGCTCGGCCGAGGTGTTCGGCGCCCGCGCGGTGATTGCGCCGCACCGGCATTCGGCGCCCGAGACCGGGGCATTGGCCAAGACCGCCTCGGGGGCGCTGGAGCGCCAACCCTATCTGCGGGTCACCAATCTGGCGGATGCGATGGAGGATCTGCGCAAGATGGGCTATATCCTGCTGGGTCTTGACGGTGAGGCCGAGATGACCCTGGCCGAGGGGCTGGCACAGGCGGGCACGCGCCCCATCGGCCTGGTGCTGGGCGCCGAGGGGCCGGGCCTGCGCGAAAAGACCCGCGAGACCTGCGACATGTTGGTGCGGGTGCCGTTCACCGGCGGCTTCGGGTCGCTGAACGTGTCCAATGCGGCGGCGGTATCGCTGTACGCGGCCAGCACGCGATAGATCACGAAATCGGGATTTTTGCCTCATGCCCTTTAAATGAGCGGGCCTGATCCTAAATGGAATAGTACGGGTGCAGCACTGGAACCGCTGCATCTTTGTTCACTGTCCCTCGTTCCGCCACTGTGCGCCCGGCCTCTTGGCTCGGGCGCATTTTTCTGTGCAGGTTGGTGCAAATGGGGGGTGTTATGACTGATACTGAAATCCGTGACATTTTGACTTCGACCCGGGTGATTGCGCTGGTGGGCTATTCGGCCAATCCGCAACGCCCGTCTTATGGCGTGGCGCAGTACCTGCGTCTGCGCGGCTATCGGGTGATTCCGGTCAATCCGGGTTTGGCCGGGCAAGTGATCGAGGGCGAAACGGTCTATGCCGATCTGGCGTCGATTCCTGCGGATGCGGGCGTCGACATGATTGATATCTTCCGCGCGCCCGATGCGGTGCCCGGTATCGTCGCCGAAGCGCTGGCCTTGCCCGATGTCCGCACGATCTGGATGCAATTGGGCGTCATACACGACGTGGCCGCCGCAACCGCCATTGCGGCGGGCAAAAAGGTGGTGATGGATCGCTGTCCCAAGATCGAGATGGCGCGTTTGGGGATCTAGATCCCCAAACGGTCGCGCAGGGTGTACCAACTCATCCCCGCGACCAGCAGCGGCCAGCGCAGATGGCTGCCCCCAGGAAACATGTGGCAGGGCAGGGCCGCCATGACGTCAAAGCCGTCTCCGGTCGCGGTGACGGCCTGCGCCATCAATTGGCCCGCCAACGTTGCCATCGCCACCCCATGCCCGGAATAGCCCGAGGCCGACAGGCAATTGGGCGCCGGACGGCGGAAACACGGCATCCGGTTCACCGTGATCCCCAGCGTTCCGCCCCAGGCATGGGTCAGCCGCACCCCGCGCAGTTGCGGGTAAACCTGTTCCAGTGGTTTGCGCACCAGCGTGGCAATATCGCGCGGGAAGCGATAACGCAGGGTCTCACCCCCCCCAAAGATCAGCCGGTCGCCATCAGGCCCCCGGTGCATCCGCCAGTAATTGACCACGAATTTGGTGTCATGCGCGGCGATGTTCTGTGTCAGAACCTCTGCCATGCGCGGCCCCAGTGGTTCCGTTGCGACGATGTAATTGTTCAGCGGCATTACCCGCGCCGCCACCTGCGGTTCCAGATGATCCAGATAGGCATTGGCGGCCAGAATGACGTGATCGGCCTGAACATGGCCCTCGGCGGTGGCAACCCAGCTGTGTTCGCCCGCCGCGCCATGTTCGATATGCGTCACGGTCGCGTTCTCGTGGATGGTCGCACCGGCGGCCGTGGCCAGACGCGCCAGCCCCAGACAGTAGTTCAGCGGATGCACATGCCCCGCGCCCCGGTCGATATCCCCCCCGATGTAGAGGGGCGAGGGGATCAGCGCCTGAATCCCATCGCGGTCCAGGGGGGTGATCTGGTCATAGTTGTAATGGGTGGCCAGATGGTCGGTCATCTGATGCGCATGGATGACCTCGGACCGCTTCAATGCGCAATGGGCGATGCCGCGATAGGTTGGCACGCCCGCGCGGTCGGCCAGCGCATAGGTCAGGGCCTTGGCGTCCTCGGCCATGTCCCACAACCGCCGGGCGGTGGGTTTGCCGGCCATCTTCTCCAGATCGGTCACGTCCAGCCGTTGGCCCGAGCCTATCTGCCCGCCATTGCGCCCCGAGGCGCCAAAGCCCACCCGATGTGCCTCCAGCACGATGACACGCCGTCCCGCCTGTGCCAGATGCAGCGCCGCCGACAGCCCGGTATAGCCCGCACCGATGATGCAGACATCGGCCTGATGGGCGCCGTGCAACCGTGGATGCGCTGGCGCCGGATCGCGTGTCGCGGCATAGAAACTGGCGGGGTATTCCCCCCGGCGGTCATTGGCAAACAGCAGGTTCATACGTTCAGCAACAGGTGTTCCCGTTCCCAGGGGCTGATCACCTGCAGGAATTCCTTGTATTCATTGCGCTTGACCGCCTCATAGACGGTGCAGAATTCCGGCCCCAGAACCTCATGCACGATGGTCGATTCCGAGAACACATCCAACGCATCGCCCAGATTGTAGGGCAGGTCGGTGTCATTCATATAGGCGTCGCCGATACATTCCGGGCGCGGCATGTTCTGTGCCTTCAGCCCCAGATAAATACAGGCGAGCGATGCCGCCAGCCCCAGATAGGGGTTGCAATCCATCCCCGCCAGCCGGTTTTCGATCCGCCGCGCCGCCGGGCCCGAGATCGGCACGCGCAGGCCGGTGGTGCGGTTGTCGCGGCCCCACTCCAGATTGATCGGGGCGGCGAAATCGGGGACGTAGCGGCGGTAGCTGTTGACATAGGGCGCCAGCAGCGCGGTTACGGCGGGCACATGGGTTTGCAGCCCGGCGATTGCATGCATGAAGGCCGGGGTCTCGCCACCATCCGCATCGGAAAAGATGTTCTGCCCGGTGCGCACGTCCACCACCGACTGGTGGATATGCATGGCCGATCCGGGTTCCCCCTCAATCGGTTTTGCCATGAAGGTGGCAAAGCAATCATGACGCAGCGCGGCTTCACGGATCAGCCGCTTGAAGTAAAAGATCTGATCGGCCAGATGCACCGGGTCACCATGCGCCAGATTGATTTCAACCTGACCCGCGCCGCCTTCCTGCAAGATACCGTCGATCTCAAAGCCCTGCGCCTCGGCGAAATCATAGATATCGTCGATGACCTTGCCATATTCGTCGACCGCAGACATCGAATAGGCCTGCTTTCCCGCTGCACGGCGGCCCGAGCGCCCCATCGGCGGGATGATCGGCTGGTTCGGGTCCAGATTGCGGGCGACCAGGAAAAATTCCATCTCGGGCGCGACGATCGGGCGCCAGCCCTCGGCCTCGAACAGGCCCAGAACGCGCTTCAAGACATTGCGCGGCGCGGTGGGTACGGGCACGCCCTGCTGATCCTTGACGTCATGGATGACCATCAAGGTCACATCCGCCGTCCACGGCGCCGCCGAGGCGGTGGACCAGTCCGGCGTCAGGATCATGTCGGGCTCGGTGAATGCGCCCATCGGGTTGTCGGTCCATTCCCCGGTGATGGTTTGCAGGAAAATGGAATTCGGCAGGAAAAACCGATCCTGATGGACGAATTTCGAGGCCGGCATCGCCTTGCCCCGCGCCACACCGGCGATATCGGCGACGATGCATTCCACCTCATCCAGACGGCGATCGGCGATGTAATCGCGGGCGGCTTGCGGGATCAGGTCTTTCCAGTCGGACATGACAGGCCTTCCGGGGCATCAGCCCCTGGGTTGGAGAAAGAATTGTGCAATCTTGTCGCCCAGCAGGGCCGAGGATTTGGGATCATGCAGTCGCGCGCTGGCACGGGTCCGCAAGGCATCGGGCACCACACCCGGGGCGCGCTTGTCCAGCATGCCTTCGATGAAATGATCGTTGAATTCGGGATGCGGCTGAATGGTGAACGCCGTGTCGCCGTAAACCAGCGCGGCATTTTCGCAAAAATCGTTGCAGCCAATCACCTGCGCGCCGGGCGGCAGTTGGGTCACCTGATCCTGGTGCCAGGCGTTCAGCGTGATCGACGCACCGTCTAGCGTGTAATCCTGCGCGCCAATGGCCCAGCCGCCGGTGTATTTCTCGACCTTGCCGCCCATCGCCTTCGCAATGATCTGATGGCCAAAGCAGATGCCGACCAATGGGACGCCCGCCGCAACGGTGCGGCGGATGAAATCCTCCAGCGGCGGGATGAACGGGTGGTCTTCATACACGCCAAAGCGCGATCCGGTGATCAGCCAACCGTCACAGTCATGGATATCCGCCGGGAAATCCATGTCCGCCACATGCCAGGTGCGAAAGGTGAAACCATGTCCCGCCAGCAGGCGTGCGAACATGTCTGGATAGTCGCCATCCGTTGCCCGCAACACGTCGGGGGATTGGCCGGTCTGCAAGATGCCGATTTGCATGGATGTCTCTTGGTTTCTTCGCGCCCAAGGTAACCTTGGGCGCGGCGTCGGGCAAGGGCTCAGACGGTATCCAGATACAGCTCGGTTTGCTCTTCTTCGGACAGCTCGGCCATGTAGTGGATTTCCTGCTGTTTGGTCATCAGGAAATTCTCGATCAGTTCGCGTTCAAAGATCCGGGGCAGGATATCGCAATTGGCAAAGCTGTTGATCGCCAGATTCCAGGTCGCGGGCAATTGCGCCAGGCTTTGCGCATAGGCGTTGCCGACGATGGGCGGATCCGCGGGCATGGCATCCTCGATCCCCACCAGGGCGGCGCCCAGCACGGCGGCAATCATTAGATAGGGGTTCACATCCCCGCCCGCCACGCGATGCTCGATCCGCCGCGCGACCGGCCCCGAGGCCGGAATGCGCAGGGCCGCCGTGCGGTTTTCATAGGCCCAGCCGATGCACGTCGGCGCATGGGCATTGGGCACCAGCCGATCAAAGCTGTTGGCATGGGGCGCAAAAATCAGCGTCGAACCGGGCAGGGCCGCCATGCACCCCGCCACCGCGTGGCGCAGCATGTCCGACCCCTTGTCCGTGCCGTCGTCAAAGATATTGCCGCCCGCCCGGTCCAGAACGGAGAAATGCGTGTGCATCCCATTGCCTGGCCACAGATCATAGGGTTTCGCCATGAACGAGGCCGCGAAGCCATGCGCCCGCGCCAACCCCTTGACCAGCATCTTGAACAGCCATGCGTCATCGGCGGCCTTCAGCGCGTCGCCCTGATGCATCAGGTTGATTTCAAACTGTCCCGGCCCGGCCTCGGAAATCGCGGTATCTGCGGGGATGTCCATCTGCTCGCAGGCAACATACAGCGCGGTGAAAAACGCATCGAACGCGTCCAGCGCGCGCAGCGACAGCGTTTCCCCCCCGGTGCGCCGTTTGCCCGACCGGGGCGAGGGCGGCACGCGCAGCGTCCGGCCGCTGTCGTCGATCAGAAAGAACTCCAGCTCGGTCGCGACGACCGGCGTCAATCCGCGCGCCTTGTAACGATCCACCACACGCGCCAGCGCCTGTCGCGGATCGCCCGCATAGGGGCGGCCATCCATGTGGAACATCCAGATCGGCAACAGCGCCGACGGCGACGCCAGCCACGGCATCGGCATGAAGCCGCGCTCTGTCGGCATCAGCAACCCGTCGCAGTCGCCGGTTTCAAACACCAGGGGGCTGTCTTCGATATCTTCGCCCCAGATATCCAGGTTCATCACCGAGAACGGAAATCGCGTGCCCTCGGAAAAGACCTTGCCGACAAAGCGCACCGGTATGCGTTTGCCCCGCGGCACCCCGTTCAGATCCGCCGCCGCCACGCGAATGGTGCGTACTTCGGGGTGTTCTCTCAACCAGTCCATGATCTCACCTGATGATTTGCGGCCTGATCCTCAGCTTGGGACGCTGCGCACCGGGCAGATGGCGGTTCAGGCGGCGGTTGATGATCCCGAAAACCATGATCAAGGTCAGGGTCAACAGGACGAAATAAAATGCAGCGATCGGATAGGCAGTAAACGGGTTGAAGGTCTTGTCGGCAAAGAACTTGGCGTAATACAGCGCGTCGCCACGTTGCTGAAAGGCCGGGAAGCCGGAAAAGAACACCAGCGTCGTGGCATGGAACAGGAAGATCGCCTCATTCGTATAGGCGGGCCATGCCAGCCGCAGCATGGTGGGCCAGGTGACACGGCGAAATTTCGACCATCCGGCTAGACCATAGGCATCTGCCGCCTCGATATCGCCCTTGGGCACCGCGCGCAACGCACCATAAAAGATCTCCGCGGCATAGGCGGATGTGTTCAGAAACAGCACCAGCAAGGCCCCGGCCCAGGCCGAGGTCACCCAATCCGTCTGCACCAGCAGCCCGCCCAGCGAAATCCCCGTGCGTGGCAGCATCACCAGCATTTCATAGATGATGAAGAACTGGATGAACAAGGGCGAGCCACGGAACAGAAAAATGAACCATTCCGCCGGTTTCCGCACCACGGCGCGGTCGGATGCCTTGGCCAGCGCCAGCGCCGTGGCGCAGAAAAAGCCGAAGAACAAGGCCAGCACGCCGAAATAGACGTTCCAGATCAGGCCCGAGCCGATCAGGGTGAACTGCTCGCACAGGGTGAATGTGCCGCGTGGCAGGATGCGTTCGCCAAATCCGATCGAGCGCAGGCCGTAATCGGCGATGGTCTGCATGCAGCTGCTCATGCCCCGGCCTTTCGCATCGCTTCACCCGCCATCGTTGCCTGACCCTGCGCCAGACGCGTGGTCAACCGGCTTAGAATGAGTTCGGAAATCCGGGTCATGCCCAGGTAAAACACCAGCAGGCCCAGGAAATACCACAGCCGCCAATCCGGGTGGGGATAGTCATAGATCGCCGATTTCGTCGCGCCCAATTCGCGCGCCCAATAGACGATATCCTCGACCCCCAGCAGGAACAGCAACGGCGTCGCCTTGATCAGGATCAGCCACAGGTTCGACAGGCCGGGCAGGGCAAAGGTCCACATCTGCGGGATCAGAATCCGGCGGCGGACCTGGGCATGGGTCATGCCATAGGCCTCGGCGGTCTCCAGTTGGGCACGCGGCACGGCATTCATAGCGCCATACAGGACATTCGCCGCAAAGGCGCCGAACACGATGGCAAACGCCACCACCGCCAGCATGAAGCCATAGATTTCATGATAGATCTGTGGCGACGACGACAAGGGCAGCTTCGCCGCGGCGCAGACGTTGAATTCATTGTTCGACCATATCGGCGCATCGGTGGGGGGGCACAGCATCTTGCTGCGCAGATATTCCAGCCCCTGATCCATGGCGACCGGCACGAACAGGAAAAAGATGATGTCGGGTACGCCGCGCACCATCGACGTATAGGCCTTGCCGAACCATCTGAGCGGGGCGAAATGCGACCGCGCCGACAGTGCCCCACCAAATCCGAACAGCAGCGCGATAGGCGCCACGATCACCATCAGGGCGATCACCACCAGGAAAGAGCTGTAGAACATCAGGTGCTTGCCCGATGTCAGATAGCACAGCAACCAGCTGAGCCCCTGAAGTTGTGATGGGTCGACGCAATTGGCGAACATGATTCCCGTCAGCCTGGAAAACGGGGCTGGCGCGGTGGACGCCAGCCCCCATACATCAGAAGGTCTTGGCTTCGGCGCCGAACCATTTGGTGATCATGGCGTTCAGTTCGCCATTTTCCTTCAGCTTGGTGATGCCCGCGTTCAGCTTGTCCTTCAACGCGGTGTCGGATTTGCGCAGCCCGATGCCGATACCGTCGCCCAGCGGCACCTCATCTCCCGCGACCACCAGCCCTGCGCCCTCGGCGACAAACGGGGTCAGCGCGTCCTTGTCGGCGAAAACCGCATCGGCCTCGCCATTCTTGACGGCGGCAACGGTGTCATCCAGCGTGGCAAATTCCAGCAAGGTGGCGCCCGATTTCGCCACATAATCCGCCTGGATCGTGCCGACCTGTGCCGCGATGATCCCCTTCAGGTCCGCATCCGCCTTCAGCGCGGCATAGCCCGAGGCCGCCGGCGGGAAGTAGTTCTGGGTGAAATCAATGGTTTCCTTGCGCTCGTCGGTGATGCTCATCCCGGCCATGATCGTGTCATAGTTGCCCGACAGCAGGTTGGGGATGATCGAATCCCAATCGTTCTTCACCCAGGTGCAGGTCAGCGTTTCCATCGCGCACAGCTTGTCGCCCAGTTCACGCTCGAAACCGTCGACCTCGCCCTTGTCATTGACGAAGTTGTAGGGCGGGTAGGCGCCCTCGGTGCCCATGCGAACCACATCCTGCGCCATCGCGACGCCTGCGGTGAATGCCAGAACGGCCCCCGTCAGGATCAGTTTCTTCATTTCAAACCCCTGTTATTGCTGGTTGATGTTATCCGTCAGTGCGCAAGCGTGGCCGACAGGAATTGTTTGAGCCGTTCCGATTTCGGTGCCCCGAACAGCTGTTCCGGGGTGCCTTCTTCTTCGATCAGACCCTGATGCAGGAAAATGACGTGGTCAGACACATCCGCCGCCAGCCGCATGTCATGGGTGACGATGATCATCGTGCGTTCTTCATTGGCCAGATCCTTGATGACCTTGACCACTTCTTGTTGCAATTCCGGGTCCAGCGCGCTGGTCGGTTCATCGAACAACAACGCCTCGGGCTGCATGCACAGCGCGCGTGCGATGGCGGCACGCTGCTGCTGGCCGCCCGACAATTGCGCGGGCCAGGCATCGGCCTTGGCACCAATGCCGACCTTGTCCAGCAATTGCCGTGCCAGCTGTTCGACCTGTTTCGGGTCACGCTTCAACACGGTGACCGGCGCCTCCATGACGTTTTGCAAGATCGTCATATGTGCCCATAGGTTGAATTGCTGGAACACCATCGACAGGTTCGTGCGCACACGGGTGATCTGGGCGCGGTCGGCGGGATGACGGCCCAGGCCTTCGCCCGCCCATTTGATCGCTTCCCCGTTGAACAGGATCTCGCCGCGCTGGCTGTCCTCCAGCAGGTTGCAGCAGCGCAGCAGGGTGGATTTGCCCGACCCGGACGACCCGATCAGCGAGATGACCTTGCCCTTGTGGGCCTGCAGGGACACGCCCTTCAGCACCTCAAGCGAGCCATAGCTCTTGTGCAGGTCGCGGATTTCTATCACGGCAGGATTTATCGGCACGATGATTTCTCTGGGTCTACGCCGTCAGTCTGGGCCGATTTTGGGGGGCAATGCAACGACGAAACGGCGGGCGCGCCAAGGTGACGCCTGATCTGTGTGCAGATGATATATTATTGGGCGCTGGTCGAGCGGTGCTGACGGGCGTCGACCCGCTGGCGGGCCAGCGCCGAATCGCGATCATTGATGCCAAGCAGATTGGCCGATAACCGGATCAAGGCGTCTTCCCCGGCCGAGCGCGCGTCATCGGCCAAGGCCACCTCCCACAGAGCCTCGATCACCGTGATGCGGTCATCATGGGCGATGGCATCCTTGATCGTGCGGGTGAAGCGCACGGTATCGGGGGCCTCTCCCTCGATCTGTTCGGCCTGCTGGCGCAACTGTGCCGCCTGCCAAGGCCCCAGATTTCCCCGTGCCGCCAGAACGCGGTCGATGCGGTTCATCTCTATGGTGCCATAGCTGTCATCGGCGCGGGCGATCCGCACCAGCAAGACCGCAATGGCCAGTTCCGCCTGTTCGGCGGACATCGGCGCGGGGGCCGGATCGGACAGCAGGGACAATAACGCTTTGAACATGCCGTCAATTTAACGCATGTGCCGATGTCGACAAGGGCTAGTCGCAGCCTTCGACAATCGACAGATCAACTTGCGAGTAGGGCTCGCGCAGGGCGATGGCCTGTTGATAGGCGGGGCTGCGGTAACAGGACCGCGCCGCCGCCAGCGACGGGAATTCCACCACGACCGTATGCGGGTGCATCGCCCCCTCGGGCGAGGCCTGTCGCCCGCCCAGCACCAGAAACCGTCCGTTGTGATCCGCAATCGGTTGCGCCGCGGCGGCGCGATAGGTCTGATAGCCCTCGGCATCGGTGATGACGACATGGGCGACCCAATAGGCCTTGTGCTGGTCCGTCATGATGAAATCCTCCCGCCAACAGGCTAGCGGAAGCAGGCGATTCGACCAAGTTAGTCTCGTGCCGCCTTTTCCACGATGCCCGAGGTGCCCTCACGCCGTTCCAGCTCGGCCAGAACCTCGTCCAGTGTCACCCCCTTGGCGGTCAGCATCACCAGCAGGTGATACAGGACATCGGCGGATTCGTAGACCAGATTCTGGCGGTCATCCTTGGCGACGGCCATGCAGGCCTCGATCGCCTCTTCCCCGAATTTCTGGGCGCATTTGTCCGCGCCCTTGGAAAACAGCTTGGCGGTCCAGCTGCTGTCCGGATCCGCATCCTTGCGCGATATGATGGTGGCCGCCAACCGGTCGAGCGTGGTCATGAAAGCCTCACTGGGATGCCCGCCGCGGCCATGTGTTCCTTGGCCTGACGGATGGTATAGGTACCGAAATGGAAGATCGAGGCGGCCAGAACCGCACTGGCATGGCCCTGGGTCACGCCCTCGACCAGATGATCCAGCGTGCCGACCCCGCCCGAGGCGATCACCGGAATATCCACCGCATCGGCGATGGCGCGGGTCAGCGGCAGATTGAACCCGGCGCGGGTGCCGTCCCGGTCCATCGAGGTCAGCAGGATTTCCCCCGCCCCCTTGGCCGCGACGGTGCGGGCGAAGGCCACCGCGTCGATGCCGGTGGATTTGCGCCCGCCGTGGGTGAAGATCTCCCACCGGTCCGGGGCCACGGATTTGGCGTCGATAGCGACGACGATACATTGCGCGCCGAAGCGGTCGGCAGCCTGCGCCACCACGTCCGGGTCTGCCACGGCGGCCGAGTTGAACGACACCTTGTCGGCCCCGGCCAGCAACAATTTGCGCACGTCTTCGTGGCTGCGCACGCCCCCGCCCACGGTCAGCGGCATGAAGCACTGTTCCGCCGTGCGGCTGACCAGATCATACATCGTGCCACGGTTTTCATGGGTGGCGTGGATGTCCAGAAAGCACAGCTCATCGGCGCCGGCGGCGTCATAGGCCTTGGCGGCCTCGACCGGGTCGCCCGCGTCGATCAGATTGACGAAATTGACGCCCTTGACCACGCGGCCATCGGCAACGTCGAGGCAGGGAATGATCCGGGTCTTGAGCATTCTGAACTCCTTTGGCGCCTAGATACCGCTCGGCGCCGTCTCTGGCCAGTGCCGTTCGGCGGCTGGTCGATCAGCCGCGCAGCGCCGCCAAGGCCTGTGTCAGATCCAGGGCGCCATCATAGATCGCCCGGCCCGAAATTGCCCCGGCGATAACGCCGGTGTCCCGCAGCGCGATCAGATCGTGCAGAGATGATACCCCGCCCGAGGCGATGACCGGGATCGAGACGGCGCGGGCCAGCGCCTCGGTCGCCTCGATGTTCGGGCCGCCCATCGCGCCGTCGCGCATGATGTCGGTGTAGATGATCGCCGCGACGCCCGCATCTTCAAAGCTGCGCGCCAGATCGGTGACCATCACATCGGTTTCCTCGGCCCAGCCCTTGGTGGCCACACGGCCGTTGCGCGCGTCGATGCCGACGGCGACCTGGCCCGGAAAGGCGCGGGCGGCCTGACGCACCAGATCGGGGTTTTCCACCGCAACAGTGCCCAGAATCACCCGCGACAAACCGCGTGACAGCCAGCGCTCAATCGTGGCCATGTCGCGGATGCCGCCACCCAATTGTGCGGGCACCTTGATGCGGGCCAGAATTGCCTCGACCGCAGCGGCATTGACCGGCTCGCCCGCGAAGGCGCCGTTCAGATCGACCAGATGCACCCAGGCGCAGCCCGCCGCCTCGAACTTGGCGGCCTGAGCGGCGGGGTCGTCGCCGAACACCGTGGCCTTGTCCATGTCACCATGCAGCAGCCGAACGCAGTGGCCATCCTTCAGGTCGATCGCGGGGTAGAGGATCATGTTCGTCTCGTTTCCTGGGTCATTCTGGTCTTGGGGCGATTTCGGGGCTCAGGGCTGCCAGCGCAGAAAGTTCGCAATCAGGCGCAGCCCATTGGCCTGGGATTTTTCCGGGTGGAACTGGGTGCCGATGATATTGTCGCGCCCGACGATGGCGGTGATGGGGCCAGCGTAATCGACATGTGCCAGGCGGTGCGCCGGATCGGCCACGCTGAAATGGTAGGAATGGACGAAATAGGCGTGATCGCCGGTGGTGACGCCGTCCAGCACCGGATGCGGGCGGTCGATCACCAGATCGTTCCAGCCCATATGCGGCACCTTCAGCGCGGGATCGGCGGGGGTGATGCGGTCCACCTGACCGGGTATCCAGCCAAAGCCATCGGTCGGCTCGAATTCCAGCCCGCGCGACGCCAGCATCTGCATACCGATGCAAATACCCAAAAATGGCACGGCGCGGCGGGTGACGGCGTCCTCGATTGCCTCGAACAGGCCGGTGTGGCGGATCAGCGCGGCGCGGCACGACGGAAAGGCCCCGTCGCCCGGCAGCACGATCCGGTCGGCACGCGCCACGACATCCGGGTCCGAGGTCACGGTGACGGTGCCCAGATCGCCGTCGCAGGCCATGCGCTCAAACGCCTTTTGCGCCGAATGCAGGTTGCCCGAATCGTAATCGACCAGAACGGTGCGCATCACAGCGCCCCTTTGGTCGAGGGCAGCACACCGGCCATGCGCGGATCCGTTTCCACCGCCATGCGCAGCGCGCGGGCAACGGATTTGAAGGTGGCCTCGGCGATGTGGTGGCTGTTCAGCCCATGCGTCCGGTCGACATGCAGGGTGATGCCGCCGTGGGTGGACAGGGCCTGAAAGAATTCACGCACCAGTTCGGTATCGAACGTGCCGATCTTGTGCGTCGGGAAATCGACATTCCAGACCAGATAGGGCCGCGACGACAGATCCAGCGCGGTCACCACCTGGCTGTCATCCATCGCCAGCGCGAAATGACCGTAACGGCGAATGCCCTTTTTGTCGCCCAGGGCCTGGGTCAATGCCTGACCGATGGCGATGCCGGTATCCTCGACGGTGTGGTGGTCGTCGATATGGGTATCGCCCTTGGCCCGGATCGTCATGTCGATCAACGAGTGCCGCGACAGTTGATCCAGCATGTGGTCAAAGAACCCGACGCCGGTCTGGTTGTCGTATAGGCCGGTGCCGTCCAGATTGATCTGAACCGAGATTTCGGTTTCGGCGGTCTTGCGGGTGATGGTGGCGGTGCGCATCGCGTCTCCCCTGCGGTTCTGCCGCCTTATAGGACGGGGTAGGGGGCTTGCAAAGCGGGGTAAAAACAAAAGGACCGCCGAAGCGGTCCTGTTTGTTTTGCTGGAGCGGGCGAAGGGATTCGAACCCTCGACCCTAACCTTGGCAAGGTTATGCTCTACCCCTGAGCTACGCCCGCATCAGCACCATCACCGAAATGGAGCGGGCGAAGGGATTCGAACCCTCGACCCTAACCTTGGCAAGGTTATGCTCTACCCCTGAGCTACGCCCGCGCACCGTTTCGGTGAGCGGGGATTTAGGGGATGCCGACCGGCCCTGCAAGAGGAAAATTCGTCCAGTGTCAAATTCCCCGCCTCCGCTAGGGACGCACCAGGGGCAAGCGTTGCATCAGCGCCGCGATCCCGGTCACATCGACATTGGCAAACGCGATACGGAACTGCTTGCGGCCGGCGGGGGCGGACTCCGGGGTGAACATGGTGCCGGGCAGCAGCAGCACCCCGGCCTCGCGCACCAGCCGTTGGGCGAAGGCCGATGAATCGCTGACATCGGGGTGTTCGACATAGGCGAAATAGGCCCCGCATCCCAACATCTTCCATCCCTCCAGCCCGGCGAAGCCGTCGATCATGGCGCGACGGCGGGTCAGGATTTCGCGCCTTTCCCCGGCAACCCATTCGGCCAGATTGCGCATGCCCCACAAGGCGCCGATCTGGCCCAGCTGGTTGGGGCAGATCGCGACCGTGTCCAGAAACTTCTCGACCTCGGCCAACCGTGCCTGCGCCGCAACGACGGCGCCGACGCGGTGCCCGGTCAGCCGGTAGGCCTTGGAAAAGCTGTAAAGATGGATCAGCGTATCGGCCCAGTCAGGATCGGTGAACAGATCGTGGGGGCGGCCCTCACGGCTGTCGAAATCGCGGTAGGTCTCATCGACGATCAGCGCGATGCCACGGCTGCGGCACAACGCCAGAAAGGCGCTGAGAACCGTCGCCGGATATTCCGCCCCGCCCGGATTGTTCGGCGAGACCAGAACGATGGCGCGTGTCGCGGGGGTGATCAGCCGGGCGGCGCGTTCCGGATCGGGGATCAGATCGGCCCCCGTTGGCAGCGGCACCGTGCCGACCGAGGCCATATCCAGCCACATTTTATGGTTGAAATACCACGGGGTGGGCAAGATCACCTCATCGCCAGGGCCCGCCAGCGTCGCCATGATCGCGCAAAAGGCCTGATTGCAGCCCTGGGTGATGGCCACCTGATTCGGTGCGATTGCCCCACCATAGGCCGTCGACCATTGCGTGGCGATTTCCGCGCGCAATTCCGGCAGCCCCAGAACCGGGCCATACAGATGGGCGGCGTTGTCGGTCAGACACGCCTCGGCGATGGCGCGGCGCAGCGCATCGGGGGGCGGATCTACGGGCGCCGCCTGACTGACGTTGAGCAGCGGGCGTTCGGGCGGAAAGGTGACGCCGTCCAGCCAGGTGCGGGCCTCCATCACCGGCGGTGCGAAGGTGCGTTGGAACGCGGGGTTCAGCGGGAGCAGGGGCATGGCGTCCTCGGATGTGCCGGCGCCAGACCGCACCGGTGGAAAGTGGTGGGCAGGATATGGCGGTGCAGGTCAGTCGGTGCCGCGATAGGGCTGAACATATTGCAAGGCGGTATCCCAAGGAAAGAAGATCCAGGTGTCCTGGCTGACCTCGGTGATATAGGTGTCGACCTGCAGCTTGCCCTTGGGCTTGGCGTAGACGGTGGCGAAATGCGCCTTGGGATACAGCGTGCGCACCAGTTCCAGCGTGCGGCCCGAATCCACCAGATCATCGACGATCAGAATGCCGGTGCCATCGCCCATCAGATCGGCCTGCGGCGCCTTGATCACCTGCGGCGGGTGCTGGGTCTGGTGATCGTAGCCCTTGACGGAAATCGTGTCGATCACCCGGATGTTCAATTCGCGCGCGACAATCGCTGCGGGCACCAGCCCGCCACGGGTAATCCCCACAATGGCCTTCCACGCGCCATTGTCCGGCCCCTGGCCATCCAGCCGCCACGACAGGGCGCGGGCATCGCGGTGCAACTGATCCCAACTGACCAGAAAGCCTTTTTCATGCGGTAGCGTGTCGATCATAGGTGCCTCAGCCGAGTGCCAGTTTCAGACCGAGAAGGGCCAGCAGCCCCCCGAAAATACGTTCAAACGCGGTTTTCATGCCCAGATAGATCCGCCGCGTGCGTTCCAGCGAAAATATCCGCGCCACCAGCATCGCGCAGCCGGTATCGTTGAGGAACACCATCAGCAAGATCGCCGGATAGGCCCAGCCGGGCGCATCCGGCGGCACGAAGGTCAGAAACACCGTGCCAAAGAAAACCGCCGGTTTCGGATTGGCGAGTTGCGTTGCCAGCCCCAGCCACAGCAGCCCCAGCGGGGAACGCCCCGTCGTGCGGGGGTCGCTTTCGCTGATCGGATCGGGCGCGTGCCGCCACATGGTGATGGCCATGTGCAGTAAATACACCGCGCCCGCGAATTTCAGCGCCGTCAGCAGGCCGGGGGCCACCCGGAACAGGACCGACAGCCCGAACAGGGCCGCCAGCGCCCAGAAACATGCCCCCAGCCCGATCCCGACCGATAGCCACGCGCCACGGGTGAACCCTTCGCGCAGGCCGGTGCGGGCCGCCATCAGGATGGCCGGCCCAGGCGAGATCGCCGCCGCGAGCTGCACAAAATAGATCGCCAGCAATGCGCCCAGCGTCATCTCAGTCTTTGCGCCCCGTCACCACGTCGATATCGGGCGCATCCACCGCCTTCATTCCGACGATATGATAGCCCGCATCGACATGCAGGGTTTCGCCCGTGGTCGCCGTGCCCAGATCGGACAGCAGGAACAGCGCGGCTTTGCCGACCTCTTCTTGCGTCACATTGCGCCGCAAGGGCGAGTTCATCTCATTCCATTTCAGGATATAGCGGAAATCGCCGATCCCGGACGAGGCCAGCGTCTTGATCGGTCCGGCGGAAATCGCGTTGACGCGGATGCCGTCCTTGCCCAGATCCTCGGCGATATATTTGACCGAAGCCTCCAGCGCCGCCTTGGCCACGCCCATCACGTTGTAATGCGGCATCACCTGTTCGGCGCCGTAATAGGTCAGCGTCAGCATCGACCCGCCATTGGGCATGATCGCTGCGGCGCGCTGGCACACGGCGGTGAACGAATAGACCGAGATATCCATCGTCATCGTGAAATTCGCAGGCGAGGTATCCACATAGCGGCCGCGCAATTCGTTCTTGTCGGAAAAACCGATGGCGTGAACGACAAAGTCGATCGACCCCCATTTTTCCTTCAAAGCCGCGAACAGCGCATCCAGCGATTCCTGTTCGCCAACATTGCATTCCAGCAGGAAGTCGGCGCCGATTTCGGCCACCAAGGGTTCCACGCGCTTTTTCAGCGCCTCGCCATGATAGGAAAACGCCAGCTCGGCGCCAGCATCGGCACAGGCCTTGGCGATGCCCCATGCAATGGATTTGTCATTTGCCAGGCCCATGATCAGCCCGCGCTTGCCCGCCAAAAGCGTGTTCGTCATGTCAGGTTATCCCCGCTTCCCTCTGGTAAGTGGCACAGCATTAAGCGAAACATCCCTGTGCATCAAGGCCGCTTGACGGGGATGTCTGCGGTCATGACTGGCATGTGACACCCGGATCGGAGGATGAAATGAGCGACAGAACCGGCATTTTCGCGGGGGATGATCCTTTCGCCCTGGCTCAGGCCTGGCTGGATGAGGCCCGCGCCACCGAGATCAATGACCCCAACGCCATCGCGCTGTCCACCGTGGACGCATCGGGCTTGCCGAATGTGCGGATGGTCCTGCTGAAGGATATCGAGGGGATGGATGCCCCCTCGGGCGGGGCCTTCGTGTTCTATACCAACTACGGGTCGCGCAAGGCACAGGAGCTGGACGGTGCGGGGAAGGCGGCCTTTGTGCTGCATTGGAAGAGCCTGCGCCGACAGATCCGTGTGCGTGGCCTGGTCGCGCGCGAAGACGGGCCTCAGGCCGACGCCTATTACGCTTCGCGGTCATTGCAATCGCGCCTCGGGGCCTGGGCGTCGCATCAAAGCCAGCCGTTGTCATCGCGCGGCGCGCTGTTGGCCGAGGTCGCCAAGGTGACCGCGATGAAGGGCCCCAATCCGAAACGGCCGCCATTTTGGGGGGGATACCGCATCATACCACTTGAGGTTGAATTTTGGGCGGATGGCGCGTTCCGTTTGCATGACAGATTCCGTTGGGAGCGGTCCGATTTTGCGTCTGATTGGCAACGTTTCAGGCTAAATCCCTGACATTTTGTTGAAATTGCCCAATTAATGATCTAATGTTCTGCAAGCTGAGGTGACATGGTCAGGAAATCCCTACTTTTCCCCTTGAAACCCACGCAGAGCATGTGAGAGTGCTGCACGCCGGGTTCCGGTTGAAACAATCGACGCAAAAGTGCTTTGGGCGAGGAATGATGACGGATGATAGGGCCGATGCCCGAATCGTGAGTGGGCGAGTCAAATGGTTCGATCCCGCCAAGGGTTTCGGGTTCATTCTGGACGAGCAGGGCGGGGCGGATATTCTGCTACATGCCAATGTGTTACGCAATTTTGGCCAGAGTTCCATCGCCGATGACGCGTCGGTGGTGGTGATGGTTCAGGCCACGCCGCGCGGCACCCAGGCTGTGGAAGTGATCGAGATCACCCCACCCGAAGGCGATAACCGCACGGCCCTGCTGGATGACCTGGGCAGCATCACCGCCGAAGAGCTGGCGCTGTTGCCGCTGGCTCCGGCGCGGGTAAAATGGTTCGATAAAGGCAAGGGTTTTGGTTTTGCCAATATCTTTGGCGGATCAGATGATATATTCATCCATGTCGAGATCCTGCGCCGTTCTGGCCTTGCCGATCTTGCCGCAGGCGAGGCCGTTTGCCTGCGTGTGATCGAGGGCAAACGCGGGCGGATGGCCGTAGCGGTCTATGCGTGGGATATGGCCCAGCAGGCGGCGCAGACTGTTGCGCAGGGGGCTGCTGTTGAAGGGAAAGAGGCGTCGAATGCCGGTCTGCGGATTGTCGTGCGGCAATAAGATCGGATTGACGGGGCTGTTTTTGGTGGCGCCGGCGATGGTGTTCGCGGCGCCTGTTTGCATGTCTGATCAGGCCATCCTCAGTTCTGCATCGGGGCAACAGGTCGCCCGATTTCATGTCGAAGTCGCTGATGATGCCGAGGAACGGGCGCAAGGGCTGATGAACCGCGCAGATCTGCCGCGCGGATCAGGAATGTTGTTCATTTATCCCACGGAAATGCCGGTCGCATTCTGGATGCGGAACACGCTGATACCGCTGGATATGTTGTTCATCGACGGGGCCGGTCGGATTGTGTCTATCCATTCGATGGCCGTGCCGTTGGATGAAACACCGATTCCCTCCGGGGCACCGGCGCGATTCGTGCTGGAGATCAACGGCGGATTGGCACGGCGGATGCGGCTGGAGCCGGGAATGGTGCTGTCATATCCTGCGATTGATCGCGTATCCGCCGCGATTCCCTGCGTCTGACCCCTTTTCATGCGGGTGTGGTTTATGTAGAAGAACCCGTCGGGGCGTAGCGCAGCCTGGTAGCGCGACTGTTTTGGGTACAGTAGGTCGTGAGTTCGAATCTCGCCGCCCCGACCATTATTTTCTCATTATGAATAAGTCGGTTGTCCAGATAATGGATGGCCGCATCTTGTGTTTGCCTATGGGGATGTAATCTCTGTCGCGGGAAGAGTGTCGCCCCCAAGGGCTGGCATATGTCTTGCAGCCCCTACTCATACCTCGACGCGATTTCTGAAGTGCTCGTCAGCCCATTTCATCCAAATTGGGGCGAAACCATGGTGCCGCGCAAATCCGACGAATGCGCCCCGGCCATCGCATTGCGAGGGACGTCGGGATCCAGGTACGACCTTTCGGCGGATCGGTATGATCGGTCCCACGCCATTCTTGCGGGTCAGCCATTCTCCATCACCCAGGATGCCGGTGCCGTCGGTCATTCGGTTCCGAGGCCGGGACCGCGATATGGGATCTGAACCGCGCTCCGCGCCTGATGGCGGCGCCCTTGGCACGGAATGGGCTGCGTCCCGCCAATCCATATGGCGCCTTGGGGCAGGTATGATTTTTGCGCTGTTCTTACATCGACATCAATCTTGTCGAAGGGCTAAGTATCATCCACGTGCGAATGCCTGTGGCGTCGTGATGCAGAACGTAAGGAGGGCCACGGATGGTCGCTGTGCTTGTGGCGGTGACGATTGCCCTGTGGGCCTCGGGCAAGGTTCCCGAATATCTGACCGCGCTGATGTTCTTTGCCGCCGCGATGATTTTTGCCGTTGCGCCAGCGCAGGTGATTTTTTCCGGGTTCGCCTCGGCGGCGTTCTGGTTGGTGCTGAGCGGTTATGTCATCGGCATTGCGATCGCCAAAACCGGGCTGGCGGCGCGGGCGGCACAGCTATTGGCCACGCATCTGGCGCAGTCCTATCCGCGACTGGTGTTCGGCACGGTGGGACTGACCTATGCGCTGGCCTTTGTGATGCCGTCCAACATGGGGCGTATCGCATTGTTGATGCCGATCATTCTGGCGCTTGCGGATAGGGCGGGTCTGGTCGAGGGCCGCCGAGGCCGTATCGGTCTGGCGCTGGCGGTGGGGTTTGGCACGTTCCAACTGTCGGCCTCGATCCTGCCGTCGAATGTGCCCAATCTGGTGATGTCAGGGGCGATCGAAAGCACCTATGGGCTGCATCTGTCCTATCTGCCCTATCTGCTGTTGAATGCGCCCATTCTGGGGGTGCTCAAAGGCATTGTTCTGGCCTTTTGCATTGTCATCCTGTTCCGTGACAAGGTCGAGACGTCGGCGACGCCAGCACCCTTGCCAGCGCTGAGCGGGCCGGAAATACGGCTGGCGATCCTGCTTGTGATCACGCTGGGGCTGTGGCTGACGGATTCGCTGCACGGGATCGCACCGGCATGGATCGGGCTGGCGGCGGCGTGTCTGTGCCTGCTGCCGCGGGTGGGGTTTGTCACCGGCGACGAATTCGGCCAGCAGGTCAACCATCGCACCGCGATCTATGTGGCGGCCATCCTGGGGCTGGCGGCCCTGACCGCCGAGAGCGGTCTGGGGGAAACCATCGGCACCGTCTTGCGGCATTATGCGCCGCTCGATCCGGCCACGCCGTTCATCAACTTCGCGGCGATCACCGGCATCACCAGCCTGCTCAACTTTGTTGTGACGGCCAATGGCGTTCCGGCAATTTTCACGCCTCTGGCGCAGACACTGGCCGCCGGGTCCGGTTTTCCGCTGATAACCGTTTTAATGATACAGATCATCGGCTTTGCCACGCCGATCCTGCCATATCAGGCCTCGCCCATCGTGGTGGCGATGGGCATGGCCCGGATCCCGTTTCTGGCGGCGTTGAAGCTATGCCTGATGCTGGCGGCGATCACCTTCGTGATGCTGATGCCGCTGCAATATCTGTGGTTCAACTGGTTGGGGTCGTTCTGATCCCTGCGCCCGAAATGAAAATGCCCACCCGCAAGGGGTGGGCATCGTCTGTCTTGGCGGGGGGCTCGTCGGCTTAGCGACGGTCGCCCATGAATTGCAGCAGGAACATGAACAGGTTCAGGAAGTCCAGATACAGTTGCAGGGCACCCAGAATGGCGGCCTTGCCAACAAAATCCCGATCCGTCGCAGCCAGTTGCAGATAGGTGTTCTTGATGTTTTGCGTGTCATAGGCGGTCAGGCCCGCGAACAGCAGCACACCGATCACCGAGATGGCGAATTGCAGCGCCGAGGAGGCGATGAAGATGTTCAGGATCGAGGCGACGACCAGACCAATCAGGCCCATCATCAGGAACGACCCCATCGGGCTCAGATCACGCTTGGTGGTGTAGCCGTAAAGCGACAGACCGGCAAAGGCGATTGCGGTCACCAGGAACGTCTGCGCGATGGATACGCCGGTATAGGCGGCGAAGATGAAGCTGATCGACAGACCCATCAGCGCCGAATAGCCCAGAAACACCATCTGCGCGGTGGCGGTCGACATCCGGTTGATCATCGCGCTGAACGCAAAGACCACGGCCAGCGGCGCCAGCATCACAACCCATTTCAGGCCCGAACCCCAGATCGCCGCGATCAGCTGCGTGTTCGATCCGACCCCGAACGCCACAACGCCGGTGATCAGCATGGCTACGGACATCAGGCCGTAAACCTTGTTCATATGTGCCCGCAGACCTTCATCGATCTGCGTCGCGCGCGTTGCCGCGGTGCTGGCGCGCATCGTGTTGAAATCAGGCATCATTATCTCCCTCGGGGCATATGCGGCACAGCTTGCCGCGTTTGTCGTTGATGATATCGGCAAAGCATACCCCGATTTCAAGCGCAGGTCCGCCGAAAAACCGCGTGATATCGCCGCAATCCGGGGAAATCTGCGCTGGCGGGGCCGTCCGGGGGCGGCAAGGTGATTCTCCAGACGGGTAACGGCCGTGTTGGCGGTCCGTGTGGCAGGCGGACGTTTGTAGGCGGTGGGACCGGTGCGCGCGACCCCGTCAAGGCGGTTTTTTGCCGATGCCGGGCATGCTTGGCCGGAATCGAGGGTGGAATCCGGTGCCCCGACGGACAGGTGGCCGGACCACCGGATCTCCCCTCGATCTGTCGTCGCGCCCCAGTATCGTTGGCGCTGTCGCAAAATTGTTAAGGATCACACTGTTTGATGTGGGACCTGCGACATACAATATTGTATCGTGACAATTGGGCGGCCGCAGTGCGACGGCGGCTTCTGTCCGATAAGCGGCGCCTTTTTGCCTATGGCTAAGTTTACGTTCATTCATGCCGACGTAAACCTATGCTACGGTTTGGTTCTTGTTTTGACTCGGTTGCCAGTATTTCGTGTTAAGGAAAGTGCAAATGGTACATCCTGTTGACGCTCATGTGGGCAAACGCATCCGGCATCGCCGCTGGATGACCGGTATAACCCAGCAGCATCTTGCCGACAGCGTAGGTATAAAATTCCAGCAGATCCAAAAGTATGAAACCGGTATGAACCGGGTTTCGGCGTCGCGGTTGTGGGATATCGCAGATGCGCTCGACGTGTCGGTGGCCTTCTTCTTTGAGGGGTTCAAGGAAGACAAGGGCCGCAAGGCCGACGCCTCTGTCGACATGGTGCGCGACAAGGAGGCGTTGGCACTGGTGAAATCCTACTACGCCATCCCCGAGGCACAGCGGCGCCGGTTGTTCGAACTGGCCAAGGTTCTTTCCGACGCAGCATGACCGGCGGGTGGTGGATGCGCTCTTGACCGCTGGCCGGGGCAGGGGCTACCGCTTGCTTGGACCAGCCGGAGGCAGGATATGTCGGTTTCACCTACGCACGCCGAGACCCAGGCGTTGATTGATGTGGCGCATGAGTTGGCCGATGTGGCGCGGGTTGAAACGCTGCGCCATTTTCGTGCGACCGGCGGGCTTGCGGCCGATAACAAACTGACTGATGGGTTCGACCCGGTCACCGTTGCGGATCGCGGCGCCGAACAGGCGATGCGCGCGGTCCTGGACCGCCGCCGCCCGCAGGACGGGATTTTTGGCGAAGAATATGGCGTCAAGCGCGGCACCAGTGGCCTGACATGGGTTCTGGACCCGATTGATGGCACGCGCGGTTACATGTCCGGCACGCCGACCTGGGGGGTGCTGATTTCGTTGTCCGAAGAACTGCCCGACGGGCCGGGGCAGCCCTTGCTGGGGATCGTCGATCAACCCTATGTCGGGGAACGGTTTCTAGGCGGCTTTGGCCGGTCGGAACTGGTCGGCCCGTTGGGGCATGTGACGCTGCGCACCCGCGCGGCCCGGCCGCTGGATCAGGCGGTGCTGTTTTCCACCTTCCCCGAGGTCGGCATGCCCGAAGATGGCGCGGCCTTTGCCCGGCTGTCAAAACAGGTGCGGCTGACCCGCTATGGCACCGATTGCTATGCCTACGCGCTGATCGCGGCCGGTCAGATTGATCTGGTGGTCGAGGCGGGCCTGCACCCCTATGACGTCGGTGGACCGATCGCGGTGATCGAGGCCGCGGGCGGCATCGTCACCGATTGGTCGGGCGGCCCGGCCTGGGCGGGTGGCCGGGTGCTGGCGGCGGCCAATGCCGATATCCATGCCCAGGCGATGCGGGTTCTGAACGCTTCGGCGCATTGATCCCGGGGTGCAGGCCACCTCATCACGCCATTCGAGGAGGGCCACGATGCCAAAGACACTGATCCGCGGGGCCGAGGTGGTGGTGACCATGGATGGCGCGCGGCGCGAGTTGGCCGGGGCCGATGTGCTGATCCAGGCGGGGCAGATCGTGGCGGTGGGGCCGGGGATTTCCGCCCCCGATGCCGAACAGGTGCTGGCGCAGGGCTGTGTGGTGACGCCGGGATTGGTGAACACCCACCATCACCTGTATCAGACGCTGACCCGAGTTGTGCCCGGTGGGCAGGATGCGTTGCTGTTTGGCTGGTTACAGACGCTGTATCCGATCTGGGCGCGCATGGGACCGGATGAAATGCGGGTCTCGGCGCTGACGGGGCTGGCGGAACTGGCGCTGTCTGGTTGCTCGATGAGTTCGGATCATCTGTATCTGTTCCCCAATGGCGCACGGCTGGACGATACCATCGAGGCCGCGCAACAGATCGGGCTGCGGTTTCACCCCACGCGCGGCGCGATGTCGATTGGCGAAAGCGCGGGCGGATTGCCGCCGGACAGTCTGGTCGAGGCCGAGGCCGCGATCCTGAACGACTGCATCCGGGTGATCGACGCGTTTCATGATCCCCGTCCCGGCGCGATGGTGCGGGTGGGCGTGGCGCCCTGTTCCCCGTTCTCTGTCAGCCGCGAATTGATGCGCGACGCCGCCGTGCTGGCGCGCGACAAGCGGGTGATGCTGCACACCCATCTGGCCGAGAATGATGAGGATATCGCCTATTCCCTGGATCGCTTTGGTTGCCGTCCGGGGCAATATGCGCAGGATCTGGGCTGGACCGGGGAGGATGTCTGGCATGCGCATTGCGTGAAACTGGATCTGGCCGAGATTGACCTGTTCGCCGCCACCGGCACCGGTGTGGCGCATTGCCCGTGTTCCAATTGCCGTCTGGGATCGGGGATCGCGCCGGTGCGGCGGATGCGCGACCGGGGCGTGAAGGTGGCGTTGGGGGTGGATGGCTCGGCCTCGAACGATGCGGGCAACATGATCGCCGAGGCGCGGATGGCGCTGTTGTTGCAGCGGGTGCAGAACGGGGCCGATGCGATGTCGGCGCGGGAGATGCTGGAAATCGCCACGCTGGGCGGGGCGCGGGTTCTGGGGCGCACCGATTGCGGGGCGCTGGAGCCGGGAAAACGTGCCGATGTCGCGGTCTGGGATGTGTCGGGGCTACAGGCGGCGGGGGCATGGGACCCGGTCGCGGCCCTGTTGCTGGCAGGGCCAATGCAGGTGAAGCACCTGTTTGTCGAGGGGCGTCAGGTGGTGCGTGATGGCCAGATCACCACCATTGATCTGCCCCGCGTGATCGAAACCCAGAACCGTCTGGCCCGCGCACTGGCGCGGTAAGGTGCTACTTGGCCAACCGGTCGGCCAGCGCCCGCGCCACCAGCACCGCCAGGATGATCCGCAGCGCGTGGTGGGCGGTGACATAGACGATGCTCATCTGCAACGACAGTGCGATCAGCGACATTTCCGTCAGCCCCCCCGGCGCAAAGGCCAGAAACACTGCCGCCATCGGTTCATCGACGAAACGGTGCAGGGCAAAGGCGCAGGCGATGGCCAGCGTGATCGACACGCTGGTCGATAGCGCCGCCAGCCGGATCGCCAGCCAGAACCGGCCGATCTCCATACCCGCGAACCGCACCCCCAACGCCGCGCCGATCACCATCTGCGTCAGGTTGACCAGGATGGTCGGCGGGCTGCCCTGAACAACGCCCGCCAGATGCACGGCCGCCGATATCACCAGCGGCCCGGTAACCATCGCGCCCGGCATCTTCAGCCATTTACCCAGCAGCGCACCGCTGATCCCTGCCGCCAGCAGCCACGGCACATCCGCCAACGCGAGGGGGCCGCGCGACAATGTGGCGCCCCCCGATGACCCGACCGCGTGGCCGGTCAGCACCGAAAAGAACACCGGCACGGTCACGATGGTCACGATCAGCCGCAGGAATTGCAGCATGGTCAGCATCGGCACATCGGCGCCCTTGTCCTCGCCCATCTGCACGGCGTCGATCAGCCCGCCGGGCGCGGTGCCAAAGAACGCGGTGACCGGGTCGATCAGCCCCGTCGATTTGACGGCGCGGAAACACACCATATGGGCTGTCGGGATGAACAGGGCGATGGCCAGCAGCGATGGCCACCATTGCGCCGCCTGCCGGACAATCTCGGGGGTGAAGCTGGCCCCGATGGCGACGCCGACGATGGGCACAAAGCAGTTGCGCAGCTTCATCGGGAATTGCGGAAGATGGCCCATCGGTCGCCACCCGACCAGCGATACCGTCGCCACCACCAGCAACGGCCCCAGCAGCATCGGCAGCGGCAGATGTATCAACCGCGCCAGCGCACCCCCAACCCCCGCCAGCAGGACAGTCAGCAACAGTGTCGGCAGGTGCAAAGGGGCGGTGCGGGCCATGATGCCCCTGTCGCATTGTGCCACGCCGGGTGCAAGGGGCCGCTTACCAGTGCGGTGGTTTTTGATCGGCCAGCGGGATTTGCCCGCCCTCGCCGTATTCACGCTCGGATTCGCGGTCCATCAACAGCCCGACCATCCGGCCAAGTCGGTCCAGTTCACGCGTTTGCCGCGCCATCACGTCGCTGATCTCATCCACCGTTTTGGTCAGATGCGCCAGCTGTTCTTCCAGATGTTCGATCCGGTCGGTCATGGTGTTCCTCTGGTGCCGCGCACCGATTGGGGCATGGATATAGGGGCATGGATACTGGCGGACTTGCCGTGTCGCACCCCATCCGCTACACCCTCGCCCGAGAAACGATCAGGTGCAAGACCATGGCCAGCGACAAGAAACCACGTCGTCCGCGTGCGGAACCGCCGAAAGGGTTTCGTGATTATTTCGGCGCCGAGGTGACCGAGCGGACAGAAATGCTGGCCACCATCGCCGAGGTCTATCGCGCGCATGGCTTTGATCCGCTGGAAACCAGCGCGGTGGAAACCGTCGAGGCGCTGGGGAAATTCCTGCCCGATGTCGACCGTCCGAACGAAGGGGTCTTTGGCTGGCAGGATGAGGGTGGTGACTGGCTGGCGCTGCGCTATGACATGACGGCGCCTTTGGCGCGGGTCGCGGCGCAGTTCCGCAATGATCTGCCCAGCCCGTATCGGCGCTATACGATGGGGCCGGTCTGGCGCAACGAAAAGCCCGGTCCGGGCCGTTTCCGCCAGTTCTATCAATGCGATGCCGATACCGTTGGGGCGGCCACGGTGGCGGCGGATGCCGAAATCTGCGGCATGCTGTCCGACACGCTGGAGGCGGTGGGCATTCCGCGCGGCGATTACGTGGTGCGGGTCAACAACCGCAAGGTGCTGAACGGGGTGATGCAGGTCGCGGGGGTTCTGGACCCCAGCGACCCGGATAAATTCATCGCCGAACGCGGCATCGTGCTGCGCGCCATCGACAAGTTCGACAAATTCGGCGAGGCGGGCGTGCGCGCGCTGATGGGGCCGGGACGTCTGGACGAGTCGGGCGATTTCACCAAGGGCGCCGGGCTGTCGCAGGCGCAGGCCGATATCGTCATGGGCTTCATGCAGGCCAGGCGCGAGACCGGGGCGGCGACGGCGGCACGGTTGCGCGAACTGGTGACCGGTTCGGCCTTGGGGGCCGAGGGCGTGGACGAACTGGAACTGATCGCCACATTGCTGGACGGACAGGGCTATGGCGCGGACCGGATCGTGATCGACCCCTCGGTGGTGCGTGGTCTGGGCTATTATACCGGTCCGGTGTTCGAGGCCGAACTGACCTTCGAGATCTTTGACGAAAAGGGCCGCAAGCGCAGCTTCGGCTCGGTCTCGGGCGGCGGGCGTTATGACGATCTGGTCAAGCGGTTCACCGGCCAGGAGGTTCCCGCAACCGGGGTGTCGATCGGCGTCGACCGGCTTCTGGCGGCGTTGCGGGCCAAGGGCCGCATCGGCGGTGCGGTGCAGGGACCGGTGGTGGTGACGGTGATGGACCGCGACCGGATGGGCGATTATCTGGCGATGGCGGCCGAATTGCGCCGCGCCGGTATCCGCGCCGAGGTCTATCTGGGCAACCCGAAGAACTTTGGCAACCAATTGAAATACGCCGATAAACGCGCCAGCCCCATCGCCGTGATCCAGGGCGGCGATGAGGCCGCGCGTGATGTGGTGCAGATCAAGGATCTGGTGCTGGGCGCCAAGATCGCCGCTTCGGCCAGCCTGGAGGAATGGAAGAACCAGCCCGCACAGCTCGAAGTTGCCCGTGCCGATATGGTTGCCACCGTTAAACGCATGTTGGAGCAGGGCTGATGGCCACCAAGGCGCAGGCCCGCGCCACGGGCGAACGGCTGCTGGGGGCATTTTTGCGCGCCGGCGCGGTCGAGGTCACGCCCGATCTGCTGCAACCGGCGGGCACCTTGCTGGATCTGTATGGCGAGGATATCCGCGCCCGCGCCTATGTCACCTCTGATCCGTTGCGCGGCGAAATGATGCTGCGTCCCGATTTCACCGTCCCGGTGGTCGAGGCGCATATGGCTGAAGGCGCCGAACCCGCGCGCTACTGCTATATGGGCGAGGTGTTCCGCCGTCAGGATCATCGCGGCGCGGCGCGCGCCAATGAATATCTGCAGGCCGGGTATGAGGTTTTCGACCGCATCGACCCGATCACCGCCGATGCCGAGGTGTTTTCGCTGTTCGCCCGGTTGCTGGCGCATCTGCGGTTGCGGGCGACGATCGGCGATATCGGCATCCTGCGGGCGGCCGTTGGCGGGATCGACACTATCGCCCCGCGCAAGGCGGCGCTGGCGCGTCACATCTGGCGGCCACGCCGGTTTCATCGGTTGATGAGCCGCTATGCCGGGCTGGAACCCGTGCCGCCGCATCGCGCCGCGCTGCTGGCCGGGGCGGAGGCGTTCGACACGCCGTGGATCGGTCTGCGCGGCGCGGCCGAGATGCAGGCCCGTATCGACGTTTTGCGGCAGGATGCCGCGGCCGCGCCACTGCCTGCGCATGTTGTGACGCAATTCGATGCGTTGTTTGCCCTGTCCTGTCCGGCGCATCAGGCGCCCGGGCGGCTGCGCGCGCTGGATATGCCCGCGCTCGCCCCGGCGATCACGCAACTGGAGCGGCGCTTGGCGGCGATGGCCGCGCGCAGCATCGACACCTCGGATCTGATGTTCGAGGCCAGTCATGGCCGTACCTCGATGGAATATTACGACGGCTTCGTGTTCACCTTTTCCGCCGCCGATCCGGCCTTGCCGCCGGTGGCCTCGGGTGGGCGCTATGATGCGCTGACCCGGCAACTGGGCGGCGGACATGAAATCCCGGCGGTGGGCGGCGTGATCCGCCCGGGCGTCGTGGCGGATCTGGAGGCGCTGGCATGACCATCAAGCTGGGCGTGCCGTCCAAGGGGCGGCTGATGGAAAAGACCTTTGACTGGTTCGCCGCGCGTGGCGTGACGCTGAAACGCACCGGGTCCGAGCGCGAATATGCCGGCGCAGTCGAGGGGGCCGACGGGGTGGAGCTGGTGCTGCTGTCGGCGGGGGAAATCCCGCGCGAGCTGGCGGCGGGGCGGATCCATCTGGGGGTGACCGGGTCTGATCTGGTGCGCGACAAGCTGGCCGATTGGCAGGGGCAGGTGGCGGAACTGGCGCCGATGGGATTTGGCCATGCCGATCTGATCATCGCGGTGCCGGCCTGCTGGGCCGATGTCGAAACGCTGGAGGATCTGGACGCCGTTGCCCATGCCTTTCGCCAGACCCACGGCCAGCGGCTGCGGATCGCGACGAAATACCACCGTCTGGTGCGTGAATTCCTGACCCGCGAAGGTGTGGCGGACTGGCAGCTGGTGGACAGTCAGGGCGCGACCGAGGGGACGGTGAAAAACCTGACCGCCGAGGTGATCGCCGATATCACCTCATCGGGGGAGACATTGCGGGCGAACCACCTGAAAATCCTGTCGGATGGGATGATCCACCAATCGCAGGCCACATTATTCGCCGCGCGGGCCGCCGACTGGACCGGGCGCGGCGAACGTCTGGCGCGTCTGGCCGGGCAATTGGGTCTGCGGGTCCCGGAACTGGGGTAATCTCAATACCCCCGGCCCCGGTCGACCAGATGCAGGAAGGGCGCACCGGCCTCGCCTCGGCGGATGTTTTCGGCAATCACCGCCGCCGCGGTTCCGGGCCGTGTCGCCGCCGCGATATGCGGGGTGACGGTCACCCGTGGATGCGCCCAATAGGGGTGATCGACGGGCAGGGGTTCGGTATTGAACACGTCCAGTGTGGCATGGCCAACCTGACCCGCATCCAGCGCCGCCAATAGCGCGGCATCGTCGATCAGGCTGCCACGTCCGGGATTCACGATGACCGCCCCGCGTGGCAACAGCGCCAGCGTTTCGGCATTCAGCAAGCCCTGCGTCTGGGGCGTATTGGGCAGGATCGACACCAGAATATCGGCGCGTTGCAGCGCCTGTGTCAGCCCATCGGCGCCGGACAGGCAATGGATGCCGGGGATCGCCTTGGGGCTGCGGCTCCAGCCGGCGGTGTCAAAGCCTATATGCGCCAGCATCCGGGCGCAGGCCGCCCCCAGCACACCCAGCCCCAGAACCGTCACCCGCCGTTCCGTCGCCAGCGGCGGGAACACATCATTGCGCCAGACACCGTCCTGCGCGCCGATCCAGCGGTCGATATCCAGATGATGGCGCAGCACATGGCCCGTCACCCATTCCACCATCCCGCGTTCCAGCCCGTCATCCACCATCCGGCACAGCGGCTGGGTCAATGTGGCGTTGCCCACGATACGCTCGACCCCGGCCCACAGGCTGAGAACGGCGCGTGTCCGGGTGTATGGGGCAAAATCGCTGATCGGTCCGGCGGGCGCAAAGACGATGTAATCGACTGCCTCCGGGGCGATCTGACCGGGCAATACCAGTTGCGCGGCAACGCCCGCACGCGTCAGGGCGTCTTGCAACGCGGGCTGGTATTCCCCCCACAATTCGGGTTCGGCGGCATAGAGGACAGTCAGCATCAGCGGGGCCTATGAACAGTTGCGCTTTGGACAAGGCCGAAAGAGGCCAGAATGATGATCATCGCACTGCCACCATAGCTGACCAGGGGCAGGGGGGAACCCTTGGCGGGCAACAGCCCCATCACTGTGCCCATGTTGATGGCGAAGTAGAAAAAGAACGTTCCTGCCACCCCCAGGATCAGCAGGCTGGAAAACCGGTCCTTGTTCATCAGCGCCGCGTGCAGGCTGAATCCGATGATCGCGGTATACAGCATCAGCAGCCCGAAGGCACCGATGAAGCCGAATTCCTCGGCCAGGGTGTTGAAGATGAAGTCGGTGTGCTTTTCGGGCAGGAAGTTCAACTGGCTTTGCGTGCCCTGCATGAAGCCACGCCCGGCCCAGCCGCCGGACCCAAGCGCGATCTGCGCCTGGATGATGTTGTAACCCGCCCCCAGCGGATCTGCCGTCGGGTCCAGAAAGGTGTCGATCCGGCGGTATTGATAGTCGTGCAGCAATTGCCAGTCGGTGCCACGGCTTTCCAGCACAACGAACACCAGGCCCACGACCAGCCCGATCACCGTGCCGAAATACCACAGGCTGACACCTGCCGCGAACATCACCACCCCGCCACCTGCGATCAGCATGATCGAGGTGCCCAGATCGGGCTGCATCAGCACCAGTGCCGTTGGCGTCAGGATCAGCATCACCGGGATCAGCACCCACAGCGGGCGCGACACGCGATCAGCGGGTAACCAGTCATAATAGGCCGCCAGCAGCAGCACCAGCGCGACCTTCATCATCTCGGAGGGCTGCACCCGCACCGGCCCGATATCCAGCCAGCGTTGCGCCCCCATGCCGATGGTGCCGAACAGTTCCACCGCCACCAGCAGCAACAACGCCGCCAGATAGATCACCCCAGATGTATTGCGCCAGATCCAGATCGGCGTGAAGGCCACCACCAGCATCAGCACCATGCCAACGGCGAAGCGCTTCATCTGCGGTTCGGCCCATAGCTCGGGCCGCCCGCCCGCCACCGAATACAGCATCAGGAAACCGGCACAGCACACCGCCGCCAGCAGGATGATCAGCGGATAGTTCAGATATAGCACCTTGCGGATGCCGGTCGGAACCGTCTTCAGATTGCTTTCCAGATAGCTCATGTTCTCAGGCCCGGCTCTTGATGCCGCTGTTGACGGCCTCGGGGTTGACCAGTTGCAGCGCATCGAACCGCGCCTTGATCTCATCGCGCTGCCCGGCCGGATAGGCCTCCAGCGAAGGCAGACCATTCGACAGCGCGAACAACAGGATATCGCGGGCGATCGGCGCGGCGGTGGTCGACCCGCCAGAGCCATGCTCGACGATCAGGCTGACGGCATATTTCGGATTGTCGACCGGCGCGTAGCAGACGAACAGGGCGTGGTCGCGCCGGTTCCACGGCAGTTGCGCGTTGGAAATCACCCCGCGAGCCCGTTCGGCGGCGGTGATGTTGCGCACCTGGCTGGTGCCGGTCTTGCCCGCCATCCGCCAGTTCGACTGCACGATCCGCGCCTTGGCGGCGGTGCCGTGGCGGCCGTTCATCACATCGTCCATCCCCTGGCGCACATGGCGCAGCCAGTTTTCCGGCAGGCCCAGCGAGGGGGCCTCGGCCACCGGTACCTCGACCCCGTTCTTGGCGCGGATCAACCGTGGTTCCACCGCCTTGCCCGAGGCCAGCCGCGAGGTCATCACCGCCAGGTGCAGCGGCGAGGCCAGCACATAGCCCTGACCGATCGAGGCGTTGATCGTATCGCCGATCAGCCATTCGCGGTTGTAGCGTTCCTTCTTCCACGCCTTGGTGGGGGCCAGCCCCTCGGCCACGGCGGACATCGGCAGATCATGGCGCACGCCAATGCCCATGCGGTGCGCCATCTCGGCGATCCTGTCGATGCCGACACGCTGGGCGACCTCATAGAAATACACGTCGCAGGATTGTTCCAGCGCCTGGTTCACATTCACCCGCCCATGGCCCGAATGTTTCCAGCAGTGGAACCGCCGTCCGGCAACCTCAAAATAGCCGGGGCAATAGACGGTGTCGTCGGCCCCCACCACGCCACCGTCCAGCGCCGCCAGCGCGGTGACCACCTTGAAGGTCGAGCCGGGCGGATACAGCCCCTGCACCGTCTTGTCGGCCAAGGGCCGATGGTCGTTTTCCATCAGCCCCTTGTATTCGACCGAGCTGATGCCGCGCACGAACATGTTGGGGTCGAATGACGGGTCCGAGGCGATGGCCAGAATGTCGCCGTTGGTCACATCCATCACCACCGTCGCGGCGGATTCGCCCTTCAGCCGCGCATGGGCGAAATTCTGCAACCGGTAATCCACCGTCAGTTGCAGGTTCACGCCGGGGTCGCCCTCGCGTCGGTCCATCTCGCGCATTTCGCGGCCCAGCGAGTTGACCTCGATCCGGCGTTGCCCGGCGCTGCCGCGCAATTCATCCTCCAGCTTGGCCTCGACCCCGGTCTTGCCGATCTGGAATTTCGGGATGCGCAGCAGCGGGTCTGGATCTTCCAGCTTCTTCAGATCGTAATTCGAGACCGCGCCGACATAGCCCAGAACATGGGCGAAATCCGGCCCGCGCGGGTAGATCCGCGACAAGCCGACCTCGGGCGAGACACCGGGCAGGGCGGGGGTATTGACCGCAATGCGCGAGAACTGCTCCCAGCTCAGGCGGTCGGCGACGGTGATGGGGGCATGCGGCGGCTGACGGTGGATCTCGGTCAGGGCCTCTTCGGTCTGGGTATCGGACACCGGGATCAGGCGGCGCAGATCGGCCAGAACCTGTTCGACATCTCCGGCGTCCTCGCGCGTGATGGTGACGCGGTAATTCTGTTCATTGCCCGCCAGCAGCACACCGTTGCGATCATAGATCAGGCCACGCGCCGGCGGGATCAGCCGGATCTTGATCGAGTTGCCATCGGCCAGCATCCGGTAATCATCGGCCTGTTCCAGCTGCATCTTGCGCATCCGCATGCCCAGGGCCGCGACAATCGCCACCTGCGCCGCCCCCAGCATCAGTCCGCGCCGGGTGATCGAGGCGCGGCTGGCCTGGGTGTTCTTTTGCGATTTCTGCATCCGCGCCTCCTACAGCCTGCGCCCGTAGCCCGCCGCCTCGCCCGGCACCGGGCGATGCAGGCCAAAGGCCAGCCGCGAGAACACGGCGACGAAAGGATACGCCAGAAGTGTCATCATCAGGCGCAAAAGTTCCAGCCCCAGCGGCGGCTGATCCACCAGCGCCAGCGCCAGCACCAGCCGGTTCATCAACAGCATCGCCAGCATCACCGATCCCACCATCACCATCTCGGCCGCCAATGGCAGCGCCCGCGACAGCGGCACCCGGCCGCGCAGGAATTCGGTGCCTAGCAGCACGATCAGCGCCCACAATCCGACCGGCCGCCAAAAGATCATGTCGCCCAGCAGAAACACAGCGATGATCAGCCAGGCGGGCAGGTAATCGGGGCGCCGCATCAGCCACACGAAGGTAAAGGCCAGCATCAGGTCCGGCCCCGGAATCCCATGCGCCATCGGATTGATCGGCAGCAGCCGCAGAAATGTGGTCGTCACCGTCAGCGCCAGGAACAGCGCCCAATAGGCCACCCGCCGTGTGGTGCGCGGATCAACCATTACCGCCTCTGGCGGTGATGGGTGCGCTCGGCGCGGGACCGGGCAGGTCCGAGGCCGGTGGCGGGATCAGCGGCCCGGCATCGCGGATCTGTTCCGCCGGGTGCGAGCGCAGCACGCGCAGGAAATCCAGTCGTTCGTAATCGGCCGCCAGCCGCAGCCGCAGCCGCCGGTCATGGCCTTGCAGCACCTGTCCGACCAGCAGGCCAGCCGGGAACACCCCGCCATCGCCCGATGAGATCACCCGGTCGCCGGGGCGCACCTGATCGGCATTTTCCAGAAACGAGATCACCGGGAACGGGCTGTTGTCACCGGTCAGAATGGCGCGTTGACCCGAGGGTTGAACGATCACCGGGATGCGGCTGGAGGTATCGGTCAACAATATCACCCGGCTCGTCGACCGGCCGACGCCCGAAATCCGTCCGACCAGCCCCAGCCCGTCCATCGTAGCCCAGCCGTCGATGATACCATCGCGCGACCCCACGTTCAGCAGCACCGATTGCCGGAACGGCGAGCCGCTATCGGCCAGGACCACCCCCGAGACCGAGGTCAGCTTGGGGTCCAGCCGCACCTGATTTTGCGCCAGCAGCTTGGCGTTTTGCTGTTCCAGCTGCACCGCGGCCTCTTTCCAGGCCTTCATCTGCTGCAACTCGCGCCGCAGTTCCTGGTTCTGTTCGTAGATCCGGGTGTAGGACTGGAAGTTCTCGACCATGCCCAGCACCTTGGTGACCGGCACCATGGCCCAGTCAAAGGTCGGCACGAACCGGTCGACAAACGCCGACCGGAATCGTTCCACGCGCGGGCTATCAATCCGCCAGACGATGAACGTGGCAGCCAAGGACAACGCCAGGATCGTGATTATGATCCGGCGCAGCGGTCCTGCGTAATCTTCGTCGCGGTCTCTGGCCACGCGCGCCTCCGGTGACCGGGGTTCTGGTTAGGGCTCAGCTGTCGTAGTCGATCACGTGGCGCAGCTGCTTTTCGTATTCCAGCGCCTTGCCGGTGCCAAGCGCCACACAGTTCAGCGTCTGATCGGCCACGGTGATCGACAGGCCGGTCTGCTCGCGCAGGCTCAGATCCAGATCGCCCAGCAGCGCGCCGCCGCCGGTCAGCATCACGCCCCGGTCGACGATGTCGGCGGCCAGATCGGGCGGGGTCGCCTCCAGCGCCTGCATGACGGCATCGCAGATCTGCTGCACCGGTTCGGCCAGTGCCTCGGCGATCTGCGCCTGGGTGATCTCCACCTCTTTCGGCACGCCGTTCAGCAGGTCCCGACCGCGCACCAGCAGGCTGGCGCCACGGCCGTCATCGGGCATGCGGGCGGTGCCGATGGTGGTCTTGATCCGCTCGGATGTGGCCTCGCCGACCAGCAGGTTCAGGTTGCGCCGCAGATAGGAAATGATCGCGTCATCCATCCGGTCGCCACCAACGCGCACCGAGCGCGCATAGACGATATCGCCCAGCGACAGAACGGCAACTTCGGTGGTGCCGCCACCGATATCGACCACCATCGAACCCGTGGGATCGGTGATCGGCATCCCCGCACCAATGGCGGCGGCGATCGGTTCGGCGATCAGCCCGGCGCGGCGCGCGCCCGCCGACAGCACTGATTGACGGATGGCGCGCTTTTCCACCGGTGTCGCGCCTTGTGGCACGCAGACGACAACCTTGGGTTTGGACAGGGTCGAGCGTCGATGAACCTTGCGCATGAAGTGCTTGATCATCTCTTCTGCACTGTCGAAATCGGCAATGACACCGTCACGCATCGGGCGGATCGCCTCGATCGAGCCGGGGGTGCGGCCGAGCATCAGTTTGGCATCCTCGCCGACGGCGAGAACCTGTTTCTTGCCGTCCTTGACGTGATAGGCAACGACCGAAGGTTCGTTCAGAACGATGCCCTTGCCCTTCATGTAGATCAGCGTATTCGCCGTTCCGAGGTCAATTGCCATATCCGAGGAAAAAAGCCCGCCAAATCCCATAATGTCCGCTTTCCAAACTACCTGCGCCCGCGACTCGTGCCGAGTCCAGTCATCGCCCGTATAGGCAAAGGCATAGCACGGCGAAAGGTGATTTGCGTAAACGCTATTTGTGATGCGCGGCGTTCCGCGGGGGGTATTTGGATAGCTATCACTTTTACAATATTCAGTGCCGATATGTGGCAATTATAGGACGCTATAATAGCACTTATGCCATATCTCACGTTGACGTGTTGAAAACGGGCGTGGCGTGATGCGGGGTATGCGAAAGGGGCGCCACGGATAGGGCGCCCCTTTCCATCAAGTCGGAACCGGTCAGTTTTTGTAGCTGACGGTCTTCAGATCGGCGTCGGGCGCGGTCTTTTGTGACCGTACGCGCAGCCGGTTCAGCGCGCCGACATAGGCCTTGACGCTGGCCAGGATGGTGTCGGTATCGGCGGCGGATCCGGTGACGATGCGGCCGTCTTCCTCCAGCCGGACCGAGACGGTGGCCTGCGCATCGGTGCCCTGCGTGACCGCCTGCACCTGATAGACCTTCAGCCGCGCGGTGGTCGGATAGATCGCCTTGACCGCCTTGAAGCAGGCATCCACCGGGCCATCGCCGGACATGCTGGCGGATTTCTCGACCCCGTCCACCGTCATTTTCAGTTCGGCTTCCTGACCATCGGACCCGCAGACGACCCGCAACCATTTGACCTGCAGATAATCGGTATCGGTGTTCGCGGCGGAATCCGACATCAGCGCGACCAGATCTTCGTCGTAGATTTCCTTCTTGCGGTCGGCCAGTGCCTTGAACCGCACGAAGACATCGTTCAGCTGGTTGTCGGCCAGATCAAACCCCAGATCCGACAGTTTGGAGCGCAGCGCCGCGCGCCCCGAATGCTTGCCCATCGCGATGTTGGTTTCCGTCAGGCCAATATCGGCGGGGCGCATGATTTCAAACGTCTCGACGTTCTTCAGCACGCCATCCTGATGGATGCCGGATTCATGCAAGAAGGCGTTTTTGCCGACGATCGCCTTGTTGAACTGCACCGGGAAGCCCGAGACCTGCGCCACCCGGCGCGACAGGTTCATGATCTTGGTGGTGTCGATGCTGGTGGTGAAGGGCATCAGGTCACGCCGCACGCGAATGGCCATCACCACTTCTTCCAGCGCGGTGTTGCCCGCGCGTTCGCCCAGACCGTTGATCGTGCATTCGATCTGCCGTGCGCCCGCCGAAACGGCGGCCAGCGCGTTTGCCGTCGCCATGCCCAGATCGTTGTGGCAATGCGTGGCGAAGATGATCTGATCCGCACCCGGCACGCGTTCCATCAGCATGCGGATGATGTCCGCCGATTCCTGCGGCAGGGTGTAGCCGACGGTATCAGGAATGTTGATCGTGGTGGCACCGGCCTTGATGGCGCATTCCACCACGCGGCACAGGTAGTCACGCTCGGTGCGGATCGCGTCCATCGCCGACCATTGCACATCTTCGCACAGATTGCGGGCATGGGTAACGGTTTGGTGGATGCGGTCGATCATCTGGTCCTGATCCAGATTGGTGATGCCGCGATGGCTGGGCGAGGTGCCGATAAAGGTATGGATACGCGGTTTGGGCGCGTATTTCACAGCCTCCCAGCAACGGTCGATATCCTTGAAATTGGCGCGCGACAGCCCGCAGATCACCGAATTGCGGGCATTCCTGGCGATATCACTGACGGCCTGAAAATCCCCTTCCGAGGCGATGGGAAACCCGGCCTCGATGATGTCCACACCCATGTCATCCAGGGCTTGGGCGATTTCCAGCTTTTCGTCATGCGTCATGGTCGCGCCGGGCGATTGTTCGCCATCGCGCAGGGTGGTGTCGAAAATCAGGACGCGAGTGGTGTCGATAATTGTCGTATCGGGCATCGGGATTGCTTTCTTCTTCTCAGCTGTCTTGGGGAACCAAAGGCCAGCATCACGCCTGGGCTTTGGCAACTTCGGGCGCTGGACACCTCTGAGCGGTCGCGCCCGAAGGCACGCTCAGAGGAGGCTAAGAAGCAGCAAGCCACGGACGGGCTGACCGGTGGCAAAGGCCCCGGCGTCAGGTGTGAATATGTTCAGCGTCCGTATCATGCGGCGGACTATGGCCCGCGCCGCGGTAAATGAAAAGCCTAAATATAGGGCAGTTTTGCTTACCTTCAGGCCGTCTGACCGCTAGGGATTGCCCGTCGGGTCCGCCGGGGCGGTGGCGGTATCGGCGGGTTGGGGCGCGGTGCCCGCCGGCGTCTGGGTCAGCGCATTGTCGCGCCATTCCCCTTGGGCGACCTGACCGTTGCGGTAGCGCATGACGCCCGCGCCTTGCCGTTTGCCCGCGACAAAGCTGCCCTCGTAGACATCGCCATTGGCATAGGTGGCGCGGCCCGCGCCGTCGATTTCGCCCTCGGCCCAGGCGCCGTCATAGGTGAAGCCGTCGGGTATGGTTAGCGTGCCTTGCCCGGCGCGCTTGCCCGCGACAAAGCCGCCGGTATAGGTGGTGCCGTCCGGGTAGGTGGCGCGGCCCTGGCCCTGACGCTGCCCATCGACCCAGTCGCCGTCATAAGTATAGCCATCGGGATAGGTCATCCGGCCCTGGCCATTGTTACGGGCAGCCTTGAACCCGCCGGTATAGACCAGCCCGTTGACATAGCGTGCCGTACCGGTGCCCTCGATCACGCCCGCCACCCAGCCGCCCTGATAGCTGGAGCCATCGGGATAGGTGATATTGCCCTGACCATCGGGCTGGTCATTGCGGAACGTGCCCGCATAGACCGAGCCATCGGGATAGGTCACCGTGCCCGCGCCCTCGATCCGGCCCTGCATCCAGTCGCCGTCGTAGATATAGCCATCGGTGCCGCGAAACACGCCCTTGCCCTGGCGCTGATCGGCGACAAAGGCGCCGTCATAGGTATCGCCATTGGCATAGGTCACCTTGCCCGGACCTTGCCGTTTGCCGTCGGTCATGCCGCCTTCGTAGATATCGCCATTTGGTTGGGTCAGCGTGCCGGTGCCGTTCATCTGCCCCTGCACCCAGCCGCCGTGATAGACCAACCCGTTCGCCAGCGTCAGCGTGCCATTGCCCGCGCGCTGTCCGGCCTGCATCCCACCCTGATAGACGGCACCATCGGGATAGGTGATCTTGCCCTGACCCTGCTTTGCGCCCTGCACCCAGTCGCCTTCGTAGCGATAGCCGTCCGCGCCGGTCAGAACCCCCGTTCCGTCATGCAGCGCATTGGTGAAATGCCCGGTATAGCTGGTGCCATTGGCATAGTGGGCGGTGCCCTGACCGGTGATCTCGCCCGCTGTCCACTGGCCTTCATAGGTGCCGCCATTGGCGAAGGTCATCCGGCCCTGACCATCGGGTTTGCCCTTGGTGAAATGCCCGACATAGACCGAACCGTTGGGGAAGCGCGCCCGACCCTGACCGGCGATCTCGCCCGCCACCCAGTCGCCCTGATATTCATACCCCGACGGCAGACGATAGCTGCCCTGACCGTCCTGCTTGCCGTCCTTGAACGTGCCTTCGTAAATGCCACCGTCGTCATATTGCTTGGTGATGACCTCTTGCGCGGCGGCGGCCCCCGCCGCCAGCGTCAGGACAAGTCCAAGGCCGATCATCATGCGATTATTCGCCATTTTTCCCCCAAAAACCGCGCGGGCCATTCCGTTCAGACACCCGTTCAGGTGGGATCAGAGTAATGTGCGGGGGGGAGGGAAACAAGCCGCCCCGGACCCCGTCCACCCGTCGCGATGCAGGTCGGTGCTTTTCAGCGGCGGATACAGACGCTAAACCCGGTTGGCAAACCCAAGGAACACCGCATGGTCGATACCTTTCGCCTTACGCTGGCACAGTTGAACCCCACCGTTGGCGCCCTTGCCGCGAATGCCGCCAAGGCGCTGGACGCCTGGCAGCAGGGCCGTGAGGCCGGGGCGGATATGGTGATGCTGCCCGAGATGTTCCTGACCGGCTATCAGGCGCAGGATCTGGTGCTGAAACCCGCCTTCGTGCGCGATGCGATGGCGGCGATGGAGGTGCTGGCCACGCAGATCACCGATGGGCCGGCCCTGGGGATCGGCGGGCCGTATTGGGATGCGACGGGGCGGTATAACGCGTGGTGGGTGCTGCAAGACGGCAAGGTCGTTGCACGGATACTGAAACACAACCTGCCGCATGACGATGTGTTCGACGAATTCCGGCTGTTCGATTCCGGGCCGATTTCAGGGCCCTACCGGATCGGGCCGCTGCGCATCGGCACGCCCGTGTGTGAGGACAGCTGGCACCCCGAGGTGGCCGAAACGCTGATGGAGACCGGGGCCGAGATCCTGATCGTGCCGAATGGCTCCCCGTATTATCGCGCCAAGCAAGATCACCGGATGAACATCATGATCTCGCGCGTGGTCGAAACCGGGCTGCCGATCGTCTATCTGAACGCGGTTGGTGGGCAGGATGATCAACTGTTTGACGGGGCCAGTTTCGTGCTGAACCCGCATGGCCAGATCGCCGCGCAACTGCCCGCGTTCGAGGAATGCGTGACCCATGTCGATTTCGCCCGCGGGGCGGATGGCTGGCGCGCACTGCCGCAGGCATTGGTGCCGCAGCCCGATGCGTGGGAGCAGGATTATCACGCGATGGTTCTGGGCCTGCGCGATTATCTGACGAAATCGGGGTTCAGCCGGGTGGTTCTGGGGCTGTCGGGCGGGATCGATTCCGCGCTGGTGGCGGCGATTGCCGCCGATGCGGTGGGGGCGGGGAATGTGCATTGCGTGATGCTGCCGTCGCGCTACACCTCGCAGGGGTCTTTGGACGATGCGGCCGATATGGCGCACCGGATCGGGGCGCGGCTGGACACGGTGGAAATCGAGGGCAGCCGCCACGCCGTGGCCGATGCGCTGACCGGGGTGATGGCGGGCACCGCGCCGGATATCACCGAGGAAAACATCCAGTCCCGCCTGCGCGGTGTCATGCTGATGGCGATTTCCAACAAGTTCGGCGGCATGCTGCTGACCACCGGCAACAAATCCGAGGTGGCGGTGGGCTACTGCACCATCTACGGCGATATGTCGGGCGGATATAATCCGTTGAAGGACATGTATAAAACCCGCGTGTTTGAAACCTGTCGCTGGCGTAATGCCAACCACAGGCCGTGGATGCAGGGCCCGGCGGGGGAGGTGATCCCGGTGGCGATCATAGACAAGCTCCCCTCGGCCGAGTTGCGCGACAACCAGAAGGATCAAGACAGCCTGCCGCCCTATGAGGTACTGGATGCCATTCTGGAACGTCTGGTCGAGGAGGATCAGTCCGTGGCGGAAATCGTCGCCGCCGGTTTTGATCGCGACACGGTCAAGCGGGTGGAACACCTGCTGTATATTTCCGAATGGAAGCGGTTCCAGTCGGCACCGGGGCCACGGCTGACGCGGCGGGCCTTTTGGCTGGACCGGCGTTATCCGATGGTGAACCGTTGGCGCGATCAGCTCTAGCGGCGCGGCTTTACCGATTTGCGGCGAAATCCTCCAGCGCGCGGATGGTTTCGTCGTAGCTGTTCAGCGCCTTGGGCTGTTCATCGCGCAGGCGCCGATAAAAGGCGATCCAGCCGTCCAGCTCGGTCAATGGATAGTCACTGAACCACGCATCCCGCGCGATGCGGAACGTGACGCCGTCTTCCAGCAATGTGACTGTGCATGTTCCGGCCATGCCCCGGTTTTCCCGTTCCACGCGGGATTCGCAAGGGGCTTTGGCGCCGTGACGGGGTGTGATGTTCATATCCTGCCTGCGAATTGTGCAAGGTGTCGCATTCTCATTCGTGATGCATCGCGGCCGGACAGGGTGGACTTATCCCCGGTTCCGGCGGCGCCGTTATGTTTCAAGGTGTTATGCGCATTTTGCATATATATTCGGAAATTTCGAACCCAGGGCTAGGAAAATGCTTCTGCGTCCTTCGCCATTTCCTGCCGCATGGTCCGGCCAAAGGAGATGCCCATGACCGCGCAACAGGAATTCGATTATATCATCATCGGGGCCGGATCGGCGGGCTGCGTTCTGGCCAACCGGCTGTCGGCCAAGGCGGATCGCACCGTATGCGTGGTTGAGGGCGGAGGGTCTGAAACCGCACTCAATGTGCAGGTTCCGGCCGGTATCCTGTCGCTTTATGGCAATCCGAAATATGATTATGGCTACGTCGGCACGCCGCAGCCGGAACTGAACAACCGCCGGATTCCGGTCAATCGGGGCAAGGCGCTGGGGGGATCTTCGTCGATCAACTCGATGCTGTTCATCCGCGGCGCCTGTTCCGACTATGACGGATGGGCGGCGCTGGGGTGTCAGGGCTGGGGTTGGGATGACGTGCTGCCGGTGTTCAAGGGACTGGAGCGCAACCTGATTGGCGAATCGCCCGACTGGCACGGCTTTGACGGCGCCCTGTTCGTGGATCGTCCGCGTGATCCGAATGTGGTGTCACGCATGTTCATTCAGGCCGGACGCGCGGTTGGCCTGTCCGAGAACACCGATTTCAACGCCGGTGTGCAAGAGGGGCTGGGCATCTATGATGTCACGCAAAACAACGGCATGCGGTGGTCATCCTATCGCGCCTTCCTGCGCCCGGTTCTGGATCGTGCCAATCTGACGGTGCAGTCGGGGGCGGAAACGCAACGGCTGATCCTGGATGGCAAGCGTGTCGTCGGGGTCGAGATCCGGACCGACGCCGGGGTGCAGGTGTTGCGGGTGCGTCGCGAGGTGATCCTGTCGGCGGGGGCGATCGGGTCGCCGGCGCTGTTGATGCGTTCGGGCATCGGACCGGGCGCGATGCTGGCGCAGGCCGGGGTGACGGTGGCGCATGATCTGCCTGGGGTGGGCCAGAACCTGCGCGACCATGTGGATGGCATGATCACCGTGCGGTCGGGATCGACCAAGACGCTGGGTCTGTCGGTCGCCAATCTGCCCGCGATGATCGCGGCGCCGTTTCAATATCTGTTCCAGCGCAAGGGCATGCTGACCACGAATTACGTCGAGGCGGGTGGGTTCGCGCGCACCCGATACGCGGGCGCTGAACCCGATATCCAGTTCCACTTCGTACCGGGGTATCGCAGCCATCGCGGACGGCTGGTCGAATATGGCCACGGTTATGCGATCCATACCTGCGTGTTGCGGCCAAAATCGGTGGGCGAAATCCGGCTGGGCCGTGACGGCACCGAAATCGACCACAAATTCTTCACCGCGCCCGAGGATGCCGCGACGCTGATCGAGGGCATGAAGGTTGCCCGCGCGATTCTGGCCGATCCGGTCTTTGCCCCGATCCGTGGCCGCGAGATGCTGCCCGGTGCGCAGGTGCAAAGCGACGATGAGATCCTGGCCTATCTGCGGGCCGAGGCCTTGACCGTCTATCACCCGGTCGGCACCTGCAAGATGGGCACCGATCCGATGGCGGTGATCGACCCGGTCTCGATGCGGGTATCGGGCGTGCAGGGGCTGCGGGTGGCCGATGCCTCGGTCATGCCCACCCTGATCGGTGGCAATACCAATGTTCCGGCAATGATGATCGGCGAGAAATGTGCGCGGGCGGTTCTATCGGAATAGTCTTAGACTAATCAATAGTGATGCAGGATATTCTTTTTCCGAAGTCTGATTTGCATCATTTTGACCCGATCCCCGGCGGTGCAGCCCGCCCGGAAGCGTGTTCAGGAAGGACGAAAGATGTCAGTGGAAAAGACCGAGGTTCTGGTGATCGGTGCCGGTCAGGCCGGTGTCGCGATGAGCGAGCATCTGTCGCGCGCGGGTCTGGCGCATGTGGTGCTGGAACGCGGCCGGATCGCCGAGAAATGGCGCTCGGGGCGGTGGGATTCGCTGGTTGCGAATGGCCCGGCCTGGCACGACCGCTTTCCGGGGCTGGAATTCGCCGGTGACCCGGATGCCTTCGTGGCCAAAGAACAGGTTGCGGATTATTTCGTGACCTATGCCGCCCAGATCAACGCCCCGATCCGCACCGGGGTCGAGGTCACCCATGTGGCGCGGCGTGACGGCATGGCGGGTTTCGTGGTGGAAACCTCGGCCGGGGTGATCGAGGCCGATTATGTCGTTGCCGCGACCGGGGCGTTTCAGACGCCGCTGATGCCCGCGCTGGTGCCGCCGACAGCCGGGCTGACGCAGATCCATTCCGCCGATTACCGCAACCCCGATCAACTGCCCGCAGGGGCGGTTCTGGTGGTTGGGGCCGGGTCATCGGGCGCGCAGATCGCCGCCGAGCTGATGCAGGCCGGGCGCAAGGTCTATTTGTCGGTGGGGCCGCATGATCGCCCGCCGCGCGCCTATCGGGGCCGGGATTTCGTCTGGTGGCTGGGTGTGCTGAACAAATGGGATGCCGAGGCGACGCCGGGCGTGGAACACACCACCATCGCCGTCAGCGGCGCTGCGGGGGGCCATACCGTCGATTTCCGCCGTCTGGCCGAACAGGGGATGGTGCTGTTGGGGCGGACCGAGGCCTGCCAGAACGGGGTGATGACCTTCGCCCCGGATCTGAAGCGCAATCTGGACCGTGGCGATGCCAATTACCTGTCGTTGCTGACCGAGGCCGATGCCTATGTGGCGCGCAATGGTCTGGATCTGCCGCCCGAACCCGAAGCCAAGATCATCCCCGAAGATCCCGATTGCGTGCGCGATTCGGTGTTGTCGCTGGATCTGGCGGCGGCAGGTGTGACCACGATCATCTGGGCCACCGGGTTTTCCAACGATTACAGCTGGATGCAGGTTGAAGCCTTTGACGCGCAGGGGCGGCCCCAGCACAAGCGCGGCGTCTCGTCCGAGCCGGGGATCTATTTCCTGGGCCTGCCGTGGCAATCGCGGCGCGGGTCTTCGTTCATCTGGGGTGTCTGGCACGATGCAAAGTTCATCGCCGACCAGATCGCCAAGCAGCGCAGCTATCTGGCCTATCACGCCGGGGCGCTGCGCAAGGCCGCCGAGTAAGCCCGGCCACCGCAAACACCGATAGGGGCGGCCCTGTGGCCGTCCTTGCCTGATCCGATGGAGATGAAAATGGCACATACCCGTATCCGCAAATTCAATACCAAGGATACTTACCCCGAACAGAAGCTGGACAACGATCTGTGTCAGGCTGTCGTGGCGCGTGGCACCACGGTTTTCCTGCGCGGACAATGCCCGCAGGAACTGGACACCGCGAAGAACATCGAAAGCCATGATCCGGTCGAACAGACCCACAAGGTGATGCAGAATATCCGCCAGTTGATCGAGGAAGCCGGTGGCTCGATGGAGCATCTGTGCAAGGTTGTGGTCTATCTGACCGATGTGCGCCACCGTGAGGCGGTGTATCGGACGATGGGCGAATACATCAAGGGCGTGCATCCGGTCTCGACCGGGGTTGTGGTGACCTGTCTGGCGCGGCCGGACTGGCTGGTGGAAATCGACGCCACCGCGGTTATCCCGGATTGAACAGGGCGCGCCGGGGGTGACCCCGGCGCCCGCGTGAGACCTCTAGGCCGAAAGCAGGGAACATGACCTTTTCCATCGTCGCGCGCTGTGCGCAAACGGGGCAGTTCGGGGTGGCGATCTCGTCATCCTCGCCCGCCGTCGCGGCGCGATGCGCCTGGGTTCAGGCCGGGGTGGGGGCGGTGTCCACGCAAAATGTGACCAACCCGGCACTGGGGCCGATGATGTTGGCGCAGATGACCGATGGGGCCGATGCCGCCGGGGCCGTTGCGGCGGCGCGCGATGCGGACGGGTTTGTCGAGTATCGGCAACTGCTGGCCATTGATGCGCAGGGGTGCACGGCGGTGCATTCCGGTGCGCGCGCCCTGGGGATCTGGACGGCGGCAGAGGGGCGCGATTGCGTGGCGGGCGGCAATATGCTGGCCGATGCCACTGTGCCCACGGCGATGGTCGCGGCGTTCGAGGCGGCCACCGGCGCCCTGGGGGACCGGTTGGTTGCCGCGTTGCAGGCTGGGGTGGCGGCGGGCGGCGAGGCGGGACCGGTGCATTCCGCCGGGCTGTTGATCGCCGATCAGCAAAGCTGGCCCTATGCCGAATTGCGCGTCGACTGGTTGGACGAAGGCTGCCCGATTGCCGCCGTGGCTCGGGCGTGGGAAATCTACAAACCGCAGGCCGATGATTATGTGACGCGCGCGCTGAACCCGGTTTCGGCGCCGTCCTATGGCGTTCCCGGAGACGAATGATGCAAAGCCTGAGCCATTACACCACCCGCGCCGCCGCGTTGACCCTGCGCAACCAGTGCTGGATCGACGGGCAATTCTCCCCGGCATCGCGCGGTGCGCGGTTCGATTGTATCAACCCGGCCACCGGGCTGGTGCTGACCGATGTGGCGCGCGGCGGTGCCGCCGATATTGACCGGGCCGTGGCCGCGGCCCGGCGCGCCTTTGACGATGGCCGCTGGTCGCGCCAGACCCCCACCGCCCGCAAGGAGGTCTTGCTGAAACTGGCGGCGTTGCTGCGCGAGAATCTGGAAGAATTCGCGCTACTCGATACGTTGGACATGGGCAAGCCGATCGCGGAAACGGTCAATGTCGACGTGCCCGGATCGGCGCATCTGTTCCAATGGCACGCCGAGGCCATCGACAAGATCTATGATGAGGTCGCACCGACGGGTGGGCGCGATCTGGCGCTGATCCGGCGGGTGCCGCTGGGGGTGGTGGGCGCGGTTGTGCCGTGGAACTTCCCGCTGGACATGGCGACGTGGAAGATCGCGCCGGCCTTGGCGGCGGGCAATTCGGTGGTGCTGAAACCGGCCGAGCAATCGCCGCTGTCGGCGCTGCGTCTGGCGGAACTGGCCGCCCAGGCCGGTCTGCCCGATGGGGTGCTGAACGTGGTGCCCGGATTTGGTGAAGACGCCGGACAGGCCCTGGGGCGTCACCCCGATGTGGATTGTCTGGTGTTTACCGGCTCGACCGATGTCGGCAAGATGTTTCAGCGTTATGCCGGTGACAGCAACATGAAACAGGTCTGGCTGGAAACCGGGGGCAAAAGCCCGAACCTGATTTTCCCCGATGCCGATCTGGATCAGGCGGCGGACATGGCGGCCTTTGGCATTTTCTTCAATCAGGGCGAGGTCTGCTCGGCCAATTCGCGGCTGCTGGTGCATGAAACCATCGCCGAAGAGATGATCGGGCTGATGAAAACCCGGGCCGAGGCGATTGTGCCCGGCAACCCGCTGGACCCCGACACCAGGATGGGTGCGATGGTCGATGCGCGTCACGCGGCGCGGGTGGCGGAATTTCTGGCGGCGGGGCGGGCCGACAGCCGTCTGATCGCCGGGGGCGAGCGGCTGACCATCGGCGCGTCGGATGCGTTCATCCAGCCCACGGTGTTTGCCGATGTGCCACGCGATGCACGGATCGCACGCGAAGAGATCTTTGGCCCGGTTCTGGCGGTGCAGACCTTCCGCGATGAGGCCGAGGCGATCGAGATCGCCAATGACAGCCCGTTCGGGCTGGCGGCTTCGGTCTGGACGCGCGATATCAGCCGGGCGCTGTCGATGGCCGATCAGCTGCATGTGGGCACGGTCTCGGTCAATACCGTCGATGCGCTGTCGCCGATGACCCCGTTTGGCGGGATGAAACAGTCGGGATTTGGCCGCGACCTGTCGATCCACACGTTTGACAAGTATTCGGCACTGAAAACGGTCTGGATCAAATATTGACGTTTTCGTTACCGCGATGCAGCATCCGATAGGGCAGGGCTTATCCCGGCCCGGATCGGATATTGCATGGCCTTACGCATAACATTGCGTCAATTGGAATATTTCGTCGCGGTAGGCGAACACGGATCTATCGCACTGGCGGCTGAACGGGTCAGCGTCTCTTCGCCGTCGATTTCGGCCGCCATCGCGCAGCTGGAGGCAGAGTTCGGGCTGCAACTGTTCATCCGCCGTCACGCGCATGGCTTATCGCTGACCCAGGGTGGCGTGCGGTTCATGGCCCATGCGCGTGAGGTTCTGGAACGCGCCCGTGTGCTGAAGGATCTGGCGAATGACATTTCGGGCAAGGTGCGCGGGCCGCTGAACGTGGGCTGTCTGGTGACATTTGCGCAGATCGTGTTGCCGCAGCTGCGGCGCAGCTTTGTCGATCTGTGGCCCGAGGTCGAGTTTCATCAGTTCGAGCGCGACCAGCAGGAAATCTTCGACGGACTGCGCGATGCGCGGCTGGATATCGCGCTGAGCTATGATCTGAACATCCCGCCGGATCTGGAATTCATTCCGCTGATCGATCTGCCGCCCTTTGCGCTGTTGAACGAGGCGCATGAGCTGGCGCATCTGGACAGCGTCTCACCGGCGGAGCTGGCGGATTATCCGATGGTGTTGCTGGATCTGCCGATGAGCGCGGCGTATTTCCTGTCGTTCTTCACCGCGATGGGGATTGATCCGATCATTGCCGAGCGCACCCGTGACATTGCGGTGATGCGGTCCCTGGTGGCGAACGGGTTTGGCTATTCGGTCGCAAACATCCGTCCCTTGTCCGATCTGGCCCCGGATGGGCGCAAGCTGCGGTTCGTGCCGCTGACCGGTCCGGTGCAGGCGCTGCGGCTGGGGTTGGTGCTGCATGAAACGGCGCGGCAATCGCGCACGGTCAGCGCCTTTGTCGACCATGCCAAAGGCGAAATCACCCCGCTGCGCGCGCCGGGGTTGCAGGTCCGGGCGCATCCGGCACCGATTGCGGGCTGAATATATATTCTGCCTGTTTGTTTTGCGCTTTGTAGATTTTTCAAGCGATTAGACTGTGCCTAATTGATGCTTCCGCAACCTGTAATTTACCTGTGCCACAGGGACCGGGAATATCTGCGCATCTCCGGCAAGGAACCCCAGATGCGCAACCCAGCCTACGATATCCTGTTTCAGCCAACCGCCATCGGGCCGCTGACCGCCAAGAACCGGTTTTATCAGGTGCCCCATTGCAATGGCGGTGGCTATCGTGACCCGACGGCGGCGGCGACCATGCGTGGCATCAAGGCGGAAGGCGGCTGGGGGGTGATTTTCACCGAGCAGACGGAGATGCACCATACCTCGGAAATCACGCCCTTCATCGAACTGCGGCTGTGGGATGATGCCGATATCCCGGCGTTGCGGCGGATGTCTGAGGCGATGAAGACGCATGGTGCGCTGGCGGGGATACAGCTGGCCTATTCCGGGATCAACGGCCCGAACCTGTATACCAAAGAGGTGCCGTTGGCGCCCTCGGCCCTGCCGATCCGCACATTCACCAATGATCCGGTGCAGGCCCGTGCGATGGACCGCAGCGATATCCGCAATCTGCGGCGCTGGTTCGTCAACGCGGCGAAACGGTCCAAACTGGCGGGGTTCGATCTGATCTGTCTCTATGGCGCGCATGGATTTGGGATTTTCCAGCATTTCCTGTCGCGCGCCACCAATCAGCGTGGCGATGAATACGGCGGCAGCCTGGAAAACCGCTCGCGTTTTGTGAATGAGGTGATTGGCGATATCCGCGATGCGGTGGGCGACAGCATGGCACTGTCGCTGCGCGTCAGCCTGGATGAGACGATCGGCGAGCTGGGCTTTTCCAACGCCGAGGTCCGCGATTTCATCGAGATGAACCGCGATCTGCCCGACCTGTGGGATCTGGCGCAGGGCACGTGGGAAGATTGTTCCGGCCCCAGCCGTTTCAAGGAAGAGGCGGCACAGGAACAATTGGTGCGCGGTATCCGCGATCTGACCACGAAGCCGGTTGTGGGGGTGGGGCGTTTCACCAGCCCCGACGTCATGGCGCGTCTGGTGCGGCAAGGGGTGCTGGATTTCATCGGATGCGCCCGGCCCTCGATTGCCGATCCGTTCTTGCCCAAGAAGGTCGAGGAAGGCCGGATCGAGGATATCCGCGAATGTATCGGCTGCAACATCTGCATCACCGGCGACATGACGATGAGCATCAGCCGTTGCACGCAGAACCCGACCTTCATGGAGGAATGGCGCAAGGGCTGGCACCCCGAGAAGATGAACCCGCGTGGTGACAGCACCAATGTGCTGGTGGTCGGGTCCGGTCCGGCGGGGCTGGAGGCTGCGCGGGCCCTGGCGCTGCGCGGGTATGACGTCGCCCTGGCCGAGGCGGGCACCGCCCTGGGGGGGCGTGTCGCGCGCGAACGGCTGTTGCCGGGGCTGTCGGCCTGGGGGCGGGTGGCGGATTATCGCGCCTATCAGATCGGGCAGCGGCCGAATGTAGAAACCTATTTCGACAGCCCGCTGGCGGCCGGGGACATCCTGGAATTCGGGTTCCAGAATGTCGCCATCGCCACCGGGGCGAAATGGCGGGCCGATGGCGTGGCGCGGATGCACGTTGTGCCGATGCCGATGGATGCGGCGCTGCCGGTGTTCACGCCCGATGACATCATGGCCGGGCGTTTGCCCAAGGGACAGGTCGTGCTGTTCGACGACGATCATTATTACATGGGCGGGGTGATCGCCGAGCTGCTGGCCCGTGCCGGATGCCAGGTCACCCTGGTCACGCCATCCGCCTATGTGTCGGACTGGACGCTGAATACGCTGGAACAGGGCGCGATCCACCGCCGTCTGGTGGAATGCGGCGTGCGGATCGTGCTAAACACCGGCATTGCCGCGCTGCATGGCGATGGCGCGGAAACCGCCTGTGTCTATACCGATGCGCGGGACCGGATCGGCTGTGATGCGGCGGTCATGGTGACATCGCGGGTCTCGGACGACGCGCTGTATCAGGCATTGCTGGCGCGTCAGGCGGACTGGGCCGATGCGGGGATACGGTCGGTCAAGGTGATCGGCGACGCCTGTGCGCCCGGCCCGATCGCCTGGGCGACCTATGCCGGGCATCGCTATGCCCGTGAACTGGACATGCCCGATATCGGTGACGCGCTGCCCTTCCGGCGCGAGGTGACACAACTGGCCTGATACCCGCGCGGCTGCGCATATGAACAGGGAGCCCCACATGGCACGCGGAAAAGCGGTCGAAGTTTACAACGTGACGAAACGGTTCGGCGATTATCAGGCGCTGGATCAGGTCAGTTTCACCATCGAAGAGAATGAGTTCTTCACGCTGCTCGGTCCCTCGGGCTGTGGCAAGACCACGTTGCTGCGGATGATCGCCGGGTTTGAAACGCCGAGCGAGGGCTCGATCAGCCTGTTCGGCGCCGAGATCGCCAACCTGCCGCCGCATAAGCGCCGGGTGAATACGGTGTTCCAGAGCTATGCGTTGTTCCCGCATATGACGCTGGCGCAGAATATCGCCTTTGGGCTGGAGAATCTGGGCTGGGACAAGGCCCGCCGCACGGCGCGGGTGGCGGAAATGCTGGAACTGGTTCACATGACGCCCTTTGCCGGGCGCCGTCCGGCGCAGTTGTCGGGGGGGCAACGGCAGCGGATCGCACTGGCCCGGGCGCTGGCGCCGGAACCACAGGTGCTGTTGCTGGATGAGCCACTGTCGGCGCTGGATCTGAAGCTGCGGCAGGCGATGCGGGATGAATTGCGTAGCCTGCAACGAAAAACCGGCATCACCTTTATCTTCGTCACCCATGATCAGGACGAGGCACTGGATATGTCCGACCGGATCTGCGTGCTGGGGCAGGGGCAGATCCAGCAGATCGGCACCCCCACTGAAATCTACGAGGAACCCGCCAACCGGTTTGTCGCCGATTTCATTGGTGAGACCAACTTCATGCAGGTTCAGGTTCTGTCGCTGGAGGGCGATACGGCCGATGTCCGCACCCCGTTCGGGTTCGACATCATCGCCGGGCAAAAGGGGATCACCGGCCCCGGTCCCGCCACGCTGTCGGTCCGGCCCGAGAAATTCGTGCTGGGCGATCAGGCGACGGAGAACGTCTTGTCGGGCCGGATCGTGTCGCGCAACTACATGGGCGGCTATACCCATTACGGGATCGAGACCCAGGGCGCGGTCTTGCGCGTCTCGCGGCGCAATTCCACCGCCAATGCCCAGGGCTTTGAGCTGGGCCGCGAGGTCAGCATCGGCTTTCCCGCCGCCGCCGCGCGGGTGCTGGGCGCATGAGGGGGTTCCGTTTCTGGGGGCTGGTGCCCGCATGGGTGCTGATGGCGGTGACGCTGATCGTGCCGGTGATGATCGTCGTGCTGGTTTCGGTGTCGCTGCGCGGGCCCTATGGCGGGTTCGACTGGGGCTTCACGCTGGAACCCTACCGCGAGATCCTGTTCAGCACCGGCTGGACCGATGAACTGGAATTCGATCCGAAATACCTGATCATCATTGGCCGCACCATCGCTTTGGCGGCGGCGACCACGGTGATCTGCATGGCGCTGGCGTTGCCGGTGGCCTATGTCATCGCGACGCGCGGGCCGCGCACCAAGCTGGTGCTGCTGTATCTGGTGACGCTGCCGTTCTGGGTGTCGATGATCGTGCGGGTCTATGCCTGGCTGATCATTCTGGGCAATGACGGTATCGGCGGGCGGCTGTGGCAGGCCCTGGGCGGGGGCGGGTTGCTGTTCACCCCCGGCGCGATGCTGATCGGCATGGTCTACAGCTATATCCCGCTGATGATCCTGCCGGTCTATGCCGCGATCGAGAAGCTGGACCCGGCATTGCTGGAGGCGGGGGCGGATCTGTATGGCAGCCGCTGGACCACGGCGCGGCGGGTGATCGTGCCGCTGACCTGGCCTGGGCTGGCGGCGGGGGCGATTTTGGTATTCGTGCCCGCGCTTGGCACCGTGCTGGAGCCCATGTTGCTGGGCGGTGGCAAGCAGATGATGATGGGCACCCTGATCCAGACCCAGTTCGGTGGTGGGCGCAACTGGCCGTTTGGCGCGGCGATTGCCATCGTGATGATGGTGATGGTGGTGATCGTGTTGCTGATCAATGCCCGTCGGGCGATCCGCAAGGAGGGGCGCGCATGAACACCGACATCCGTCATTATCCGGGGGCGAGGCTGATCACCTGGGTGTTCTTTGCCTGGCTGTATCTGCCGATCGCGGTGGTGATCTGGTTTTCCTTCAACGAAAATCGTCTGGTCTCGGTCTGGACCGGGTTTTCGACACAGTGGTATGACGCGGCGCTGTCGAACCGGGCGCTGCTGGACGCGCTGCGGGTTTCGCTGATCGTGGCGGTGATCGCGACCGTTGTGGCGACGGTGGTGGCACTGATGGCGGCGATGGTTCTGACGCGGACGCCGGGGCTGAAATTCCGCCGCCTGTCGGAAACGGTGGTGAACCTGCCGCTGCTGCTGCCCGAGATCGTCGTGGCGGTGGCGGTGCTGATCCTGGTGTCGCAACTGGGGGTGACGAATGGCATGGTGAAACTGGTGCTGGCGCATTCGGCGTTCTGCACCCCCTTCGCCTTCCTGCCGATCCGCGCCCGGCTACAGGGGATGAGCGCCGATTTTGAAGAGGCGGCGCAGGATCTGTATGCCACCCCCTGGACGGCGTTCCGGCGGGTGACCCTGCCGTTGATCGCGCCCGGGGTTTTCGCCGGGGCGATGTTGGCCTTTGCCATGTCGATGGATGATTTCATCACCTCGAACATGCTGAATTCGGGCGGCACGACCACCTTGCCGGTCTATATCTTCAGCCTGATCAAACAGGGCACCACGCCCGAGTTGAACGCGATTTCCACCCTGCTGATCGTGGCCTCGCTGATCATCGCAACCCTTGCGCTGAGCCTTTCCGCCCGTGCCATGCGGCGCGGCTGACCGAATGACAAACCCAACAGGAGCATAAGCATGAAAACCAATCTGATCCTTGGCACCGCGCTGGCGATGGCGCTGGCATTGCCCGCCCATGCGGCTGGCACGCTGAATCTGTATACGTGGTCGGATTCGATCTCGCCCGAACTGATCGAGAAGTTCTCCAAGGAATATGACGTCAAGGTCAACATCGACGGCTATAACTCCAACGAAGACGCGCTGACCAAATTGCAGGCCGGGGCCTCGGGCTATGATCTGGTCACGCCTTCGCAGCATTTCGTGAAGATCATGGTGGATCAGGGCCTGCTGGAAGATATCGACGCCCATGACATGGCGGCGTTCAAGCAGGTCGATGACAAGTGGAAGAACCAGTGGTGGGACCCCAGCAGCGATTTCTCGATCCCGCTGGCCTTTGGCACCGCCGGGTTCACCGTCAACCGCGATCTGTACAAGGGGCCGGTCGACAGCTGGGCGATTTATTTTGAACCGCCCGCGGAATTGCAGGGCAAGATCGCGTCGCTGTCCTATCCCGACGAAGTCGTGGGGGCTGCGGAATTGCTGCTGGGCGTGCCGTTCTGTTCCGAAGACAAGGCCGAGATGAAGAAGGTGTTCGATCTGCTCAAGGCGCAGAAACCCTCGGTCGCGGCCTATACGTCGGACAATATCGAGAACCGCATCGGCTCGGGTGAGGTGGCGGCGCATTTCTGGTGGGATGGCAATTCGCTGAAAACCCGTCTGGCGGGGGCGAATATCGAATATGCGATGCCGAAAGAAGGTCTGGTGGGCTGGCTGGACAGCTTCGTCGTGCCCAAGGGCGCGGCCAACCTGGACAATGCCAAGAAGTTCATCGACTTCATGTCGGCCGAAGAAAACGCCACCGTGCAGTATAACTACTACGCGCATTCCTCGCCGGTGAAGATCGACATGACCAAGGCGAAATACACGCCGGAAAATGCCCCCGAGCTGTTCCCCACGGTGCCGGTGACCTTCTCGCAATCGTGCTCGCCCGCAGCGCAGGATCTGGTGACCAAGGTCTGGACCGATCTGTTGCAATGATGATCCGCCCGCCCGGTCTGTCCGGGCGGGTTTGTTTTGGCGGTGTCGGGGGCGGTGATGGCCGGAACGATCGAAATCCTGAACGCGCGGGATCTGTCCGGTAGGGCGGTTTCGATCCGCCTGCGCGGGGCGCAGATCGACTGGGTCGGCCCGGCGGCGGACCTGCCCGCCGTCCCCGGCCCGGTTTGGCGGATCGACGCGGCGGGGGCATGGCTGTTGCCTGGTCTGTGCGAAAGCCATCTGCATCTGTTCGCCGGTGGGTTGACGCTGGATCAGCTGAACCTGCTGGGGGTTGAGGGCGCCGATGCCATGACCCGCGCATTACAGACCTATCGGCAGGGGCGGCAGGGACAGCCGCTGCTGGGGGCCTGGTCGGCGAATTATGAAATTCTGGGCCCCGGCACACGGGTCGATCGCCATGCGCTGGACCGGATGGTGCCGGATCAACCGCTGCTGGTGCTGGCGGTTGATCTGCACACGGCCTGGGCCAATACGGCGGCACTGACGGCGGCGGGGCTGATGGACCAAGTGCCCGTGGTGACGGATGCCGAGGTGGTGCTGGGCGCCGATGGCACCCCCACCGGCGAGCTGCGCGAGGGGAACGCCATGCAACTGGTGGCGCGGCTGTCGGCCACCGGCGGGCGCGAGGGGATCTGCATGGCGGGGGATGAACCGCTGTCCGCCTCGGCGCAGGACCGCGCCCAGGACAAGGCGGCGCTGCGCCGCGCGCTGGAGGCCTGTGCGGCCTTTGGCATCACCACCGCGGTCAATATGGATGGCAATCTGTATCAGGCGGATCTGTTGACGGAAATGGCCCTGGCGGATGAGTTGCCGATCCGTGTCAGCCTGCCGATGCGGATCGTGGCCAGCCATTCCGATGCGCGGGTGGAGGCGCTGATCGCGGCCGCGCGCCGGCCAGCCGTGGGCAAGCTGTCCTTTGGCCGGATCAAGATGTTCATGGACGGGGTCTTCGACACCTGGACCGCCTATCGCACCGATGATTACCCCGGCCGTCCCGGCTTCCGTAGCCAGCCATTGTTCCGTGCCGAACGCTTCGCGGCGGTCTGTTGTGCGGCGGATGCGGCGGGGCTGCAAATTCAGGTGCATTGCGTCGGCGATGGGGCGGTGCGTGCCACGCTGGACGGCTATCAGGCGGCGCGACAGGCGAACGGGGCGCGCGATGCCCGCCACCGGATCGAGCATATCGACATGCTGCACCCCGATGATCTGCCGCGTCTGGTGGATCTGGGCGTGATCGCCTCGATGCAGCCGGTGCATCCGCCGGGGTCCAGTGGATTGCCGCTGGAACCGACGGTCTCCATCATGGGGCGGAACCGCTGGGGCGATGCGTTCCCTTGGGCGGCCCTGCGCCGGGCGGGGGTGCCGCTGGCCTTTGGCACCG
>DASWPI010000088.1:0-5248 GCA_036398515.1 Paenirhodobacter sp.
CCGGACCCCAAAGCAGATTCCGTCGATCCAGCCCCACTGGATCATGAGGCCGTTGAGCATGTCGCGGACGAGGGCGACATTGCCGAGACTGCCGAGACTGCCGAGACTGCCGAGACTGCCGAGATCGGGGCACCAGAGGCCCTGCCCTCGCAAGATGTCTTGCACAAAGAGCCGCCTTTGCTGCTAATGCGCCCCGTCGTGCAGACTACGGATAATGTGCCGCCCAATGCCGAAGCCGACCTGGACCACGCGACCGCCAATGAACCGGACGCTGCGGCCGCGGATATCGACACCCAGCCGCAAGGTGCACGGGACGAGATGGCACCAGAAACCGATGAATTGGCAGCAGATGATCTGCTCCAGGACGCCCCGGAAGATCAGCCCGATACCAACGGGGATTTGCCCGCCCCGCCCCAGACCACCGATATGGACGGGGACACCGCATCACATCCTGACGCCGAGGCGCAGGAAGACAACCTGCGTCGCCTGTTCGATACGACAGAAGAACAGCTGGCTGGCAATGAGAGCCAACGCCGCATCTCGGCCATCGCGCAGCTCAAGGCCGCTGTCGCCGCAACCATCGCCGAACGGCTTGCCATCGGGAGGCGCAAACCATCTGCCCCCATCCCCCCATCTGTCCCCGGACATCATCTGGACACGGACCCTGCGGCAGAATCCGGCGAGCGCACCCCGCCTCTGGTCCTGATCTCGGCGCAACGTGTCGAACCGCAGGACGCTGAGCCGACCCCGGTCATGCCCACGGTTCAGCCGCATCGCATCCATGTTGCGCAAACCGAAACGCCCATTCCATCCGTGGATCAGGTCGTCACGCCGTGCGATCCTGCGACGGCGCAGAACTTTGCCCGTTTCGCCCGGTCTTACGGTTCATATGGGCTGGACGATCTGCTCGAAGCCGCCGCAGCATATACCGCCCAGGTTGAGGGACATAGCCACTTCTCCCCGCCGGAAATCATGCACAAGCTGAGTGCTGTTGCCGCCGAGGGCGAATTCACCCCGGAAGAACGCCTGCGCGTTTTCGGCAGGCTGCTGCGCCAAGGCAAGATCGCCAAGATCAAACCCGGTCAATACACCATTACCGAGGCATCGCGGTTTTATCAAAAACGCGCCTGAACCCGTTGCACAAAACAAAAACGCCCCCTGCGAACCGGGGGCGTTTTGTTGTTCATGTCCGGGATCTTAATCCGCAAACGGGTCCGTGACCAGGATGGTATCGTCACGCTCTGGGCTGGTGGACAACATCGCCACCGGACATTGGATCAACTCTTCGATCCGGCGCACATATTTCACCGCAGCGCCGGGCAGATCGTTCCACGATCGCGCCCCTTGGGTGGATTCCGACCAACCATCCATCACTTCGTAAACCGGCTTCGCCTTGGCCTGCAATGCCGCCTGCGTCGGCAGATAGTCGTAATGGACACCGTCGACGTCATAGCCGACACAGATCTTGATCTGCTCAAACCCGTCCAGCACGTCCAGTTTTGTCAGCGCGATGCCCTTCATGCCCGACAGCACACAGGTTTGCCGCACCAGCACCGCGTCGAACCAGCCGCAGCGCCGCTTCCGCCCGGTCACCGTGCCGAATTCACGCCCACGAACCCCCAGACGCTCGCCATCGGCATCGTCCAGTTCGGTCGGAAACGGGCCCATGCCAACGCGGGTGGTATAGGCTTTGACGATGCCCAGCGAGTAATCCACCGCATTCGGCCCCAGACCAACGCCCGTCGCCGCCTGCCCCGCGATCACATTCGACGAAGTGACGTAGGGATAGGTGCCGAAATCAATATCCAGCAAGGACCCCTGCGCACCCTCAAACAGGATCCGTTTGCCCGCGCGGCGCAATTCATTCAGCACTTTCCACACCGGCGCGGCGTATTTCAGCACTTCGGGTGCCACGGCGCGCAGATCGTTCAGCACCGCCTCACGGTCAATCGCCGTCAGTCCCAGCCCGGCGCGCAGCGCATTGTGATGCACCAAGGCGCGATCGACGCGCTGTTGCAACGTTTCATCATCGGCCAGATCGGCCACGCGGATCACCCGGCGTCCAACCTTGTCTTCATAGGCCGGACCGATACCACGTCCGGTGGTGCCGATCTTGGCGGCCGATCCGGTCGCCTGCTCTTCGCGCGCCCGATCAAGTTCACCGTGGAATGGCATGATCAACGGCGTATTTTCCGCGATCATCAGATTTTCCGGCGAGATATCCACGCCAAGCGCGCGGATTCCGTCAATTTCCTTCAGCAGGTGCCACGGGTCTAGCACAACGCCATTTCCGATCACCGACAGCTTGCCGCCGCGCACCACGCCCGAAGGCAGCGCGTTCAGCTTGTAAACCTTGCCATTGATGACCAGCGTATGACCGGCGTTATGACCACCTTGAAAGCGCGCAATCACATCGGCCCGCTCGCTGAGCCAGTCGACGATCTTGCCCTTGCCTTCGTCGCCCCATTGGGCACCGACCACTACGACATTGGCCATTTGTCACTCCTGAAGGGTTAGTGAAACCGCCTGTCCTATACCGGGGTGGCCTCGCAAGGGAAACCGTAATCTTCGCGCGGATCACCGCCCAGGCCGGAAAACCCGCCCGCGCCTCAGATCTGACGCTCGGGAATATGCACCACAAGCCCATCAAGATCGGGCTCGACCTTGATCTGACAGGTCAGGCGCGATTTGACCGGATCGGGCTGCCAGGCGAAATCCAGCATGTCCTCTTCCATCATCTCCTTGGCGGGCATCCGGTCCAGCCATGCCTCGTCGACATAGACATGACAGGTGGAACAGGCGCAGGCCCCGCCGCAATCGGCGTCGATTCCGGGCACACCATTGTCGCGCGCGCCCTCCATCACCGTCATGCCGGGGGTTACATCCACCTCATGCCGTGCGCCCGTGTGTTCCACATAAATGATCTTGGTCATGGTCATACCTCTGCTGCGCCGCCGCGCTGGCTATCATCCCTCTGGATTTAGGCGATGGCCGGGGTCTTGACCAGTGGCATGGCTTTTCGCGGCGACAGGCTTGGTCTAGGGTCATCCCGACATTCAGCCCGGACCAGACCATGCCCCTGCCCAAGACCCGCCCGCCCGTTCTGTGTCTCGCTGTGGCAGCCCTGCTGGCCGCCTGCGTGCAGGCCCCGTCGGCGCAGGGGCCGGGACGGCAATCGCTGGCGGCAGAGCTGCATCGCGGCACCGCCCCCGAAACGCCGGAGCATTGCATCGGCGCCCTTCAAGACAACGGATCATACCGTTGGTTTTCAGCAGTTTGCCCGGAGTTCTTCACCCAGGACATGAATTTCATGCTGCAACGCGCCCTGGCGGCACGGGGGGATTACACGGGCATCCCCGATGGCCGTTTTGATGCCAAAACCCAGGCCGCCATTCTGGCCTATCAATCCGCCCGTGGCCTGCCCAGCCCCACCCTGGCCGCCCGTGCGGCACAACAGATGGGACTGATTCCCTGGCTAGATTAAGCGCCGGTCAGACGCCCAGACACCAGCGCATCACCGCCTTTTGCGCGTGCAGCCGGTTCTCGGCCTCGTCGAAAATCACCGAATGCGGACCATCCATCACCGCCGAGGTGACCTCGTCATTGCGATGCGCCGGCAGGCAATGCATGAACAACGCATCCACTTTCGCCCGTGCCATCAGATCCTCATTCACCTGATAGGCCCGCAGCTGGTTGTGGCGCCGCTCCTTGGCCGATTCAGGGTCATGCATTGACACCCAGGTATCGGTCACAATCAGATCGGCGCCCGCAACCGCCTTGGCGGGATCGCGTTCGATGGCCACGTTGACGCCTTTGGCGCGGGCAAAATCCACCCATTCGCGTTCCGGGTCCAGCGTCGGTGGCCCGGTAAAGGTGAAGTCGAAACCAAACTGCCCCGCCGCCTGCAGGAACGAGGCGCAGACATTGTTGCCGTCCCCCGACCACACCACCTTGCGCCCGGTGATCGGGCCGCGATGTTCTTCATAGGTCATGATATCGGCCATGATCTGGCACGGATGGGTGCGGTTCGTCAGCCCGTTGATCACCGGCACGCTGGCGTATTCCGCCATTTCCTGCAACGTCGCCTCTTCAAAGGTGCGGATCATGATCAGATCGACGTAGCGCGACAGAACGCGGGCGGTATCGGCGATGGTCTCGCCATGACCCAGTTGCATTTCCTTGCCCGACAGCACCATGGTCTGCCCCCCCATCTGCCGCACGCCAACGTCAAAGCTGACGCGGGTGCGGGTCGAGGGTTTTTCAAAAATCAACGCCACCATCTTACCCGCCAACGGCTGATCATCATCCAGCGCGCCTTTGGCCCGGTCTTTGCGGGCATCCTTCATCCGGCGTGCGCTGTCGATCATCAACCGCAGATCTTCGGGCGCGGTCAGGTGCAGGTCGAGAAAACTGGTCATCTATATGTCTTTCGAAATAATCCGGGGGTGGTGTTCCCCCGGTTGTCCATCATGCAGCGGTCAGGGCGGCGGCGGCGGCCTCAAGACGGTGGACGGCCTCGGTCATATCTTCTTCAGAAATGTTCAGCGCGGGCAACAGGCGCAGCACATTATCGGCCGCGGCCACCGTCAGCAGGTGCTGATCATAGCCCGCCTTGACGACCTCACCCGGCGCAACGCGGCACTTCAGCCCCAGCATCAGGCCCTGACCGCGCACCTCTTCAAACAGTTCGGGATATCCGGCCACCAGACCCTCCAGCTTCTGACGCAGGAAGCCGCCCCGCGCGTTGACCGACGCCAGAAAATCCGGGTCGGAAACCAGTTCCATCACCCTGGCGCCCACCGCGCAGCCCAGCGGGTTGCCACCGTAGGTCGACCCATGCGTGCCCAGCGTCATCCCCGAGGCGGCCTGTTCCGTCGCCAGAACCGCACCCAGCGGAAAACCACCACCGATGCCCTTGGCCACCATCATGATATCGGGCGTCACGCCCGCCCATTGATGCGCAAACAGCCGCCCGGTCCGGCCCATGCCACATTGCACTTCGTCGAAGATCAACAAGGTGCCGGTGGCTTCACAGATCGCGCGCAGCTCACGCAGGAACGTATCCCCTGCCGGGCGGATACCGCCCTCGCCCTGTACCGGCTCGATCAGGATGGCGGCGGTCTTGTCGGTCACGGCGGCACGCACCGCCTCGATATCATCCCAGGGCAGATGCACGAAGCCCGGCAACAACGGGCCAAAGCCCTTGACCATTTTCTCGTCCCCCGAGGCCGCGATCGCCGCCGAGGAC
>DASWPI010000089.1:0-10642 GCA_036398515.1 Paenirhodobacter sp.
GCGCGCAACGAAGCGCTGCGGGCCTGCAAATACCTCGGCCGCGCTTTGTGGCGACGATGGAGTGGCTATCACCGCAGGAGCCGCGTCGAAACGAAGATGCATTGCCTGAAGCTTCTGGGACAGCGGCTCATGGCGCGCGACGTCGACCGCCATGAGCCGAGCTCCAGGTCCGTATCGCCGTCCTGAATCGCTACACTGCTCTCGGCATACCCGTGACAAAGGTCACGGGATAGCTCCGTCCGGGGAGAGGGAAAGCTCGGCCGTCACCTGATTTGTGCAATATTGCCCCAATTTATCCGCGAAAACCACCCTGCGTCAGAAATGCCGCCTCGTCCGGCGTCGTGATCCGCCCCAGCAGCGCATTGCGATGCGGAAACCGGCCAAAGCGGCGGATGATATCCCGGTGGCCCAGTGCATGGCCCAGCCACGGCTCACCCAGTTCACGGTTCAGCCGGACCGACAGATCCTGATCCGGCAGGGTTTCGGAATGGGCAAAGGGCAACACGAAAAACAGCCGCATATCCCCGCCCGTCAGATTTCCCCCCGCCAGGGCGGCACGCGCATAGGCGCGACACAACCCATCGGTGGCATACATATGCCCGGTGCCACGAAACGCATTGCGCGGGAACTGATCCAACAGCACCATCAGCGCCAAGGCACCCGTAGCTGTCTTACCCCACCCCGCACAATCCCCCCGCGCCGCCATCAGATGCAGCGCCAGGAACCGGTCCCGGAAATGCCCGTCAAAGTCCGGATTCTGGGCGAACCAATCGCCCGCCGCCCCGGCCCTGCGCCAGAAATCGACGACCTCTTGTGCCTGTTCGGGGATCAATGCCCGCCCCCATGCCCGCCGCCATGTGCGTCCAGATTGCTGTGTAGCATCGCGCGCCCGGCATAGATGCCATCGACGCATTCCATGGAAAAACGTTCCATATCCCGGCCCCGGATATTACGGATCAGCGCATCCGCCGCCTCGGGGCTGTCGCCCAGACGCAGCAAGGCCTCCTGTCCCATCGCCAAGGCGCTCTCAAAGGTTTCTCGGATCTGGTAATCCACCCCGGCCTTGACCAGTTCCAGCGCGTGGCTCCGGTCAAACGCCCGCGCCAGAACCGGCACCAGCGGAAATTCGTGCCGCATCAATTCAACCATGCGGGTGACGGCTTCACGGTTGCCGGCGGCAGCGATGATCAACTGCGCCTCGGCGGCACCGGCCGCGTGCAGAATGTCCAGCCGGGCGCCATCGCCATACCATACCTTGAAGCCGAATTCCCCGGCATCCCGGATCGCCTGCGCATCGGTATCAATGATCGACAGGCTGTAGCCCCGCGCCAACAACGGCTGGCTGATGATCTGTCCCATCCGCCCGAACCCGATCAGCAGCACATTCCCCACCAGATCCTGCGCCGCATCAACCCCGTCCATCGATGGGGTGGGTTTGGGCGCAAACCGGTCATGCGCGATGATCATCAGCGGCGTCAGCACCATTGAGCAAATGATGATTGCGGTCAGATTGGCATTCCATTCCGGCGTCAGAATACCGAATTGCGTGGCGGTTGCATAAAGCACAAAGGCGAACTCGCCCCCCTGCGCCATCAGCACCGCGCGTTCCAGCGCCTCGGGCCGTGACGCGCGCAGAACCCGTGCGACACCATAGATCACCGCCATTTTCAGCACGATATAGGCGGGCACCGAGATCGCGATGACATGCCAGTTGGCCGCGATGATCCGCAGATCCAGCGCCATGCCGACGCCCAGAAAGAACAGCCCCAGCAGCAGACCGCGGAAGGGTTCGACATCGGCCTCCAACTGGTGACGAAAGCTGGATTCCGACAACAGGACCCCGGCCAGAAACGCCCCCATCGCCATCGACAGCCCGCCCGCCTGCATCAGCACCGCCGCGCCCAGCACCACCAGCAATGCCGCCGCCGTCATGATCTCGGGTGCGCCGAACCTCGCCAGCAGCCGAAACATCGGGTCCAGCAGATAGCGTCCCGCCAGCACCAGAACCACAATCGCCCCAAGCCCCACGGCCACGCCGGTCAACCGGTCGGCCAATGTGACCTCTTCCCCGCCCGGCGCCAGAAATGCCACCAATGCCAGCAAAGGCACGATGGCCAGATCTTCCAGCAACAGGATCGCGATGATCCTGCGCCCCTTGGGCAGGGCGGTTTCGCCGCGTTCCTTGAGCATCTGCATCACGATGGCCGTCGAGGTCAGCACGAAGCCGGTGCCCGCCACAAAGCTGGCGGCGGCCGGATAGCCGAGGGCCAGCCCGACCCAGACCAGCGCACCGATGGCCACGCAGACCTGCAACAGACCCAGGCCAAAGATCTCGCCCCGCATCGCCCACAGGCGTGAGGGCTGCATCTCCAGCCCGATGATGAACAGGAACAGAACAACCCCCAGTTCGGCGACATGGATGATGGATTGCGCATCGTGGAAAAAGCCCAGGCCATAGGGGCCAATGGCCAGACCCGCCGCCAGATATCCCAGCACCGACCCCAGCCCCAGCCGCCGGAACAGCGGCACGGCAATCACCGCCGCCCCCAGCAACACCACGATCGCCGTCAGATCGACCCCGCCGCCATGCGCGGCCTGAGTGGCATGGGATATGTCCTGTGTCATTCGCTGTCCTTGTTGCGGCGATATTCAGCCAGCATAGGCACGCCTGATGCCCGCGTGGAAGCCACCTTGATGGACGTCATGCAGCTCACTTGGTGGTGTAGCCGCCATTCACCAAAATCGTCTGACCGGTCATCCACCAACCCTCGGACACCAGAAAGCGGATATACGGCACGATATCCTCGATATCCGTCAGCCCGGTTTTCGAGAATTTCGACAGCGCCGCCGCCGATTTGTGATAGGCCTGCGCATCGGCCCCTTCCTGCCCGTAAAAGAACGGCGTATCCATCGGCCCCGGCCCGATTGCGGTGACCGAAATGCCGCGCTCGCCGAATTCCTTGGCGGCGGCGCGGGTGAAATGCTCGACCGGCGCCTTGGTGCCCGCGTAACTGGCGTAGAATGGCGTGAATGCCCCCAGCAATGAGGTCACCAGCGTGCAGATCGCCCCGTTGTCATTCAGATGCCGCCCGGCCTGCTGCAAAAAGAAAAAGGCCGATTTGGCGTTGACCGCACTCATCTCATCATACTCGGCCTCGGTGATCTCCAGGATCGGCTTTTTCAGCACCTTGCCGACGGTGTTCACGGCGATATCGGGGCGGCCAAAGACTGCATCGGCCTCGGCGAACAACCGTTCGACGGCGGCGGCGCTGGTCAGATCGGCCTGAAAGGCCATCGCGCGGGTGCCCGTCGCCTTGACCGCAGCCACGGTGGCATCGGCATCGGCCTTGCTGGCGGCGCTGTTGTAGTGAATTGCGATGGCCTTGGCGCCGTGCAGGGCGAAATCGCGTGCAAGCAGCCCGCCCAGATTTTTACCGCCCCCCGCAATGAGGATGGTTTTACCCTGAATCGCGTGATCGGTCATGGCCGGATATCCTTTGGCGATATGCCGCCCACGATATGCGGGCGCGCTTGCGGCCAAGGTCATCGTCTGGCAAAATTTAATAAAGACCGTAAATTCAGCTTTATATGTCAGAAAACCCGAACAAATAGGCCTGATATGGACCGCATCGACCTGTTCCGGACCTTTGTGCGTGTGGTGGAAAGCTCCAGCTTTACCCGCGCGGCGGATACGTTGGGCCTACCGCGTTCCTCGGTCTCTGCGGCCATTGCCGAACTGGAGGGCCGGGTCGGGGCCCGGCTGCTGAACCGCACCACGCGCAAGGTCGCCGCGACACAGGATGGTACGGCGTTTTACGACCGTTGCCTGCAGGTCATCGCCGATGTCGAAGATGCCGAGAACCTGTTCCACGACCGTCAGGCCCGGCCCAGCGGCCGATTGCGGATTGATGTGCCCGGACGCATCGGGCGGTTGATCGTGACCCCGGCCTTGCCACGGTTTCTGGACGCATATCCGGGGATCGACGTGGACCTGGGGGTTTCAGACCGGGCCATCGACCTGATCGGCGATGGGGTGGATTGCGTATTGCGGGTCGGGCAGCTGTCTGATTCCGGGCTGATCGCGCGGCCCATCGGTACCTTGCCGCTGATCAATGTGGCCAGCCCGGCCTATCTGGCGCGACACGGGGTGCCACGGGGGCCACAGGATCTGGGGAAACATCTGGCGGTGAATTACGCCTCGCCGTCGACCGGACGGGTCGAGGCATGGGAATGGGTTGCGGCGGGGATTACCCATAGCCATTCGATGCGTGGCCGGGTGACCGTGAACAACGCCGAGGGGTATATCGCCTGTTGTCTGGCCGGGTTGGGATTGATCCAGATCCCGGCCTATGACGTGCGGACGCAGATTTTAGAAGGCACATTGGTCGAGGTGATGCCAGACCATCGCGCCACGCCCTTGCCGATGACCTTGCTGTATCCGCATCGGCAACATCTGTCACGCCGGGTGCAGGTCTTTGCCGACTGGCTGGAGGCGCTGCTGAAACAGCACGTCTGCGGTTAGCAATTCGGCACGTTGACCGCCAGGCCCCCCAGACTGGTTTCCTTGTAGCGATGATCCATGTCTCGGCCGGTCTGGCGCATGGTTTCGATGGCCGCATCCAGCGGCACGAAATGCGTGCCATCACCACGCAGCGACAGCGACGCGGCCGAGATGGCCTTGATCGCCCCCAGCCCGTTGCGTTCGATACAGGGCACCTGCACCAGACCGCGCACGGGATCACAGGTCATCCCCAGATGATGCTCCAACGCAATTTCCGCCGCGTTTTCGATATGTTCGGGGCTACCGCCCAAAACCGCCGCCAACCCCGCCGCCGCCATCGCCGCCGCCGCGCCGACCTCGGCCTGACAGCCGCATTCGGCCCCGGAAATCGAGGCGTTGGTCTTGATCAGCCCGCCCACCGCCGCCGCCGTCAGCAGGAAATCCCCCACCCGCGCCACCGAAGCGCCGGGCACATGGTCCAGCCAATAGCGTATGACCGCCGGCACCACCCCCGCCGCGCCATTGGTGGGCGCGGTGACGACCTGCCCGCCGGCGGCGTTTTCCTCATTCACCGCCATCGCATAGGCCGAAACCCAATCGTTGATCGTATGCGGCGCCACCAGGTTCATCCCGCGTTCCGCAAGCAACGAGGCATGGATCGCCTTGGCGCGACGCTTGACGTTCAGCCCACCGGGCAGGATGCCATCGGTCTCCAGCCCGCGTGTCAGACAGCCGTTCATCACCGACCAGATCTTGGCCAGTCCGGCGTCGATCTGGGCATCGGCGCGGAAAACCCGTTCGTTACGGCGTTTCATCTGCGCGATGCTCAGCCCGCTTTGCGCCGCCATTGCCAGCATTTCCTGGGCGTTGCGAAAGGCGAAAGGCACCGATGTCGCCTCGCTGCCCGCCGGATCATTCGCCGCCGTCAATTCCGCCGCCGTGCGCACAAAGCCGCCACCGATGGAATAATAGGTCTCTTGCAAGACCACGTCGCCCTGTGCGTCCAGCGCCTCGATCACCATGCCATTGGCGTGCAGCGGCAGGGGAACGCCATAGTCAAAGATCAGATCGCGTTCGGGATCAAAGGCCAGCGGATCAAAACCCGGTGGCTGCAAATGCCGGGTGTCACGATTCGCCGCCAGCGCCGCCTCGCCCGCCACGGCGTCATAGGTCTCGGGCGAGAACCCCGCCAACCCCAGGATCGTTGCATGATCGGTGGCATGGCCCTTGCCGGTGAAGGCCAGCGATCCATACAGCCGCGCCCGCAGTCCCGTCGCATTGAACGGCGAGGCCCTGAGCCTGGCCAGAAACCGCGCCCCTGCGACCATTGGCCCCATCGTATGCGATGAAGACGGCCCCACGCCGACCTTGAAGATATCGAAGACGCTCAGAAACATTGGCTGCCTTTCCTGTACCAGGCCAGCATGGCAGTTTCGCCGGGGCAGGACTGCCCGAAAGCGACATGGAAAGGCCCGAAGACGCACGGCCATGCAGATGACATTGCGAAAGCCGGGGGTTGGTGGGTGGATTTTAACTCGCACCGCCTATTGCGGTTGTCTATAAGCAAACCGCAACGTCCCGAAGGATACGCCATGCCCGCTGATCTGTCGCCTATCGACAAGGCAAAATTCGCCGCCGCCAAACGCGCCTCGCTGCTGGTCGAGGATGGCATGAAGGTCGGACTGGGCACCGGGTCCACCGCCGCGTGGATGGTGCGCTGTCTGGGCGAGCGTGTGCGCGCAGAGGGGCTGCGGATCACCGGCGTGCCGACCTCGAACCGCACCGCTGATCTGGCCCGGCAGCTGGGCATTGAGATTATCACGCTGGACGAGGCCAAATGGCTGGATCTGACCATCGACGGTGCCGATGAATTCGACCCCGAGCTGAACCTGATCAAGGGCGGCGGCGGCGCGCATCTGCTGGAAAAGATCGTGGCGACGGCGTCCGACCGGATGGTGGTGATCGCCGATGCCGCCAAAGAGGTGGCGCAGCTGGGGGCCTTTCCGCTGCCGGTCGAGGTGGTGCCTTTCGGTTGGCAGACCACCCGCACGATCATCGAGGAAACGTTGATTTCCATGGATGTTCTGGGACGCACGACGACCTTGCGGCAAAACGGCAGCCAGCCGTTCGTCACCGACGAGGGCAATTATATCATCGACCTGCATCTGAACCGCATCGGCAATGCGCGGCAACTGGCCGTGACGTTGAACCAGATCGCCGGGGTGGTGGAAACCGGGCTGTTCATCGACGTATGCGACATGGTGGTGATCGGCGGCGCCGAAGGCCAGGTCGAGCTGCGCGATATGGCCGCAGGCACGGTGCAGCAGGAATTCATCGACTTCCCTGACAGCACGAATATTTTCAGCGATATCTAACCCCTCCCCGTCCGATCCGCGCCAGATACGCCCCGGGCGGGAGAACAGAACGGACGGACACATGGGTTTCGACTACGATCTTTTCGTCATCGGCGGTGGCTCGGGCGGGGTCCGCGCGGCACGGATTGCGGCGGGGGAATATGGCGCGCGCGTCGCCCTGGCCGAAGAATACCGCATGGGCGGCACCTGTGTCATCCGGGGCTGCGTGCCGAAAAAGCTGATGGTTTACGCCTCGTCCTTCCCGGATATGGCGGCGCAGGCGCGTGCCTATGGCTGGTCGGCGGATGTGGGGCAGTTCGACTGGCCCGCGTTCCGCACCAGGCTGGAGGCGGAACTGAACCGGCTGGAGGCGCTGTATCGCAAGGGCCAGATCGGCGCGGGTGTGACGGTGCATGACCAACGCGCCACCGTCACCGGCCCGCATCAGGTGCAACTGGCCGATGGCACCCGGATCAGCGCGAAACACATTCTGGTGGCGGTGGGCTATGTGCCGTTCGTGCCGGATTTTCCCGGCAGCGATCTGGTGCTGACCTCGAACGACATGTTCCAGCTGGGGGCTTTGCCAGAACGGCTGCTGATTGTGGGCGGCGGGTTCATCGCGGTGGAATTCGCCTGCATCATGCAGGGGCTGGGGGCGCAGGTAACGGTGTGGAACCGCTCGCCCCTGATGCGCACCTTTGACCGCGAATGTGCCGATCTGGTGGTGGCGCAGATGCAGGGGCGCGGGATCGCCACCCGCACCGGCGTGACCATCGACCGGATCGAGAAGACCGAACAGGGGCTGGTTGTCACCTCGGGCGATCTGCGTGAAACCTATGATGCGGTGCTGTATGCCACCGGGCGGGTGCCCAATACGCGCGGGCTGGGGCTGGAATCGGCCGGGGTGACGCTGGCCGAAAACGGTGCGGTCGTGGTGGATGGCTGGTCGCAGACCAATGTGCCGTCGATCTACGCGGTGGGCGATGTGACCGACCGCATTGCCCTGACCCCGGTGGCGATCCGTGAGGGGCACGCCTTTGCCGATACCGTCTTTGGCGCGAAGCCACGGCAGATGGATCATGACCTGGTCGCCTCGGCGGTTTTCACCCGGCCCGAGTTCGGCACCTGCGGTCTGACCGAAGAGGCCGCCCGCGCCCAGGAGGACATCGAGGTCTATGCGACCGGGTTCCGCCCGATGCGATCGGCCTTTGCCGGGTCGGATGACAAGGTTCTGATGAAACTGATTGTGTCGCGGGCCTCCCGCCGGGTTCTGGGCTGTCACATTGTGGCCCCCGATGCCGGAGAGATGATCCAACTTGCTGCAATTGCAATGAAAATGGGCGCCACCAAAGAACAATTCGACGCCACCTGCGCAGTCCATCCGACGATGGCAGAGGAGCTGGTGACGATGCGCAAGCCGGTTCGCTGAACGGTTTCTGTTCACGCGAACTTGAAATTACACGATCCCTCCCCACCTCGGCAGGGATATAACGGAAGGCGAGGACAGCATGACGAACGGAGGTCCCTGGGGATCTGGCGGTGGCCAGAACGGGGGAAATGACGACCGCGACCCGAATCGGCGGCCCGGAGGACGGCGCCCCCAAGAGGGTTCGATCCCCGAGATCGAAGACATCATGAAGAAAGGCTCTGAACATCTGCGTGTGCTGATGGGCGGGCGTGGATCGGGCGGTGGCCGCCCGACCGGAGGTGGCCTGCCTGCGGGCGGCTTTGGCAAGGGCACGGTCGCGCTGGTCGTGGCGGGGCTGTTGGCGGCGTGGGGCTGGGCCTCGTTCTACACGGTGCAGCAGAACGAACGCTCGATCGAGCTATTGTTCGGAAAATACCACAAGACCGGCAACCCCGGCCTGAACTTTGCCCCCTGGCCGGTCGTGACCTCGCAGGTGATTCCGGTCACCGACGAGCGCACCACCGAACTGGGCACCGGGCGCGGCGGCGAGATGGACTCGGGCCTGATGCTGACCCGCGACCAGAACATCGTCGATATTGAATATCAGGTTGTCTGGAACATTTCGGACCCGGCAAAATACCTGTTCAATCTTGCTGACCCCGAAGACACCATTCGCGCGGTATCGGAATCCGCGATGCGCGATATCATCGCGCGATCGGAACTGTCGCCGATCCTGAACCGGGACCGCGGTGCGATTGCCACCGATCTGCGGGCCGCGGTGCAGGCGACACTGGACAATTATGGTGTCGGCATCAATGTCGTGCGGGTGAACTTCAACCGTGCCGATCCGCCGAGCGAGGTGATCGACAGCTTCCGCGACGTGCAGGCCGCGCAGCAGGAACGCGACCGATTGGAAAAAGAAGCCGATGCCTATGCGAACCAGGTTACCGCCGGGGCGCGGGGTCAGGCCGCACAGCTGCAAGAACAGGCCGAGGCCTATCGCGCCCAGACGGTGAATGCCGCACAGGGGGAGGCCGCGCGGTTCCTGTCCGTCTATGAGGAATATGTGAAGGCGCCGGAAATCACCAAGCGCCGGATGTTCTTTGAAACCATGGGTCGGACGCTGGGTGGCATCGACAAGGTGATGATCGACGGGAATACCGGGGCCGTGCCCTATCTGCCGTTGGATCAGCTACGCAAGAACAGCACAACGACGACCACGGGGGGGAACAACTGATGCGCGTGCAATATCTGATCCCCGTCGCAGTGATTTTGGGCGGTCTGGTGCTGTCCTCGATCTATGTGGTGGATGAACGCGAGAAGGCCCTGGTGCTGCAATTCGGCGAGGTGACCACCGTGCGCACCGATCCGGGTATCGGGTTCAAGCTTCCGCTGGTGCAGACCGTGGTGAAATACGACGACCGGATCCTGAGCCTGAACACCCAACCGCTGGAGGTCACGCCGCTGGATGATCGCCGTCTGGTGGTGGATGCCTTTGCGCGCTGGCGTATCTCGGACACGGTGAAATTCCGTGAGGCCGTGGGCACGGGCGGGGAAACCTTCGCCAAGAGCCGTCTGGATGGCATCCTGAACAACGCGATCCGCGAGGTCATGGGTTCGGTGCCGTCCACGGCGGTCCTGTCCGATGACCGGACCGCGCTGATGAACCAAATCCGGGATCTGGCGAAGCGCGAGGCGGCGGCGCTCGGGGTGGATGTGATCGACGTGCGGCTGACGCGCACCGATCTGCCGACGCAGAACCTGTCGGCCACCTATGCGCGGATGCGGGCCGAACGCGAACGCGAGGCCGCCGACGAGCGTGCCCGTGGTGGCGAGGCCGCGCAGCGCGTGCGGGCGGCGGCAGACCGGACTGTGGTGGAACTTACCTCGGCCGCGCGCAAAGAGGCCGAGATCATCCGGGGCGAGGCCGAGGCGCAGGCGAACGGTGACTATGCCGAGGCCTATGGCCGCGACCCGTCGTTCTTCGCCTTCACCCGGGCGTTGCAGTTCTATGCAGACAGCCTGAAGCCGGGGTCGACATCTTTGGTCACGGATCCATCGAGCCTGTATTTCGACTATGGTCGTTTCCTGAAAAGCCTGGAAACCACCGCTGCTACAGCGCAGTAACCTGATCCAGAGGGGCCGCCGACGCGGCCCCTTTTTTATTGTGGCGCGGCTCGCGGCGATGATCGCGCGGTTTCACACCGAATTGACGCCGCGCGATGGTCTTTCATTTGCGCCTGCCGTGCCCTAGGTCTTTAACAGGGACAACGCCGGCGAGGCCCGGTGCGGCGATTTCGGGAGCGAACCATGATCAAGACCACCCTTTCCCTGTTCACCCCCAAGACGATCCGTGGCACGCGGTTCGTAAAGGGCGTG
>DASWPI010000090.1:0-3538 GCA_036398515.1 Paenirhodobacter sp.
GTCTTCTTGGCGCAATCAGGGACGGCCACGCCACTGCCGGCGGCAGGCTGATATCTTACCCGGAGCAAGAGACCATGGTCCAAGCCACCAAAAGCCCCATCGCCTGCCATATCCTTGATGTGGCAGGAGGGCTTTTCTACCGCGAGGGCATTCGCGCCGTCGGCATAGACCGCATCATCCTGGAGGCGGATATCGCCAAAGCCACGCTCTACCGCCATTTCCGCTCCAAGGAGGATCTGGTTCTGGCCTATCTGGAAGGACGCCACACGGCGGTGATGGCCGGGCTGGATGAGGTTCTGGCCAAATATCCCGACCCGCGCGCCCAGATCGCGGAAATCTTCGAGCGGCTGTATATCAAGGCCGGCAATCCCGAATTCCGCGGCTGTGCCTTTGGGCTGGCGGTGGCCGAACATGGCGAAAGTGAACGGATCGTCGGCTTGGCCCGGATGCACAAATCCGCCGTGGCCGAGGTGCTGAACGGCATCGCCCATCGCGCCGGGTTGCAGCAGGCCGACCAGATCGGCCGTCATCTGGCGTTGCTGTATGACGGGGCGCTGGCGCGGCGCTCGGTCTATGGCAGCGTGGTGCCGATGCGCGACGCCAAGGAATGCGCGCTGGCCCTGTTCGATCAGGCCGCGCGGGACAATTGTTCGGAAAAGACCGGGACGTGACACAGGGCCTCAACCAGTTTTCCTGGACCGTCGAGCCCTGAACCTATTGCCCCCAGGCTACTGGTCTCGGTGAATATCCCATCCATTGACCTGCCAGCAGATGGCACGCGCGGCGCAGGCCGCAAGAACGGCCGTTATGCATGCGCCCAGCTCATGCATATGCCGCTAAATCGTCGTTTGTCGGGCCGACCGGATCTGGCGATCATCCACGGGTATAGCAACCGTCACGCCATGATGACCGGACCCAGGATGACAAGGAACGCGACATGAACGACTTCTACCGCAATCGGCGCAAGATTGACCCCACACGCGGCGATACGTTGGCGGACGGCACCCCGAACGACAATGACCGCATCGAGATCGGCCCCACCCAACTGGCCTTCCGCGAATGGGAGACCGCCAATCTGACACCGCCCAACCTTGTCACGATGCGCGCGTTTCGCCTGAAACGTCTGGTCGACGGGCTAGTGTCGCGCGACATCGGCGGGCTGCTGATGTTTGATCCGCTCAACATCCGCTATGCGACCGACACCACCAACATGCAATTGTGGAACAGCCACAATCCGTTCCGCGCCTGCCTTGTCTGTGCCGATGGCCATATGGTGATGTGGGAATACAAGCAGGCGCCGTTTCTGGTGACCTACAACCCGCTGATCAAGGAACTGCGCCAGGGCGCATCGTTCTTTTACAACGTCTGCGGCGATGCGACCGAGGCCGATGCCGGAACATTCGCCGCACAGGTGAACGAGGTCATGCGCGCCCACGCCGGGGAAAACCGTCGTATCGCCGTGGACAAGATCATGGTGCATGGCCTGCGGGCACTGGAACGGTCAGGGTTTACCGTGCTGGAGGGCGAGGTGGTGACCGAGCGCGCCCGCGCAATCAAGGGGCCGGATGAAATTCTGGCGATCCGCTGCGCCCATGTCGCCTGTGAGAACGCGATGGCCGAAATGGAGGCCTTTACCCGCGAAAACGTGCCCGGCGGAACGGTGAGCGAAGATAATATCTGGGCCGAGCTGCACAAAAGCAACATTCGGCGCGGCGGGGAATGGATCGAGACCCGGCTGCTGACATCCGGCCCCAGAACCAATCCGTGGTTTCAGGAATGCGGCCCACGGATCGTCAACAACAACGAGATCGTGGCCTTCGATACCGATCTCGTCGGCTGCTATGGCATGTGCGTGGATATCTCGCGGACCTGGTGGATCGGCGATGCCCGCCCGAGCAACGCGATGATCTCGGCGATGAACCACGGGCTTGATCACATACGCACCAACATGGCGATGCTGAAGCCGGGGGTGACGATCAAGGAACTCACGCATGGGGGGCATCGGCTGGAACCGCATTACTGGAAGCAGAAATATTCGTGCAAGATGCATGGCGTCGGGCTTTGCGATGAATGGCCGTTCGTGCCCTATTCGGATGGCTGGGTCGAGGGGGCCTTCGACATCGCGCTGGAACCGGGGATGACGCTGTGCGTCGAGGCCCTGATCAGCCCGGAAGGCGGCGATTTCTCGATCAAGCTGGAGGATCAGGTGCTGATCACCGAAACCGGCCACGAGAACCTGACACGGTATCCGTTCGACAGCCGCCTTCTCGGTTGATGCGCCCCAGTCCGTCAGCCCGGATCCGGCGTACCGCGCCGGATGCCGCGCCCGGCAGAAAAGGCACTTGACCTGCCGCAGATCGGTGCCAAGCATCACGATGGTTCGTCCGGGCGCCGCCGGCAACCGCTGGAACCGACTCGGAAGGCTGTCAGCAGATCATGCCCGCCCCACCTACCCTGACATCCCTGCGGGTGTTCACCGCGGTTGGACAATGCCTTAGCTTCACCCAGGCCGCGCAACGGCTGGGCGTGACGCAAAGCGCGGTCAGCCGACAGATCCGCCACCTTGAGGAAACACTGGATATCCCGCTGTTCCGCCGGACCGGCAACGGCATCGCGCTGACCGAGGCAGGCACGGCCCTGCACGAGCGGCTCGCCGTGGCCTTCGATCTGATGGACGAGGCCGTCCACGAGGTGCGGGCCACGGTCCCACGCCAGAAGCTGACCGTGCTTGCGCCGCCGACATTCGCCGCACGCTGGCTGGCACGGCGGCTGACGCATTTTCGGCAACGCTTCTCGGATCTCGACCTGTCGGTGCATCTTCGCCCCGAAGACGACGTGCGTTTCGATTGCATCATCCGCTTTGGCATCGACGCCCACGGCCGCCATTCCAGCACCCAACTGATGATCGAACAGCATATCGCGGTCTGCGCGCCGGATCTGTGGGCCGACAGCGAGCGGCTGCGGAAAAGCTGCCTGCTCTATGTGCTGGATGAAGCCCGCCGCCTGCCCACATGGGAAAACTGGTTCGCCGCAACCCAGCATGACCGCCGCGACCTGCCCGAAACCGCAATGGAATTCGCCACCCTCGACATGGTCATCCAGGCCGCGCTGACCGGTGCCGGGCTGGCGGTGGTCGACCGCAACATGATCGAATTCGAGCTTCAGGCCGGAACACTCATCCAGATCGACCCGGTCGTGGTAACCGGCCCATTTGGCTATTGGCTGGACATTTCCGGCGAACGGCTGGCCCGCTCGCGGGTGGTGCATTTCGCACGCTGGCTGCAAAACATGACCGGACCGCCGCGCGACGACATGTTTTCCGGCTGACGGACCCCGCCTGGGCGCGGGGTCCGTCGATGTCAGAATGCCTCGCGCCCCGGCGCGGCATTGATCAGGTCGCGGGTGTAGGGGTGGTGCGGATTGGTCAGCACCTGGGTTGCCGTGCCCCGCTCGACGATATGGCCCTTGCTCAGCACGATGATCTCATCGCTGATCTGCGCCGCCACGCGCAGATCATGGGTAATGAAGACCACCGCAA
>DASWPI010000091.1:0-27692 GCA_036398515.1 Paenirhodobacter sp.
ACGACGGTGCAGACAAGACCGACACCGCTCCTGCTCTGTTCTACGTAGAATACAGCGGCCTGCGCGTCGAAGTCGGCAACGTCAACACCGCGCTTGACTCCGATCCGCTGGTTTACAACTCGGAAATCGGTATCACCGAACGTTCGTTCGGCGACCCGCGTTCGGACTTCTACGCGTTCAACTCGCACACCTACGGCACGGCTGGCCAAACGGGTATCTACGCGTCCTACGCGATTGATGCCTTCACCATCCAAGCGTCGTACATCGACCCGGACCAATACCATGACGCCGGTTCGACCCAAGCTGATGGCCTGGTTTCGGAACAGTCGGTTGCATTCTCGTACGCTGCTGGCCCGATCACCCTGTCGACCTCGGCAACCTGGAATGGTTCGGGTATTGAAAGCAACAACATCTGGTACGCCGGTGCTGCTTATCAATTCAACGACCAGTTCACCGCTGGCCTGAACTACATCGACGAAGGTTACTCGGGCGCCGACAAAACCGGCGATCTGGGCAAGACCATCACCGCTTACGGCACCTACACCATCGACGCGATCAGCCTGACCGGCTACATCGCCAACAACGATGCCGAAGACAACCAAAGCGACACCGTCTTTGGTCTGGGCGGCAGCTACAACCTGGGCGGCGGCACCAAGCTGCTGGCTTCGATCGAACGTGGCTACGGCGAAAATTCGTCCAACACCGACGAAGAAACCATCGCTCAGTTGGGCGTGAAGTTCAGCTTCTGATCCTTCGGGATTTTGAGCGGAGAGAGCGGGCCTTGGCCCGCTCTTTTCTTTTTGGCGGGACCGTGGTTCCGTGCGGCATGATAATGAAGCAGAGGTTGCCATGGGATTGTCCGAAATCGCCAACCGCGTGGCCGAGGCTACAGCCCGGGCGGGGCGCCCCGCCGGATCGGCACAGCTGATTGCCGTGTCCAAGGTGCAACCGGCAGAGCGGGTCGAGGCGGTTCTACGCACTGGCCACCGCCTGTTCGGCGAGAATTACGTGCAGGAAACCCAAGGCAAATGGCCCGCATGGCGCGCAGAATTCCCGGATGTTTCCGTGCATATGATTGGCCCGTTGCAGACTAACAAGGCCAAGGTGGCGGTGGAATTGTTCGATGCCATCCACACGCTGGATCGGCCATCGCTGGCCGATAAGCTGGCGCGGTTGGCACAAGCGCGCGGGGCCAGCCCGGATCTGTTCGTGCAGGTGAACACCGGTGTTGAACCGCAAAAGGCCGGGATATTACCCGCCGATCTGGATGGTTTCGTGGCGCGGGTGCGCGGGCTGGGCCTGCCGGTGATCGGGCTGATGTGCATCCCGCCCGAAGGTCAGGATGCGGCGCCGCATTTCGCCATGCTGGCCACGATGGCGCAGCGGAACGGTCTGGCCGGCCTGTCGATGGGGATGAGCGCCGATTTCGAGACTGCCATCGCGCAGGGCGCCACCCATGTCCGGGTTGGCTCGGCCATTTTCGGGGCAAGGGATTATTCAGCGCATTAGGCGCGGCGGCCCCAACCCGATGTATCTCGGGCCGGTGTGCCTGTTATAGCAGATGTCCCGACTTGGCCGCTTTGGTCGCCAGATACCCGGCGTTGAACGCGGTCTGGCCCACCTTCAGCGGCACCCTTTCCACCACATCAATACCGTGTGATTGCAACATCCGCACTTTGGCGGGGTTGTTAGTCAGCAGGCGCACCCGGCTGAACCCCAGCCGACGCAGCAGCGCCGCACCGATACGGAAATCCCGTTCGTCATCCTCAAAGCCCAGCCGATGGTTGGCCTCGACGGTGTCAAAGCCTTGATCCTGTAGCGAATAGGCGCGCATTTTATTGGCCAACCCGATGCCGCGCCCTTCCTGGTTCAGGTATAGCAGGACCCCGGCGCCATCCTGCCCCATATGGTCCAGCGCGGCATGCAGTTGCGGGCCGCAATCGCATTTCAGCGACCCAAGCACATCGCCGGTAAAACACGCCGAATGCAGCCGCGCCAGGACCGGTTGCCCTCGGTCGGGGGCGCCGATTTCAACGGCATAATGTTCCTCGCCACCATCATCGGGGCGGAAAATGTGCAGCCGACCCTTTTCCGCGGCACGCATCGGCACGCGGGCTGCGGATACCGGTGACAGCACGGATTCGGCCGATAGTTCCCGCAGGGCCTGGGCGGCATCCAGACAGGTCAGCCCCTCTGGGGCGGGACCCTGAAACGGCACCAGCAGCGCGGCAGGCAGCAGCTGTGCGGTTTTGGCCAGTGCAATGGCGGCGCGCGCCACGGTGGTGTCCCCGCCGCGTTCCGATGCCAAGGGTCCCTTCATCGGCATCCGCAGGTCATCTGCCGGATCGGCCAGCGCCCGCAGCCAGCCCAGATCGGCGTCCTCTGGCACCCGAACCCGGGCCAGATCGTTGTCGTAGACCCGCGCCTTGAGCGTTTCCGCCCGCCAGGACGTCAGCACCAGCGTCAGCGGACCCCGGGCCCGCATCGCCGCCAGCCGATCCGGCCCCAGCGTTTCCACTGCCACCGCCAGCGTCTGGCGCGACAGAATGACAGGCAAACCGATCCGCAGATCGGCACGGGCGCGATTCAGGCGCTCAAGCGGGGTCGGGCCAAGGGGCGAGGGCGTGTCCATAGCGAAACAGATAGCGATCCCTGAAACAAATTGAAACACACAGGCGCTGTGCGACACGTCCGCGTGAGAAAGATTTCACCCCCCTTGCCGTGGGTGTGATCCGGCCTCAGCTTGGCGGCAACAAGGACCGCAAGATAGGGAGGCCAAGATGGCCGGACTGAAGAAGATCCTTTTGGTGGACGACGAAGAAGACCTGCGCGAGGCGCTGGCCGAGCAATTGGTTGCGACCGATGATTTCGAGGTGTTCGAGGCCGGGTCGGGTGCGGAAGCCGTCGAAAAGGCCAAGGCGGGCCTGTATGATCTGGTCGTTCTGGATGTCGGCCTGCCCGATACCGACGGGCGCGAGCTGTGCAAGAAACTGCGCAAGCTGGGAGTGAAATGCCCGGTGGTGATGCTGACCGGTCATGATACCGACGCCGACACCATTCTGGGGCTGGATTCCGGCGCCAATGATTACATCACCAAGCCGTTCAAGTTTCCGGTCTTGCTGGCACGTCTGCGCGCGCAACTGCGCACCCATGAACAATCCGAGGATGCGGTGTTCCAGTTGGGGCCGTATACGTTCAAACCGGCGATGAAGATGTTGATCGACGCCAAGGATCACAAGATCCGGCTGACGGAGAAAGAGACCAACATCCTCAAATTCCTGTATCGGGCGACCGACGGGGTGGTGGCGCGCGATGTGTTGCTGCATGAGGTCTGGGGCTACAACGCGGGCGTGACCACGCATACGCTGGAAACCCATATCTACCGGCTGCGGCAGAAGATCGAGCCCGATCCCGCCAATGCCCGGCTGCTGGTAACCGAATCGGGTGGCTATCGGCTGGTTGCCTGAAGGGGGCGGGGGCAACCCCGCCGTGCCTTAGACCGGGTGGTCGAAATCCTCCTGGGCATCATCCAGCGTGATGCCCAGAGCATTCAGCCCGTCTTCCAGATAATCGGCCAACATCGGGATGCCCATCAGGTAATCCTCAGTCGGGGCCGAGGCCTCGGCGCGGGCGGTATTGATCGCCTCGTCCAGCTCTTCGGCGTCGAATGTCTCGCGGCCGATCCACATCACCGCGGTCAGACCGGCCTGTTCATCCTCATTCAGCGCGGCGATAAAGGCGCGCAATTCGCGGCCTTGGCCCGAACCCGGCACATCCGCGTCGAATTTGCGGGCGCGGATGATGATATGGGCGATCTTCTCGGGGCTGATCGGCAACTGCATGGGGTCCTCCGGCATTGCACCAATGTTGCGCGGCACGGGGGATTTGCGCAAGCGGCAATCAACGATGCGGGGCCAAGATCAGGGTTTGACCTGCACCAACCGCGCCGGGGTGTCGGGCGATGCCGTATCGGGGGCCAGTTCCTCGAAATCGAAATTGTCCAGCCGTCGGGCGCGTTTTCCGGCCTTCTCGGCAGAGATCTTGATTTCCTCGATATCCTTCGCCGCCTGCCCGAAGTGGCGATCCAGATTGGCGACGCGTGCGCCCAGCCGATCGACATCTTGATACAGCGCCGCCAGTTCCGTGCGGATCGCCCCCGCCTGTTCACGCATCCGGGCGTCTTTCAGCACGGCGCGCATCGTGTTCAGCACCGCCATGCAGGTGGTGGGCGAAACGATCCAGACCTTGGCCGCAAACCCGTCGCGCACCAGTTCGGGGAAATTCGCATGCAATTCGGCATAAACCGCCTCGGACGGCAGAAACATCAATGCGCCATCGGCAGTTTCACCCTCGATCAGATAACGTTCTGAAATCGCGCGGATATGGCTGCGCACGGCGATGCGCATCATGCGTTGGGCCTCGATCACCTGACTTTGGTTTTCAGCGCGGCGCAGGGCCTCATAGGCCTCCAGCGGAAATTTGCTGTCGATGACGATGGGGCCGGGCGGGTTGGGCAGATGCACCAAGCAATCGGCGCGCCGCCCGTTCGACAGGGTAGCCTGCATCGTATAGCTGTCTGCGGGCAGGGCATTGAACACGATGTCATGCAGCTGGATTTCGCCAAACGCGCCGCGGGTCTGCTTGTTCGACAGGATATCTTGCAGCCCCAGCACATTGCCCGACAGCTTTTCGATATTCGCCTGCGCCTTGTCGATCGCCTCCAGCCGCTGTTGCAGATCGCCCAGGCTGCGCGCGGTGCGGGTGGCCGATCCATGCAGGCTTTCCACCATCTGGCGGTTCACCTGACCCAGCCGCTGTTCCATCAGTGACAGCATCTTGGTCTGGCTGGAGGCTTGTGCCTCGGAAACATGATGCAGCCCGCCCGCCATCTGTTGCTGCCCATCGGACAGCGATTGCACGCGCTGGCCCAGGGCCATCAACTGTGCCGTCATCGGTGTTACCGCACGCGCGGCGCGCAGCACCATGACCAGCAGCAGCACGATCAGCAGCGCGGCCCCGATCCCCCCCAGAACCAGCGGATTGTTCAGGTCAATCGTCATCATGTCCGCCCGAACAGCCGCTCGATATCGGCCAGTTTCAGTTCCACATAGGTTGGACGACCGTGGTTGCATTGGCCGGAATGGGGCGTGGCCTCCATCTCGCGCAGCAGGGCGTTCATTTCCTCGACCCGCATCTGGCGGCCGGAACGGATGGAGCCGTGGCAGGCCATGCGCGACAGGACCGCGTCGATTTTCGCCAGGACCAGCTGGCTGTCGCCCAGATCGGACAGTTCGTCCAGAACATCGCGCAACAGCGCGGCGGCGTTGATTTCCCCCAGTATCGCCGGGGTTTCGCGCACGGCCACGGCGGTGCCGCCAAAGGGTTCGATGGTCAGCCCCAGGTGCGACAGCGCCTCGCCATGTTCCAGCAGCAAGGCGGCGTCGCCCGCCGACAGTTCGACGATTTCCGGAATCAACAGCGCCTGCGCCGCGACGCCCTTTTCGGCGGTCTGGCGCTTCAGCCGTTCATAGACCAGCCGTTCATGCGCGGCATGCTGGTCGACGATGACCATGCCGGTTTCGGTCTGGGCGATGATGTAGTTCTCATGCACCTGTGCGCGGGCAGCGCCCAGCGGGGTGTGTTGCAGCTGGCGGTCCTCGGGCGGGGGCGTTTCCGCGCGCGCACTGGGGGCGGGAAAGATGGGCGTGGGCCAGGTCGGGGCGGGTTCCGCAAACGCTGGCGCCTGGGCCGAATAACTGCTGCGGATCGCGCCCATTGAGGGGCGGTCCATCTGATAGATCCGTGGCGGCAGATCCAGAACCGGCTGTGGTTCCGGGCGAAAGGCACCCAATGTGGCCGTGGCCACCGTCGAGGACGCGCGGTGCCCGGCCTGCGCCAGCGCATGGCGAATCGCGGTGATGATCAGCCCGCGCGGTATGCCGGATTCGCGAAAGCGCACCTCGGCCTTGGCGGGGTGAACGTTGACGTCGACGCGCTCGGGATCACAGTTCAGGAACAGCGCCGCCGCCGGGTGCCGGTCGCGCGACAGGAAATCCATATAGGCGGCACGCAGGGCCCCGGTCAGCATCTTGTCACGCACCGGGCGGCCATTGACGAACAGGAACTGTTCCACCGCCGCCCCGCGCGAATAGGTGGGCAGCGCGGCATAACCGGTCAGGCGGATGCCGTCACGTTCGGCGTCAATGGCGACGGCATTATCGGTGAAATCACGGCCCAGAATGCGTGCCAGACGCCCGGCCAGCGCGCCGAACAATTCGCCCTGTTCGGCATCGGCCCGGAAAATCTCGCGCCCGTTTCCATCGCCCGAAACGTCCCGCAGGGTGAAACTGACATAGGGTTCGGCCATCGCCAGACGCTTGACGCTATCGGCAATGGCCTGCGCCTCGGCGCGGTCTGTGCGCATGAATTTCAGCCGGGCGGGCGTGGCAAAGAACAGGTCACGCAATTCGACCATCGTGCCCCGGTTCAACGCGGCGGGCTTGACGGTGCCGATGGCCCCGCCCGCAACGGTGATCTGGGCGGCCTCGAACCCCTCGGCGCGTGAGGTGATGCCAAGCCGTCCGACCGCGCCCAGCGATGGCAGGGCCTCGCCCCGAAATCCGAAGGTGTGGATATTCAGCAGGTCCGATCCGTCGATTTTGGAGGTGGCATGGCGCGAAAGGGCCAGTGGCAGATCTTCCGCCGTCATCCCGCAGCCATCGTCTCGGATACGGATCAGCGTCTTGCCGCCGTCGGCATAGGCGATATCCACCCGTGACGCCCCGGCATCCAGCGCGTTTTCCACCAGCTCCTTGACTGCCGAGGCTGGCCGTTCCACCACCTCGCCCGCGGCGATACGGTTGGCGGCAGCATCGTCCAGTTGACGGATAACGGGGCGAGATTGGCCGATATTGGGGGGCTGAGCGTTCATTCTACCAGAATTAGCATAGCCCGCCCCAAAGCCCAACAGATTCGCGGGAATTTGTTCGCGGTTTGATCCGGGCCTAGTCCAGCCCGACCGGTTTCCCCACCACCACGAACCGCAGCCCGGCCGGGTCCATCAAACGCCGCGCAACACGGGCCACGTCTTCCTGGGTCACGGCATTCACCTGATCATTGCGGGTGTTGATGTAATCCACCGGCATGCCGTTCAGCTGCATCCCCGCCAGAATATCGGCGATATTCGCATTGCCGTCGAACCGGAGCGGATAGGCGCCGGTCAGATAGGTCTTGGCGTTGTTCAGTTCCTTGTCGGTGACCGCGCCGGTGGCGGCCTTGGCCCATTCGGTCTGGGTGATCTTGACAGCCTCGGCGACCTTTTCATTGGCCGAGGCAAAGCTGCCCTGCCAGGTATCGGCCAGATCGCGGGTGATCAGATAACTGTAGATGCCATAGGTCAGGCCGCGCTTTTCGCGTACCTCTTCCATCAGGCGCGAGGAAAACCCGCCCGCGCCCAGGATCTGGTTCAGCACATAGGCCGCGAAGAAATCCGGGTCGTTCAGGGCGATGCCATTCTGTCCGAAGATCACCACCGATTGCGGGCTGTCGAACGGCACCACCGTCACGCCACCGGTCAGCGCCGGTGTCACCGCAGGCGGCAACGGCGCGCCCGTTGCGGGCAGGCCACCCAGCAACCGGTCCAGCATCTGGCCCAGTTGCGCGGGTGAAATGTCACCAACGGCGGAAATCACCATCCGGTCACGGGCCATGACGCGGGCCTTGGCGTCGAACATATCCTCGCGGGTCAGAGCCTTGACGCTGTCGGCGGTGCCGTTCAGCGAGGTGCCATAGGAATGCGTGCCATAGGCGATCTTGCGGAATGCCTGTGCGGCGATGGCGCCGGGGTCCTTGGCCTCGCCGGCGATGATCGACAGAACCTGACCGCGCACCCGGTCCACCGACGCCTGATCGAAATGCGGATCGGTCAGCGCGCCGCGCAACAGATCCACCGCTTTGTCTCGGTTTTCGGTCAGCATACGGGCCGAAATGCTCAGCGTGTCATCATCGACGTCAAACCCGAATTTCGCCGCCAGCATTTCCTGTGCCGCAGCAAAGCCCTGACTGTCGTAATCGGCCGAGCCCTCTTCCAGCGTTGCGGTCATCAGGTTGATTTCGCCGCGCTTGTCCGCCGCATCCAGCGATGCGCCACCGCGAAAGCGGATTTCCAGCGCGGTGAACGGAATGTCATGCGCCTCGACCAGCCATGCGTGGATGCCGCCGGGGGAGGTGACCTGTTCGATATCCAGCGCATGGGCGGGTAGCCCGGCCAGCAGCGCGATCACTGCGGCTGCGGCACAGCGAAACGGGATCTGGATCAAGCGATGGATCATCGGGCGGGTCATTGGGCAACCTCCTGTCCGGCGGGCGCCGAGGGCGCGGCCCCGGGCTTGCCGACATAGCCGGTGACCGAATTGGCCGGGTTCAGCAGGCTGGCGGCCGCGGCCATCACGTCATCTTCGGTCACGGCCATCAGCACTTCGGGCCAATCCTGCACATCCTGAATGCTGAAGCCTGATGCCAGCGCCTCGCCATAGCGTTGTGCCATGCCCTGGGTGTTGTCTTGCTGATAGATCTGTCCGGCGCGGATCTGTGCCCGGATGCGCTCGAACTGTGCCGGGTCGATGCCCTCTTTCAGGAATTCGGCCAAGGCGGCATCCAGCGCCTTTTCGGCATCGGGCAATGTCACATCGGGCGCGGGCATCATCGAGATAGCGAAGGTGGTCTTGTCGATCGACATGCCATCATACCCGGCGGAAACATAAATCGCATCCCCCCGGTCAAAGACCAGTTTGCGCGACAAGATCGAGGTTTGCGCATTGCCACCCAGAATCGCGGCCAGAACGGTCAGTGCGGCGGCCTGTTTCTGGTCACCGGGGTTGCGTTCGGGCGCCAGATAGGTGCGGCTGAGATAGGGTTGCGCCACGCGCGCATCGCGGAAATCCAGATGCCGCGCCGCCAGTTGCGGCGGCTCTTGCGGTCTTGTGCGCGGTGGGATGTCCGCCGATGGCGCCAGCGGGCCGTAATAGGTATCCGCCAGTGCCCGGACCTGATCCACCGTCACATCGCCCGCAACCACCAGCACGGCGTTGTTCGGAGCGTAATAGCGGTTGTACCACGCCAAGGCGTCATCGCGGGTCAGGCCTTCCATTTCCTGCCGCCAGCCGATGACCGGCGTGCCATAGGGGCTGTTCAGGAATTGCGCCGCCCGTGCCTGTTCCCCGAACAGGGCACCCGGATCGCTGTCGGTGCGTTGGGCGCGTTCTTCCAGAATGACCTCACGCTCGGTCTGCCAATCGTCGGGCGAGATCTGCAGATGGCGCATCCGGTCGGACTCCATCTGCATCACCAGTTCCAGCCGGTCGGCGGCGATGCGTTGGAAATACGCGGTGTAGTCATAAGAGGTGAACGCGTTGTCCGACCCGCCATTGGCCGAGACGGTTTTCGACAATTCCCCCGCCGCCATTGTGTCGGTGCCCTTGAACATCAGGTGTTCCAGGTAATGCGCTATGCCCGATTTGCCCCGCACCTCATCGGCCGAGCCGACCTTGTACCAGACCATCTGCACCACGACGGGGGCGCGATGATCCTCGATGACGACGGCCTCAAGGCCATTGGGCAGGGTGAAATGACTGATGGGATCGGCATGGGCAGAGCCGATGGCAATGACCGAGAAGGTAATGGCAAGAGAGGCGCGCAATAGGTGGTTCCTCGTTGGTTCGGCGGGACTGTGCCGCCGCGCGACAGAATGCGCAACCGCCCGCAGACTGCCTGACGGGGAGTTGATGGGCCGTTACGCCCTATTGCGCTTTCTTCACGACACCGGCAGGTGGGGCACCCGGCGTGATGGCCCCGGCGGCGCGCCAACGTTCCAATTCGTCCTGCTGGTTCAGCGCCATCGGCTGGTAGGCCTTGAAATAGCTGTTGATCGAGAACAACCGCTCTAACAGCCGTGGGCTATGATCACGACGGTATTGCAGGTCATCTGCGGCCAGTTCGGTGCGGATCGTGGCATCGGTGCCATAACGCGTCGCTCGCGCGACCAAGGCGCCATCCACGGCAGGGGCGCCATTGCCGCTGAGCCCGGCGGGGCGGCCGCCAAGCGCCGCAACGGCGTCAGCTACGGGTGTCGGATCGCTGAGGTTGGCACCACCAGGGGTGGGGGCGGGCAGTTCAGCCAGATTCTGCGGCATCTGCAAGGGTTTGGTCGGCAGGATGCCAAATTCGTCGGGGCCTTGCCCCGCCGCACGCATATGCATCAATTTTGGCGTGCCGCCATCACCACAAGCCGCGATCAGCGCCGTAATCGCCATTGCGATCCCGAGCTTTCCGATTGTCGCGCGCATGGGTCACTCCCTTACCGTTTCGCCCCTCTTAGCCTATCGTCAGGGCGGCGTCACGCCCCTTGGCGCATCAGCGGCGGGCTTTCGCATCTGTTTTGGTTTTGGCCTTTTGCGGCGGGGGCATAGCGCCCGTTTTGCCGGAAAACAGCACCAGGCCGATTGCCCCGGCGAAGATGGCGATATCCGCGACGTTGAACGACCACGGATTGCGCCAGAACGGCAGGGACATGTTCAGGAAATCGGCCACCGCGCCATAGACCAGCCGGTCGATCACATTGCCAAGCGCGCCACCGATCAGCAGCCCTGCCGATATCAGCATCAGCCGTGAATGCCGTTCACGCCGCACCCATAGCCAGACCCAGGCGATGATGACCAGTGACAGCACAATCAGCACCCAGCGGGTCAGATTGCCGTCACCCGCCATGAGGCCGAAATTCACCCCCTGATTCCATGCCATATGGAAATTCAGCCACGGCGGCAGCACCGCGATGGCCAGAACCCGGTCAAGGTTCAGCAGATGTACGACGATATATTTGGAAATCTGGTCGAGCAGGAAGATCCCTGCCGCGACCCATGCCGTCAGACGCATGGTATCACCCTGTGCTGAAGGCCCCCGCACCATGGGATGCGGGGGACGGGATCAATGGCGGAAATGCCGCATGCCGGTATAGACCATCGCCAGACCGCGTTCGTTTGCCGCGTCGATCACCTCTTGATCACGCATGGATCCGCCAGGTTGGATGATGGCCGTCGCCCCCGCCTCGGCGGCGGTGATCAGCCCGTCGGCGAAGGGGAAGAACGCATCCGACGCCACGACCGAGCCCTGGGTCAACGGCGCGGCCAGCCCCATGACCTCGGCCATGTCCTGCGATTTGCGCGCCGCGATACGGGTGGAATCGACACGGCTCATCTGGCCCGCGCCAACGCCGACGGTGGCGCCATCCTTGACGTAGATGATGGCATTCGATTTCACATGCTTGGCGACCGTCCAGGCAAACAGCAGGTCTTTCAGTTCCTGCGCCGTCGGCTGACGTTTCGTCACAACCCGCAAATCATCCAGCGTAATCATGCCGTTGTCTTTGTCCTGCACCAGGAAACCCCCCGCCACCTGACGGAAGCTGGTGATCGGCGCGGATACATTCGGCAGCGCGCCGGTGGTCAGCAGGCGCAGGTTCTTTTTCGCCGCGAATACCGCCTTGGCGGCATCGGTGGCATCGGGGGCGATGACAACCTCGGTGAAGATGTTGACGATTTCATGCGCGGTCGCCTCGTCCAGCGTCTGGTTCAGCGCGATGATCCCGCCAAAGGCCGAGGTGCGGTCGCAGTCAAACGCGCGCGCATAGGCATCGGCCAGCGTCGCGCCCGTCGCCACACCGCAGGGATTGGCATGTTTGATGATTGCGCAGGCGGGGTGATCCGCCGGGAATTCCGCGACCAGCTCAAACGCCGCGTCGGTGTCGTTGATGTTGTTGTAGGACAGCTCCTTGCCCTGCCATTGTTTGGCCGTGGCAACGCCGGGGCGGTTCGAGCCATCCAGATAGAACGCGGCCTTCTGATGCGGGTTTTCGCCATAGCGCAGCGTTTGCGCCAGGGTTCCGGCAAAGGCACGACGGCGCGGGGCCGCCTCGCCGATTGCCTGTGCCATCCAGGTCGAGACGGCGGCGTCATAGGCGGCGGTGCGGGCGTAGGCGATCTGCGCCTGGCGTTGGCGGAACGCATAGCCGGTGGCGCCGTCATTGGCATCCAGTTCGGCCAGCAGGGCGGTGTAATCCGCGACATCGACGATGGTGGTGACGAACGCGTGGTTTTTCGACGCCGCGCGGATCATCGCCGGGCCGCCAATGTCGATATTCTCGATGCAATCGTCGTAATCGGCGCCTTTGGCCACGGTGGCCTCGAACGGATAAAGGTTCACCACCAGCAGGTCGATGGGCTGGATGTCATGCGCCCGCATCGCCGCCAGATGTTCGTCATTGTCGCGCAGCGCCAGCAGCCCGCCATGCACCACCGGATGCAGGGTCTTCACCCGGCCGTCCATCATTTCCGGGAAACCGGTGACATCGGCCACATCCAGCACGCTCAGCCCGGCTTCACGCAGCGCCTTGGCTGTGCCGCCGGTCGACAGCAGTTCGACACCGCGTGCCGCCAGATCGCGGGCGAAGTCGATCAGCCCGGTCTTGTCGGAAACGGAAATCAATGCGCGGGTCAGGGGGACGGGTCTGGTCATGGCTGACAGTCCTTATGCTCAGATGTCTGGTTGCGGCACGGTGGTGTCGCTGTCGCGGATGGTCGCGGGCGTATCCTGTGCCCGCTCCAAGGTCCAGACAATTTGGCATTCCTGCGCCGGCATATGCCCGGAAAGGACGATCTGCCGCGAGGGGCGGGGGCCCAGCCCCCCCGATTCCAGATAAACGGACGGGGCCAGCGTCAGATCCACCGGCCCCTTGAACCGCAGCACCCAGATTTCGCCCGAGGGCAGCGCCAGCGAGACCGCCCATCCCCCCATGTCGATTTGCGCGTCGATATCCGGGTGCAGATGAAACCGCAGCCGAAACCCTATGCCCTGTGATCCGGCCCGCGCCGCGACGGTGTCGAACCCCGCCCGATCCGCCGACGACATCGTACCCAGCGTATCGGTACCGCGCAGGACCCTGCCATCGGCGGACAGATCCAGATCGCGGATATGGTGCAGGCCGTGGGTGCAGACATACCCATCGTGGCCGAATATCGCCTGCCGTCCGGGGCGCTCATCCGTGCGCATCCACACCTCTTGCGGTGTTTCGTCCAGTTGCGTGCGGGCGCCGTCCCCGCCCTGTTCCGGGCCCAGCCGGGATGAAGAATAGCCGCTGATCTCCAGCGTCGAATGGCTGGCGGTGGCGCGCGAGGCGCGGTGCCAATCAGCCCCGAACGGCGCGCCGGAACCGCATGAAACCACCACCGGCACCCGGCCCGATGTCATCTCGAACGCCAGGGTCGAGGCGTGTCCGGTCACCGAGGATGCCCCGCGCGGGGGCGGCGCGGCATCAATGATGACTGATGTCTGCCCGCCCTGCAGCCGCGCATACCCCATCGCCAGACCTGTGCCCGCCGGGGTGCGGATTCCCGATGCCGCCAACGCCGCATCCAGCCGTCCTTCTGCCCCGCACCCGCCGCCGTGAAACCGTGGCAGGCCGCCATCCGCATGGCGCAATGCGCGCAAGGTGGGGGCGATCCGGGCGATGGCGTGAAAAATTGCCGGATCGGTCTGGATATCTGCGGCGCACAGCGCCTCGGACGCGCGGACAAGCAGGGTCAAGACTTCCAGCAATTCTTCCGGGTTCCGGGCGGGCAGGGCGCCGTGCGCGTCGATCCCGTCGTGGCATTCGCGTGCTAGCGCGGCCATCGCGGGCGGCACCAGCCGCGCCATGCCATCCAGCGACAATGCCGCGTGGATCAGCCCGGTCAACGCCTCGATCCTGGCGATTCCGCAGGTGGCCGCCGGCCAGCGGCGCGACAGAAACACCACCTGTTGCGCCAGCGACGTCATGAACACCCCGCGCGATGCCGCATCGCGCCCGTTCAGCACCATCGGCGCGTTGTTGACCAGCCGGATCAGCCGCCGTCCGGTCATATCGGGAGCCCAGCCCGGCCCCTTGCCCAGGCCGTAACGCGCGATCCAGTCAAAGGTCCAGACCTGCGCGCGTGCCCGCGCCGCCGCATCGCCGACCGCCGCCAGATCATCCAGCCAGGAGAAGCCGTGCAACGCATGGCCCAGGGCGGGGTCCGGGATGGGCAGATCCCAGATCGACTGCGCTGGCGCCTGGATCAGCGCATCGGCGAACTGGAATGTACCGCCGATCAATTGCTGTCCGCGGATCAGGGATCCGATATCGCGCGGTTCAGGGCGTCGCGCAAAACCGGGTTTCACCCGGCTGCGTGCCGCCCGATGTGCCGCCAGCCGGTTCAGCACGGCCGCAAGCCGCCCGTGCAAGGTATCGCCGCCGGGGGCATCGGATGTCGAAACGAAGACAGAAATCATGGGTTTACCTTGATCGCGGTCGCCGCAGAATCACGGCCTAGTGATCAAGGTAAACAGAGGAAATGAAGAAACCGTCCATGCCACCCAGATCCGGCCAGTAATCCGGGCGCAGGCGCAGGCCGATATCGGCGCTGACCCAATCGGGCTGAATGCCCGGCACATCCATTGGGGCCACCCGCAATTCGGGGTGGCGTTGCAAAGCGGCTGTGATCTGGTGTTCCCCCTCTTCGGGCAGCAGCGAACAGGTGACATAGACCAGCCGCCCGCCCGGATTCAGCCAGCCCAACGCCCGGTCCAGCAGCGCCGCCTGTAGCGCGAACAGGGACTTGATCCCGGCCGGGTCCTTGACAAAGGGCAGGTCTGGGTGGCGTCGGATCGTGCCGGTGGCGGAACAGGGCGCATCCAGCAAAATGGCGTCAAATCCGGTGTCTGGTGTCCAATCCAGCGCATCGGCGGCCACGGTTTCGGCCTGCAACCCACAGCGCGTCAGGTTTTCCGCCAGCCGCGCCAATCGCGTGGCCGAGATATCCAGCGCTGTCACCCGCGCCCCCGCCGCCGCCAGTTGCAATGTCTTGCCACCCGGCGCCGCACACAGATCCAGCACCCGTTCCCCGGCACGCGGCGCCAAGGCCCGCACGGCCAGTGCGGCGGCGGCATCTTGCACCCACCAGTCCCCCTCGGCGTAGCCGGGCAGGCCGGTGACCTGCGCACCGGGCGCCAGACGCACCGATCCGGTGGGCAACAGGGCCGCCCCCAGCCGTTCCGCCAGCACGGCGGCATCGCCGCGTGCGGTCAGGTCGGTCGGCGCCCCGGCCAGATGCGCGATCTCCATCCGCTGGACGGCGGATTTGCCATAGCTCGACATCAACCGCCCGCGCAGCCAGCCGGGCAGGGCGGGCGGCGGCAGGGTTTCCCATCGCGCCCGGTCATCCGCCACCTTGCGCAGCACGGCATTGACCAGCCCGGCAAAGGGTTCCGTTCGCCGTCCACCGGCGCGGGTCAGGGTGACGGCGGCATTCACCACACCATGCGGGGGGGCGTCTTCGGCGCATAGCTCAGTCACCGCCAGCCGCAGCAACGCGCGCATGTCGGGCGGAGGCGTCCGGCGCATATGCGGCTTCAGCATCGCGTCGACCCGCTCGATGTTGCGCAAGGTGGTGGTGGCCAGTCGCTGGGCGCGGGCGCGCTCGGGCGGGGACAGACCCTCCAGCGCCCCGGCGCCGATCTGTTCGGACAGGGTCTGGCGGTCCTCGGTCACCCCGATCAAAAGTGCGCAGGCGGCGCGGCGTGCAAGGTCGATACCGCTCATCGGCGCATCCCCATATGGCTTGTTGCAAGGTTTGCTGCGGCCTATAACACCCTTATCCCGGAAACAAGGAATCCCGGAACAGGAGGCCAGCATGACCGAAATTCCGAACAACCCCCAACAGCCCACAGGTTTGCCGCCCGCAGCCTTACGCGCGCTGGCCGAGGCCGAGGAACGCCGCCGCGCCGCCAAGCCCGCCGACCTGCCGACCGAATTGGGCGGGCGTGATGGCCCGGAACCCGTGCGCTATGGCGATTGGGAGAAAAAGGGTCTGGCGATAGATTTCTGAGGCCTAAAGCCCCAGAACATCAATCATGTCATAGCGACCCGGTTTGCGGTCCAGCCCCCATAGCGCGGCCTTCAGCGCGCCACGCGCAAAAATGCCGCGATCCGTCGCCATGTGGCGCAGCACGATACGTTCGCCCGCCGCGGCAAAGATCACGTCATGCTCGCCCACGATATCGCCGCCGCGAATGGCGGAAAACCCGATGGCGCCGCGCTGCCGTGGCCCGGTCAGCCCGTCGCGGCCCGATTCCATGTGATCGTCCAGCGAGATACCGCGCCCCGTCGCCGCCGCCTTGCCCAGCATCAGGGCCGTGCCCGAGGGGGCGTCGACCTTGCGGTTGTGATGTGCCTCGACGATTTCGATATCCCAGTCTTCATCCAGCGCGGCAGCCACCTTGCGGGTCAGCTGGGTCAACAGGTTGACGCCCAGGCTCATGTTGCCCGCCTCGATGATCACCGCATGACGGGCACAAGGGTCCAGCGCCGCCAGTTGCGCGCGGTCAAACCCGGTGGTGCCGATCACATGCACCAGCCGTGCCTGTGCCGCCAGTCTGGCAAAGCCCAGCGTGGCATCGGGTGTGGTGAAGTCGATCACCGCGCGCGCCCCTGCAAAGGCCGGCAGCGGGTCATCGGTCACCATTGTGCCATTTGGCGCACCGCCCATGGCCTGCCCCAGATCACGGCCGACCCAATCGTGCCCGGCGCGCACCACCGCCCCGGCCAAACGCACCTTGTCGGATGCCAGCACCGCCCGCACCAGCATCTGCCCCATCCGGCCCGAGGCCCCGGTAATCACGATTCCCGGCAGATCTTCCATCGCCTTCTCCTTCTTTTGCGGGTTTTCTAGCCCGCCCGGCCCCGCAGGCAAAGGCCCGAGTTGCGGCAGGGCGCAGAACGCATTATGTGCGGGATATGGCAAAGAACAGTTATTCCTCGGGCGATGGCCCTTCGCAACGTCAGCTTCGGGTGGGTGAAGTCATCCGGCGCACGCTTTCGGATGTTTTGATCCGGGGGGATGTGCATGATCCCGACCTGAACCGGATTTCGATCACGGTGGGTGAGGTGCGCACCTCGACCGACCTGAAGGTGGCAAATGTCTATGTTGCGCCTTTGGGGGGCACGCTGGGCGGGGAAGACGCCAAGGTGATGCTGGCCGCACTGCGCCGTCATACCGGTGAGCTGCGCCACCATGTCGCCAAGGCGCTGACCACCAAATACACCCCCGATCTGCGGTTCCATCTGGATGAGACCTTTGACCGGCTGGATGAGACGCGGCGGCTGTTTGCCGACGAAACGGTGCAGCGCGATATTGCCCGGCGCGACACAGACGATGAAGATCTGGAATAGCCTGTTCGCGGCGCTGGCATTGGTCGTGCCGCGCGTCGCGCTGGCCGAGGATCCCTGTCGCACCGTTCTGTTCGAGGGGCTACCGTTTACCGTCTGTCAGGCCAGTGCCACCGATGACGTGCGGGTTTGGCTGAAGGATGCCGATGGGCGCGTGATCGGCACGCCGGGGCGGCTGCAGGCGCAGATGGCACCCGGTGAGCGTCTGGTTTTTGCGATGAACGGCGGCATGTATGGGCCGGATCGCAACCCGGTCGGGCTGTATATCGAAAACGGCCGTCAGGACCATCCGGTGGTGACCGGCGCGGGCGACGGCAATTTCGGCATGTTGCCGAATGGCGTGTTTTGTGTCGGGGACCGGTTGCGGGTGATCGAAAGCCGCCGTTTCGCGCAGGAACGTCCCTCTTGCCGGTATGCCACCCAATCCGGCCCGATGCTGGTGATTGACGGGGCGCTGCATCCGCGCTTCATCTCTGATAGCGACAGCACCTATATCCGCAATGGTGTCGGGGTGTCACAGGATGGCGAAGCCGCATGGTTCGCGATTTCGGACAAGCCGGTGAATTTCCATCTGTTCGCGCGGTTCTTCCGCGATGCGCTGGGCGCGCGTGATGCGCTGTATCTGGATGGCTCGATCTCGCGGTTGATGGTGCCCGCGCAGGGGCGGTCTGATTTTGGCTGGCCTATGGGGCCGATCGTGGGGGTGGTGGCGCGCGATTGATGTGGCGCAGGCACCATGCGGTTTGCACGGATCATTCTGGGCGTTGGGGGTAGGCCGCGGTCCGCACGGCCAACGCCCGCATTGACCCGCCCGCCCGATCAGGCTAGCACCCGGGCCTTCTGATACGGAGAGCATCATGGGCCGCAAAAAGGGCCGCGATATTTCGGGCTGGATCATTGTCGATAAACCGGCGGGGGTGACCTCGACCTCGGTGGTGGGCAAGGTGCGCTGGGCGATGGACGCCAAAAAGGCCGGTCACGCCGGCACATTGGACCCGGCGGCGACCGGGGTTTTGGCGGTCGCACTGGGCGAGGCGACCAAGACCGTGCCCTATATCACCGACGCGCTGAAGTGTTACCGGTTTCAGGTCACGCTGGGCGCGGCGACCAATACCGACGATGCCGAGGGCACGGTGATCGAGACCTCGGACCTGCGGCCGGGCGATGCCGATATTGTCGCGGCGCTGAACGATTTCCAGGGCGATATCATGCAGGTTCCGCCGCAGTTCTTGGCGGTCAAGGTCGATGGCGACCGTGCCTATGATCTGGCGCGCGAGGGCGAGGTGATGGATCTGGCGGCCCGACCGCTGTGGGTCGAGAGCCTGGTGATGCTGGGCCGTCCCGATGCCGATACGGTCGAATTGGAAATGGTCTGCGGCAAGGGCGGCTATGTGCGGTCCATCGCGCGTGATCTGGGCCGCAAGCTGGGCTGTTTTGGCCATGTGAAATGGCTGCGCCGGGACTGGTCCGGTCCGTTCGAGGCGGACAAGGGCCTCAGCCTGGAGGATCTCGACCGACTGGCCCGTTCGCCGGAACTGGACGCGTATCTGTTACCATTGGAACTGGGTCTGGAGGACCTGCCAGAGGTCAAGGCCACCGTCGAGGGCGCTGCGCGTCTGGGGCATGGCAATCCCGGCATGGTGATCGCGCAGGGGATCGACTATGGCGTAGAGGTCTGGGCCAGCTTTGAGGGCCGCGCCATTGCGGTCGGCCGCTACATGGGGGGGGAACTGCACCCCAGCCGGGTGTTCAATACCGGCGAATAGGCCAGCAGATCGGGGGCGGCATGATCACCAAGACCTTTACCAAGGGCGATGCGCCCTCGATCGCGGTCTATTCCGATTGCGAGCGGTATCGCTACCTGTTGACGCGGGTGTGGGACCCGGCGGGGGCGCGGGCGTTGTTTGTGATGCTGAACCCCTCGACCGCGACCGAGGTGCAGAACGACCCGACCGTGGAACGGTGTGAGCGGCGGGCCCGGACGCTGGGCTTCGGGGCGTTTCGGGTGACCAATATCTTTGCCTGGCGCGCCACCGATCCGCGTGAAATGCGGGCGCAGCCCGATCCGGTCGGGCCGGAAAATGATCATGCCATTCTTGACAGCGTCAGCTGGGCCGCGGGGCCGCAATCGCGGATTGTCTGTGCCTGGGGGGCACATGGCGCGCATCTGGACCGGGGTGTTGCGGTCGAACACCTGTTGCGGGCAACGGGACGTGATTTGTTCCATCTGGGGTTGACCAAGGCTGGTGCGCCAAAACATCCGCTTTATATTGGATATGACCGCCAACCCGAGCGATGGTCCTGAGCTTAACCAACCATAGACCTTTTGTTTTTTTTACCATGACATTGCTTGGGACGTTGGCGGATTTGTGCGACACGTCATTGTGATATTAGGGGGTATTGCAGATGTTCGTGGAGGCGGGGCTGATTGGCCTGCTGATGGCAGGCGCTACGCTGGGTTTGATGCCATCCACCGGTCATTCTTCTGCCGGTTCGGATGACGACGATGGGTCCGATGGTGCCGAAGTGCCGCCCGATACCGGCGGTGGCGACATGCTGGATTTCGAGACACCCGTGATCGACCCTCCGTCCGGTCCATCGACACCCGATATCGTCTGGCCCAGTCCGACGGATCCCGATCTGGGGACCGATCCCGGAACCGGTAATGGCACCGATACCGGCGGAACAGATCCGACAAATCCCGGCGATACCTCATGGCAATTGCCCGCCCTGCCCGGTGACAGGCCGCCGTCGCCCTTGCCGACCGATGGCAATGACACGTTGTGGGGCGATCTGGGGGATGACCTGATCGAGGGTGGGGATGGCGTAGACCAGATCAACGGCTATGAGGGCAATGACACCCTGATGGGCGGCAACGGCAACGATTTTTTGTACGGAGGGGCGGGTGACGACGACCTGTCCGGTGATGCGGGTAATGACAGCCTGGAGGGTAACGACGGCAACGATGACCTGCGGGGCGGCGATGGGAACGACTATCTGGCCGGCGGTATGGGCAATGACACCCTGACCGGCGATGATGGCAACGACACTTTGCTGGGCGGTGCGGGCAACGATGTCCTGTTGGGCGGTGACGGGAATGACGCGCTGATGGGCAATGACGGCGATGATACGCTGGTCGGCGGCATGGGCAGTGACACGCTGATGGGCGGCGATGGCAATGACGTGCTGTATGGCTGGGCCCTGGTTGACGGCAAGGATGTCGATGACGGTCAGGACTTCCTGAATGGCGGCAAGGGCGATGATGTGCTGGTCGCCGGGAACAACGATTGGGTCGCGGGCCAGGAGGGGCATGATGATTTCGTGGTGGGGGACTGGATCGACCCGGCGACACCGCCCTCGATTGCCGATTTCACCAAGGGCGAGGATCGGCTGATCGTGCTGTGGGAGGGCGATACCGCCCCAGAGCTGGGGTTGGAGTCGTCTGATCACGTTGGTTCGCACTGGATCACCGCCAATGGGGCGCGTCTGGCCGAGGTGCTGAACGTCCCGCGCCTGACGATTGATGATGTGTTGCTGATGAAGTCCGAGGATTATACCCGATAGCGCCTGTAACGCGGGGCGAATCAGGCTTTTCTTTTCAGCGATTTTCCCTTATGGGCACCCATCCATCGTCACTGATGGATATTGCGGGCCTTGCTGGACGACATCCCGGCTTGTGCCATCCACCCCTTGATCAAGGAGATCCCGATGTCGATCACCGTCGAAGACAAGAACCAGATCCTGAAGGACTATGCCACCAAGGAAGGTGACACCGGTTCGCCCGAGGTTCAGGTCGCGCTGCTGTCCAAGCGTATCGCCAACCTGACCGAGCACTTCAAGATCCACAAGAAGGACAACCACTCGCGTCGTGGCCTTCTGATGCTGGTGGCCCAACGCCGCAAGCTGCTGGACTATCTGAAGAAGAACAACGTTGCCCGCTATCAGTCGCTGATCGAGCGTCTGGGCCTGCGCCGCTGATTTTTCGATCCTCTGGATCGGACGCCCGTGCCGAAAGGCGCGGGCGTTTTCTTTTGCGCTATTGCCGTGCGAATTATTGTTGGGCGAATTGCACAACCGTCTTCCCGGCCTCGTCCATCAGGCGCAATTTACGCTGGACCGGGTCGATCTGCCAGCTGCGGGCGGCGCTTAGCGCATCCAGGAATTTGCGTTCCTGATCCATCAGTGCGGGCGGGCAGGCCATCATGGTGCTGGCCATCTGGCCAAAGCTGATCTTCTGGCCGTCGAGGGTGGCCTTGCCGCTGATGCGGTTACAGCCGCCGGTGCCCGAAACCGTGCCATCCGGCCCAAGATTCAGCACGCTTTGCGCCCGGTCGATGACGCCGCCGCCGCCGATATCCTCGGCCAGCCATGATCCGGCGGGGGTGGGGGCGGTGCGCGTGACCATGATGTCGGTGGCGTCTGTGCCGCCGGTCAGCACCGGATGGCGGGTGGTGTTGAGGAACATCAACTGGCCGTCCACGGTGATCCGCGCCTGTAGCGCATAGCTGTGGCCCTGAATGATCTGCGCCGCGTCATAATCCAGCGTAAAGGGCACCGGCACCTGGGTTTCCGGCGTGATGCGGGTTTCGGCCAGCGTGTCGGCCGGGGCATCGGCGCGCGATACATCCAGCAGGCGGACCTCTATTTCCGCGCCGGGCGGCAGGGCCATGCGCTCGCGGTAGCTGACGGTGCCGGTCAGCGTGTCCGCCGACGCGATGACGGGACAGGCAAGCGCCGCGATCAGTGCGCCGCAGGTCAGCATGGTTCTGGTCTGTGTCATGGGTCCGGTCCGATAGGTGGTGCTTAGGGGTGTGCTGGGAAAGCCATAAGGTGGCATGAGTCACACCTTGGGGCAAGAACACGGGATCAGCCAGCCGATGCAAGCGGTTAGCTCGAAATCCCAAAGGGGCAGGACAGGTCGCGCAGTCGGGAGGGGGAATGCTTTCCACCTTGTCCTGAGCGCTTTCCGGGGACTGCTTGGATTTTGTCCTGACGGAAAGCGGGAGAAACCACCATGGCCCGACCGCAACTTGCCCCTACCGTCCGCGCCCAATAAGGGTGCCGACGGCCCCCTTGCAGACTTTGTGACCTAGGATGACAAGGTTTCTGCCCTTGGTCTGCGCAATCGCCTTGGCCGGGAAAGCTGGATCGTCCAGACTTGGATCGACGGGCGCAGCATCCGGCGTGTCCTCGGTGTGGGTTTATCGCTGACGCGGGAATCCCGCCCGTCTGGCGGCCAATGCTGTCCTTGACGCCCTCCACACCGAACAGGCGGCACAGGTCGTCAGGACAGAGGCGAGTGTGGCCGAGTTCTCCGACCGCTGGCTTGCGGATTGCGCAGGCCAGTGGAAACCCGCAACGCAGATCAGCCATCGGCAGGGGGTCAGGGTTCATATCCTGCCCCGCCTCGGCAAGAATCCGGTCGCAGCGCTGACGCGCGATGATGTGGTGGACTGGTTCGCATCCCTGCCCTGCGCCCCCGGCGGGCGCAACCGGGCGCTGGCGGTTCTCTCTGGCATGATGCGTCATGCCGAGTTGATGGGCCTGCGCGTACCCGGCAGCAATCCCTGCGCCGGGATGCGCCGGAAGCAATCCGGCTTCACCGCCACAGTGCTGCGGGCGAAGGACTATGCTCGCTTCGGTCGTGCTCTCGATGCCCGGGCCGAGGCAGCACCTCTGCTCATTGCGCTGATCCGCTTCCTCGCCCTGACCGGGTGCCGCCGGGGCGAAGCGGAGGGGCTTCGTTGGGACTGGATCGACGGGCCACGCGCCGCCTTGCCTGATGCCAAGGCCGGTCCCCGGTCAATCTGGCTCGGGACACATGCGCTCGATCTGCTGGCCTCTCTGCCCCGCACCGGCGATCTGGTGTTCGGGCAGGATGGCAAGCCTGTCAGCACCGCGCTGCTCAACAAGCTCTGGCACGAGTTCAGGACCGAGATCGGGATACCGAAGCTGCGCCTGCATGACCTGCGCCACAGCTTCGCCACCACGGCCGTCAGCGCGGGTGAGCCCCTGCGCACGGTCGCGGGCCTCTGCGTGGCCACAGCGACCTGACGATCACCGAAGGCTACACGCAGCTGGCGGATGAGACCTTGAAGAAGGCGGCGGCGAGTGTCGGGGAACATCTGCACGATGCTCTCACGCAGAAAGGCCGCCAGCACGCCACTACCGTCAAGCCGTCGAAACACCAGACCGCCACCCCGTCCTCCCGTTTGCCCGCCAAATCGCTCCCCCGCCATCCCGCCGCAGCTTCTGCATGAATACAGGCGCTCGCGTCTGCTGATCCCGGCCTTCTGCGAAAAGCACGGGCTGGACCGGAAACTGTTCTGGAAGGCGGTGCAGGCCGACTTCGAGCGTTGCAAGAAGGAGGCTGGCAAATGACCGTCACCAATCTCCTGACCCCAGCCACGATCCGCAGTGCCCGCCCCGGCGAAAAGGAATACACGCTGCGCGATGCCCAGGTGTCGGGCTTTGGCCTGAGGGTGATGCCATCGGGTGCGAAGTCTTGGGTTCTGCGCATGGGCACCCGGCGCATCACCATTGGCGTGGCCGATCAGATCGACCTTGCCGCTGCCCGCGCGCAGGCGTCAAAACTGGTCGCAGCGGAGGCCCCGCCTCCCCTGCCCCCTCACGGCCCGCTCCCTGACCTTCGATGCTCTGGCCGATCTGTTCCTTGTTGCGAAGGAAGGCGTTTACACGCCCGCGACACTGGACGCCCGCGACACTGGCCTCCTGCCGTGTCTATCTCGACACCCAGCTTCGCCTGGCCTTCGGCAAGCGCCCGGTGCTGCGCCTGAACTCACCTGAGATTGCACACTGGTTCCATACCTATTCCCGGACCCGTCCCGGCGGGGCCAATCAGGCGCTCGGCATTCTGGTGACGATGCTGAACTTCGCCCGCTCGACAAAGCTCATCCCGCAGGATGCGCCCAACCCCTGTGCCCCGTCCGCAAGAATCTGCGGCGGGCGCGGGGACGCTTGCTAACCAGCCCTCAGATCACGGCACTCGGCAAGGCACTCACATCCTGCCCGGTGCAACACCGGGACGCCGCAGCGGCGATCCGTCTGATCCTGCTGACCGGCTGCCGCTCAGGCGAAATCCTCCGGCTGCGCTGGAGCGAGGTTCTGCCGGATCGGCTTAAGCTTACCACCACGAAGACCGGGCCGCGCGAGGTGCTGCTGTCCTCGCCCGTGATCCGGCTGCTCGCAAAACGCAAGAAGGGCGCGGTCTCGCCCTTCGTCTTTCCCATCCCGCGCCTGCCGAATACCCTTATCGGCAAGATCGACCATCAATGGTCGATCATCCGCTGGCGCGCGGGACTGCCCGAGGACATCCGGCTTCACGATCTTTGCCATACCTATGCCAGTCACGCGATCATGCAGGGCCAGAGCCTGACCATCGCCGGAAAGCTGCTTGTTCATGCCAACCCCCTATGCCCATCTCGACGGGCAGTATCTCGCAGCGGCAGCGGAACGGGTGGCAGTGATCGTCGCTGGGATGATAGAAAAACAGCAATAAATATTTAATATCAATAATTTACGATTCGTCATGAGTGTTAGCCGGATGGTGCTTCGTGATAACTTTCACCTCGATTGTTCCCTTCGCAGGAGTGGAACGCGAACCCGCCTCCAAATTTTGGATAGCTTATCCATGCCTCGATGCCGATATAAGTCCGAACGCGATTATGGGAGAATCTCAAGGTGAGTTGGGCGCATTTTGTCGATGAATCTGGTCAGGATCAATGGAACTCCCCATACGAAGTACTGGCCGGGGTCGCGATTGAGGATCGCCAAATCTGGCCGCTGATCCGTCAGATTTCGGATGCTCAGCAGCATTTCTTTGGCATGCGTCTGTTCGAAGCGTACGGAGCGGAGGCAAAGGCCAAGGAACTCCTCAAGACGAAGACCTAGCGGCATGCCGCACAGATGGAGCCATTTGCGCACGAGGACCGCAAACAACTTGCAAAGGAAATTCTGGAAGACGGTACGAACCCGACACGATCCCGTCTAACGGCCCTCGCGCAGGCCAAGATCGCATACTGCGAGTTTGTGCTTGACCTCGTCCGCAAGCATACATAACGGCAAGGTGTTCGCAACAATGGTTCCCCAAGACGCGCCGCGTCCTCCGAATGGGGAGGCGATGCGGAAAGACTATGCCTTCTTCCTCGAAGGCTTCTACCATTTTCTGAATCAGACAACTGGGGATCCGATGGGCTTTCTGGTCTTTGATGAGTTAGATAAGTCGGCCAGCCACGTCCTTCTCGGCCAGATTTCGAGGTATTTTCAGCGCACCGCTAACGGTCGAACCAGATCCCGGCTCATCGTTCCAGAGCCATTTTTCGTGCACAGTGACCTGAGTTCACTGATCCAGATCGCGGACTTGGTGGCACATGTGGTAAGCTGAGGCCTGCGCCTAGCTCGCATGCCGGCAACCACCCGGCCAGAGCTCGACCCGCTTGTAGAGAACGTCAAGCGCATGCGCTATAGTCGCCTGACAGAGGGCGGTCAGATGGTCTGGGGTGTCAAGGAAATACGCGATTTGCGGCCACAAGAGCGCGCCTAATCATACAACAAAAAGGGCAATGCAACGTCGCCGCCACAAAGCCTCCGCAGAAAATATGGGAGCGGACCCCACCATGAGTCAATAGCTAATCGCGCAGAACAGGGTAAAAATATGTTATGAAATATCATATTGATGGATTGCCAACAGTGCAGAACTTCCATCTCCGGCAAACGACACGACTGCTGTAAGCACCCGGGCTGTGCCACATGCTCTCTGTAGTCATGCGAGCATCGCGTTGCAAGCGAATGGGGCGCGTCTCCCAGACCAGCTTCCCTGAGGCCAAGGCCACCAGGAGGGGCTTCGCTTCTACCCCCCATGTTCTCGAAGTGCACGAAACCGAACGATCACCCGTCTTAGCGGTAGACGAGGACAGATCCACCATACGGCCACCCAGTTGACTGCATGGAACGGCTTGACCAATCTCTCCCCGTTCTCGGCTGCGGCATCACGTAAAGTCCGTTGCGACGGGCAGATTGGTGGGTGCGCAATGCAGTTTTCTCTGGGTATACACATCCCTAAATGACGCGTGGGAACATTGCGAGAAGTAGCGTACGAGGGTCGGCCATAGAATTCGATATTGATGCAGAGCTATCCAAGTTTAGCCGCGGGGAGTTGGAGCGTCTCGCCCGAGGGATGATGACGAGCGGAGTGGCCCTGAGCTTCCATGGCAAGCGCTCAGCGATGCAGATCGCAAAGCGAGTCAAGGCCCGACAGACCCGCCGTGAGCCCAAGCTGAACGTGGGAACCCCGGAAGCTCAGTCAAAGAACATGCTGATCGAGGGAGAAAACCTCCAAGCGATGGTCACGCTTTACAAATTCCGTGGACAGGTCGACCTCATAGTGACGGACTCACCCTACAACACCGGACAGTACTTTCGTTACAATGACCGGTGGGACAACGACCAAAACGACCCAGACCTAGGGACAATCGTGTCGGCCGAAGACGGGTCGCGCACACAAAATGGGTCAAAGCGATGATGCCGCGCCTGCAAATCATGAAGGCCATGCTAAAACCGTCCAGCGTGATCGCGATCTCCATCGATGGCAACGAACTGTATCACCTCGGCATGATGATGGATGAGGTTTTCAGGGGAAACAACAGGCTCGGTATCATAAACTGGGAGAAGACTACCGCGAAGAACCAGGCCAGGAGTCTTTCGGTTAACACAGAATATGTCCTTGTCTATTCGAAGGATAAAGACCTCTCGAAAACCGGACTCTTAGACCGCACAGAGAAGTCCAATGCGCGGTTCCGCAATCCGGATGGTGATAACCTAGGTCATGTTGACAAATGGCGTAGCCAGAGCATGATGCAAGCGACGTCGATGAAGCCGAGGAAACTGTCTGCGGTTTTGTCGTAGCGGTTCAAGCCGACGGCTATTCTTGAGCTTGTTGAAGCAGCGCTCGACCATGTTGCGCAGGGTGTAGATGGTCATGTCGACAGCCTTGCGCACTTTTCGGTTCTTGCGCATCGGTATCATCGGCAGGGCGTTGCGGCTCTCGATGTCTTCCCAATTTTATCAGAGAATTTTATCAGAGTCGTAGCCTCTGTCGGCGACCAGGACGGCTGGCTGGGGCAGGTTGTCTGCCATCACCATAGCATAGCCGGTATAGTCGGAATCCTGCCCCGGCGTGATCTCGGTTCTCATTGGGAGGCCAGCGCCGTTGACGCGGAGGTGGATCTTGGTCGAGAATCCACCTCTCGAACGGCCAAGAGCCTCTTTCGGAGGCCCCGTTATCGGATCGAAACGTCCACTGGACGTTTCTTTGCCTCAAACTGCGCCCGCCGCATGATGATGGACGCGGATCACCCTCGCCGGTTCGCTCGAACCGGTG
>DASWPI010000092.1:0-27070 GCA_036398515.1 Paenirhodobacter sp.
GTGAGCAAGGGCGAGACCGTGGCGCTGGTGGGGGAATCCGGCTCGGGCAAGTCTGTCACGGCGCTGTCGACTGTGGCGTTGCTGGGGCCGAACGCGCATTTGCAGGGTTCGGTGAAATATGCCGGGCAGGAGATGGTCGGCGCGGCGGAAGCCGATCTGCGCCGGGTGCGGGGCAACGATATCAGCTTCATCTTCCAGGAGCCGATGACCTCGTTGAACCCGTTGCACACGATCGAAAAGCAGATCGGCGAGAGCCTGGCCCTGCATCAGGGCCTGAGCGGCGCAGCAGCGCGGGCGCGGATCGTGGAATTGCTGACGCAGGTCGGCATTCGTGACCCGGAAACCCGGTTGATGGATTATCCGCACCAGTTGTCGGGCGGTCAGCGCCAGCGGGTGATGATCGCGATGGCATTGGCGAATGGCCCGGACCTGCTGATCGCAGATGAGCCGACAACGGCGCTGGATGTCACCATTCAGGCGCAGATCCTGGAACTGCTGGCCGATCTGAAGCGGGCGCATGGCATGTCTTTGTTGTTCATCAGCCACGATCTGAATGTGGTGCGTCGCATTGCCGACCGGGTCTGTGTGATGTCGCAGGGCGAGATCGTCGAGCAGGGGCCGGTCGAGGATATCTTTGCCAACCCGCAGCACCCCTATACCCGCAAGTTGCTGGCGGCCGAACCGGATGGGGTAGCCGGGCCGGTGGCGGCGGATGCGCCTGAATTGCTGCGCGCCGAGCATCTGAAGATCTGGTTTCCGGTCAAGCGTGGCCTGCTGCGTCGGGTGGTTGGGCATGTGAAGGCGGTCAACGATGCGTCGTTATCGGTGCGGGCGGGGGAAACGCTGGGGATTGTCGGGGAATCCGGGTCGGGCAAGACAACGTTGGCGCTGGCACTGATGCGATTGATCGAAAGCCAGGGGCCGATCGTGTTCATGGGGCGTGATATCACCGGGTTGGCCCCCAAGCAGTTACGCCCGCTGCGGCGCGACATGCAGATCGTGTTTCAGGACCCGTTCGGCGCGCTCAGCCCGCGGATGACGGTGGAACAGATCATCGCCGAGGGGTTGACCGTGCATGGGGTCGATCCGGGGCGTGACCGGCGCGATATAGTGGCCGAGATCATGACCGAGGTGGGGCTGGACCCTGCCGCCATGCGCCGCTATCCGCATGAGTTTTCCGGCGGGCAGCGTCAGCGGATCGCCATTGCGCGGGCGATGATCCTGCGTCCCAAGGTGGTGGTGCTGGACGAACCTACCTCGGCGTTGGATATGACGGTGCAGGTGCAGATTGTTGAATTGCTGCGCGATCTGCAACGCCGTCACGGGTTGGCTTACTTATTCATCAGCCATGACCTGCGGGTGGTGCGGGCGATGTCGCATCAGGTTCTGGTGATGCGAAATGGCGATATTCTGGAAACGGGCACGGCGGCGGAAATCTTTTCTTCACCAAAAACCCAGTACACCCGGACTCTGATCCGGGCGGCACTGGGTGAGGTTTTGTGAAGATCCTATTTGTTCATCAGAATTTTCCCGGCCAGTTTCTGCATCTGGCCCCGGCCTTGGTGGCGCGTGGGCATGATGTTCGGGCGCTGACGGCCGAAACCAACACCCGCGCCGCATCGGTTCCGGTGCTGAAATATCGCGGGCATACCGATCCGGGGGCGCGTGGGATCGGGGCGCGCTACACGGTTTCAGCGGAACGCGGCTGGCGTGCGGCGCGTGCGGCACAACAGTTCCGCGCACAAACCGGTTATGTGCCCGATGTGATCTTTGGCCATCCCGGCTGGGGCGAAACGCTGTTTCTGAAAGAGGTCTGGCCCGAGGCGCGATTGTTGATCTATGCTGAATGGATGTATCGCGGTTCCGGGTTGGACAGCGGGTTTGATCCCGAATTTTCGCGCCCGACGCTGGCCGGGCGGGTGTCAACGGTGGCACGCGCGGCACATCTGTTGCAGGCGATGGTAAGTGCGGATGCCGCGCTGGCGCCGACCCTGTATCAGGCCGATACCTTCCCGCCGGATCTGCGCCATAAAATCACCCTGTGCCATGACGGGATCGACACCAATCGCGTCCACCCCGATCCCACCGCCACATACACATTGCCCGACGGCAGCCATACCTTTGGCGCGGGGGATGAGGTGCTGACCTATGTCAGCCGATCTCTGGAACCTTATCGCGGGTTTCACACCTTCCTGCGCGCCTTGCCCGATGTGCTGACGGCGCGGCCTGGGGCGCATGTGCTGATCGTCGGGCGTGAGGGGCAGAGCTACGGTGCCGCCCCCGCCACGGGCAGCTGGAAGGATCGCCTGCTGGCGGAACTGGGGGATCGGCTGGATCTGTCGCGGGTGCATTTCACCGGTCCTGTCCGCTATGCGGATTTCGTGTCGATCCTGCAGATCAGTCGGGTCCATGCCTATCTGACCTATCCGTTCGTTCTGAGCTGGTCCTTGCTGGAGGCGATGGCGGCGGGGGCGATGGTGATCGGGTCTGATACCGGTCCGCTCCGCGAGGTGATCGAAGACGGCGTGAACGGCAAGCTGGTCGATTTTTTCGATATTGCGGGCTGGTCGCGGGCCCTGATCGACGCGCTGGCCAACCCGGCGGCATATCTGTCGATGCGTGCGGCCGCGCGGGCGCGGGTCATCGCGGCGTACGACCTGCACAGTGTCTGCCTGCCCCGGCTGATCGGCTTTGTCGAGGCCGCCTAGATCGCTGAACTATGTCCGGCCACCGACAGGTCATAGGTGTCGAAATGCCGGGCGATCATCCGGGTCAGCGGGCGGGCGGCGTCGGGAATCGTCAGGCCGTCGGTATCGATTCGCACCATCTCGCCGAATTGCGCCGCGCATTGTGCGAACATGGTCCGCAACTGCGCCGGATCGGCACCGTATTCGTCGATCATCTGGGCGGTCGACACGCGGAAATCACACATCAGCGCCTCGATCAACCGTCCGCGCAACCGATCCTGCGGACCAAAGGCATGGCCGCGCGTGGTGGAAAAGCCGCCCGCCCGAATCGCCGCGATATGGGCCGAGGTGGCCGGGGCATTTTGCGCATAGCCCTGCGGGAAGCGCGAAATGGAACTGGCGCCAAGGCCCAGCAGAACCTGGGCCTGATCATCAGTATATCCCTGGAAGTTCCGCCGCAGTCGCCCCGCCTGCTGCGCCTGTGCCAATCCGTCCGAGGGCAGGGCGAAATGGTCAATCCCGATGGCATCATAACCGTCTGCCACGAACAGATCGCGCGCGGTTTCAAACAGCGCCAGCCGCTCCTGCGGGGTGGGCAGGTGGTCGGACGGGATCATCACCTGCCGCCGCGCCATCCACGGCACATGTGCATAGCCATACAGCGCCACCCGGTCGGGTTCCAGCGACAGCAGCTTTTGCACCGATTGTGAAATTTTCTCGGGGCTTTGCCACGGCAGGCCGAACAGGATATCGGCGTTCAGGCTGCGGATGCCGCGGGCGCGGATCATCTCGGCGGCGGCACGGGTGATTTCATAGCTTTGATCGCGGCCGATCACCTGCTGGATCTGCGGATCGAAATCCTGCACCCCGATCGAGGCACGGTTCATGCCGCTGGCGGCCAGCGCATCCATGCGTGCGGCGTCGATCTCGTTCGGGTCGATCTCGACCGAGAATTCGGCGCCTTCACCCATCGGCACGACGTCGAAAATGGCATCTGCCAGACGGCGGATCATGTCCGCGGGCATCAGGGTCGGCGTGCCACCACCCCAGTGCAGGCGCGACAACACGACCCCCGGCGCCAGATTTTCCCGCAGCAACGCCAGTTCCTGCAACAGGGTTTCCGCATAGGCGCGGACCGGATCATCACTTTGCGTTCCCTGGGTGCGGCAGGCGCAAAACCAGCACAACCGGCGGCAGAACGGCACATGCATATACAGCGATATCCGCGCACCGGGGGGAATCGCCTGTATCCAGCGCTGATAGTCGGGCGCGCCCACATCTGCCGTGAAATGCGGCGCTGTGGGGTAGCTGGTATAGCGGGGAACCCGTGCATCGAAGAGACCGAGCCGGGCGAGTTGCGATTCCTGTTCCATATGTATATCTTATGCTATGGCTGCACTGCGGAAATTGACGCAAATCAAGTGATATCCAGATGGCGCATGACGATCATTTCCACGGCACATTGACCTGTGGCGAATGCCCCATACGGCATCGCGCCGTCTGTGCGCGTTGCGAGGCGGCGGAACTGGACGCGTTGGAGCGGATCAAGTATTACCGCAGCTTCGAGGCGGGCCAGACGGTGATCTGGGCCGGGGACCAGATGGATTTCGTCGCCTCGGTGGTTTCCGGCATCGCGACATTGACCCAGACCATGGAAGACGGGCGCACGCAGATGGTGGGGCTGTTGCTACCATCGGATTTCGTCGGGCGTCCGGGGCGGGCACGTGCCGCCTATAACGTGATCGCCACCACCGATATTCTGATGTGCTGTTTCCGTCGCAAGCCGTTTGAAGAGATGATGGAGCGCACACCGCATCTGGCGCAGCGATTGTTGCAGATGACGCTGGATGAACTGGATGCGGCGCGGGAATGGATGCTGTTGCTGGGCCGCAAGACGGCGCGTGAAAAGATCGCCTCGCTGCTGTCAATCATCGCGCGACGCGATGCGTCGGTGAACATGCTGCCCGCCAAGGGGCACATGACCTTTGACCTGCCGTTGACGCGTGAGGCGATGGCGGATTATCTGGGGCTGACATTGGAAACCGTGTCGCGGCAGATCTCGGCGCTGAAGCGTGAAGGTGTCATCGAACTGACCGGCAAGCGCCACGTCATGGTGCCCGACATGGACCGGCTGATGGCCGAGGCCGGGGATGACAGCGACGGCGGCGTCTTCGGCTAGACGCCACCGCCCGTGGCGTCAGTGCGCCATCAGAACCGGGGTATCGGCCAGTTCAAGCATATGCCGCGTGGCACCGCCCAGAATGGCTTCGCGGAAGCGCGAATGGCCATAGGCCCCCATCACCACCAGATCGGCATTGGTGTCACGCATGTGGCGATTCAACACATCTGACAGGCGCGGCATGGTTTTCGCCAGGACCGAAACCTCGGCGTGGACGCCGTGGCGCACCAGAAACTGGCTGAGCTGTCCGCCGGGGTCGGACCGTTCCGGGCCGTGGGCGGGCGGGTCGATCACGGTGATATCGACCAGTTCGGCGGCCTTCAGGATCGGCATCGCCTTGCGCACCGCATCCAGGGCTTCGTTCGATTGGTTCCACGCCACGACCACCCGACGCGCCGGGATTTCACCGGTATAGCCATCGGGAACGATCAGCACGGGAACACCACCTTCAAACAAGGCGGCCTCCAGCGCGGCCTCTATTTCCAGACCCCGGCCCTCGCCATAGGGGCGCCCCATGATCATCAGGTCGCTGAAGCGCGACCGCATGCCAACCACGGTGCCGACGGTGCCGATTTGCACCACCATCGCCTCGGAAGACCAACGGATATCCTCGGTTGCAAGCCGCTGCTTGATCGCGGTTTCGATTGCGCGGGCTTCGTTCTGGGCGCGCTCGATCGCCTCTTGCTGCACAAACGCGGCTGCCCCGGCGTAGTAATAGCCGGTCTGGGTGCGGTCGATACCCATGCACAGGATTTCCAGATGGGCATCCCGGCGCCGGGCGACGGCAATCGCGGTTTCGATCTGCGCTTTGGCGGCGGCAAGATCGGTGACCACCGTCAGAAGGGTTTTATAGGCCATGGCCAGTTCTCCGCTCATGTTTCCTGCGGCGAATTTAACAGTTAGTGCCGCAGACGACTTTGACAAGGATCAAGCCCGCATATGCGTTACGGGCTGATCACCGTGCAATCGGTTGCCCGTGCCGCCAGACGCGCACAGGCCAATTCGGCCCCCGCCTTGGTCATGCCGACGAAATTCGCATCGAACGAGGTCTTGGTCTTGGCGACCTTGCGCAGGGCATCGCCAAGCGCATCGCTCTCCATCAGGGCGGTTTTCAGCAGAACCCGTTCCGCCGCATATTGCGAGTTGAACTTGCCCACATTGACGCCCCAGTTGCGGCCACCGGACCCCGAAGCGCGCGCCACCACCTCGCGGGTTTGCGATTGGGTGGGGGCGGGGGGCGACATCGTCGCCAGGATCACCGTGTCGTTGCGTGCCTTTTGTCCGGCCATGCGCAACGTTTCCGGCTGCGGGGTCGAGGTTTGGACGAACACCGGATCCTTGGGGTCGGCGTCGCCTTCGGCCACCATGTCCGGGTCGAATTTGGGTTCGTCGCCCAAGCCGGTGGTTTCGGGTTGGGCGGCGGTGGACTGGGCAAAGGTCACGGCCGATTCGATTGCCTTGGCACGCGTCTCCGTGACGCGGGCTGCCGGACGCGGATTGGATGTCGCATTGGCGGCCAGTTGATCGGCCAGAGATTCGGCCTCGGCATCGTGATGGGGGGCGGCACCGGCCACGGCAACCGTCCCGCCCGGACGCTGCATCGGACGCGGGCTGGATGCCGGGGCGATCTTGCCCGCCGCTGTGACATTCGCGGTGTCATTTGCGGCGATCTTGTCGCTATTGGCCACCGGCGCAACGGTTTCGCCATCTTCGTCACTGTCGACGGCGCCCGAAACCTCGGGACCGGCCAGATCAGAGGCCTTGGCGATCAATGCGGGTTGCGGGCTGGAGGCCTTGTTCGGCGCGCGGGCAAAGCCGATATCCAGCAGTTCCGCCACCTTGGCGTTGCGCTGCGCGGTCGAGGTGCCGCCGAAAACCGTGGCGATGATCCGCTTGTTGCCGCGTTGCGCCGAGCCCACCAGATTGAAGCCTGCCGCAACGGTGTAACCGGTCTTGATGCCGTCGGCGCCGTCATAGGCATCCAGGAACCGACGGTTGGTGCTGGCGACCTTGGCGATCCCCGCATCCGCCGTCCGGCGCGAGAAAATGTTGTAATATTGCGGGTAATCATACAGCAGATGGCGACCCAGATTCGACATGTCGCGTGCCGAGGACATGTGCCCGTCGCGGGTCAACCCGTTGGCGTTGCGAAATGTGGTGTTGGTCATACCAAGCGCCTTGGCCTGCCGGTTCATCATAGCGGCAAAACCCGCCTCGTCACCGCCCAGATAGTCACCGATGGCCGCCGCCGCATCATTGGCGGATTTCACCGCCGCCGCGCGGATCAGATAGCGTAGCTGGATTTTCTGCCCGGCACGCAGCCCCAGCCGCGATGGCGGCTGATTGGCGGCATTCGGGGTGACGGTGACCATCGAATCCAGACTGGATTTACCGCTCTCGATCGACTGGAACGCCAGATACAGCGTCATCATCTTGGTCAATGAGGCCGGATGCAGCCGTGTATCGGCGTTTTTGGAATACAGAACCTCGCCGGTGCGGGCGTCCATCACCATTGCGGCGAAGGGCGCGGCGAATGCCGCAACCGGAAGAACGGTCAGTAAAACTGCCAGAAGCCCATGACGGACCCATCGCGTCAGCGTGGTCACGGTATCTGCCCTCAATTTGCTGCCTCGCGCCCGCTCTTGCGGCGGTGCTTTGGTGAAGCGTATCATGCCTAAGGCGTGCTGAAAACCGTCTAAATTCAAGCGGTTTCGGCGCGATCTTGATGATATCGCCAGATTTTGTCCCTTGCTGAGCGGGTAACGCCAGACCTTGTGCATTTTTTGTGCGAATCTTGGTTACCGTCAGGGGTATCGGGCTAATCGTGCCGGGGCCGTGGCACAAGGCGGCTGATCCCGAACCAGCGGCTTTTTGCCGGGTCAGGCCAGCCGCCCGATCAGCGTTGCCAGCCCGCCCAGATCCGCCAGTTCGGCGAAGCGCGGATGGTTGGTTGGCGCCTCGGCATGTTCCAGCGCCCAGCTCAGGTCATGCGGCACATGCACCCCCCAGCCACCGGCCGCGATCATCGGCAACACGTCGGATTTCAAGGAGTTGCCCACCATCATCGCCCGCTCGGCGCCCTGACCGTGGCGGGCGAAGACGCCTTGATAAACCGCCGGGGTCTTGTCCGAAACGATCTCGACCGCATCGAACAGATCCCCCAACCCCGAGGCCGCCAGCTTGCGTTCCTGATCCAGCAGATCGCCCTTGGTCACCAGAATGATCCGGTATCGCCCCGCCAGCGCAGAAATCGCGGCCCGGGCATGGGGTAGGATCTCAACCGGATGGCGCAGCATCTGGCGCCCGGCATCCAGTATTTCACTGATGACATGGGCGGGAACGCGGCCCTGCGATACTTCGATCGCGGTTTCGATCATCGACAGGGTAAAGCCCTTCACGCCAAAGCCGTAATGCCCCAGATTGCGGACCTCGGCGGCATGCAGCCGGTTCGTGCAGGTTGGCCGGATCGGCGTGATCGCGCAACAGATCGGCAAAATGCGCCTGTGTATCCTGAAAAAATCGTTCATTGTGCCAAAGCGTGTCATCGGCATCAAAACCGATTGCGGTCAGGGTCATCTGGTCCTCCGGGTCGTGCCAATGTGTCTTGGGCGGCGATCATGTGCAATTCCTTGTTTCGCAGGCTTTTGCTTGCCGCCCGACTTGCCTATATTCACCGGATGGTCTTCCCGATTCACGAAAACAGCATGTATTCCGCCCCGCGCATGGACAGTTACCCGATCTCCGCCGGACCGGTCCAGGCGGCTGGCACCGATCCGTCCGAAGATATGGGGCTGAAACTGAAGCCCAAACCCAAATCACAGCGGCCCCCGATGTATAAGGTGCTGCTGCTGAACGACGATTACACGCCGATGGAATTTGTCGTGCATATTCTGGAGCGGTTCTTTGGCCTCAGCCACGGGCAGTCGTTTGAAATCATGCTGACCGTGCATAAAAAGGGGTTGGCCGTCGTCGGTGTCTTCAGCTTTGAAGTGGCGGAAACCAAGGTGGCGCAGGTGATGGATTTCGCCCGCCGTCATCAACATCCGCTGCAATGCACGATGGAAAAAGAATAGGGCCGTGGCCCAGCACCCGGAAAGGGCGGGGGCCGCGCCCCCCGATCATCATATGACACATCCCCGTCTTTCGCTTGCGCTTGGCTCGCCTGATGCGCTTCCGTCTGCGGGTCGGATCGGCCTGTTCCGGCCAACGGCGCTGACCGACCTGTCCGATCTGCCTGCTGCGCGGCTCCATGCGGTGCAGGGGTTTCGCCCCGATCATGACGCCTTGGTGGCACGGGGAATTGCCACTTCGGCGGGGGTGGAATGCCCTTATGCGGCGGCGGTGGTGTTTTTGCCCCGCGCCAAGGCCGAGGCCCGCGTGTTGTTGGCGCAGGCCTGTGAAACCGTCGTGCCCGGGGGGGCGATCTGGGTTGATGGGCTGAAGACCGACGGTATAGATTCCGTGCTGCGCGATCTGCGGGGGCGGTTGCCGGTGTCGGAACCCATTGCCAAGGCACATGGCAAGATCTTTCAGTTCACCGCCACCCCCGGCGCCCTGACCGGGTGGGAGGCCGTTCCCCTCAACCCAGCGCCCGGTTTCACCACCTTGCCCGGTGTGTTTTCGGTCGATGCCGTGGATCGGGGATCGGCGTTGCTGGCCGCCTGTCTGCCCGACCGGCTACCCGCCCGAATGGTGGATATCGGCGCGGGTTGGGGCTGGTTGTCGGCACAGGTTCTGGCGCGGCAGGGGGTCGAGACGCTGGATCTGGTCGAGGCCGAGTTCACCGCGCTGGAATGTTCGAAAATGAATATCCAGGACCCGCGTGCGGGCTATATCTGGGCCGATACGATCAGCTATAAGCCGGAAAATCGATATTCTGGTGCGGTGATGAACCCGCCATTCCATACCGCGCGCAACGCCGATCCGGGGTTGGGGCAGGCCTTTATCCGGGCGGCGGGGTCGATGTTGTCCTTGTCGGGCACGCTGTGGATGGTGGCCAATCGGCACCTGCCCTATGATGATGTGCTGCGCGCCTGTTTCCATGAGGTGACCGAGATCACTCCGCCCACCGGGCGCGATGGTGCCTTTCGCATCATCCGTGCCGAACGGCCGATATCACAGGCCCGGCAAAAAACCGCGCAACCTGTCACCGCACCGCGTGTGACTGGAAGCCGGACACGCTGAAAGGACGCATCATGTCACTGTCGATCACGGGCAAGACTGCCATCGTTACCGGTGCCGCCAATGGCATCGGGCTGGCCATTGCGCGGCATTTTCTGGACCGGGGCGCACAGGTGATCTGTGCCGATATCGACGAGGCCAAGCTGATCGCGGAATTCGGTGAGGCGGCCCGGTCCGAGGGGCCGGCGCGGATCTTTGCCGGAAATCTGTGCGAGAAGTTATCCCTGTCGAACTTGCTGTCGGCGACGGTGGATGCCTTTGGCCGCATTGATATTCTGGTCAATGCCGCGCGCAGTTTTCAGCCCTGCGATCCGCTGGACCCGACGGTGGATGTGCTGGACCAGATGTTGAAACACAATCTGATGGCGGGGCTGCGCCTGTCGCAGATGACGGCCAAGCGGATGATCGCGCAGGCCGAAAAGGATGAGCGGGAACACGGCGAGATCGGCGCCATCGTCAATATTTCGGCGCTGGCGGGGGCACGCACGCAACCAGAGTTGCTGGCCTATTCCATCGCCTGTGCGGCGCAGGATCAGGCCACGCGCAGTCTGGCGGTGGCCTTTGCGCCGCATCGGATCCGGGTGAACGGGGTGGCACTGGCCTCGGTGATGAGTTCGTCGTTGCAGGTTGCGCTTAAAGACAACGCCGACTGGCGCGAGGCGGTGGTGCAGGGCACCCCGCTGGGCCGGATCGCCGCCGCCTCGGAACTGGCCGAGACGGTTCAGTATCTGGCCTCTACCGGCGCCGGTTTCGTGACCGGGCAGGTGATTGCCGTCGATGGCGGGCGCGGGTTGCTGGACCGGGTGCAGGTGCCCGCGTTCTAGGCTTATTCCGGGTAGACGCGGCGGCAAGCCTGGATCTTGCCGTTCATCTCGGGGGTAAGGGCACGGATTTTTGCGTCTAGTCCATCGCGTTTGCGGGCCTCGGATTGTGGATCAATGGGCACCTGACGGCGACGGGTGACGTAATCGTCTTCCATGCACATGCGCGACCGCTGGACGATTTTGCCGTCCTTGCCGTGGAAGGTATCGTAGCCGCAGACCTCCCAACGGGTGATTGGCACGTCATATTCCTGCCAGGCGAAGCCGCGCGCCAGATTGCCATCCACCTCATCGCGCAGCGCCATCAGGCTGCGCACCTCGCGGGTGGATTGGTTGATGCAGCGTTCTTGCGGTGTGCCACAGGCCGCCAGCGCGGTCAGCGACAGCAGGGTCAGCAGGGAAATCTTGCGCATGGGCTCCTCCGTGCCGATCAGGACCGGCTGTGCGCAATGTAGTCATGGCCGCGTAAAACGCAATTCCCCCGCTGCGCTGACGCTGCTACCACAGGCCGAAGGAGATCCAGATGACCGCAGATCCGTTCACCGCCCGCAAGGACATGGCCACGCAATGGTTTCGCAGCCTGCGCGACAGTATCACCACCGCCTTCGAGGCGCTGGAAGATGACTTCGACTCCGTTACCCCGCCCGGCAGGTTCGAGGTGACCCCCACCACCCGCGTTGGCGCCGACGGGGCCGATCAGGGCGGTGGATTGATGTCGGTGATGCGTGGCGGGCGGGTGTTTGAAAAGGTGGGGGTGAATGTTTCGACGGTGTGGGGCACGCTGGCACCGCGCGCGCAGGCGGCAATGACGGCGCGCGGCGTGCCGGGGATGGACCGTGATCCGCGGTTCTGGGCCTCGGGGGTGTCGCTGGTGGCGCATATGCAAAACCCGCATACCCCCGCCGTGCATATGAACACACGGATGTTCTGGACGCCCGGGGCATGGTGGTTCGGCGGCGGCGCCGATCTGAACCCCTGTCTGGAATATCCGCAGGATACGGCGCAGTTCCATGCCGTGCTGAAAGGCGCCTGTGACGGGTTCGACGCGGCGTATTATCCGCGCTTCAAGGCCTGGGCGGACGAGTATTTCCATATCCCGCATCGCGGCCGGGCGCGGGGGGTGGGTGGTATTTTTTACGATGACCTGAACACTGGCGGTTCGCAGGCCGACAGCTGGGATCATGATTTCGCCTTTACCCGCGCGGTGGGGCAGGCGTTCCTGCCCGCGTTCCTGCCGGTCACCCGTCGTCGGCTGGGCGCGCCCGCCACCGCCGATGACCGTGAGGCGCAGTTGATCCATCGCGGGCTTTATGCCGAATACAATCTGGTCTATGACCGGGGCACCAAGTTCGGTCTGGAGACCGGACACAACGCCGATGCCGTGTTGATGAGCCTGCCGCCCATCGCCAAATGGCACTGAATATAGCGGGCCCGATGGGAAGCGGGTGGCCGTGCGCGTCGATTCGCCCTATACATAGGCATGGCTTTCCCCTAGATAGCCGCCTTCCGCCGTATTGAAAGCTCCCCCGATGACCGATTTTCCGAACCTTCCTGCCGCGCTGTCCGAGGCGCTGGCCCAGAAAGGGTATCAAGCCCTGACCCCGGTGCAGGAGGCTGTCTCGGACCCGGCGTTGGCCGGGCGCGATCTGCTGGTTTCGGCGCAGACCGGATCGGGCAAGACCGTGGCCTTTGGTCTGGCGATGGCGTCGGAACTGATCGGCAGCGGCGGCCTGACGCCCCACGCCGATGTGCCGCGTGCGCTGGTCGTGGCGCCGACGCGCGAACTGGCACAACAGGTGCAACGCGAGTTGGGCTGGCTGTATGCCCAAGCGGGGGCGGTGATCACGGGCGCTATCGGCGGGATGGATGCACGTGGCGAACGGCGCGCGCTGGAACGTGGGGCGCATATCGTCGTCGGCACGCCGGGGCGGATCTGTGACCATATCCGGCGCGGCGCGCTGGATCTGTCGGAATTGCAGGCGGTGGTTCTGGACGAAGCCGATGAGATGCTGGATCTGGGCTTCCGCGAGGATCTGGAATTCATTCTGGAATCCGCGCCCGAAACCCGTCGCACCATGTTGTTCTCGGCCACCGTGCCGCCGGAAATCGCCAAGCTGGCCAAGACATTCCAGCGCGATGCCGAACGTATCTCGACCATTTCCGCCCGCACCCAGCACGCCGATATTGATTATCGCGCCCTGATCGTTGACAAGACCGACCGCGAAAAGGCCGTTGTCAACCTGCTGCGGTTCCATGAACCGGAACGGGCGATCGTGTTCTGCTCGACCCGCGTGGCGGTGACCTATCTGACCGGCAAACTGCTGAACCGGGGGCTGTCGGTGGTCGCGCTGTCGGGGGAATTGAGCCAGGACGAACGCTCGCGTGCGCTGCAAATGCTGCGCGACGGGCGTGCGCGGGTCTGTATCGCCACCGATGTGGCGGCGCGTGGCATTGACTTGCCGGGGCTGGAACTGGTGGTGCATGCCGATCTGCCGGTGAACAAGGAAGGCCTGCTGCACCGCTCGGGCCGCACCGGCCGGGCTGGCGCCAAGGGGATTTCGGCGCTGATCGTGCCGATGAATGCCCGTGGCAAGGCCGAACGGCTGCTGCGCGAGGCGGGCGTGACCGCCACATGGGAGGCCGCGCCCGGCCCCGATGAGATCCTGGCGCGTGACCGTGACCGGATCTTGCTGGAGCCGCAACTGACCGCTGCGGTCACGGCGGATGAGGCCGATGATGTCGACCGCCTGATCGCCGCCTTCGACCCGCGTCAACTGGCGGCGGCGGTGCTGCGCAATTTCCGTGCGTCGCGTTCGGCCCCCGAGGATCTGGTGTCGGTCAATGGCGATGGCCCCAAGGCCCGCGACCGGGTTGAATTCGAACGCGCCACCTGGGTGAAGCTAGCGGTGGGCCACAACGGTTGGGTTGACGCGAAATGGCTGTTGCCGATGCTGTGCCGGGCGGGCGACCTGACACGGCGCGATATCGGCGCGATCCGGGTGATGGAAGACCATACCTTCGTGCAGATCCACGCGGATGCGGCGCAGAAGTTCCTGTCGGCGCTGGCGCCCTCGATGCTGCTGGAAGACAAGGGCAAGGTCGAGGTTCTGTCGGCACCGCCCGAAGGGCTGGACCGTCTGCCGCCGAAACCCGCGCGCTGGTCGGCCCCCGGTGCGAAGCCGCGCCGTGAGGGTGGCTATGCCGGTGGCGGCAAGTCCTATGACAGCGCCGAGCGCAAGCCGCGTTATGAGGACAAGCCGCGTTACGAAGACCGTCCGCGGGCCGCCGAAGGCCGTTCCTATGAGGCCCGCCCCGCCGAAGACGGCGCGAAAAAGCCGCATCGCAAAGGCCCGCCGAAGGCCGAATGGGCGCCGCGTGACGATAACGCGTCCGCCGCCCGCAAGGCCCCTTGGGCGCGCGAAGGTGGACATGGCGCCGCGGCCAAGGCGGCAAAACCCTTTGGCAAGCCGCCTGCGAAATTCGGCAAGCCCAGCGGACCCGGCGGCAAAAAACCCCGCGCGAAATAAGGAAAAGGGGCCGCGAGGCCCCTTTTTCATGTGTTGCGGATCGTCTCGACCATCAGGGCGACATTGTCTGGATCGGCATCTGGCGTGATGCCATGGCCCAGATTGAAGATATGCGGCCCGGCGCGGAACGCATCGACCACGGCCCGTGTCGCCTGCACCAGGGCATCGCCGCCCGTGACCATGTGGCGCGGGTCCAGATTGCCCTGCACACAGCCGTCGCTCTGCACATTGTTCGCCGCCCATTGCGCGGAAATCGAATTGTCGAGCGCCACACAATCGGCCCCGGTTTCGCGGGCAAAACCGACATAGCCTGCCCCCGCCTGACGCGGAAAAACGATGACCGGCACACCGGGATGGCGCGCCTTGAGCGCGGTGACGATCTGTGCCGTGGGCTTGAGGGCGAAATCACGGAATTCTTGCCCCTTCAGGCTACCGGCCCAGCTGTCGAACAGCTTGATCACCTCGGCCCCGGCCTGCACCTGATGGGACAGATATTCGATGGTGGCCTGGGTCAGCAGGTCTATCAGGCCCTGAAATGTGGCGCGGTCGGTGGCCATCAGGGTGTGGGCGGGATCTTGATCGGGGGTGCCGCGCCCGGCGATCATATAGGTCGCCACCGTCCACGGTGCCCCTGCAAAACCGATCAGCGTGGTTTCGCGCGGCAATTCCCGCGCCAGAATCCGCACCGTTTCATAGATCGGCGCCAGCGTGTCGTGGATGTCATCCTTGCCGCGCAGGGCGCGCAGGCCCGCAGGGGTGGTGATGGTCGACAGGCGCGGGCCTTCGCCGGGTTCAAACCACAGATCGGCGCCCAGGGCCTGTGGCAGCAGCAAGATATCGGCAAACAGGATCGCCGCATCAAAGCCATAGCGGCGGATCGGCTGCAATGTCACCTCGGCCGCCAGATCGGGATTGTAGCACAGCGACAGGAAATCCCCCGCCTTGGCCCGTGTTGCGCGGTATTCCGGCAGGTAGCGCCCGGCTTGCCGCATCATCCAGACCGGGGGGGTAGGCAGCACTTCGCCACGTAGCGCACGCAGGATCGTCTTCTGGGTCATCGGGCTCTCCTTTGTGCCCTTCATCGCGGTGGGGGCGCAAATGTCAAGCGGGCCATCTTGCATGGGGGGTGGTGGGCGGCTATGCCACAAGGCATGGAATACCCCACGCCCCTTTCCCCGCTGAAGATCGGCACGCGCGGCAGCCCCCTTGCGCTGGCGCAGGCCTATGAGACGCGCGACCGCCTGCGTGCGGCGTTTGATCTGCCCGAGGCGGCGTTCCGGGTGGTGGTGATCCACACCACAGGCGACGATGCGGCGCTGATCGCCAAGGACAAGTCGCTGAAGGCGGTGGGCGGCAAGGGTGTGTTCACCAAGGAAATCGAGGAGGCGCTGACTGCAGGCGCCATCGACATCGCCGTGCATTCGATGAAGGATATGCCGACCGCGCAGCCTGAGGGTCTGGTGCTGGATTGCTACCTGCCGCGCGAAGATACCCGTGACGCCTTTGTTTCGCGGCACGGGCGGCAGTTGTCCGATCTGCCGCCCGGCGCGGTTGTGGGCACCTCCAGCCTGCGGCGGCGGGCGCAACTGGCGTGGCGGCGTCCCGATCTGGTGGTGGTGGGCTTTCGCGGCAATGTACAGACCCGCCTGCGCAAGCTGGATGAGGGCGTGGCGCAGGCGACATTCCTGGCGATGGCGGGGCTGAAGCGGTTGGGGATGGCCGATGTCGCCACGCCGATCGACCCGCAGGAGATGTTGCCCGCCGTGGCGCAGGGCGCGATTGGGATCGAGCGGCGCGCCGGGGATGCGCGGATAGCGCAGATGCTGGCGGCCATTCACGATGCGCCGACCGGGTTGCGTCTGGCGGCGGAACGGGCGTTTCTGGCGACACTGGACGGATCGTGTGAGACGCCCATCGCGGGGCTTGCGATGATCGAGGGCGATCAGCTGCATCTGCAGGGCGAGATCCTGCGTCCCGACGGGTCCGAGGCGATCCGTGGGGAATTGCGCGGCGCCGTCGGTGACGGGGTGCGGATCGGCACGGAATTGGCGCGGCAGTTGCTGGCGCAGGCGCCGGACGGGTTCTTCGACTGGCGCTGACGGGTTTTCATTGCCGGATCGACCGGCAGACCATGATACGGATACGACAATGACCATCATTGACCGCCTGCGCGAAATTCTTGGCGACGCGCATGTTCTGACCGGGGCGGATACCGCCGCCTTTGGCCGGGAATGGACCGGGCATTACCACTGGACGCCGCTGGCGGTGGTGCGCCCCGGATCGACCGCCGAGGTGGCCGAGGTGTTGAAGCTGGCGAATGAGACCGGCACGCCGGTGGTGCCGGTGGGGGGCAATACCGGGCTGAATGGCGGGACATTCGCCGAAGGGGCGCTGATGCTGTCGCTGGGGCGGCTGAACAAGGTGCGTGCGTTCAACACCGAGGCCCGCACCGTCACCGTCGAGGCGGGCGTCGTGCTGCAAACCCTGCGCGAGATGGCGGCCGATCATGATCTGATGTTCCCGCTGACCTTCGGGGCGCAGGGATCGGCGATGGTGGGGGGCTTTCTGTCGACCAATGCCGGCGGATCGAACGTGGTGCGCTATGGCGTGACGCGGGCGCTGTGCCTGGGGGTCGAGGCGGTGCTTGCCGATGGTCGGGTGCTGAACCTGCTGACCGGGCTGCACAAGGACAACACCGGATATGATCTGCGCGATCTGCTGATCGGGTCCGAGGGCACGCTGGCCGTCATCACCGCGGCTGTCTTCCGTCTGGTGCCCGCACCCACCGCGCATGCCACCGCGTTGCTGGGCATGGAAACCCTGCCGGGAGCGCTGAAGTTGCTTCATAAATTGCAGGCGGGCACGGGGGGCGCGGTCGAGGCGTTTGAACTGATGCCGCGCAGTTTCATGGAACGTCTGGCGCGGCACAAGCCGAACCTGGCGTGCCCGTTCCCGCCGCAGCCGGTGAATATCATGCTGGAGATCGCCACGACGATTCCGGGCGACAATCCGGTCGAGCGGCTGGAGACCCTACTGGGTGAGGCGCTGGAGGCGGGCGAGGTGACCGAGGCGATCATCGCCGCCAATGAAACGCAGAGGCGCAAGCTGTGGGAGATGCGGGAATCCGCCGCCGAGATCACCTTTACCGAGCCGGTTCTGGTCGATACCGATGTGGCCCTGCCGCTGGATCAGCTGGAGGTCTATCTGACCACGATGTCGCGCCGTCTGGTGGAAATTGATCCGCAGGCGGGGGAATTGGTCGTGGCGCATCTGGGCGACGGCAATATCCATTACACCGCCTATCCGTCGGATGGCACGCCCGAACTGTCGGCCCGTATCCGTGCGGCGGTGGCCGAAGAGGCCGTCCGGCTGGGCGGCACGTTCTCGGCGGAACATGGGGTGGGGATTTCCAAACGCCCGACGATGGCGGCGCACAAGGACCCCGTCGCGCTGGCGGTGATGAAGACCATCAAGGCCGCGCTGGACCCCAAGGGTATCCTGAACCCGGGCAAGGTTCTGCCCTGACCGCGCCGTTTCGTCCGATCCTGCGCGATCCCGCGTTGTTGCTGGCGGCCTGTCTGCTGATCCTGTTCGGCGCGCATGTGGCCTCGCTGGCGCCTTATGTGTCGGCGCTGGCGGTGACGGTTTTCGGTCTGGGCGACGGGGCCTATGCGGTGGTGCTGATGACGGCCTCGGTGGTGGCGGTGTCATCCTCGGTGGGGTTCGGGATCATCGCCGATCAACGGGCGAACCGGCGTGCGGTGGCCCTGGTCACGGCGGGGTTTCTGACACTGGGGACGGCGGTGGTGCCGCTGGTGCCGCAGACCCCGGTGTTCGTGCTGGCGCATGCACTGTTGTTGCCGCTGTCGGGGTCGTTCTTTGGCCAGTTGTTCGCGCTGGCGCGGCTGGCCGCCAGCCAGCACCCCGAGGGGGAGCGCCGTGCTGTCCTGTCCAGTCTGCGGGCGATGTTCGCGCTGCCCTGGGTGATGGTGTTGCCGGTCTGGGCGGTGGTGTTTCGCGGCGGCGCATCGGTGATGCTGGTCTATCCGGTGTGTCTGGTGCTGGCGGGGGTGACGTTGTTTTGTGTCTGGCGCTGGTGGCCGCGCGATGGGGCGACGCGTTGGCCGGACCCGAAATCGGGGCTGACCTTTCGGCAATCCCTGCGTGAGATCTGGGCACCGGCGATTTTGATCCGTGTGCTGGCGCTTGGCACGATCCACGGCATGATTACGCTGTATCTGGTGATCATCGGGCTGGTGTTTGCCACAACGCCGGGGCGCGGTCCGGCGGATACCGCGCTATATGCCGGGCTGACGGCGGGGCTGGAGGTGCCGTTCATGCTGGCGCTGCCGCTGATTTTGGGGCGAGTGCGGCAGGTGCGGCTGATTTTCTGGGGCACGGTGCTGTATGCGGTGCATTTGGCTTGCCTGCCGTTTCTGGCGGCGACGCCCTATGTCTGGGTCCTGCCGGTTTTCGCCGCCGTCGGCGGGGCGGTGGTGCTGACACAGCCGATGGCCTATCTGCAGGATCTGATGGGCGAGCGGCCCGGGGCGGGGGCATCACTGATGGCGCTGCAAAAGCTGGTGGGCGATATGGTCTGCGCGGCGGTCTTTGCCGTTGGGGTGGCGGTTTCGGGGTATGGTCTGACGGCGGTTGCCGGGGCGGGGCTGGCGCTGTTCGGGGTGGGGGCGTTGCTGGTGCTGGACCGGGCCCGGACCGGGGCGGATTAATCGCCCTGGCTTTCCTCGATCAGTTCCTGGACTTTGGGGCCCAGGGCCTCGACCACCAGCGTCACGCCCGCCGCCGAAGGGTGGATGTTGTCGCCCTGCATCAGGCCTTTGGCCACGCGTTCCTCGGGGGTGAAGACGGCGATGGGCGCCAAGAGATCGGGCAAGAGCAACGTGTTGTATTTCACCGCCAGATCGGGCCAGATCGCATCGAAATCGGCCTTGTAGGCGGGGCCGTAATTGCCCGGCGCGGTCAGGCCGACCAGCAGGATCGGTAGGCCGCGCGCCGATGCCTCGGCCAGAATCGCATCCAGATTGTCGCGTGCGGCGGCCGGGGGCAGGCCGCGCAACAGATCGTTGCCGCCCAGTTCCACGATCACCGCGCCCACCGTATCGGTCAGCGACCAGCCCAGCCGCGCCCGACCGCCCGCCGTGGTATCGCCCGAAACACCGGCGTTCAGGATCGTCGCATCGGCCCCGCGCGCATCCAGCCAACCTTGCAACTGTGGCACCAGCCCGTCGCCCTGGGGCAGGCCGTAGCCCTGTGTCAGACTGTCGCCCAAGGCCAGGATCTGCACCGGATCGGCCTGCGCCGCGCCTAGACCACCGATCAGCGCCAGCGTGGAAAAAATCCCGATGCTGCGCTTGCGAAATGCCGCGGCTGTCCCATATCCCATTAGAGAACAAAGCGAAAAGCGGGATGGCATGGTGGACACGGTCCTTTCGTTGGATGATGTGCGGCTGACCCTGGACGGGAATGCCGGACCGGTCGAGATATTGCGCGGCATCAGCCAAAACATCAACCGGGGCGAAAGCGTGGGTCTGACCGGGCCATCGGGGTCTGGCAAATCTTCGCTGCTGATGTTGATGGGCGGGCTGGAGCGGGTGACGGCGGGCCGGGTAACGGCCTTGGGGCAGGACCTTTCGGCGATGGACGAAGATGCGCTGGCGCGGTTTCGGCGTGGCCGGATGGGGATCGTGTTTCAGTCGTTCCACCTGATTCCGACGATGACGGCGGTGGAAAACGTTGCCTTGCCGATGGAAATTGCCGGGATGTCGGATGCCTGGCCCCGCGCACAGGCCGAGTTGGGGGCGGTGGGGCTGGGCGGGCGTCTGCACCATTATCCTTCGGAAATGTCCGGGGGGGAGCAGCAGCGGGTGGCCCTGGCCCGTGCCCTGGCGCCGCGCCCGGCGGTGTTGCTGGCGGATGAACCCACCGGCAATCTGGATGCGCGCAACGGTGCGCAGATCATGGACCTGCTGTTCGGCTTGCAGGCTGATTACGGCGCCACGTTGGTTCTGGTGACTCACGCAGCCGATCTGGCGGCGCGATGTGACCGGGTGTTGCATCTGGCCGACGGACGTCTGGCCGAGGATCATCGGGCATGAATCTGGCGTTGCGCATCGCGGCGCGGGAGCTGCGCGGGGGGCTGCGCGGCTTTCGCGTCTTTGTGATCTGTCTGATCCTGGGGGTGGCGGCCATTGCCGGGGTCGGTCTGGTGCGGGAGGCCATTCGTGCCGGACTGGCTGATCAGGGCGCGGTTTTGCTGGGGGGCGATGCGCAATATGAATTCACCTATCGGCGGGCCACGGCGGATGAGTACGACTGGATCGCGGCGCGGGCGGAGGCATTGTCCGAGGTGGTCGAGTTCCGCTCGATGGCGGGTACGCCTGATGGCGATTATGCGCTGACGCAGGTCAAGGCGATTGATGCGGCCTATCCGCTGCTGGGCGATCTGCAACTGGACCCGCCGGTGCCGATGTCGGCCTTGCAAGGCACCATTCCGGGGGTGTTTCTGGACCCGGTTCTGGCCGATCGGCTGGGGGTGGTTCCGGGCGATCCGGTACTGATTGCCGGGCAGACCTTCGTGATGCGCGCGCGGATCGTGCGGGAGCCTGACAACACCGGCGGTGGCTTCACGATGGGGCCGCGCAGTATTGTCAGTCTGGAGGCGATTGCCGCAACGCCGATGCTGGCGCCGGGGACATTGTTTGAAAGCGAATACCGGGTGATTTTGCCGCCCGACACCGGGTTGGACATGCTGCGCGAGGCGGCGCGACAGCGGTTTGACGGGGCCGGGATGCGTTGGTCGGACAGCCGTCGGGCCGCGCCCGGCGCGGAACGGTTCACCGGGCAATTGGCATCGTTCCTGGTGCTGGTCGGTCTGGCGGGTCTGGCGGTCGGGGGTGTCGGGATTTCAGCGACCACCGCCGCGTGGATTGAGCGCAAGGCCGCCACCATCGCCACGTTGCGCGCCCTGGGCGCGACGGCGGTGACGATCCGGGCGGCGTTTCTGATGCAGCTGGCGGTGCTGGGGCTGGGGGCCATTGCGATGGGGCTGGCGCTGGCGGTGCTGGGCGTCTGGGCCGCGGCGGGGCCGATTGCGCGGTTGATGCCCGTCCCTGTCGAGGTCGGCGTGGCGTGGCGGCCTTTGGCCGAGGCGGCGGTATACGGCGCGTTGACGGCGGCGATTTTCGCATTGTGGCCCTTGGCGCGGATGGAGAATTTGCGGGCCGCGACGCTGTATCGGGTCTCTGACGGGCGCGCCCGGCGTTGGCCGCGCTGGCCGGGGCTGGCGCTGATTGGCGGTCTGACGCTGGGGCTGGTGGGGTTTGCGGCGTGGCGGTCGGGTATGCCGGGGCTGACGGCGGCGGCGCTTGGCGGTGTCGCGGCGGCACTGGCGGTGCTGGCGCTGGCGGCGGTGGTATTGCGCTGGTGCGCAAGGTGGGCGCGCCCGCGTGCCAAGGGGCGCCCCGCATTGCATGCCGCGCTGGCGGCGATATCGGGGCCGCGATCCGAGGTTGTGGCGGTGGTGTTGTCGCTGGGGTTGGGGCTGTCGGTTCTGGCGGCCATCGGGCAGATCGAATCCGGTCTGCGCAACGCGATCTCGGGCGATCTGCCGCGTCAGGCGCCGGCCTACTTCATCATTGATATCCAGCCCGATCAGATAGATCCGCTGGTTGCGCAATTGCGGGCTACGCCGGGGGTTGGCCGGATTGATACCGCGCCGATGCTGCGCGGCGTGATCACCCGGATCAACGGTCGCCCGGCGCGTGAGGTGGGCGGTGACCACTGGGTGCTGCGCGGTGATCGGGGCGTGACCTTTGCCGACACCCCGCGTGAGCGGCTGACGGCGGGCGAATGGTGGCCCGTGGATTACAGCGGGCCGCCGCTGGTCAGTGTCGGTGCCAAGGAAGCGGCCGAGATCGGCTTGAAACTGGGGGATCGGATCACCGTCAATATTCTGGGGCGCGACATCACCGCGACGATCCAGTCTTTCCGGGATGTGGATTTCTCGACCGCCGGGATCGGGTTTGTGCTGACGCTGAACCCTTCAGCACTGGCGGGGGCGCCGCATACCGATATCGCCACGGTCTATGCCGATGCGGGCGCCGAAGCGACGGTCTTGCGCGATACAGCACGGGCCTTCCCGAATGTCACCGCAATCCGCGTCAGTGACGCCATCGCGCGGGTGTCCGAGGCACTGACGACGATTGCGCGGGCGGTGGCGGTTGCGGCCTCGGTCACGCTTTTGACCGGGTTGATGGTGCTGATCGGCACGGCGGCCTCGGGCGAGGCGGCGCGTGCGCGCGAAGCGGCGCTGCTGCGCACGCTGGGGGCGACACGGGGGATGGTGCTGTGGTCCTTTGCGCTGCGGTCCCTGTTGATGGGGGCGGCGGCCGGGATGATCGCTGCGGCGGTGGGGGCGGTATCCGCCTGGGCCGTGCTGCGGTTCGTGATGGATCTGGGCTACCGGTTCGCGCCGGGTCCGGCCTGTGCGGTCATTCTGGGGGGGGTGGCGGTGACGGTCATGGCCGGTCTGCTGTTCGCGCTGCGCCCCTTGGCGCAGCGTCCGGCGCGGGTGTTGCGCGCGGTGGAATGAGGCATGAAAAAAGCGGGAATTTCCCCGCCCGGCCTCAACTGTCGATCTTGTTCAGCACGCCGCGTCGCTTGGCTTCATAATAATAACCGCGCGCATACCAGCCGATGGCCTTGTCTTCGCTGCCATCCGACACCATCCAGGCCCCGCGCAGGTATTTCACCGCGTATTTCAGGTTGGTTTCGGCATCCAGCAACTCATGTGCGCTACCGCCATGTCCCATGGAACTGGCCGTGCGCGGATCGATCTGCATCAACCCCATATAACGGCCATTGCGGGCGACGGGATTGTAGCCGCTTTCGCGTTGCACCACCCGATGCACCAGCGTGCGGGGGACCTGATAATGGTCGGCGTATTTGTTGATGAGCTGGCGGACTTTGGCGCTTTCACCGGTATTCAAGGGCAGGGCATCCGGCGACATCGACTTGGACGATGCGCGCGGCGACATTCCACAGGCGGAAAGGGCCAAGATGGCCGGTGCGGCAAGCAGTAGGCTGCGTCGGTTCATCATCCCAGAGTATGCTCCGCTATCCCTGTTTGGCGCAAATGCATACCCCGCATGGTGGCAGGGGCAAAGTCCGCTGTTTCGCAGTCGGCGAGTCTTTGCCGATTTGCGCTGGTCGCGTCGGATTTTTGCCGATCCCTGATGATGATGTCAGAATGTTACTGGTTCAATAATCCGCATATTTGTATTTTTTTGCGGTGAAATAGATTCTGTAGCTGATAATAGGCAATAATATTCATTGCACAGCCTGTGTGCGGCAATGGTTTCCTCTGCGGGGTAGATGGACCGCGGGTGAAGTGGCAAAGATATATTCCGGGCTGATAGTCAGCCGATAGCCCTAGACCTCCTCAACCTGATCGGATCTTGCCATGGAACAACTGTCTGCCTACCGCCCCATCGCCCTTGGATTGCTGCGCATCGCGCTTGGGCTTGTGATGCTGAATTTTGGCCTGGCCAAGATTTTCCATTTCCACGCCGGGCAATTCATGCCGCCGGTGGGTCTTTGTCCTGGTTTGCGGGGATGATCGAGCTGGTCCTGGGCGCGCTGTTTTTACTGGGTTTCAAGACCCGGCTGGTCGCCTTTGTTCTGTCGGGTGAGATGGCCGCCGCCTATTTCATCTCGCATTTTCCCAGAAGCTTCTTTCCGACCGAGAACGGCGGCTATTCGGCCGCCATTTTCTGCTTTGTCTTCCTGTATTTTGTCACGGCGGGCGCCGGTCGCTTCAGCCTCGATGGCGTGATGAAAAAGCGCTGATCAGCCCGCCCGGCGCAGGCGCAGGGCGTTGCTGACCACGAAGACCGATGAAAATGCCATCGCCCCGGCCGCCAGCATCGGCGACAGGCCGGGGCCTCCGAACGGGCGCAACGCGCCCATCGCCACCGGAATCAGCGCCGCGTTATAGGCGAAGGCCCAGAACAGGTTTTCGCGGATATTGCGCATCACCGCCCGCGACAGCACCAATGCACGGGCAGCGCCTTGCGGATCATCGCCCATCAACACCACCTCGGCCGCCTCTATGGCCACATCGGTGCCGGTGCCGATGGCCATACCAACATCGGCCGCAGCCAGCGCAGGGGCATCATTGATGCCGTCGCCGACAAAGGCCACGGGGCCGGTGCCGCGCATCTGGGTGATGGCCTCGACCTTGCCGGCCGGCAGAACGCCCGCCACGATATCGCTGATGCCCAGATCGGCGGCGACCGCCTGGGCGGTGGCGCGGGTATCGCCCGAGATCATCGCCACGCGGACACCGGCCGCCTGCATGGCCGCCACCGCCGCGCGGGCCGTGGGCTTCAGCGGATCCGCCACCGCCAGAACCGCCAGCAATACGCCATCCAATGCCAGATAGACCGGGGTGCGGCCCTGGTGGGCCAGCGCCTCGGCATCCTCACGCAATCGGGTGATGTCGATCCCGGCCTCGGTCAGCGCCGCGGCATTGCCCAAAATCAGCGCCCCGCCATCAACTTCCGCAGTCAGGCCTCGTCCGGGCAGGGCGCGAACCCGGCGTGCGGGCAGGGGGGGGACGCCCTCGGCCTGCGCGGTTTGCACAATGGCCTGCGCCAGCGGGTGTTCAGATCGGGCCTCGGCCCCCGCCGCCAGCGCCAGGATGCGCGCGCGCGGGGTATCGGGGGCGATGATATCGGTCAGCACCGGCCGTCCTTGGGTCAGGGTGCCGGTCTTGTCAAAGGCGATGGTGCGGATCTCGGCCAGTTGCTGCAACGCATCGCCGCGGCGAAACAGCAGGCCCAGTTCCGCCGCGCGTCCCGTTCCGACCAGAATGGAGACCGGGGTGGCCAGGCCCATCGCGCAGGGACAGGCGATGATCAGAACCGAGATCGCCGCGACCAGCGCATGGGTAAAGCCCTGACCCGCCAGCATCCAGATGGCAAATGTCAGCAGCGCCAACCCGATCACCACCGGCACAAAGATCCGCGTGACCCGGTCAATCAATGCCTGCACCGGCAGTTTCTGCCCCTGCGCATCTTCGACCAGCGCGATGATCCGCGCCAGAACGGTATCGCCCCCGGTCGCGGTAACGCGGAATGACAGTGCCGAGGCGCCGTTCACCGTGCCACCGGTAATCGTGGCGCCGGATTGCTTTTCCACCGGGGCCGGTTCTCCGGTCAGCATCGATTCGTCGATCCAGCCATGCCCCTCGGTGACGGTGCCATCGACGGCGACGCGTTCACCCGGTGCCAGCAGCACGATATCGCCGGGCGCCAGTTCGGCGACAGGCAGGTCGATGATGCCGCTATCGCGTTCGACCCGGGCGGTGGCCGGGCGCAAGGCGACGAGGCGCGAGATCGCCTGTCCCGCGCGTCCCTTGGCACGTGCCTCCAGCCAGCGTCCCAGCAAGATCAGGGTGATGATGACGGCGGCGGCCTCGAAATACACCTCGCGGGCCGAGGCGGGCAGCAGATCGGGGGCAATCGTGACGACCGCCGAATACAGAAACGCCGCCAGCGCGCCCAGGGCCACCAGCGAATTCATCTCGGGCGCGCCCCGCAGCAAGGCGGGCAGGCCGATGCGCAGGAACATCCGTCCGGGGAAGATCAAGACCAGTGCCGTCAGCACCAGTTGAATCCACCAGCTGGTGCTTTCGCCCAGGCTCATCATGATCCAGTGATGGAAGGACGGGATCATATGTGCCCCCATCGCCAACACGAACACCGGAATGGTCAGCGCCGTGGCGATCAGCACGTCGCGCCGCAACCGGCTGGCCTCGGCCGCCTGCCGGTCGGTCAGCGGGGCGGCCGTAGGGTCCTGGTCGCGGGCGTGGGCGATGTAGCCGGCAAGGGTCAGGGCGCGTGCCAGCTCGGACGGCGCGACCGCGCCACGGGCGTAATGTACGGTGGCGGTCGCCGTATCGGCGTGGGCCGAAATGACACCGGGCAGGGCGGTCAGCGTGGCCTCGATCTGCGCCGGAGGGGCGGGGACGGCAAGGTCCAGCGTGGCCTGTCCTTCAACCACCGGATAGCCGGTTTTGGCCAGAACTTCGGTCAGACGTGCGGGGGTGGCGGGGGCGGAATATTCGATATGTGTCGATTGCCCCATCAGGTTTGCGGTGGCACTGGTCACGCCGGGTTCAGCGCCCAGGGCGCGTTCCACACGGCCGGTGCAGGACGCACAATGCATGCCGTCGATGATGAATGTCGTTTTGGTCATGCCACCGCCCCCGTTCCGGCCCGCCGCTCCGCGGGCGCTGTACCGATCATTTGGGCCGGTGGCATGGCCGGTGCAATGACCCGCGTGCCGCGATTGCAGTAATTTCGGGACATCTGCGGGAAAACATTAAGATTCATCTCCGATTATGGCTTTCGATGATTGAGGCCGGGGGAGGGCTTTGCTAGCCTTGCCCACACGCCATTCGGAGATCGAGATGAAGCGCCGCACCCTTATGACCGCATTCGCTGCCCTGGCCTGTGGCGGAATGCCTGCGCTATCGCGGGCCGCCGTGGCGACGACGCCAGATCCGGTCGAGGTTGCACCAAAGGCGCAGACATGGCCGATTGCCCAGCGGTATTATCCGACCGAGGTGACGGTCAAACCCGATCTGGCGGT
>DASWPI010000093.1:0-67476 GCA_036398515.1 Paenirhodobacter sp.
GATCCGTTCCGTGATCCGGGCACCGCCGATCTGACCGCGCATGTGGCCTTTGAGCCATTGGCACAGGCCGCGCGCGATGCCGGGGCGGCGGTCAGTGCGATGGTGCCGCAGGGGGTATTGCTGGAACGGCTGGGGATTACCGCGCGGGCACAGGCGCTTGCGCGGGGATTGGCCGGAGCGGCATTGCAATCGCATGTTGCGGCGCATCGGCGCTTGACCCACCCCGAGGAAATGGGACAGTTGTTCCAGACGCTCGCGATTTATCCCGGACAGGCGCCTGTACCGCCCGGATTCGATCCGGCCAAGGTTTGATGCACGAGAATGACGGTCACATTGGAAATTGTGAAATCTGCAGCGCTGACAGGCGTTTCGCATGGGTTCTTCACCCGCAAGGGGGGGGCTTCGTCTGGTATTTTCCAGGGCCTGAATTGCGGGTTCGGGTCTTCTGACCAGCGCGAGGTGGTGGCCCTGAACCGCGCCCGCGTCGCCGATGCGATGCGGGCGACACCGGGTGCGATGGTTGCGATGAACCAGATCCATTCCGCCGATGTGGCGGTGATTGATGCCGTGCCCGATGTGCCGCCGACGGTGGATGCGCTGGTCACCGCACGACCGGGGCTGTTGCTGACGGTGCTGACCGCAGATTGCCAGCCGGTGCTGTTCGCCGATCGCCGTGCCGGGGTGATCGGGGCGGCGCATGCGGGGTGGAAAGGCGCGTTGAACGGCGTTCTGGAAGCGACCATCGAGGCGATGGAAGGGCTGGGGGCGGCGCGTGCCGATATCACCGCAGTCATCGGGCCATGTATCTCGCAGCGCGCCTATGAGGTGGGGGAGGATTTCATGCAGACCTTCCTGATGGAAGATGATGGCTATGGGCGGTTCTTTTCCGGCGGGCCGAAGGGGCGGCCCTTGTTCGATCTGCCGTCCTTTGGATTGCATCGTCTGCGCGCTGCTGGGGTGGGTGTTGCCGAGTGGATTGGTCGTTGCACCTATTCCGAGCCAGATCTGTTCTATTCCTATCGCCGCACGACGCATCGGGGCGAGGCCGATTACGGCCGGTTGATTTCGGTGATCAGCCTGTAACCAAATGGAAAACGGGGCCTGGTCGGCCCCGTTTCGGTTTGTGCATTGGCTTGGGTGGCGGGGTCAGGCCTCCATCGCCTCAAGTTCATCGATGAAGCCCGCGATCATGTCCAGGCCCTTGTTCCAGAATGCCGGATCTGCGGCATTCAGCCCAAAGGGGGCCAGCAATTCGGAATGATGCTTGGACCCGCCCGCCTGGAGCATGGCGAAGTATTTCGCCTGAAAATCCGGCAGGCCATCAGCATAGGCCGCATAGAGAGCATTCACCAACCCGTCACCAAAAGCATAGGCGTAGACGTAGAACGGCGTATGGATGAAATGCGGGATGTAGCACCAGAAGGTTTCATATCCCGGCATGAATTCAAACACATCGCCCAGGGATTCGCTTTGCACCGACATCCATAGCCCGTTGATGTCTTCGGGGGTCAGTTCGCCTTGGGCGCGTGCGGCGTGCAGTTTGCATTCAAAATCATAGAAGGCGATCTGGCGCACGACGGTATTGATCATATCCTCGACCTTGCCCGCCAGCAGGGTCTTGCGCTCGGCAGGGGTTTTGGCCCGGTCCAGCAGCGCGCGAAAGCTCAGCATTTCGCCGAAGACCGAGGCGGTCTCCGCCAGCGTCAGCGGGGTCGAGGCCAGCAGTTCGCCCTGAGCCGCCGCCAGCACCTGATGCACGCCGTGGCCCAGCTCATGGGCCAGCGTCATCACGTCACGCGGTTTGCCCAGATAGTTCAGCATCACATAGGGATGGACGGTGGTGACGGTGGGATGTGCGAAGGCGCCGGGGGCCTTGCCGGGTTTCACCCCCGCGTCGATCCAGCCCCGGTCGAAGAACGGCTGGGCGATCTCGGCCATTTTGGGTGAGAAGGCGGCGTAGGCACCCAGAACGGTCGATTGCGCCTCATCCCACTGGATCGTGCGCGGCGCCTCGGTCGGCAAGGGGGCGTTGCGATCCCAGATCTGCAGCTTGTCCAGGCCCAGCCATTTTGCCTTCAGCCGGTAATAGCGGTGGCTGAGGCGCGGATAGGCGGCGACCACGGCGTTGCGCAGCGCCTCGACCACCTCGGGTTCGACATCGTTCGACAGGTGGCGCGCGGTCTGGGGGGTGGGCATCTTGCGCCAGCGGTCCTCGATTTCCTTGTCCTTGGCCAGGGTATTGTGGACGCGGGCAAAGATCTTGAGGTTGTCGCCGAACACCAGGGCCAGGGCCTGTGCCGCCGCCTGGCGCTTGGCCGGGTCGTGGTCCTGCATCAGGGTGGTGGTGGCCTCCAGGTTCAGGGTTTCGCCATCGACCTGAAATTCCAGCGCCGCCGTGGTTTCATCGAACAGCCGGTTCCAGGCCGCGGCCCCCACCACAGATTGATAATGCAGGAATTTCTCCAGCTCATCCGATAGCTGATGCGGTTTCATCGCGCGCATCCGGTCAAACACCGGCTTGTAGCGCGCCAGCAGCGGATCGGCGAAGACCGCCGCATAGGGGGCATCCTCGATCCGGTTGAACTCCAGCGAAAAGAACACCAGCGGCGTGGTGTAGCCGGTGATCTTGTCCTGCGCGTCGGACATGAATTTTGCCCGCCCCGCATCCACGGTGTTCTGGTAATAGCGCAGTCCGGCATAGGACATGATCCGGCCCGCGATACTGTCGATCGCTTCATAGCGATGAATGCAGGTGGCCATCGCCGCGGCATCAAGCGTGGCCAAACGGCCTTCGTAATCGGTGGCAAAGGCGGCGCACTCGGTCTCCAGCAATGCCATGTCGCGGGTCAGTTCCGGCGCATCGGGCGCGGTATACAGATCGCTGAGGTCCCAGTCGGGCAGGGCCCCGAAACCGCCCGCGCCGCTGTTTCCCGGCGTGGCATTGGCATCGGCAAGGGGCAGGGGGGAATGTCTGGTCATCGCGTCCTCATGTCTTGGTCGTCTTTCAGATAGGCGTGCCGGGCGCCCCTGTGCAAGGGCCGAGACGGGTATCGCAACCCGGTATCAGGTGTGTTTTGCATCCGGGTGTCATGGGTTGCGTCATGGGTGATCGGCTCGAATGCGTGAAATATAGGCAGTTATTTGCAATAGTTCGCTGAAATGACCTGATTTAAAAAATTTAACGCCCATAAAATGATCAAATAGGTAAAAAACAAGCGTTAACCGTTGTGCGAGGGGGGATATCTGACCCGGTGCGCTTCCTTCCCCCGAAACCGCTGCTTAAGCTTATTTCAAGGCCGGAGGAATCAACGCGCCATGAGCACCTATTTCAACGAAATGTATGAGCACGGTAAGGTCCGTGAGCCCTACGCCCGGCTCGAAGACTGGACCAAGTCAATGCCCGCCGAATTGCGGCAGATGAAACAGGCTGAAGCCGAGGCGTTGTTTCGCCGCATCGGCATCACCTTCGCGGTCTACGGCGAGGGCGGCGACCCGGATCGGCTGATCCCGTTCGATATGTTCCCGCGGGTTTTCACCCAGCACGAATGGCGCAAGCTGGAACGCGGGATCAAGCAACGCGCCCGCGCGTTGAACGCGTTCTTGCTGGATGTCTATGGACGGGCCGAGATCATCAAGGCGGGCAAGATCCCGGCCCGGCTGGTCTATCAGAACGAGGCCTATGAACGCGCGGTATCGGGGTTCACCCCGCCGCGCGGTATCTACAGCCATATCGTCGGTATCGACATCGTGCGCACCGGCCCCGAGGAATTCTTCGTGCTGGAGGACAACTGCCGCACGCCCTCGGGGGTCAGCTACATGCTGGAAAACCGCGAGATCATGATGCGGATGTTCCCCGATCTGTTCCGCGAAAACCGGATCGAACCGGTGGACGGCTATGCCGATGCGCTGCGCCGCACCCTGGCCAGCGTCGCCCCGGCGAAATGCGACCGCGAACCCACAATCGGCATCCTGACGCCGGGCCATTTCAACAGTGCCTATTATGAACACAGCTTCCTGGCCGATCTGATGGGGGTTGAACTGGTCGAGGGGGCGGATCTGTTCGTCGAGGGGGGCTTTGTGTGGATGCGCACGACCGAAGGCCCCAAGAAGCTGGACGTGATCTATCGCCGGATCGACGACGCGTTTCTGGACCCGCTGTGTTTCCGCCCGGATTCGATGCTGGGGGTGCCGGGGTTGATGGACGCCTATCGCTCTGGCGGGGTCAGCATCTGTTCGGCGCCGGGCGCCGGGGTGGCCGATGACAAGGCGATCTATACCTTTGTGCCCGACATGATCCGGTTTTATCTGGGTGAGGAACCGATCTTGAACAATGTGCCGACATGGCAATGCGCCAAGGCGGATGATTGCAAATATGTGCTGGAACACCTGTCGGAACTGGTGGTCAAGGAGGTGCATGGATCGGGCGGCTACGGCATGTTGGTGGGGCCGAAATCGACGAAGGACCAGATCGAGACGTTCCGTCTGAAGATCGAGGCCAATCCCGACAATTACATCGCCCAGCCGACGCTGGCGCTATCGACGACGCCGACCTTTGTCGAACAGGGCATCGCGCCGCGTCACGTCGATTTGCGGCCCTATTGTCTGGTGGGGGAAAAGATTGAACTGGTGCCGGGCGGGCTGACCCGTGTGGCATTGACCGAAGGCTCTCTCGTGGTGAACTCCTCGCAAGGCGGGGGCGTGAAAGACACCTGGGTATTGGCGGAGTGACACCATGCTGAGCCGGACGGCAGAAAATCTGTTCTGGATTGCGCGTTATATCGAACGCGCGGAAACCATGGCGCGCCTGCTGGAGGTTGGGGCGCGGATCGCGCTGATGCCTTCGGCTGGGCACGGCTATCGCAGCGAATGGGAAAGCCTGTTGCAGGCCTCGGGCACGGCCGAGGGGTTTGCGGCGAAATACGGCGACCCGGTGCAGCGCAATATCGAAAGCTATCTGTTCTTTGACCGCGACAACTCGTCGTCGGTGATGTCCTGCATCGAGCGGGCGCGGGAAAACGCCCGTATCGTGCGCACGGCGTTGACCGCGCAGGTCTGGGATACGCTGAACATGGCGTTTCAGGAAATCCGCAGGCTGGAACGTCAGCCGCGGTCGGAACTGGAACTGACCGATCTGACGGAATGGGTGATGCGTCAGGCCGCCATGCTGCGCGGCGCGATCGAGGCGACATTGCTGCGCAACGACGGGTATTGCTTCCTGAATCTGGGTATGGCGCTGGAACGGGCCGACAATACCGCGCGGTTGCTGGACGTAAAATATTTCGTCCTGTTGCCTGCGGTTGAAATGGTGGGGTCGGGTCTGGACAATTACCAATGGCAGACGCTGTTGCGGGCATTCTCGGCCACGCGGGCGTTCCATTGGGCCTATGGCGGCGATATCACAGCGCGCAAGATCGCGCATTTCCTGATCCTGAACAAACAGAACCCGCGCTCGCTGATTTCGTCGACGATCTGCGCGATGGACCATCTGGATGATCTGGCCCATACCTATCACAAATCGGGTCCGTCCCAGATGCGTGCCCGTGCGCTGATGGGGGAATTGTCGGAACTGCATGTCGAAGAGGTGTTCGAGGAAGGCCTGCACGAATTCCTGACCCGCTTCATCCGGGATGTCGGAGAGCTGTCGGAAATGGTCTACAATGCCTATCTGAGTGGGGAATCGCGATGATCTTCACCATCAATCACGTCACCACTTACCGCTATGACGCACCGATGCGCGCGGCGGTGCAATCGCTGCGGCTGTTCCCGTCCCGCTTTGACGGGCAGCGCACGATCCAGTGGGAGGTTGGCGTTCAGGGCGGTGTGCGTGGCGGGTCGTTCCGCGATGGTGCGGGCGACAAGGTCGAGGGTTGGTCGATCCGTGGCCCCGTCAGCGAGGTTTCCATCGCCGTGAGTGGCCAGGTCGAAACCATCGACAACGCGGGCGTGCTGCGCGGTCACCGCGAACTGGTGCATCCCTTCGCTTATCTGCGCGAGACCACCGCCACCTGGATCGACGCCTCCATCGAGGCGCTGGCCAAAGAGGCGGTCGGGGATGTCGAAGATGGCCTAAGCCGCGCCCACCGGCTGTCACATGCGGTCAGCGAGGCCATTGCCTATACGCCGGGTGCCACCGATGCCCATACCACGGCGGCCGAGGCATTGGCATTGGGCGAGGGGGTCTGTCAGGACCATGCCCATGCACTGATCGCGGCGGCTCGTGCATTGGGGATGCCGGCGCGCTATGTCTCGGGGTATCTGCATGCGCGCGAAGATGGCGAGCCGCATGACGCGGCACATGCCTGGGCGGAACTGCATGTCGAGGGCATCGGCTGGATCGGGTTCGACGCGGCCAACAGCTGTTGCCCGGACGAACGCTATATCCGGCTGGGATCCGGGCTGGACGCCCGTGAGGCCGCGCCGATCAAGGGGGTTGCGCAGGGCACTGGTGAAGAGGCACTGGAAGTCACTGTTGCTCTTGCCGCCGTGCAACAATAGGGTATCGCTGACGATGCGACCTTGGTGTCTGGCCCTGCGGGATTAGCGTAAATGACCTATTGTGTTGGCCTTCTGCTGGATGAAGGCATGGTGCTGCTCAGCGATACCCGCACCAATGCCGGGCTGGACAATATCGCGACCTATCGCAAGATGTTTGTGTTCGAAGATCCGGGTGAGCGGGTGATCGTGATCCTGACGGCAGGATCGCTGTCGGTGACGCAGACCACCATCGCCCGCCTGCGCGAGGCGATAGATGACAAGGACGCGACACCGGATCAGTCGATCATGCTCGCGCCGACGATGCTGAAGGTGGCGGAAATCGTCGGCAACACGCTGGCTTCGGTGCGGCAGGATATCGATTCGAAAATGGAGATGTCCAAGGTCTCGACCTCGGCTTCGATGATCGTGGCGGGGCAGCGGCGTGGCGGTGCGATGCGGATGTTCCTGGTCTATCCCGAGGGGAACTTCATCGAGGCGACCGAGGACACGCCGTTCCTGCAGATCGGTGAACACAAATACGGCAAGCCGATCCTGGACCGTGTGGCGCGGATGGACATGTCCCTCGACGAGGCGCGCAAGGCGATGCTGCTGTCGATGGATTCGACGCTGCGGTCAAACCTGTCGGTGGGGATGCCGCTGGATCTGGCGATCATCCACAAGGATGACTGCAGGGTGACGAACCGGCGCCGCATTGACAAGGGCGATGCCGATTTCTCGCGTATGTCGCAGATGTGGTCCGAGGCGCTGCGCGACGGATTCACCCGTATCCAGATCTAGCCCCCGGCCAGATCTAGCCACCGGAACGGGCGGCATCGAACAGGGCCACCACCGCGTCAAAGAACATCGTACGGCGGGCGGGGGTTTCCATCATCACCTCATGCCCCGCGCCCGCGACCTCTATCAGGCGTCCCTGGGGCCAGCGCGCCATGCGATTGCGTATCGGGCGGGTATCGACCACGCGCTCTTGTGTGCCGATCACCGTCAGGCAGGGCAGAACGGGCGAGGGCAATGCCGCCAGCGCGATACATTCCAGAATGCTTTCCGCCACCCAGTGATAGGTCGGGCCGCCAATCGCCAGGGCCGGTTCGCCGCCCACATGATCAACCATATAGGCCCACATCCGGGCGTCATGGGTCAGCAGGTTGTCCTGAAACGGCGCGCGCAGCACATAGGTGCGGGCATCGGTGCCGGTGACATAGGCCTGTGCCAGCGGCCGTCCACGCAGCGCCCGGGCCAGTTGCGGCGCCACCGGCCGCAACCAGCGTGGCACCCCGACCCCCCACATCGGGGCCGAGAATGCGCAGGCATTGAACGGATGCCCCCCGCTCAGGCGACGCAGCGCCACCGCGCCCCCCATGGAATGCGCCAGCACATACCAGGGGCGGGGCAGGTTCAGCGCCGCGCCCGCCGCCAGAAATGCATCCAGATCGGTCTGGAAGTCGGTGAAATTCAGCAGATGGCCCCGCGCCGGGTCCGGGTGCAGCCGGGGGGACAACCCCTGACCGCGCCAGTCGATCACCGCCAGCCCATAGCCGCGCGCCGCGAATTCCTGCGCCGCCAGCCCGTATTTTTCCACATATTCACCGCGTCCGGGCAGCAGGAACACCGTGCCCGTCGGTGGCTTGGCGGCGGGGGCCCAATGCGCCACGCGCAACCGCAGCCCATCCGTCGTCGTGACCCAGAGCGCGCGCCCCTGTGCCGGACCCCGGGCCAAATCATTGCGCAGCGGCGCCGGTTCCATCATCGCCGCCACCCCTTCACGACAGCGCCGATCCCAGCCGCATCGCTAGCGCCATCGGGCCGTCCACCTTCAACCGCCCCTGCATGAAGGCCGACATCGGGTTGACCCGGCCCTCGAACAGGCCACGAAAGGTCTCCAGATCGGCGCTGATCGTCACCTCGGCCGGGTCGTCGCCCGCACGCACGCCCCGTGCGTCGGCCATGATGCTGCCCTGTCCCTCGATCACGAATTTCGCCGCGGGCGAAAACCCGTCGGGCAGGCGCTTGGCCAGGGCTTCGACGGCCTGTTCGATCACAACGCTCATTGCTTTTCCTGATTCTGTATCCGTTGAAAGTGAACGCATGGGCACACGCAAGGCTATCGCTTTTCGCGGCACATCTATTACAGTCGCTGTTATGGGCAACGGTGCGCGGAATAACAATTCACTCCTTGCGGCGGTCATTGCGGTTGTGGTGACCGCCCTGCCTGCATGGGCGGAAACCACCGGGTTGGACCGGCAGTTTCAGGAACTGGCCGACCCGGATTATGCGGGGTGGGCGCGGGCCGAATCGGACATTCGCATGGCATGGTCGCGGTCCGGCTCGGCCTCGATGGATCTGCTGCTGAAGCGCGGCGAAGGTGCGCTGGACGGCGGCGATATCCCGGCGGCGGTGGAACATCTGACCGCATTGACCGATCACGCGCCGGATTTTGCCGAGGGCTGGAGCACGCGGGCCACCGCCTATATGATGGCGGGGCAATTCGGTCCGGCGATCGCGGATCTGCATCAGGCGCTGGTATTGGAGCCGCGCCATTGGGGGGCGCTGTCGACGCTGGGTGCGTTGTTGGACGATATGGATGACAAGCCGCGGGCGCTGGCGGCGTTCCGGGCCTCTTTCGCCTTGAACCCGCATCAGCAGGATGTGAAAGACGCCATTGTCAGGCTGGAAAAGGATATGGCGGGCGTGGCGCTGTAGCGTCGCACCTGCGGGGGAACAATGGCAGGGCGGATCACTGCGGTCCTCGGGCCGACGAACACGGGCAAGACGCATTACGCGATCGAGCGCATGCTGGCGCATCGCACGGGGGTCATCGGGCTGCCGTTGCGGTTGCTGGCGCGTGAGGTCTATGACCGCATCGTCAAGGCGCGCGGGCCATCGGTGGTGGCGCTGGTCACCGGCGAGGAACGCATAGTGCCCGAGCGCGCCGCCTATTGGGTGGCCACCACCGAGGCGATGCCCGATATCGGCGCCGATTTCGTCGCCATCGACGAAATCCAGCTCTGTGCCGACCCGGAACGCGGCCATGTGTTCACCGACCGGTTGCTGCATATGCGCGGGCTGCATGAAACGCTGTTTCTGGGATCTGATTCGATGAAGGGCGCCATTGCCGCGCTGGTACCCGGCGTGCAGGTGATGCGCCGCGAACGTTTGTCGAACCTGTCATGGGCGGGATCGAAGAAAATCAGCCGGATGCCGGCGCGGGCGGCCATCGTCGGGTTTTCGGTCGAAAACGTCTATGCCATCGCCGAATTGCTGCGTCGGCAAAAGGGCGGGGCGGCGGTGGTGATGGGGGCGCTGTCGCCGCGTACCCGCAATGCCCAGGTGGCGATGTATCAAAACGGCGATGTCGATTATCTGGTGGCCACCGATGCCATCGGCATGGGGTTGAATCTGGATATCGACCATGTCGCCTTCTCGGCCACGGCGAAATTCGACGGGCGGCGGATGCGTCCCCTGTTCCCCTATGAGATCGGCCAGATCGCCGGGCGGGCCGGGCGCCATACCCGCGACGGCACCTTTGGCGTGACCGGCGAGGCCAGCCCGATGCCCCCCGAGGTGATCGAGGCGGTCGAAGAACACCGGTTTGCGCCGATCCAGCGGCTGCAATGGCGCAATCCGCGGCTGGAATTCGGCACCGCCGAGCGGCTGATCCGGTCGCTGGAGGATCAGCCCAACGGCACCTGGCTGACACGCGGGCGTGAGGCCGATGATCTGGCGGCGCTCAAGGCGCTGGTCGCCATGCCCGATATTTCCGACCGTCTGCGCCACCCCAACGATGTGCGTCTGTTGTGGGATGTCTGCCGGATTCCCGATTTTCGCTCGATTTCCGAATCCGAACACGCCACGCTGCTGGCGCGCATTTTTGGTTTCCTGCAGTCGGGCAAGGGGGTTCCGTCCGATTGGTTGCGTGCCCAGGTGGAACGCATCGACCGGCCGCAGGGCGATATTGATACTTTATCGCGCAGATTGGCGTTTATCCGCACATGGACCTATGTTGCGCAGCGCAAAGGCTGGGTTGATGATGAAAGCCATTGGCGCGACGAAACGCGCGCTGTAGAAGACCGCCTGTCAGATGCGCTTCACGGTGCGCTGACCCAACGATTTGTGGACCGGCGCACATCTGTGCTGTTGCGGCGGCTCAAGCAGAAGGAGACCCTCGTGGCCGAGGTGAACGACAAGGGCGAAGTGACGGTCGAGGGCGAATTCGCCGGCCGTCTGGATGGGTTCCGCTTCCGGCAGGATGGCACGTCATCGCCCGATGCGGCGAAGATGCTGGCGCGTGCCGCCTATGAGGCGCTTAAGCCCGAGTTCAGCCTGCGGGCGGACCGGTTCTACAATGCCCCCGATACCGAGATGGACTTCACCGAGCAGGGGGGCCTGATGTGGGGCACCACGGCGGTGGGCAAGCTGGTCAAGGGCACCGAGCCGATGAAGCCGCAGGTCGAGGCCTTCGTCGATGAAGAAGCCGAAACCGATGTGGCCGAAAAGGTCAAACGCCGGTTGCAGCATTTCATTGACCGCAAGGTTGCCGCGCTGTTTGAACCGCTGCTGGCGATGAGCCGCGATGAAACCCTGACCGGGCTGGCGCGCGGTTTCGCCTTCCGTCTGGTCGAGGGCATGGGGATCATCCCGCGCGAAACCATCGCCAATGAGGTCAAGGAACTGGATCAGGACGCGCGCGGCATGCTGCGCAAGCATGGCGTCCGGTTTGGCCAATATACCATCTTCCAGCAGGCTTTGCTGAAGCCCGCGCCGACGCGGTTGCGGTTGGTGCTGTCGTCGCTGTGGGAAGGGCTGCAGGAATTTCCCGAAAGCCCGCCCCCTGGTCTGGTGACCATTCCATACATCGCCGAAGTGCCGACGCTGGCCTATACGCTGTCGGGGTATCGCCCCGCTGGCAGCCGCGCGATCCGCATCGACATGCTGGAACGTCTGGCTGATATCTTGCGCACGCAAGATACCCGTGGCGGATTCGAGGCCAATCCCGACATGCTGTCGATCACCGGCATGACGCTGGAGCAATTCGCCGATCTGATGCAGGGGCTGGGCTACAAGCCCGAAAAGGCCGAGCGTGAGAAAACCCGCCCGGTCGTGGAACCCAAGGCCCCCGAGCCCAATGCCGAGGGGGCCTCGAACCCGATCCCCGAGGAAACCTCGCCGGTGGCAGAAGCCGAGGCAGAGGCGGCCGAAGTGGCGGCCGAGATCGAGGTGTTCTACACCTTCACCTGGGCGCCGCGCCCGCGCCACCCGCGTCCTGAACGTGCGCCCCGCCGAGATGGTGGCCGTGACGGTGGTCGTGATGGAAACCGTGGTGGCGATGCCGGTTCCGCTCCGGCTCCGCGTGAAGGTGCCGAGGCGGGCCGACGCCGTGACGGCGGCAAGCCTGAATTCCGTGGCGACCGTGACAAGGGCGATGGCAAATTTGGCGGCAAGCCGAAAGGCAAGGGCAAATTTGGCGGAAAGCCGCGGCATGACGATGCCGACAAGGGGGCGCGCCAGTTCGAGGCCCGCCCGCCGCGCAAGGAAAAGCCGATGGATCCCGATAGCCCCTTCGCCGTTCTGGCCGCGTTGCGCGACAAGAAATAAGGCGGATGGCGGAGGATCGTATCCGCATCGACAAATGGCTGCTGCACGCGCGTTTGGTAAAGACGCGCGTGTTGGCGGCGGCGCTGGTCTCGGGGCGCAAGGTGCGCGTCAACGGGATGCGCATCGAAAAGCCGGGCCGCGCGGTCGGGCCAGGCGATGTGCTGACGGTCGCCGTTGCGGGGCAGGTACGGGTCTTACGAATCCTGGACTGTGGCGAACGCCGTGGATCGGCCACAGAGGCAGCGACGCTGTTTGTCGATTTGCAGGCCGAGGTTCCATTCGGCGGTAATGTGGGCGAACAGGCGTCCTGAGGACCTCACCGCTTTGCGGCGGCTGGTCTTTCCGGTGCCGCTCCCCTTGATTGATGTCGCAACCGGGGCTAGGTAACGCGGCGAAACAGAATGATCCGGGGTTTCCCATGACCTATGTCGTCACCGATAACTGCATTGCCTGCAAATTCACCGATTGCGTCGAGGTTTGCCCGGTCGATTGTTTCTATGAGGGGGAGAACACCTTGGTGATTCACCCTGACGAGTGCATTGATTGCGGTGTTTGTGAACCGGAATGCCCCGCGGATGCGATTCGCCCGGATACCGAGCCGGGGATGGATGACTGGGTCGCGTTCAACCGCAAATATGCCGAACTCTGGCCGGTGATCACCCAGAAGAAAGATCCCTTGCCCGATTACGAATCCCATGATGGCGAGACCGGTAAGCTGGAGAAATACTTCTCACCGAATCCGGGTGCAGGCGACTGATTCCCCGGCATTGGATACCGGGAATTCCGGTATTTTCAGGGAAATATCGGGGGCGCCGCAGGGGATAAAATCCGGTTTTTCGATGAATTTCCGGCGATCACGGCTTCGTGCTGCATTGCCGTGCTTTGAGACCGCCCATTTTTATGCTATATTCCTGTCATATACAGATCGACCCCTTACCTGATGGGATGCGCACCCGTCGGGATTTTTCAATGTCAGTTTGAACATCGTGCAGCTTTGGCCGTGCGGGGTTTTTATGCGCTGAAACCGGGGGCCGTTGGATCGGCTGCAAGGAAGCGACTGAATGACCAAGACCAAGAAGACCGAGTTTCGTCCGGACGATTTCGTTGTGTATCCTGCCCATGGTGTCGGCAAGATTATCTCGATCGAAGAACAGGAAATCGCCGGGCTGCGCATGGAACTGTTCGTGATCTCGTTTGAAAAGGACAAGATGACGTTGCGGGTTCCCACGGCAAAGGCGCTGGACATCGGGATGCGCGGGTTGTCGACGCCGGATGTCGTGTCGCGTGCGCTGGAAACCCTGAAGGGCAAGGCCAAGGTCAAGCGGGCCATGTGGTCGCGCCGGGCCCGGGAATATGAACAAAAGATCAACTCTGGCGATCTGCTGTCGATTGCCGAGGTGGTGCGCGATCTGCACCGCGCCGATGATCAGCGCGAGCAGAGCTATTCCGAGCGGCAATTGTATGAAGCGGCGCTGGAACGTCTGACCCGCGAAGTTGCCGCCGTTTCGGGCACCGACGAGGCCGGTGCGGCGAAAAAGGTCGATGATGTGCTGGTCGGCCGCGCCGCCTGATATCTGATCAACGAAACTGATAGAAACGGGCCCCGCAAGGGCCCGTTTTATGTTGCCCTCAATCCTTGCCTTGCAACGGCCTGTCGGTCGGCAAGACCTCGGCCGAGGGTTCCAGATCGGCGCGGCGCGAAAACCGCGCCATCATGGCCGCCTCCAACTCGCTGTTCAATTCGCGTGACCGGTGGATATATTCAGGATTATCGGCAATCGCCACGCCCGGTTTCCAATGCTGCGCCAGATCGCGCAACGAGGCCCGGTCGAATTTGAAATACAGCCGTTCCAGCTCTGCCGCCTCGAATTCGCTCAGCCCGACATTTTCCAGCACATAACGCGCGGCCCGCAGGCTTGAATCGAACATCTCGCGCACGATGTCATTCGCCCCGGCCTTGTACAGCTCAAACACATGTTCGCGGTCGCGGGCGCGCGCGATGATATGCAGATCGGGGCGCATCTGCCGCGCATAGGCTACCAGCCGGTTGGCCGAGGCCCGGTCATCCAGACTGACCACCAGAACCCGTGCCTTGCCCAGCCCCGCCGCCGCCAGCAGGTCGGGGCGGGTCGGGTCACCGTAATGGCCCTTGAAGCCAAAGGTGCGCATCAGTTGAATGGTCTTCAGGTCGGTATCCAGAACCGTGGTCGGAAAGCCCGACATGGTCACCATCCGGTTCACCACCTGGCCAAACCGTCCGACCCCGGCGATGATGATCGGCTGTTGCTCGTCGATCGTATCAGCCTCGCGGGTCTCGTCCGAGCGCATCCGGCGCGAGATCTGTTCTTGCAAGATGAACAGCAAGGGGGTGATCAGCATCGACAACGCGATCAGCACCAGCACCTTTTCGGCGATATTGCCGGGCAGGATGCGCTGGCTGACGGCAAAGGACACCAGCACGAAGCCGAATTCCCCGGCCTGCGCCAGCCCCAGCGTGAACAACCCCCGGTCAGATCCGCGCAGCCGGAAGATCACCGCCAGCCCATACAGGATCGCCGCCTTTACCGCGACCAGCGCCACCACCAGCCCGATGATCTGGAACGGCTGCGCCACGATGATGGCGAATTTGATCCCGGCGCCGACGGTGATGAAGAACAGCCCCATCAGCAGGCCCTTGAACGGCTCGATATCGGCTTCCAGCTCATGGCGGAATTCGCTGTCGGCCAGAACCACCCCGGCCAGAAACGTGCCAAGCGCCGGCGACAGCCCGACCAGGTTCATCAAGGACGCGATGCCCACCACCACCAGCAACGCCATCGCCGTGTTGATTTCGCGCAGCCGCGCCAGGTGGACAAAACGGAACAGCGGGCGCACCAGATAGTGGCCGGCCACGACGATGAACACCACCGCCGCCAATGTCAGCAGCGTCACCCCCCAGCCGGGAAGGGATTCGATGAAATGCGTGGCGACATTCTCGCCCGCCTCGGCTTTGGCCAGTGCCCGTGCCCCCGGCAGCGCCAGCAGCGGCAGGATCGCCAGCATCGGGATCACCGCGATATCCTGCGTCAGCAGCACCGCAAACGCGGAGCGCCCGCCCGCCGTCTGCAACAGCCGCTTTTCGTTCAGGGTCTGCAACACGATAGCCGTCGAAGACAGCGAGAAAATCATCCCGAGCGCCAGGGCCGTCGCAAGGTTCAGATGAAACGCCAGACACACCGCGCAGACCACCGCCATGGTCAGCACCACCTGCAACCCGCCCAACCCGATCAGCTTGTCACGCATCTGCCACAGGGCCTTGGGTTCCAGCTCCAGCCCGATCAGGAACAGCATCATCACCACGCCGAATTCGGCGAAGTGCTGGATGGAACTGATATCCGACCCCGCCAATCCCAGCACGGGCCCGATGATGATCCCGGCGCAAAGATAGCCCAGCACCGATCCCAGCCCCGCCCGCGTCGCCAACGGCACGGCGATCACCATTGCGAAAAGATACAGGGTGGCCTGTAGAAGAAAGCTTGTCATTGTTGCCGGGACTCGGATCACGGGCCGCAAAAGCGGCTCAGATGGGGATCGTTTGTGGATACCCCATACCTAACCGTTTTGATTTCGGCCACAAGGGCCAAAACCGGAAAAATCCGACCGGTTTCAAAGCTGTGAGCGGGCTGGCCTTTAGCTGCCCTGCATCATCTTCAGCTGATACAGGCGCACGCCTTTTTGATAGGTCAGCTGACCGTCACCGATGGCGGTGACGCGACCACCATCCAGAATATCGCCCACCGCCACCTTGATCATGCGCCCGTTCGGCATCCGCACCAGGGCGCGGCGGTTGCTGGCCGCGCCATAAAGCCCGATCAGGTTCATGTCACGCAGCGCCAATGCGTCTTTCTGCGTGGCCTGTTTCGCCACAGAGGCCGAGGTCGGCATCTTGCGCAGCGCCTCGGTCGGTTCGGGTTCATCCAGATCCGCGGTGGGGTCGGGCTTGCGCACGACGGCGGCTTGCTGCTGCCGTGTGGCGGGTTGGGCGGCGGGCTGTTGTGGGGCGGGTTGCGTGCGCTGCGGCAGTTGTATGGTTTGCTGTGTGGGGGCGGGCGCGGCAGGAACCGGCGCCACCGGTGCGGCTATCACGGCTGGTGCGGCGGCCATGACAACTGGCGCCGGTTCCGACGCAATCGCCGATGCCAACGCCTGATCAATCGAATTTTTGAAATTGCGCGGGCGCGGTGCGGGATGGCGCGACACCGATACCGCCTGTTGCGTGGCCTTGGCCAGCTCACCGGCTGCGACAACCGATATCGAGGCGGTGTTTTCCAGGATATCCAGTGCTGCGGGCCGGTTGGCGGGACGCGGGCTTTGCCGCAGCCCGGGGCTGGATGTGTCGATCTCGGCGCTGGCGGTTGGCGTTTGGGGGGGCGGTGCTTGGGCAGCAGGTGCCTCCGCTACAGGTGCGGCGGGGGCAGCAGATTGCAAGGCGGCGGGTCTGGGCGCGGGCACGCGACCGGGGCGACCCGAGTACAACGTGATCCCCTGAGGCAGGACAACCCCCTTGGCTGTCGGTTCGACCACGCCATTCGCCGCCAGCCGAATGCGGACGGGCTGGGGGGCCGGTGCGGCAATATCGGTCGTCAGCGATGTGCCGCGCGCGGTAGTGTCCGGGCGCATTTCTGCCCGTCCATCGGCCAGCGCCGCCACCAGCGTCATGCACAGGATGAGTAGCGCGACCAGTATGATCCCCATGTAGCGCGGCTTGTGCCTGACCGGTTTCAGATCCTCCGGCGCGGGGTTGGCGGCGTGCAGGGCATTGGCCTTGCGCAGGGGGCTGGTCTGCAACTGGATGGGCGGTTGGGCCTGTGCCGATGCGCTGATCCGGGGTTCGGGCTTGGTCAGGCTGGCGCCACGCTTGCCACGTTTGTTCGGTCCCGCAACGGACAGCCTGCCCGCCGCACGGTCCGGCAGAGTGATCTCTGCGCGTGGGCTGGCCAAAGGGGGACCCGCGCGGCTGACACCGCCCAGCCGTGGTGCGTTTCCAATCGGACGCGGTGCCGCGCGGTGCGACAGTGCGGCCCGTGCCGCGCCCCCACCCGCACTGGCCAGCAATGGTGGGGCCAGATCCTCGATCTGTTGCTCGTCCGCGGTGGCGTCTGCGGCGATGTCATCGTCGATAACTTCCGTTTCCGGCAGAATATCTTCGGCCAGGATCGGGTTTTCCAATATCTGATTATCTTGCGCCACCGCCGCCGTCGCCAGCGTGTCGGCAGGCAGATCCTCGGCCCAGATGGTGTCAGGCTGGATATCGTCGCCCGTGATGTCTTCCACCTTGATCTGGGGCACCTTGATCGCGGGCGGCAGTTCGGCGGCCATCGGTTCATCCGCAGGCTCCGGCGCATCCGCCACGGCATCCGGGGCGAGAACGGCCGGTTGCTCAACATCCGGCACAATGATGCTGTCGTGCAGCGGCGCGGATATGACCTCGGCCACAACAGGTTCGATTTCCGGCTGGGGCACCACGGCGGGGGACAGCTCTACCGGCTCTTCGACAACAGGAGGGGCGGCAATCGGTGCCACGGTTGGGGCGGGGGCGGCCAGATCCGCCACGGGCTGCGGCGGCAGGGACGGCTTTCCGGCACGCCATTGGGCGATGCGTTCGGCGTCCGGCATTGGCTGATCCGCCTCGTCCAGATCCGACCAGTCGTCTTCGCCAAGGGCGAACAGGTTGCGCAGGGCATCCCCCTTGGCGGCGGCCTCTTGCGATTTTTCGGCCGGGGTCTGTGATGCGTCGGCATTGGCAATGGCGGTGTCAAACAGGTTGAAGGCAACCGATTCATCCACCTCGGACAAGATATCCTGTCCGGTTTGCGCCATCCGTTCCGCCAGATAGGCGGCATAGGCATCGGCCAGCGGTACGGGTTGGGCGTCGCGCTCGACGCCTTCCTCGGCGCCCAATTGCGCGGTGGCGGTTTCGGTCTGGCCAAACCAGGGTTCGCCGTCAAAGGCGCCGGGCGCCGGAACCGCCACAAAGGACGCCGGGTTGAAGCCCCAATCCTCGGCAAATGCCTCGGCCTCGCGCAGGGTCTCTTTGGCGACCACGGCAATGCGCACCAGATGCGGATCGCTTGTCGGACACCAGTCAAAGACCACATCCGCCACCGCATAGGGCGTCAACCCATCCAGCGCGATCATGATTTCCGCCTGCCGGGTGGCGTCGTCGGGCGCGGAAATCGGCACGGTGGTATACAAGACCTGCGAGGCGGGGATGATCAGCTTGGTCACCGGCACGCCATATTGCGCCTTTTTCGCCGCCCGCGCGTGCAGATCCATCAGCTGCTCGGAAAAATCCGGCGCATCCAGCAGAACCTGCCCCAGCAACGTCCATTCTCCGGCGCTGCGATACAGCAGGCCAATCCCGTCATGCGAAAGATTGAGCGCAAATTCTGGCGTCATCAAGGTGCTCGATTGGTCAAAGCAGCCCGTTTGCCGGGCCGTGGATGTTGGTCCCTTGGTAATCCAATTTTGTCGCTGTGAAAAGCCGCGTCATTCGTCAGACATGCCGCAACCGGCCATTTTAACCACAAACTGTGGGAAAATATGCCGTTATCGGCCCCAGATGTCGCGGATCAGCGCAGCCACAATCCACGCGCGCGGATTGCGGCGCGCAGCAGATCCAGGGTTGGTGGCAGGCCGTCCCGGGCCAGTTCGGCGCGTAGGGCGCGGCCCTGACCCTGATAGATCAGCGCCCGTGCCGCGGGGTGTTCTTGCAGCACCGCATGGATCCCGGCGTCGGCACTGATCTGCTCCAGCACTGTCACCACCGCCTCGGATTCACGTGCATAAAGCAGTGCCAACCATCGGTAATGACAGCTGATATCACCATCCAGCCCGGCCAGATCCGGCCCGGGCCGCCCACCTCCGAACGAATGGATCACCAGCGGCAGGGCGATCTGGTCCAGCCAGGGTTCCAGCGCCTGACAGGCCAGTTCGGGCGGCGTATTCCAGCGAATCCAATGGGCGTAATGCAGAAACCTCTCGCCAAAGGCCTGTGCGTCGCGGCCGAAAAACCAGCCCGCGTTGAAATACAGGTAGCGTTCCCAATATTCGTCGCGCTTGCTCAGATCCAGGGAGCTGTCAAAATCCAACCCGAACTGATCATACAACCGCCGCCAGATCTGGGTATAGCCCGGCCCATAAAGTGGTGGAACGGGCCAGGTCGCGCTGCGCCGCATCGACGCCGAGGGTCGGTCGAAATCAAACCCCACCCGTGATAGCGGACCGGTAAATATCGTGTCGGTATCGAAGAACACGAAGGGTTCGGCGGGCAGGGCGGCCAGCGCCTCGATCTTGTTGCCCTGGGGATAGGATTGGCCGAAATGGCGGTTTTCGAAAGGCACGATTTCCACCCCGGCATCGTGCAGTATCTGCCGCACCGGGGCCGAGATCGTTGGCGATTGCGGCCATTTGTCGTTTTGCACCGGCTCTGCCATCAGCAACCGACCGACGAAATCGGGATTGGTGGCACGAAAAGACCGGGCGAACAGGATCGCCTCATACTCCAGACGGCCACGCTGCACGATGCAAAAGACGTTGAAGGGTGACATGAGAAACCACAGTCTGCTGGCATGGGCGCGGCCCTCGACCGAGGCAAAGGCCGCAGAATACTGGCGGAGGGGAGTGAATGTCGAACCCACCTAAGACAGGCGCGCTGCCCCAACCGGGTCGCCCCACCGGGGGCGATTCCTCTCCATGCCTGTGATTACAACATTCCGGTGGCTGCTCACTTGGGGAACATAGGGGGACAGTTCAGCTTGCGCAACAATCATGGCTGAATTCAGTCAGCGGTAATCCTGCGAATGAAATCGCCGTCCATCAGCCATTTCAGATAATCCCCCTGCGCGCAGTACAAGTCCTGAAACAGGGCCAGGCGGAAATCCTCGCCCTGACCCAGATACAGTAGATCGGTCAGCACGCGGCGCCAATAGGATTGGCCGCCCATCTTGCCATCGGGTTTGCGGCGTTGCAGGAATTTATCGATCCACTGGGCATAGCTGATTGCGTCATAATGCAATAGATTTATGGCGTTTTCCTGGAATAACAGTGGTTTGCGCTTTCCGCCTTGCATCCGAAAGCAGCGATGGATGCCGGGAATGCAATCGGCGATGCCGCTGCGCACCAATGCCTTGCCTTCGGAATGACCACAGATGCCATTGCCGGTGAAGGTCGTGAATACCGGGCGCTGATGGGTCAGCCACTTTCGGCGCTCTTCGTTCCAGATCGCCCGACGACAGTAGTTGGCGGTGAAATCGCCAAAGCCCGCATGGCCCGGTCCCCAGACCGCTTCCCAGGTGGTGGTGATGTGCATTTCAATCTGGGCAGGGGTCTGCGCGAACAGCGTGGCGAAATCCGATTTCGGCACGAAGAATTCGTCGATATCGCAAAACCCGATCCATGCTGTGGGGCAGCTGTCATAGGCGTGTTTGTAGACCGCCGATTGCCGGGCCTCGACATAGGCCGATCTTGCGCCGAACGGCGCCCAGAACGCGGCGTCACAACAGCGGATCGTGACGGCGTCACTGTTCAGCGCGCGCAGGGTATCGCTGCACTCGGGCATATCCAGATAGATATGCACATGCCGCACCCCCAACCGCAGATGCAGCGCGATGAAATGGCTGATGACGCTATCCGGGGCATTGGTCAGGGTGACGATGCTCAGATCCGCGGTGGGCCGCTGGTGCAGGGAAATGGGCGGGAGCATGAGAAATGAGACCATAAAATCAGGGCGCTGGACCTGTATGGGGTTCTTGCCTGATGGTGTCAACGCCGCGGCGGGCGGGGCAAGCGCGGGTCGCAAATATCTCGATCCGCGCCCGCCCGGTTCGGGGGGCGCGGATCTGGGGCTTAGCCGCGCAGCAGCCGAGCGACAATTTGGTCGGCGGCCTGTTCAGCAGTTTGCGTCACGGTGTTGACGGTGATCTCCGGGCTTTCCGGCGGTTCATAGGGGCTGTCGATGCCGGTGAAATTCTTCAACTGACCGGCGCGGGCCTTTTTATACAGCCCCTTCACGTCGCGGGCCTCGGCCACCGCCAGCGGTGTGTTGACGTGGACCTCGACGAATTCGCCATCGGCAATCAGATCGCGCACCATCCGCCGTTCCGAACGGAAGGGCGAGATGAACGCGGTCAGCACGATCAGCCCGGCATCGGTCATCAGCCTGGCCACCTCGCCGACACGGCGGATGTTCTCCACCCGGTCGGCATCGGTGAAGCCCAGATCGCGGTTCAGCCCGTGCCGGACGTTGTCACCATCCAGCAGGAACGTGTGCTTGCCCATCGCGTGCAGCCTCTGTTCCACCAGATTGGCGATGGTGGATTTGCCCGACCCCGACAACCCGGTGAACCAGACCACCGCCGGCTTCTGGTTCTTCAGCGCCGCATGGGCCTCACGGTCCACATCCACCGCCTGCCAGTGGATGTTCTGGCTGCGGCGCAGCGCAAAGTGTATCATCCCGGCGGCCACCGTGGCATTTGTCATCCGGTCGATCAGGATGAACCCGCCCAGATCCGGGTTCTCGGCATAGGCCTCGAACGGAATCGGCCGATCGGTCGAGATGTTCACCACCCCGATGGCATTCAGCGCCAGTGTTTTCGAGGCCAGCTGTTCCAGCGTGTTGACGTTGACCTCATATTTCGGTTCGGTCACGGTGGCGGTCACCATCTGGGTGCCGATCTTCAGCAGATAGGGGCGCCCGGGCAGCATTTCGGCCTCGGCCATCCAGACCAGCGTCGCTTCGAACTGATCGGCCACCTCGCAGGGGGCGTCAGCGCGGGTGATGATATCGCCCCGCGAACAGTCGATCTCATCGGCAAAGGTCAGCGTCACCGATTGCCCGGCCACCGCCAGATCCAGATCACCATCATAGGTTGGGATCGCCTTGACCGTGGTGGTCTTGCCGGACGGCAGCACCCGGATCGCATCGCCCGGCCGCACGGTGCCCGCCGCGATCTGGCCGGTAAAGCCGCGAAAATCCAGATTGGGCCGGTTCACCCATTGCACGGCCATGCGGAACGGGTGATCCAGCATCCTGGCATCATTCACCGGCGCGGTTTCCAGGTGGTCCAGCAATACCGGCCCTGTATACCACGGCATCTGGGCCGAACGGTCGACGATATTGTCGCCCATCAGCCCGGAAATCGGGATGGCCAGAAAATCACGCATGCCGATACGATCGGCAAAGGCACGGTAATCGGCGACGATTTCATTGAACCGATCGGCGGAATAGCCGACCAGATCCATCTTGTTCACCGCCAGCACGATGTTGCGGATGCCCAGCAGATTGACCAGATAGCTGTGCCGCCGGGTCTGGGTCAGCACGCCTTGCCGCGCGTCGATCAGGATCACCGCCAGATCGGCGGTTGAGGCCCCGGTGACCATGTTACGGGTATATTGTTCGTGACCGGGGGTGTCGGCGACGATGAATTTGCGTTTTTCGGTGGCGAAAAACCGATAGGCAACGTCGATGGTGATGCCCTGTTCGCGTTCGGCCGCCAACCCGTCGACCAGCAGGGCGAAATCAATGCCGCCGCTTTGTGTGCCGAGGGTCTTGGAGTCATGTTCCAGCGAGGCCAGCTGATCTTCGAAGATCATCTTGGTGTCATACAACAGCCGCCCGATCAGCGTCGACTTGCCGTCATCCACAGAGCCGCAGGTGATGAACCGCAGCATGGTCTTGTGCTGATGCTTGTCCAGATAGGCGTCGATATCCTCGGCGATCAGCTGATCCGCGACATAGGCCCGGTCTTGCGGGTTCTTGATCTCGCTCATCAGAAATACCCCTCCTGCTTTTTCTTCTCCATCGAGGCGGCACTGTCATGGTCAATCGCGCGCCCCTGCCGTTCCGAGGTGGTGGTCAGCAGCATTTCCTGAATCACTTCGGGCAGGGTCTTCGCATGGCTTTCCACCGCGCCGGTCAGCGGATAGCAGCCCAGCGTGCGGAACCGCACCGATTTTGTCATCGGCACCTCGCCGGGGCGGAAACGGAAGCGGTCATCATCGACCATGATCAGCAATCCGTCGCGGTCCACCACCGGGCGTTCGGCGGCGAAATACAGCGGCACGATCTCGATGGCCTCCAGCTGGATATATTGCCAGATGTCCAGTTCGGTCCAGTTCGACAACGGAAAGACCCGGATGCTCTCATCCTTGGACTTGCGGGTGTTGTACAGCTTCCACAATTCAGGACGCTGGTTCTTTGGGTCCCAGCGGTGATTGGCCGAGCGGAAAGAGAAAATCCGTTCCTTGGCGCGGGATTTTTCCTCGTCGCGCCGGGCGCCGCCAAAGGCGACATCGAAACCGTATTTGGTCAGCGCCTGTTTCAGCCCCTCGGTCTTCCACATATCCGTATGCAGGCTACCGTGATCGAAGGGGTTGATGCCCTGGGCCTTGGCCTCGGGGTTCTGATAGACCAGCAGCTCCATCCCGGCATCGCGGGCGGCCTTGTCGCGCAGGTCATACATGGCACGGAATTTCCACGTCGTGTCCACATGCAGCAAGGGGAAGGGCGGCGGTGCCGGATAGAACGCCTTTTTCGCCAGATGCAGCATGCAGGCGGAATCCTTGCCGACCGAATACAGCATCACCGGATTGTCCGCCGTGGCGACAACCTCGCGCATGATCTGGATGCTTTCGGCCTCCAGGCGTTGCAAATGTGTCAGGCGACGTTCGCTGATCTGAAGAGGTTCTTGTGACATCTTATCCGCTGCAATTCCCTTCGTGTGGGGCGTGCTTTCGCAGGTTTTTGGCGTAATTCCAATTCCCCCCGCCCGGGTGGCGTGCCGCCGATTTCGTTCCAGTATCGCATGAAACTAGAAATTTTTATTAAAAACAATGTCTTGAGGTAAATTCTGTACCGAATGGGCGCACCGTGTCTGTGGTATGAAGCTGTCGTTTTGGCATGCACAGATGGAATAAAGTCTCTGTCTGGCGCGCAGGATCAGGAATCCTTCCGGCTTGCGGAACGGATTTCTGAAAAGATGTCTTGTTTCACCCTGATGCGGGAAATTCTTCTGCGCCGGGACGATTACGGCAAGATCGCCAGCCAGAACCAGATGGTGAACAGCGATGCGACGGTGGCGATAAGCACCGATGAGGCCGCGACCCGCTTGGCCGCGCCATACATATCCGCGAACAGATAGGCGTTGATGCCCGGCGCCATCGCGGCGGTCAACACCGCCGCCCGCAGCGGCCCGACCTGAAGATGCAGCACCCATTTGCCCAGTATATAGGCAACGCCGGGGTGGACGATCAGTGAGCAGACGACCACCATGGCGATGGCGCGCCCGTCGCCCTCGGGTTTGTAGCGGTGCAATACGCCCCCCAACCCGAACAGCGCCACCGGCACCCCGGCCGCGCCCAGCATCTGCAGCGCCGCCCAGACCGGCTTGGGCAGGTCCTGCCCGGTCAGCATCATGCCGATGTTCAGCACCAGACCACACAGAATGCCGATCACCATCGGCGTGCGCAGCACTCCTTTGGCCGCATTCAGGCCCACCTGCGCCAGGCCCGCCCCCTTGGCGCGGGCCGCCTCCATCATCAGGATCCCGATGGTGAATAGCAGCGGCGAATGCACGGCGATGATCGGGACTGAATTCAGCACGCCTTCCTGACCATAGGCGCGTTCCGCGATGGGGATGCCGATCAGGACCGAATTCGAGAAGAAACAGCAAAATCCGATGGCCGCGGCGTCAATCGGGCTGCGCTGCAACCAGGTGCGCGACAGGATCATCCCGATGCCATAGGCCAGCAACGCCCCGGTATAAAACGCCACCAACTGGTCGATATGAAATCCGGTACGCAGATCAATCCGGGCCATCTGGATCGCCAGCAGCACCGGCACCGCAAAGGTCTGGGCGAATTTCATCAGCGACCCGATGGCGGGTTCGGCAAACAACCCGCGCCACGCCGCCAGATAGCCAAATCCCATGACCAGAAAGACAGGCAGCAGGACATCGGCCAGATGGCTCATGGGGCGGCGAACTCCAATATCATCCCGTCATAGGCGGGGCGGACGTTGTCGGGGGTTTCGGCGGCGACGGCGTCGTAATCCAGATCGATGTGCATATTGGTCAGCACCGCCGAGGCCGCGCCGACCCGCGCGATCCATTCCAGCGCGCGCGCCAGATGCGCATGTGTCGGATGCGGCTTGCGCCGCAGCGCATCCAGAATCCAACAATCCAGCCCCTGCAGATGTTCCCAGGCCGGTTCGGGGATGGCGCTGACATCGGGCAGATAGGCCAGACCACCGATGCGGAACCCGAGCGCGTCGATGTTGCCGTGTTCCACCCGGAATGGAATGAAGGGGATCGCGCCCCCCGCGCCGGTAATCTCGAACGGCTCCCTGATCGCGCGCAAATCGCAGATCGGTTGGTAGTTGCTGTCGGGGGGCTGCACAAAGGCATAGGCAAAGCGGGAAATGAGCGCCTCTTGCGTATCACTGTCGGCCCAGACCGGTAGCCGCCGTCCCATCAGAAAAGCCACTTGCCGCAGGTCATCCAGCCCATGCACATGATCGGCGTGGGGATGGGTGTAAACCACCGCGTCCAGCGTGCCGACATCCGCACGCAACAGCTGTTCGCGCATGTCGGGGGTGGTGTCGATCAGCACACGGGTAATGCCCGCCGGACTGATCCGTTCGACCAGCATTGAACAGCGTAGCCGTCGGTTGCGTGGGTTTTCCGGGTTGCACTCGCCCCAGATATTGCCGATCCGCGGCACCCCGCCCGAGGACCCGCAACCCAGAATGGTGAAGCGCAGGCGGCTCATTTCACGGTCTCCGGTCGGGCGGCGCGGGAAAACAGCCTGTCGAAATTTGCCGAGGTCTGCGCGGCGAATTCGGCGTAGCTCAGGCCGAACAGCGTGGCGCCGACACGCGCAGTTAGCGCCGAATAGGCCGGTTCGTTGCGGCGGCCACGGTGGGGTGGCGGTGCCAGATAGGGGCTGTCGGTTTCCACCAGAATCCGGTCAATCGGCGCGGCTGCGAAAATATCGCGCAGCGCCTGCGATTTCGGAAAGGCGGCAATTCCCGACATCGACAGGTAAAACCCCATCTCCAACGCCTGTTCCGCCAGCCGCGCACCCGAAGAAAAACAATGCATGACACAGGGATACGGCTTGATCTTCATACCTTCCAGCAAGATTTCCGCCGTGTCCTCATCCGCGGCGCGGGTGTGGATGATCAGCGGCAAACCGGTTTCCTGCGCGGCCTGAATATGAATGCGCAGCGACGTTTTCTGGATCTCGGCACTGTCGGCGGAGTAATGATAATCCAGCCCGGTTTCGCCGATCCCGACAAATTTCGGATGTGCCGCCAGTGCGATCAGCTCCCCGGCGGTGACCAAGGGTTCTTCATGCACGCTCATCGGGTGGGTGCCTGCGGCATAGAAGACGCCATCATGTGCCTGCGCGATCGCCCGCACGGTGGGTTCTTCGCGCAGACGGGTGCAGATCGTCACCATCCGCGTCACCCCTGCGGCGCGGGCGCGCGCGATCACCGCATCGCGTTCCGTCTCAAAATCGCGGAAATCCAGATGGCAATGGCTGTCAACGATTGCAGGCGGCGCGGTGTCGGTTTGCCCGGAGGTCTGCGCCAGAGAAGTATTCGCCACAGAAATGTTTGCCACGGGGACTGTCCTTTTGGCGGCAGTCTTATGCGGCGGCCGCAGTCATCTCCAGCACCATATCCATGACCAGGGCGGCGGGGTCAAGGTTCACACCGCGCCCATGACGCGCGCGGGCGCCCAAAGTTTGATGAAGTGATGCCCATTTCATCGCCGCCGCCGCATTCGGTGCCAGTCGGGTGAATAGATCGGCCTCACCCGGCGCGGCCTCGGGCATGGGAGGGCCTTGAACGCCGCTGCGGGCCAGACGCGCCAGAAACGTATCTATCAGACCCAGCATCAGGTCAAACCGCGCCTCGTTCTGCTTGCCCGCCATCTGTTCGGCAATGGCAATGGCCCGGGGGCGTTCCAGCCGGGGCAGAGTGCCGAACAGCATCACCAGCCGAGCATAGGTTTCCAGCCCGTCCAGCCGGATCAACCGCACCGCCTCGCCCACCGAACCCACCGCCAGCGCCGCTAGCGCGGTGGTATCATCGCCCTCGGTTTCGATGCCGGCGCGGTCCAGCGCCAGGGCCATATCGCCCGGCGCCAGTTGCGACAGCCGCAATTCGCGGCACCGCGAGCGGATGGTGGGCAACAGACGCGCCGGTTGATGGGTGATCAACAGGAACGTCACCCGTTCCGGTGGTTCTTCCAGCAATTTCAACAGCGCGTTCGCGGCCTGGGTGTTCATGTCATCGGCAGCATCGACAATCACCACGCGGCGACCGCCCTCGGCCGCCGACAGGAACAAAAAGCCCTTCAGCTTGCGCACGTCATCGACGCGGATATCCTGCGACAGGCCGGTTTCCTTGTCGTTCAGCCCGCGCTTCAGCACAAAAATGCCAGGCTCCGCCCCGGCCCGAATGCGGCGTGCCACCGGGGATTCGGGGTCGCTGTCCAAGGTGCGGGGAGGGGCATCGGTGGCGGGGCGGGTCAACAAAAACCGCGCGATCCGCCAGGCCAGTGTCGCCTTGCCCACGCCGCGCGGGCCGGTCAACATCCAGCCGTGATGCAGCCGTCCGGTGTTGAACGCATCCAGAAAGTCGGCCTCGGCGCGGGCTTGACCGAACAGATGCGCGGTGTCGCGCGGGTGCGGCGCGCCCTCGATGGCGGTCGGATCTGGCAGATCCGCATCACTCATGCCAGGGCCTCTTGAGTGATGCGCAGAATATCCCGTGCGACCAGCGCCGGGTCACGGTCACCGGCAATCACCCGGAACCGGCCCGGAAATTCTTCGGCCAGGGCCAAGAACCCGGTACGCATTTTCTGCTGCAGGGGCAGGCCAAAATCCTCAAACCGTTCTTCCTTGCCCTGACGGGCACGGGCGCGTGACAGGCCGGTTTCCGGGGCGATATCGATCAAGAAGGTCAGGTCCGGTTCACGTCCGATCATCAGCCTGTGCAGATCGTCAACCAAACCGCGCAGATCGCCCCTGCTCAGACCCTGATACATGCGGGTGGAATCGGCAAAACGGTCGCTGATGACGATCCGTCCCGATGCCAGGGCCGGGCCGATCAGCCGCTCCATGTGATCACGGCGGGCGGCGGTGAACAACAGAATTTCGGTTTCGGCCGACCACCGGTCGGGGTCGCCTTGCAAGACCAGGGCACGGATATCCTCGGCTCCGGGACTGCCGCCGGGTTCACGTGTCAGGATCGGGTCCAGCCCTAGGCCGATCAAGGCCTGCGCCAAAAGCCGTGCCTGCGTGGATTTCCCCGAGCCGTCGATGCCTTCAAAGGTGATGAACATCGTGGCTCAGCTGCCGACGGCATGCGTGGCAGAACTGACGACGCGCTGCATCAGATGCTGTGCCGCAGTCCTAACCCGCACCAGAAAGCCGCCTTCGGTAACGTCATTCTGCGCCAGTAGCGGCACCTTTTCCGGTTGCGCCAGTCCGGGGACCTGAATGACCAGATCGGCCAGATGATCACCGGCCTTGATCGGCCGCACTTTTTGCGTATCGGGGTCAACGGGTAGGGTGATCGGGCCATTGTAGACAATCTCGGCCTTGACATCGCCCTGGGCGCCGGCGGGCACCAAAACCCGGACATCCTCGGCCGAGACCAGCCCGACTGTCGACTGCGCCCCCAGCCAGACCGGCACCTCGGCCAGCTTGGTGCCTTTGGCGGCAAGGGTCTTGGCGGTAAACTGGTGGAAGGCCCAATTGGCGATCGCCTCACCTTCCTGGGCACGTTCCTTTTCCGATTCCATCCCGCTCAGCACGAAAACGATGCGCCGATCCCCCATCACCGCCGAACCTACCAGCCCGTAACCCGCCTCTTGGGTGTGACCGGTCTTCATGCCATCGGCATGCCAGTCATAGCCCTTGATCGCCAGCAACGGGTTACGGTTGTTGGCATTTGCCGGGGAGCGGCTTTTGTAATCATAGGAGGTTTCCGAAAACAGCGGGTAATGCTGCGGATAAGCGCTGATCAGATGGGCGGCCAGCACCCCCAGATCATGCACGGACATGCGCTGACCCGGGTCCGGCCAACCCGAGGCATTGGCGAATTGCGATTGCGTCAGGCCAATCTCGGGCGCGCGCTTGGTCATGCGTGCTGCAAATGCCTCTTCGGTGCCACCCAAACCTTCCAGCGTGGACAGGTTTTCCGCCACCACCACGCAGGCGTCATTGCCCGAATTGATGATCATCCCCTGCATCAGTTCATTGACGGTGGGCCGGTCCATCTCGTTCAGGAACATCGTCGAGCCGCCCATGGATTTCGCCTTGGTCGAAACCGCGAATTCGGTGTCCATCGAGACGATGCCCTTGTCCAGCGCCTCGAACAGCATGTTCAGCGTCATCAATTTGGACATCGACGCGGGCGGCAAGGGCACGTCCGCCTGCTTCTCCAGCAGAACCGTCCGTGTCGTCATGTCATAGACCCATGCCGCCCCGGCCCGCGTCTCAAAGGCTGCGGCGGGCAGGGCCGTCGTCAGGGCGAGGCAGGCGATGGCGGCAAGACGAAACAGACGCATTGGGAGGGTTCCTATTTCCGAATGGCATAGGCATCGGCATAACCGAGGCCTCTGACCTTTTTAAGAAGTAATTCTTGATCAGCGGGTGTTTTTGCCGGTCCAGCCACCACCGACCAATAGGTTTTGGCACCCGAGACATGTTTACGCACCTCGCCTTCGGTGGTGGCGCTGGCCAATGCCTCGGTCGCCTGGCGTGCGTTCTGCTCGACACTGAACAGGCCAAGTTGCACGTAATAGCCGGGCGGGGTGGTAACCGGCGCCGGGGTCTGCCCCGCGACTGTTTGTGTCGGGGCTTTCGCCGCGGAGGCAGGCATTTTTGCCGGGGTGGGAACGGATACGGGTTTTGCGTTCGCGGCTTTGATCGCCGTTGCCGTTGCCGTTGCCGTTGCCCTTGCCGCGGCCACGGGTGCGGCGGCTTTCGCCGGGGGCTGTTCCGGGGCGGCCTTTTTCGGTGCCTCGGCCACGGGCGGCGGGGCCTGTTCCAAGGCGATCACCGACAGTTTCGCGGGGGCCCCCGCCAACATGCCAAGCGCCTGCGCCGCGTCGGATGATACCTGCAACCGGGTGCCCGGCAGGTCACGCTCGCGCCGGAACATCGCGCCCGCGATGGATTTTCCGTTCTCGGTATTATGAATCATCACCCGTCGAGGCGCCTTGACGCCCGGATGTGCAACCCAGACCCCGCCCAGCGAAGGACGCCCGTCCCACAGGCCCGCCTCGGTCCTGGCATAGGCTGTGGGCACCTCAACCTCGGCACCGGTGCCAGAGGTTTCGCGCACCGCAGACGTAGGCGCCGTGCAGGCGCAAAAGGCGAGTGCCAGTCCCATCATGATACCGACCTGTGTTGTCCCGCGCAGGGTCATCGCGCTTCTCCCGTCCGGAATCAGTGGCCCAGTGCCACCTCAAACGGACAGTACCGTCGCGTAGTTAACAGGACTTTAGCCGCAGCCGTTCATCGATAAAAGCGCAGCGCGCTACTTTGGGCGGAAAACCGACCATTCCCGCGTCATATTCACGTGAGCAGTTTTAAAATCCGCAGATTTGATTTGGGTCAAGGTCGAATGCGCTACGCAAGGGCAGATTACATTTGTCGGGCGCGTCTCCCAAATACTGCGCCGTGATCGAGGTCTGACACTCTCCCAAGGGCAGACCATCCTACGCTGCGGGTTTTACGCCCGCAGCGTTTGTTTTTGCCCTGTCATGACAGCAAAAGGCCCCCTTGCGGGGGGCCAATGTCAGAGAATTTTCACCTGGCTGCCGATCGGGCAAAGCTCAAACAGCTCGGCGATCTTTTCGTTGAACGTGCCGATACAGCCCGAGGAACTGCGGCGACCGATCTTGCGCGTATCGTGGGTGCCGTGGATGATATAGGCAGGCCAGCTCAGATACATCGCATGCGTGCCCAAGGGATTGTCCGGCCCGGCAGGCATCGGGTGCAATGTCGGGTCCTTGGCCATCATCGAGGCGGTCGGGGTCCAGCTGGGGCCGATCTTCTTGCGCACGATTTCGGTATAGCCGCGCTTGGTCAGCTCATCGGTCATCGGCACCGAGGTCGGGTAAATCCGGTAATCGGCGCCACCCACGGCCCAATAATGCAACGCCCGCGACCGGGTGTCGGCGATCAACGTCACCTTGTTCAGGTCGTCGAAATGGTCCTGCCAGAGGATCTCACGGAAAGACGACACATTGCTGCGCCCGGCGGCGGCGATCAGCGCCTTTTGCTGGGCCATCGGGACGTCCTGCGTATCCGCGCGGGCGATCACCGGGGCGAACAGCGCGGCTGCGCCCGTCGCGAAGGCCGCGCGTCGGGTCAGGCGGATTGTCGACATGGAACGGCTCCTTTTACTGAACCTGTCATGGTTTATCTCTGGTCTTGCTGTCGCACGGGGCGGGGGCAACGTCATCTCACGAAGACGCGATCCGGGCTCCGCTGAGTCAAAAGGCCCTTTCGCCATATGGGGAAAGGGCCAGAAAAAACGGATGGATCGGCGCGGCTTAGCGCGGGCCGATCATCATCACCATTTGCCGACCTTCCAGTTTCGGCATACTTTCGATCTTGCCGACTTCGCCGACATCGGAAGCGACGCGGTTCAGCAACTCCAGCCCCAGTTGCTGGTGCGCCATTTCCCGGCCACGAAACCGCAAGGTGACCTTGACCTTGTCGCCTTCGTCCAGAAACTTCAGCACCGAGCGCATCTTCACGTCATAGTCATGCGTGTCGGTGCCGGGACGGAACTTGATTTCCTTGATCTCGATGATCTTTTGTTTCTTGCGGGCTTCGGCTTCGCGTTTTTGCTGTTCATATTTGAACTTGCCGAAATCCATGATCTTGCAGACCGGGGGGACGGCGGTGGGCGAAATCTCGACCAGATCCAGCCCGGCCTCTTCGGCCATGGCCATGGCGCGCGCAGGGGTGACGACTCCGACGTTTTCGCCATCTGCGCCGATCAGACGGATTTCGGGCGCACGGATACGATCATTGATCCGGGGGCCGGTTTCACGTTGCGGCGGGGCGTTGTGCGGTCTGCGGGCTATGGCTGTCATCCTTCTGTAGCCAACTCGAATGGCGCGCAAAATAGTTATAGGGCCGCGTTTTTTCAATCGGAATCGACGCTGCTGCCGCAGATGCCTGCGGTTTGTCGGTTTTTTATATTTTGCCTGAAAAATGATCGAAAATTGGGAACTTTGACGTTTCTGCGGGGTTAGCCCTATCGAGAGCAAAATGGCGAAGAGAGAGACAAGATGAACAAGCTGCTTGGATTGGTTGCCGTGGCCTTGGCCGTTCTGGTTGGCATTTGGTACGCCAACCGTACGCCAGAGGGCCAGTCTGCCGCGCAAAAGGCCGGTGAAACGACCCAGGCGGTCAAGGAAGCCGTTCAGTCGGGGGCAGCGTCGGTCGGGCAGGCGGCACAGGCCGGGGCCGATGCGGTCAGTCAGGCCGTGGATGGGGCTGGTCAGGCGGCGCAATCGGCTGCTGAAAAGGCCGAGACCGCTGCCCAAGGCGCGCAGGACGCGGCAAAGACCGCCGTCGATGCCGCCAAGGAAACCGCAACCCAGGCCGGGGATGCGGCCGCCGAGGCCGCGCGCGACACCGCCACCGCTGCGGATGACGCGGCCTCAACCGCGCTCGACAAGGCCGAAGCCGCCAAGCAGGCCGCCGGGGACGCGGTCGAGAATGCGCAAAAATCCACCTCGGAGGTCGCGACCGACGCGATGAACACCGCCCGCGACGCGGCGCAAAAGGCCGAAGGCGCGGCGGATACCGCGGTCGATGCGGCTCGCGCCGCGGCCTCGAGTGCCGAGACCGCCGGGGTGAATGCCATTCAGCAGGCATCCGAGGCGCTGACGGTCACGGGGTTTGATGCCGACAAGGTGGCAAGGCTGATCGACGAATCCTCGCTGTCGGAAACGGTCAAGGCCACATTGCGCACGGCGGTGGATGAGGCGCGCGCCAATGCCGCCAAGGTGCCCGAGGTGGTTGCCAGGATCCGTGCGGCCTTTGGCCTGCAATAAGCAAATGCCTTGAAGACCAGACCGCCGCCCGAGGGGCGGCGGTTTCCGTTCAGACACCTTCGCCGACGAAGGCCTTTTCCACCACATATTCGCGGGGTTCCGAATTCGCGCCTTCGCGCAGGCCATAGCTTTCCAGTACCGCCATCACGTCCTTGTTGAACGCCAGCGATCCACACACCATCGCCCGGTCGGTTTCCGCTGACATCGGTTCGATACCCAGATCGGTGAACACCTTGCCCGAGGCCAGATTGTCGGTGATCCGTCCCATCGTGGCAAAATCCTCGCGGGTGGTGGTGGGGTAGTATTTCAGCTTGTCACCGACCAGTTCACCGATCAGCGGGTCATCGCGCAGATTGTCCACCAACTGGCGGCCATATTCCAGCTCATCCACCGTGCGGCAGGTGTGCATCATGACGACTTCGTCAAATTTTTCATAGGTTTCCGGTTCGCGCATCAGGCTGGCGAAGGGCGCGATGCCGGTGCCGGTGGCCAGGAACCACACCCGCTTGCCGGGCAGCAACGCATCATGCACCAACGTGCCCACCGGCTTCGGCCGCAAGATGATCTCATCACCCGGCTGGATATGTTGCAGCTTCGAGGTCAGCGGGCCATCCGGCACCTTGATCGAGTAGAACTCCAGCTCTTCATCCCACGCGGGCGAGGCGATGGAATAGGCGCGCAGCAACGGCTTGCCGTTGTCGCCCATCAACCCGATCATCACGAATTCACCCGAACGGAACCGCAAGGATTGCGGCCGCGTCACACGAAACGAAAACAGCCGGTCATTCCAATGCCGCACCGAGGTGACGGTCTGGGCATCGGGCAATACTTTGACTGTTGCGGGGGCAGTTGCGGTCACGGCGGAACTCTCGGTTCTGGCCCGGACGTTCGGCGTGCCGGGCGGGTCATCATTCTGGTTGCGGTGGCTGGCTATGGGCTGAAGCGGTCATACGCCAAAGTGGCGGGCGGGCAAAGCCCCTGACCTAATCGGCGCCCTTCATCCGGGCGCGATAGTCATGCGCACGCCAGTCGGCCCGGAAGATCCACTGATCCTGCGGTTGGCGGGCGGCCAGATCATCGGGGATCTCGACCTCGTCAAAGCCGGACCTGCGCGCCATGGCGTATTGATCGGCGATCACCGGACCAACGGCCCGGACGCGGCCGACATAGCCCGCGTCGCGCAAACGGCGTGCCAGCGAAAACCCGCGCCCGTCGGAAAACGACGGAAACAGGATACGCACCATGTCGGCACCGAAGGCCAGTTGCACCAGCTCATCCGGTTTGGTGTCCGAGGCGATCTCGACCGCGGTTCCGGCAAAATCCTCGGCGTGAAAGCCGTCGTCGCGCACGATCACGCTCATGCCACCTTCTCCTTGTCGTCCTGTGCGCCGGGGCGCACAATCTTGCCGCCGATGAAGTGGATGCCGCATTCGGTCTTCTGGCTGCCGCGCCAACGTCCCGCGCGCGGATCCTCGCCGGGCTTCACCGGCGAGGTGCACGGCGCGCAACCGATCGATGGATACCCCTGCGCCACCAGCGGATGCCGGGGCAGGCGGTTTTGCACCATATATTCTTCCAGATCCTCGCGGCCCCAATGTGCCAATGGGTTGATCTTCATCCGGGTCGGCGTCTCGACCTCAAAGAAATCCAGCGTTGCGCGGGTCGAGGCCTGATAGCGTTTGCGCCCGGTGATCCAGGCATCGAACCCCGACAGCGCCTGTTCCAGCGGCACGGTTTTGCGCAGCGCACAGCAGGAATCGGTGCTGAACTGATGCAAGGTCCCATCGGGATCTTCCAGGTTCAGCCGCGCCTGTGTCGCGGTGATGGTGCGCACATCGGTCAGGCCCAGTTTCGCCGAAACCTCGCGTTGATAGTCCAGCGTTTCGGGAAACAGCATCAGCGTATCGACAAACAGCACCGGAGTCCCCGGCGCGATCAACGACACCATATGCAGCAGCACCACCGATTCCGCCCCGAAAGACGATACCAACGCCACATTGCCCACCTCGGGGTCCTTCAACGCCTTCTCCATCACCGCAACCGCGGCGTGATGGCGGTAGCGGCCATTCAGCGCCGCCGCACGCGCGGCGATATCAGGCAGCATCACGTGCTTCGTCATACAATGCCTCCTTGAACGGCACGGCGCCCAGGCGGCGGAAGGTGTCGATGAATGTTTCAGCGGGGGTTTCGCGCAGGCCCAGATAGGCCCGCAAGATACGCTCGATCGCGGGCACGACCTCATCATAGGCGAATCCCGGCCCGGTCTTGTCGCCAATCGCCGCCAGCGGCCCGGCGTCACCGCCCAGGGTGATCTGGTAATTCTCCACCCCGGCGCGATCCAGCCCCAGAATACCGATATGCCCGATATGGTGGTGACCGCAGGCGTTGATGCAGCCGGAAATCTTGATCTTCAGCTGGCCGATTTCATCTTCCAGTCCGATATCACGAAAATGCGTCGCCAGATTTTCCGCCACCGGGATCGAGCGCGCCGTCGCCAGCGCGCAATAATCCATGCCGGGGCAGCAGATCATGTCCGACAACAACCCGATATTCGCCGTGGCCAGCCCGACACGCAGCAGTTCGGCATGCAGCGCCGGCAGATCGGCCTTGGCCACATGCGGCAGCACCACGTTCTGCTCATGGCTGATGCGCAATTCGCCATAGCCATAATGATCGGCCAGATCGGCCATCACCCGCATCTGTTCCGCCGTGGCATCGCCCGGGGTCTTGCCGTGTTCTTTCAGCGAGATGGTGACGATGGCGTGGTTGTCCACCTTGTGCTGCGTCAGGCTGCGCGTGGTCCAGCGTTGAAACACCGGATCGACGGCGCGGGTCTGTTCGTAGAAATCCACCGGATCATTGCGGAAATGGGGCGGGGCGAACTGCGCCTCGATCTGCTTCAGGATCTCCTGGTCGATGCCGTTGAAGGTCGGGCGGATACGGGCGAATTCCGCATCCACCAGATCACGAAACGCCTCCAGCCCGTTTTCAAAAACGGTGATCTTGATCCGCGCCTTGTATTTGTTATCGCGCCGCCCGATCAGGTTCCATGTCGAGACGATGGCCTCCAGATAGGGCAGAAGATCGGCTTTGGGCAGGAAATCCCGGATCACCTGACCCAGCATCGGTGTCCGGCCCAGGCCACCGCCCACCAGAACCCGCAAGCCGATCTGGCCGTCTTTTTCAACCAGTTGCAGCCCGACATCATGGGCGCGGATGACGGCGCGGTCGGCCTCGGCACCGGTAATGGCGATCTTGAACTTGCGCGGCATGAACTGGAATTCCGCGTGGTCGGTGGACCATTCGCGGATCAGTTCGGCAATCGGGCGCGGGTCCGCGATCTCATCGGCGGCGGCACCGGCAAACACGTCGGTGGTGGTGTTACGGATCGTATTGCCCGAGGTCTGGATCGCGTGCATCTGCACATCGGCCAGCGCGTCGATGATATCGGGCACATCAACCAGCGTCGGCCAGTTGAACTGGATGTTCTGCCGCGTGGTGAAATGGCCGTAGCCCTTGTCCCAGCGATCGGCGATCATCGCCAGTTGCCGCATCTGATCCGAGGAAATCGTGCCATAAGGAATGGCGATCCGCAGCATATAGGCGTGCAACTGCAGATACAGCCCGTTCATCAGGCGCAGCGGGCGGAATTCCTCTTCGGTCAGCGAGCCATCCAGCCGCCGATTCACCTGCGCGCGGAACTGTGCCGCACGGGTGCGCACAAAGGCTTCGTCGAAATCCGAATACTTATACATGCGCCGCCTCTTGCTTGCTGTCCGCTTGCTTGCCGTGATCATAATTCGAGGGACCCCGGGTGCGAAAGGCCTCACGGAAATGGACCGGTTCCGGCCCGTCAGGTCCGGCAATCGCATCCGCCAGATAGGGGCCAACAATGACCGCAGCCTGTCCGATGGCCTTCAACAGCCAAAGATCCGCATCCGCCTCATCTTCCAGCAACAGGGCGTGTTGATGGCAGCGCGTCCAGTTCCCGGCAGCGGTCATATAGACAACATCGCCCAGCCGCAGATCATTGGCGGTCAGGACTTTCGGGGTGAACTTGCGGGCCATGTTTCCCTCCGGCAGGTGGCGGGCTGTGAATCTATGCCGTTATATAGGAAATTTTTCCTGTGTAGCGCTATTCCCCATTGAAAATAAGTAGAGATGTTTCGTATCCCCACCATGTAAACACTTATTTCCCGTGAATCGGAGAAAACGCGAATGACTGTCCGCCTCGACGACCTCGACCGGAAAATCCTCTCTCAATTGCAAGAGGATGCCAGCCAGTCGCTGGACGATATCGCCCGTCAGGTGGGGTCGTCCAAAACCCCGGTCTGGAACCGAATCCGGCGGATGCGTGAACAGGGGGTGATCGGTCGGCAGACGGTTTTGCTGGACCCCGAGGCCCTGGGGCTGGAGGCCTGCTTTTTCGTGCTGATCCGCACCTCGGAACATGAAGCCGACTGGCAGCACCGGTTTCTGGCCGCGCTGCGCGCCCGGCCCGAGGTGCAGGAGGCGCACCGTCTGGCCGGGGACATCGACTATATCCTGAAGGTCAGGGTGAAAAATGCCCGCGCCTATGACGCCTTCTATCAGGCACTGATCTCCGAGGTGAAGATCCACAACGTCACGGCCCTGCTGTCGATGGAAGAGATCAAATCCACAACGCTGCTGCCGCTTTGATCGGGTAGGTCACCCTGCGCGACCGGTGGCCATGCAGGGCTCAGGTCCGGCTCAGGCCGCTTCCAGCGCCGCGACAATCGCCCCGAAATCCGAGGCCAGCAGGCTGGCCCCCCCCACCAATGCGCCATCGACATTCGATACCGCAAAGATATCCGCAGCATTCGAGGGCTTGACCGAGCCACCATACAGCAACCGGATGTTTTCGCCGTCTTCGCCCAGTTTCTTGACCATTTCGGCGCGGATGAAATCATGCACCTCGGCGATCTGTTCCAGCGTGGGCGTGCGCCCGGACCCGATGGCCCAGATCGGCTCATAGGCGATGACCAGATAGGCCCCCGAAGCGTTCAGCGGCAACGACCCCTTCAATTGCGAGCTGATCACATCCAGCGTCGCGCCCCGGTCCCGCTCGCGTTCGGTCTCGCCCACGCAGACAATGGCGATCAACCCTTCGGAAATTGCCGTGGTTGCCTTGGCATAAACCACCTCATCCGATTCGAACCGGTCCGAGCGGCGCTCGGAATGGCCCAGGATCACATAAGACGCACCGGCATCCTTCAGCATCCGGGCGGAAATCGCCCCGGTATAGGCGCCCGAGATCATGTGGTGGCAATTCTGCCCCCCCATCTCGATCCGCCCCTTGGCCAGGTCCGCGGCAGCGCATAGCAAGGTTGCGGGTGGACAGATCACCACCTCGCAATCGGATGCGGCATGCGCCGCCAGCAGCGCCTTGATCTCACCCAGACCGGCCTTCAGGCCGTTCATCTTCCAGTTACCCGCCGCGAGCTTTCTGCGCATATTCCGCCCCTTCAATGGATCGGTCGCAGACTAGGCCAGCGCGTGCGCCGCCGCAAAGCCAAAACGCACCCAAGCCGATGATAACGCAAACATTCTATGAGGGGGTCAACCCTCGGCGGTATCGCGGAACTTCACCGACTCGCCACAGCCACAGCTTTCGACCACATTCGGGTTGCGGAACTTGAAACCCGATTCCAGCATGCCGATCTCATAGTCGATCTCGGTGCCCAGCATATACATCTGTGCCATCGGAGCGATCAGGACGCGGGCCGCGCCTTCTTCCACGACGATATCCATCGGCCCGGCCTCTTGCGCGATTTCCATGGTGTATTCCATGCCCGCGCAGCCGCCCTTTTTCACCCCGATGCGGAAACCGGCCGCGTTTTCACGCGCCATCAGCCGTGCGATCTGGTCGATTGCGGCGGGGGTCATGGATACGGGCGGCTTGCCGGGCATGGCGAACATCGAAAGTCTCCTTGGGTTGAAACCCAGATGTGGTGTTGGCCCCAAGATAAGGCCGGGGTGCCGATCCCGCAAGTGATCCGCGCATGATCACGCCAGCGACGGGTAATCCGTATAGCCCGCCGCCCCGCCACCATACAGCAGATCGGTGCGCAGATCGTTCAGCGGCGCGCCCGCGCGCAGCCGTTCGGGCAGGTCCGGGTTGGCGATGAATGCGCGGCCAAAGGCCACCGCATAGGCCTGGCCGCTGGAAACCGCAGCCTTGGCGGTGACGCCGTCATAGCCATTATTGGCGATATAGGGCGCCTTCAGCGCAGCGCGAAACACAGCCAGCTGTTCGGCGGGATAATCCCGCGCACCACCGGTCTGCCCCTCGACCACATGCACAAAGGCCAGGTCATGCGCATTCAGCGCCTGGGCGACGGCGGCAAACAGGGCCGGTGTATCGCTGTCCAGCCCGACCTTGTTGGCATTCGACCACGGCGACAGGCGAATGCCGGTGCGATCGGCGCCAATCGCGCCCGCGACGGCATCGACCACCTCGGCCAGGAACCGGACACGATTGGCGATGGATCCGCCATAGGCATCGGTGCGGGTGTTGGCGCTATCGCGCAGGAACTGATCAATCAGGTAGCCATTTGCCGCGTGGATCTCGACCCCGTCAAAGCCTGCCGCGATGGCGTTACGGGCGGCATGGGCGAACTCGGCCACGACGCCGGGGATTTCGTGGATCTCCAGGGCGCGCGGCTCGACCGTTTCCACAAACCCTTCGCCATCAAAGGTTTTCGACCGGGCCGAAATCGCCGAGGGCGCAACCGGTATCGCGCCGTCGATGATGTCGGGATGCGAGATCCGCCCGACATGCCACAACTGGCACACGATCCGCCCGCCCGCCTGATGCACCGCCGCCGTGACCTTTTGCCAGCCCGCGACCTGCTCGGGCGTATGAATGCCGGGCGTCCAGGCATAGCCCTGACCCAGCGGCGAGATCTGTGTGCCCTCAGACACGATCAGCCCCGCCGAAGCCCGCTGACGGTAGTAGTCCACCATCAGATCGGTCGGCACCCGCGCAAAGGCACGATTGCGCGTCAGCGGTGCCATGATGATGCGGTTGGCAATCGCAATCGCGCCAAGCCTGCCGGGGGAAAACAGCGTATCGGTCATGACCGGTCCTTTGCCTGGGGTTGCGCCGGGCCATCCGGCCCGATCCCATACTGACACGCCCGCCCCGGATCCGCCGTTACCGCAGGCAACGGGTGCCAGGATGGCGGGTAGTTGCGGAAATCACATGAAGCCCAGTTCCAGCCGCGCTTCATCCGACATCATGTCCATGCCCCATTGCGGCTCGAACGTCATGTTGACATTGACCTCTTTGATGCCGGGCACCGACTCGACGGCGTTTTGCACCCATTCGGGCATTTCGCCTGCCACCGGGCAGCCCGGCGCGGTCAGGGTCATCGTCAGGTTGACCGCGTTCTCGGGGTCGATCTCGATCGTATAGATCAACCCAAGGTCATAGATATTCACCGGAATTTCCGGGTCGAACACCGTGCGACAGGCATCCGCGATTGCGTCATACAACGGGTGATCAGTGCTTGAAGGCTTGATCAGCGGGGTGCCCTCTGCGGGCGTTTCGGCTTCGATGGTCATCATATCCGCTCCGACGAAGGGTGAGTTTTTATATAGGAATTCCGTGGCCCAAGGTAAAGCCCGCCAATACGCGGCGGGTCTTGACCGACGCGCATGAAACCGCCACAGGTGCGGGCATGGTTCCGATGGATAAACTTGCCCAGATTACGCAGCGCTTCGACTTTGTCGCGGCGAAGCTGAACGTGGCTACCGCGCCCGCCGATATCGCCGCGCTGTCGCGCGAATATTCCGACCTCAGGCCGGTGGTCGAAGAGATCGCCGCCTATCGCCAGGCGCTGGATGATCTGGCCGAGGCCGAGGGGTGGTTGCGCGACCCGGAAATGAAGGATCTGGCCGAGGAGGAACTCCCCCGGCTGAAGGCCCGCATCCCGGAGATGGAACAGGCCCTGCGGTTGGCATTGCTGCCCAAGGATGCTGCGGATGCGCGCCCGGCCATTCTGGAAATCCGCCCCGGAACCGGTGGCGATGAGGCCGCCTTGTTCGCGGGCGATCTGTTGCGCATGTATCAGCGCCACGCCGAAAACATGGGCTGGCGGTTTGAGCTGATGGATCTGACGCCCTCGGAACTGGGGGGGGTGAAAGAGGTCACCGCGCGGATCGAGGGCGAGGGGGTCTTTGCCCGGCTGAAATACGAATCCGGCGTGCACCGGGTGCAGCGCGTGCCGGAGACCGAGGCGGGCGGGCGCATCCACACCTCGGCCGCGACGGTCGCCGTGCTGCCCGAGGCCGAAGAGGTCGATATCGACATTCCGGCGGGTGATCTCCGCATTGATACGATGCGGTCTTCTGGTGCGGGCGGCCAGCACGTCAACACCACCGATTCCGCCGTGCGCATCACCCACCTGCCGACCGGGATCGTGGTGACCTCATCCGAGAAATCGCAACACCAGAACCGCGCCAATGCCATGGCGGTGCTGCGGGCGCGGCTGTATGAAATGGAGCGTGACCGGCTGGCCGATGCGCGCGCCGCTGATCGCAAGGCGCAGGTCGGATCTGGGGATCGCTCGGAACGCATTCGCACCTATAACTTCCCGCAGGGGCGGATGACCGATCACCGCATCAACCTGACGCTTTATGCCCTGGCGCAGATCATGAATGGAGATTTGACCGAGGTGATCGACGCGCTGGTGGCGCATGATCAGGCCGAGAAGCTGGCGGAGATGCAGGGATGACCGCGCAGCAGGCGTTGGTACTGGGGATCCGGCGGCTGACGGCGGCGGGAATTGCGGGGGCGGCGACGGATGCGCGCCGTTTGATGGCCCATGCGCTGGCGGTTCCCCCCGAGCGGCTGACGCTGGCGCTGCATGACGATATCGGGCCCGCGCAACAGGCGGTTTTCGACGCGGCCATCGCCGCTCGCCTCGCGCACAGGCCGGTGGCGCAGATCACCGGCATGCGGCGGTTCTGGGGGCTGGAGTTTCGCGTGACGCAAGACACGCTGGACCCCCGCCCGGAAACCGAAGTCCTGATCGAGGCGGCGCTGGAGGCGCCCTTTGCACGGGTTCTGGATCTGGGCACTGGCACCGGTTGCATCCTGATCAGCCTGCTGCACGACCGTCCCGCCGCGACGGGCATCGGGGTGGATCTGTCGCCCGCCGCGCTGGCGGTGGCGCGGGACAATGCCGACCGCTTGGGCGTGGCGGCCCGGGCGGGGTTTCTGGTTTCGGATTGGGGGGCCGAGGTGACCGGGTCGTTCGACCTGATCGTCTCGAACCCCCCCTATATCGCCGCGGCCGAGATGCCGGATCTGGCCCCCGAGGTGCGCGATTGGGAGCCGCACCTGGCCCTGACACCGGGCGGTGACGGGCTGGACGCATACCGCATTATCGCGCGTCAGGCGGCGGTAATGCTGACACCCGGGGGACGGTTGTTGCTGGAGATCGGGCCGACTCAGGCTGCGGCGGTTTGCGGTTTTCTGCGCGACGGGGGATTCGAGCGGATCCAGATTCGCCAGGACCTGGACAACCGTGACCGCACCATTCTTGCCCACATCCCCGGCGGTTGTGCCTGATTGCGCGAAACCCGCGTGCTTCACGTCATTTTGCAGTGATTTTCCTGATAATTGCTGCAATTTTCCGGTTTTCGCGCTTGCGCCCGTCATTCTGAAATGCTTATTGATCCCTGTGCGGCGCGGATATTAGGTCCACCGCACGGATCAGCTCAAACTGCGGGTCAAAGGGTTTCGCGGGTTTAGCCCGTAAAACGCAACCCTAGCCCACATGGCAGGTCTCGGTCATCTTTGATCGCGGCCCGGACGTCAGCGCCCACAGGGCACAACCAACGCAGGCACATGAGATCTTCGAAATCCCGTTCGCGCAACAAGTCGAACCGTCAGCGCACGATCGGCAATATCATCAACCGGGTGTTCGACAGTTCAGGCCCCGAAAGCAAGGTGCGTGGCACCCCGCAACAGATCATTGAAAAATATCTGGGGCTGGCGCGTGACGCGCAACTGGGCAATGATCGGGTTGCCGAGCAGAACTTTCTGCAACACGCCGAACATTACACCCGAATGCTGGGGGAAGCGCAGCGCGAAATCGCCCGTGAGCAGGAAGAGCGTCAGCGCAGTTTTCAGCAAAACGGCAACGCGCAGAACGGCAATACCCAGAATGCCAACGCCCAGAATGGTAACCCGCAAAACGCCGGTGGCCAGAATGCCGGTGGCCAGAATGGCGGACAGAACGGCAACCGTGATCGTCAGGACCGTAATGATCGTGAGCCCGAACCGCCGCGCTATGAAGCCCCGCGCTTTGATAGCAATGACGCCATCGGAGATGCTCTGGCGACGGATGACAGCACTGCCGATCTGGTCGAAACGCCCGAAATGCGTAGTGACCCTCAGCCTGCGGTCGTTCCTGCAAGCGTGACTCCGGCTCCGGCGCAGACCCCGGCACCCGTGATTTCTGAACGCCCGGCCCGTGAGCCGTCTGCACGGAAGCATGTGACGCCAGATGCGGAGGCCGAGCCCGCCGCAGCCGAGGGCGAGGCCGCCGCGCCGCCCCGCGCACCGCGTGCACCCCGTCGTGCCCCGCGCAAGCCGCGTGCCCCCAAAGCCGCTGCCGATAGTGCCGAACTGCCGCTGAATACGCCCAGCGACGCTTCGGGCGAATGACCTGATCGCCTGATCCGGCCCTCATATCCTGACTGATAAAAGCCGCGCGGATCCCGCGCGGCTTTTATGTTCATCCCAAACCGTTCAGCGTTTTCGCACGAACTCGGTGCGCAGCACCAAGCCCTTGATCGCGTCATGCCGACAGTCGATTTCCTCGGGGTTGTCGGTCAGCCGGATCGCGCGGATCACGGTGCCCTGCTTCAGCGTGGTCGAGGTGCCCTTGACCTTCAAATCCTTGACCAAGACCACTTGATCGCCATCCGCCAGCGGGGTTCCGGCGGCATCGCGCACCACCTGCACGGCTGCTGCGGCCACCTCGGCGGCCGGGCGCCATTCGCCGCTGGCTTCATCATAAACATAGTCGTCGTCGGACATGGTCCCTCCGGGATGTCTCAGCGCGCCACCAGACGCGCCAGATGGCAGAATTGTTCCAGCGTCACCCGCTCGGCGCGCTCGGTCGGCGGGATGCCCGCCTCTTCCAGCAAGGCCTCGATCTGCGGATGCACCCCGCGCAACGAGGCCCGGAGCATCTTGCGCCGTTGGTTGAACCCGGCGGCCACAACCCGTTCCAGCACCTTGGCATCGGCCGGATAGCGCGGCGCGGGCAGGGCCTTCAGATGCACCACCGCCGAATGCACCTTGGGCGCCGGGGTAAATGCCTCGGGCGGGAGAACCATCACGATATGCGCCTCGGCCCGCCATTGCGCCAACAACGCCAGCCGCCCGTAATGGTTGGTGCCGGGCTTGGCCACGATACGCTCCGCGACCTCTTTTTGGAACATCAGCGTCAGGCTGTCCCAGAATGGCGGCCATTGTGGCGGCGTCAGCCAGCGGATCAACAATTCGGTGCCCACATTATAGGGCAGGTTCGCGGCGATGCGGATCGGCGGCGTCAGATGCGACAGCACATCCACCTGCAAGGCGTCGCCATTGATCACCTCCAGTCTGCCGGGATAATGCGCGGCGATCTCGGCCAGCGCGGGCAGGCAGCGCGGGTCCTTTTCCACCGCCAGCACCCGGCGCGCACCTTCGGCCAACAACCCGCGCGTCAGCCCGCCGGGGCCGGGGCCGACCTCCAGCACATCACAACCGCGCAGATCGCCCGCCGCCCGCGCGATCTTGGCGGTCAGGTTCAGATCCAGCAGGAAATTCTGCCCAAGGCTCTTCTTCGCCACCAGATCATGGTCACGGATCACCTCGCGCAGGGGTTTCAGCCCGTCGATTGCAGCCATTTTGAACCTGTCTTTCGGCTTTTGTTCAATATTCTGGGGTTCAGCCGATCCGTGCGGCACCCATCCTGGCGGCCATCCGCAAGGCGGCGATCAGGCTGGCCGGGTTGGCCCGCCCGCTGCCCGCGATGTCATAGGCTGTGCCATGATCGGGCGAGGTGCGCACAAAGGGCAGCCCCAGCGTCACATTCACCCCACCGTCGAAATCCAGCGTCTTGATCGGGATCAGCGCCTGATCGTGATAGGCGCAGATCGCCGCGTCATAGCGTCCGCGCGCCGCAGCATGGAACATCGTGTCGGCGGGCAGGGGACCCACCACCGCAAACCCCTCGGCGCGCAGCCCGGCCAGCGTTTCGGTGATCCAGTCGGTTTCTTCCCGCCCCATCGCCCCGCCTTCGCCCGCATGCGGGTTCAGCCCGGCCACCGCGATACGCGGGTTTTCAATGGCAAAGTCACGGCGCAGCCCGGCGGCGGTGATTTCCACCGTATCACGCAGCAGTTGCGCGGTATAGGCATCGGGCACCGCGCGCAGCGCGATGTGGATCGTCGCCGGAACCACCCGCAATGGTGGCGAGACCGCCTCGGCCGCCAGCATCATCACCACCCGCGCGTCACCCGCCAGATGCGCCAGAAATTCGGTATGTCCCGGAAAGGCAAATCCGGCCCCGTCTTTGAGCGCCTTCTTGTGGATCGGTGCCGTGGTCAGGGCCAGTGCGGCCCCTGATTGCACCACCTCCACCGCGCGCGCGATCACCGCGATCACCGCCGCGGCATTTTCCGGTGCCGGATGACCGGGTTCCGCCGCCGCGGGAAACACATGCGGCAGCACCGGCAAGGCTGAACCGGCGTGATACATCGCCTCATCCGGGGTGGATATTTCCCGGATCTTCGTGCCGCGCGGCAGGTGTGATGGATCGCCCAGCCAGACAAAAGGCAGGCTGGTCCCCAATGCCTGCCACGCCTTGGCTGCGATCTCGGGGCCGATGCCCGACGGATCGCCGCAGGTCAGGATCACCGGCAGACGGGTCGGATCGCCCGCGCCGGTCATGGCCGCACGATCACCGCATCGGCCTTGAGATCGGCCAGATAGCTGTCGGAATAGCTGTTCAACCGCTGGTTCATCACCTGCGCGCGCACGGAATCGCGGTTGGGGGCATTTTCACCCTTGGCTGTGTCATAGACCCGTTCGCGCGAACACAGCATCACCAGCACCTCATTACCGCCGCGTTGCAACCGGGTGGTTTCGCCTGGGTCCAGATGGGCCAGCGCCACACCGATATCTTGGGCAATCGTGCCCTGCGGCGCGGGATCCACGCGGGTCAGTTGCGATGCGGGCAGCTTTTGGGTGATCGTATAAAGATCGTCGCAACTCTTGGCGTCGCGTGCGACGCGATCAATCAGGGTCGCGGCTTCGGGTGTGCCCGGCGCCCCCAGATTCAGCGTCGCATAGCCCAGCTTTTGCGCCGCATTGCCCACTGATCCGCCTTCATCCATTGCCCGCAGCATGAACACCGCCACCGCGCCGCTCATGTCGATCGGTGCGGTGGCCTGACCGGGTTTCAGTGCCAGGATCGTCTGGCGCAGCGCCGGGGGCAGGTTCTGCAACGGCATCCATTGCAGACGTCCGCCCTGATCACGGGTGCTGGCGGCCGAGACCTGACGGGCGGCATTGGCGAATTCGCCCTCGCCCCGGATCGCCGATACCTGTTCGGCCAATTGCCGGGCCTCTGTCGCATATTCGGGCGGGGCGGGGATGATGATTTCGGAAATCAGCACGCGGGTGCCGGTGCCGCGCTCGGCCTCGACCCGCATCGCGCGATCAACATCGGCGTCCGAGACGCGGACCCGGCCCTCATAGCGGGCGCGGATCACCTCGCGCCAGGCGATGCCCGAGTTGACGAAATCGCGGAAGGTTTCTTCTGAAACGCCGCCCTTGGCCAGTTCGGCGATGAATTGTTCCTTGCTCAGATTGGCGCGTGAGGCGAATTCGGACATGCCCTTGTCGATATCTTCCGGAGACGCCTTGATCCCGTCCAGTTTGGCGCGCCACATCCGCAGGCGGTCCTCGACCAGCGCATCCTCGGCGGCCTTGCGCAGATCACCGTTTTGCCGCAACAGCTGCAGAAAACGCATGCGCTGTTCGACCTCATAGCGCGAAATGCCGATGCCGTTGACGGTGATCACCGGAGCGAACAGCCCGCCGCCCTGCGCCAGGGCCGGGCTGCCCAATCCGTGGCCGACAATGCCACCTGGAACACCAATCAGGCCAAACGCCAGAACGGCAGCGCTCAGCGGCGTGAAACGCGGGGTCAATCGCAGCATTTTCGTCATCTCTTGTCCGTCCGTCATATTTGCCCGCCCGCATAGTTGCACGCCCGGGGTGATCCGCGTCCCGATACCTGTTCCCTGCCGCTTTCCCCTACGGCCCATCCCATTCCCGCGCCGTCGTTTCCACGCCTGCCGCATTCAACCGCGACAGGCACGCCCGGTCGCCCCGGTCTGGCTGTTCGCCCCGAAGCCCGCAAGCTGGACCTGGAAACCGACGCTGGTTTCGGGTTCCACACTAGAGGAGGACGTGAACCGACGCGAGAGGGAAAGATCCACCGCCAGACACTCATTGGCGTATCGCATGCCCACCCCCGCCCGCGCCATGCGGTCGGCGGTAAAATCATAGCGCGAGTTGAAGGTGCTGTGCCATTGATCGTTCAACTTGAACCCGCCCGACATCACCAGTTCGTTGGTGGCCTGCGGCCGACCCTCGATCTCATTGGGTTTCATCCAGATGTAGCCGGACGACAGGTTGTAGTCAGGCCCCAGATAGGCAAAGCGCAACTCATCGCGCGAGAAGTTCATCTCGTCGTCGAACAACACCCGGTTGGCAATGGTCAGCCCGGTGGCCGTGGTCAACGTGCCACTGAGCAACCAGTCGGACCTGTTGCCCGACAGGCCCGACCCTTCGGCGAACTGGTCCAGATCGCGGGCCCAGAACACCCGCCCCGCGGTCATGCCGAATGACCAGCCCGCGGAATCCATCCGGGTCCAGCTCAGGCCCAGATTGGCCCGCAACCCGCGTTCACGGGTGTCATCGCCGGGATAGCGCGACATGCTGAACAGGTTGCCTTCGTCGAATTCGGTCAGCACGCTGTCTTCGTTCGGGGCGTCGGTCAGGTTGTTCGGGCTCCACAACACCTGCGCGACGGGTTCGATCACATGCGCCGCGCGCCCGGTGGTGGCGATCCAGGGCCAGCGGATTTCAGTGCCGACGGTGGGTTGGGCACGCACGATCTCGCCCTGGTATTCCTGGTCATTGCGCACCGAGAACACATCGGCGGCCAGCCGTGCCTCGCTGGCGGCCAGAACCCCGGCCGGCAGCAACCAGTTGCGCCGCCAGTTCATTTCCAATGACGTGCGCAGCATGTCGCGCCCGTCCGGTACAAGGTCCCAATCCTGCGCCGTATCCACATCCAGCTTGCTGGCGCGGTTCAGCGTATGCACATCCCATTCGACACTGGCCAGACCGCCCATGTAGCGCGGCTGGAACAGCCGGGTCCAACTGTAATCGCCCGCCAGCATGGGCTGCGTGCTGTTGCTTTCGCCTTCGCGGATCGAATGGGTGTTGCCCGCCCGCATCCAGATCATCTCATTGCGGGTGACCTTGTCCAGCGTCACCCCTGACCACAACCGGTCGATGTCCGAAATATCGTAATCGACCAGATAGGCCGGGTCCGAGACCATCTGTATCTGCATGCCCAGCCGGTAGCCGTTCGGAATATCCCACCAGCCGTTGGCAAAGACGTAGCCGCGCGACTCGTTGGTGCGCAGGCTGTCGCGCGACAATGCGCCGTCGACCGTCAGGCTGCCGTTGTCATAGGCCTGACGATACCGCGCGCCCATCGTGCTGCTCCAGTCCGTCGCGACAAAGGGCTTCAGCGTCAGGTCGGCCGATGGTCCCAGCGTCAGGAAATACGGCAATTCGACGCCGAACCCCATGCGCGACGAATTGACAAAGCGCGGACGCAGCACGCCGTTCATCCGGTCGACCGTGGGGTCCGGCATCCGCAGCACCGGTGACCACATCAGCGGCACCCCCACCAATCGGAACTGGGCGCTGTCGAAATGCAGCACCTTGGCGGTGGCATCATGGGTGATCTTGCGGGCGCGGATTTCCCACAGGGGCGTCGGATCCGAGGCGCAGACCTGGCACGATGACCCCACTGCGTCATATAGCGTGGTGACGTTGCCATCCTGACGCTCGACCCGGTTGGCGGCAATTTGCAATTCCCGCGCCAGAACCATGCGCGCGCCGATCAACACGCCATTTTGCATGTCGCGCGACAAATCCGCCTGCGAGGCCAGGGTGATATCGCCGCGCTGACCCGGTTGGGTGATGATGATCGGTCCTTCGATCAGCATCCTGTCGGTCTTCTGGTTATAGGTCACGCGGCTGGCGGTCATGTGGTTCTGCTTCCAGAACACCTCAACGGCACCTTCGGCGACCATCGTATCCTGACCCGTGATCGAAATGCGGTCGGCCAGCAGCGTGGCGGCCTGATCGGCCTGATCGGCCGAATATCCCGGTGCGGCAGGCGGGTTGACGGTCTGCGCCGAGGCCGGGGCATAGCCCCCCAGCACCAGAGCCAGCAATCCGGGCGTCACCAGCCCCAGACAAGCGGTCTTGCGGTCGGCCATCATCCGTCCTCCCGTGCCAGAACAAGCGCCAGCGCCAGCATCAGCGCGATTGCGGGTGGGGCCCAGGCAGCCAGCATGACCGGAATTTCTCCATTGTCACCCAGAACTTGGGCGATATTGCGTAAAAAGAACACGGCCAGACCGGCGCCCAACGTCAACAAGACCATCGTGCCGCTTTGGCCAAAGCGGATATGGGACATGTTGAACCCCGCCGCGATCAGCACCATCGCCGCCAGAACCAATGGCAAGGCCAACTCCATCTGGAACCACACCATATGCCGACGCGCCGAGAACCCCGCCGCCTTGATTCCTTCGATGAAGCCGGGCAACTGCCAGATCGGCACCGCCGAGGGGGTGCCAAAGCTGTCGCGGATGCGCTCGGCCGTCAGATCCGAGGCCAGCGTCAGGCTGTCGGCACGGGTGGCATCGCGTTCGGGGTTGGTCGAGGCACCCAGGGGCCAGTCCTTGACCATGCGCAATTGCCAGCCGTGGCGGGTCAATTCGGCCTCATCGGCTTCTATCCGGCGCACCGCGCCCTGACCGGGGGCGACGATCAGGATGGTCACATCATACAGTTTCGTCGCATCCAGGTTGGCCCGCGCGCCGTGGATCACCGCCTGTTCGCCGGTGTCGCCGCCCATGCCCTGACGCATCCACACCCCGTCCGAGCTGATCGAGGCACTGTCATCGCCGCCCGCCCGGAATTTGCCCGCCACCGTTTCATAGCGTTTCGACGTGGCCGAGACGATCGGGTTGCCAATCGCCACCGCCAGTACCCCGATCACCAGCGCCACCGCCACCGGCGTCGCCAGCATCCGCAGCGCAGGCATCCCCGCAGCCCGGATCACCACCAGTTCCGATGAACGCGCCAACCCGACAAACAGGACAACCGCCGCCAGAACCATCACCAGCGGCAGGATATTATACAGCGATTCCGGCACCGCCAGCGCCGACAGCACCGCCGCCTGACCCAAGGTGATGCCCGCAGCGGAAAACGTGCGGATCTTTTCCACCATGTCGATCAGGAACAGGATACCCCAGAACGACAGCAACACCATGACAAAGGCGCTGAGGAACCGGCGGGTGATATAAACTGACAGCGTCATGCCAACACGCTCCGAATCCGGCGTGAACGACCCGCCCACCACAGGATCACCGCCACCACGATCAGCCCCACCCCTGTCGGTAGATAGGCCAGGGGCCACAGCGCATCGTTGCGCTGCATCGCGCTGTCCACGGCATTGCTCAGCATCTGCAGCACGATCAACCCCACCACCGCCACGGTGATCTGGCGCCACATGCCAAAGCGCGAATATCCGCCCAGCATCAGCGCGGCAAAGCCCAGCAACGCCGCGACCGGCGCGATCAGCGGCTGTGCCAGCCGGTCATTCAAGATGCGCAACGCATCGGCGCGGGTGCCGCCGGTGGCTGTCAGGATCGCATCCGTGGGGGCCAGCAGATCGAGACTGGAGACCTCATCCCAATCCATGCGACCGGCCGCGCGGGTACCCATCATCGCACCGATGTCATAGGTCAGATCGCTGAAACGGGTCAGGGCCAGCCGGTTGTCCGGCGCACGCAGGGTCTGGGCGGTGCCATCGAACATTACCAGTTTCGGACCGGTAGCCAACGGAACGATCACCGCACGCTCGGCGATATAGGTGGTCTGTTCCAATGGCACATGCGCATCGGACAAAAAGAAATCCAGCAATTCCCCCCGGTCGGAAATCGCGCGGATATAAATGGTCACGCCGGGGGCGGGGTGCTGAAAACTGCCCTCGACCAGAAACCTTGCGGTCAGGTCATCGGAAACCTCGGCCTGCCGCTCGGCCAGACGTTCGCGTGAGGCGGGCACCAGCACATGCACCAGCACCATCATCAGCGCCCCGACCATCAGCCCGAACACCGCGACCGGTTGCGCCAGCCGCCAGGGCGAGGCCCCCGTGGCCTGCATCACCACCAGTTCCGAATCCGCGCTGAGCCGGTTGACCGCATAGACCGTCGCCGCGAAGGCCGCCACCGGCAGCACCAGCCGGATCACGTTGGGCAACGTCAGCAGGGTGAATTCCAGCACCACCCACGCGGTCTGGCCATCGCCGATCAGCTTGTCAAACAGCGATACCGCCCGGTTCACCCAATAGACCGACACCAGCACAAGCGCAAAGAACCCGAACAGCGCGGTCAGCCTGGAAAACAGATATCGGTCAAGTTGCTTCAAGATGGCGCATCCGCAGGGGTGGGTCTGGCTTGGGCCTGTCTAACCCGTGCCGCCGCCACACGAAAGCCCTGCCGATGCGTCGTCTTGCCGATGCCGGGGGCCAGAGCTTCCCATTTCAGCCGCCGATGGTTAGGCTTCGGCGAAATTTCGCGCGGGCGCAGCGCCCGGACCGATCGGAGATCCCCATGAACCATCCCGTCGCCATCACCTTCGACGCCGTCGACCCCGATATTTTGTCCAGCAGGTCCGGGCGTATCGCCCTGGTGATCGGCGCGTCTTCGGGGGTGTCGCCGATGGGACGGCGGCTGGACCGGTTGACGCGCGGATCGGTGGCGCGGGCGGTGGCCTCGGCGGCGTGGGACAAACTGGCGGCGGGCGAATCGCTGACGCTGGGCTGGCCTGCGGGGCTGGGCTGCGAGGCGCTGGATCTGATCAAGCTGGACCGAAAGGCCGATGCGGGCCTGGCGCGCAAGGCGGGCGCGGGCATTGCGCGGCGATTGACGGAACAAGGCGTTCTGGTCATCGCCGAATCCCATCCGCGCGCCGATGATATCGCATTCGGTCTGGCGCTGCGGGCCTATCGTTTTGATTATCATAGCGAAACCAAGCCACCCTTTGGCCCGGTGGCGGTCATGGTTACCCGCCCCGAGGAGGTCGCCCGCAAGGCCGCACCCCATGCCGCATTGGCCGAGGGGGTGTTTTTTACCCGCGATCTGACCAATGAGCCGGCGAATATCCTGACCACCGACGATTTTGCCGCGCGACTGGCGGCGATGCAGGAAATCGGGCTGGATGTGGAGATTCTGGAAGAGCCGGATCTGGAGCGTCTGGGGATGCGGGCGTTGCTGGCGGTCGGGCAGGGGTCGGAAAGCCCCTCCAAGGTGGTGGTGATGCGCTGGCAGGGCGGTGGCGATACGGCACCGCTGGCGCTGGTGGGCAAGGGGGTCTGTTTCGACACTGGCGGCATTTCCATCAAGGGCGCGGCGGGCATGGAAGAAATGACCATGGACATGGGTGGCGCGGCCGTGGTGGCCGGGGTGATGCGCACCCTGGCGCTGCGCAAAGCGCGGGCGAATGTGGTGGGGCTGGTCGGGCTGGTGGAAAACATGCCCGACGGCAAGGCGCAACGGCCGGGCGATATCGTCACCTCGATGAAGGGCGATACGATCGAGGTGATCAACACCGATGCCGAGGGACGCATGGTTCTGGCCGATGTTCTGTGGTATGCGCAGGAACGGTTCAAACCCGCCGCAGTGGTTGATCTGGCGACGTTGACCGGGGCCATCATCGTCGCGTTGGGTCATGAAAACGCAGGTATTTTTACCAATGATGACGCTTTCAGCGCCGATCTGCTGCGCGCCGCGCGGGCCGAGGGCGAGGGGGCCTGGCCGATGCCGCTGGACCCGGCCTATGACGCGCTGATCAAATCGCGGCTGGCCGATATCAAGAATACCGGCGGGCGTGCAGGCGGGTCGATCACCGCCGCGGCGTTCTTGAAGAAATTCGTGCGCGATGACGTGCCGTGGTGCCATATCGACATCGCGGGGGTGGCGTTGCCACCGGGCGAAACCACGCTGGCGCCCAAGGGCGCCACGGGCTGGGGGGTCCGGGCGCTGGACCGGCTGATCCGTGACCGGTTCGAGGGCTGATGCCGGTGCTGTTCTATCATATCACCCAGTCGAGCACCGATGAGGTGGTCACAACCTTGCTGCCGCGCGCCTTGCAGCGGGGCTGGCAGGTGGAATTGCGCGGCCCGTCAGTCGAGCGGATGGACTGGTATGACCAGCGGTTGTGGCTGGGGCCCGAGGACGGTTTCCTGCCCCATGGTCTGGCGGGGGGCGCGCATGATGCGCGCCAGCCGGTCTTGCTGACCGCTGGCCCCGGCGCGGCGATGCGGCAGGCCTTGATGGCCATTGACGGTGCGCCGGTGGCGGCTGATGAAATCGCCCCGCGCGAGCGGGTGTGGATCTTGTTCGATGGGCGTGACCCGATGGCGGTGGATCGCGCCCGTGATCAGTGGCGCACCCTGACCGCTGCGGGGGCCGCGGCGCAATACTGGTCCGAGGAAACCGGTCGCTGGGAAATGAAGGCCGAACGCTGAACAGCTTTTCAAACCGCTGCATTCGGCCTATGGGGGCGCACGAAGGAGTGCCCGATGACCGACCGTTTCCGCTTTGATCTGCACGCAACCGACGGCAAGGCCCGCACCGGGGTCATCCACACCCCGCGCGGGGATATCCGCACACCGGCGTTCATGCCGGTGGGCACGGCGGCGACGGTCAAGGCGATGCTGCCGGACTCGGTCGCGGCCACCGGTGCCGATATCTTGTTGGGTAACACATATCACCTGATGCTGCGCCCGACGGCGGAACGGATCGACCGGTTGGGCGGGCTGCACCGGTTCATGAACTGGTCAAAGCCGATCCTGACCGACTCGGGCGGGTTTCAGGTGATGTCGCTGGCCGATCTGCGCAAGATGACCGAAGACGGCGTGACCTTTCGCAGCCATGTCGATGGATCGAAACACTTTCTGTCGCCGGAACGCTCGATGGAGATCCAGCGTCTGCTGGGGTCCGATATCGTCATGGCGTTTGACGAATGCCCGGCCTTGCCCGCGACCGATGAGGTGGTGGCGAAATCCATGCGCCTGTCGATGCGGTGGGCGCAACGCTCGCGCGATGCTTTTGGCGACCGGCCCGGACATGCGCTGTTTGGCATCATGCAGGGCGGTGTGAATCGCGACCTGCGCCAGGAATCGGCCGCAGCACTGCGCCAGATCGGCTTTGACGGCTACGCGATTGGCGGGCTGGCGGTTGGTGAAGGGCAAGAGGCGATGTTCGGCGTGCTGGATTATGCGCCCGATTTTCTGCCCGAGGACAAGCCGCGCTACCTGATGGGGGTTGGCAAACCCGACGATATCGTTGGCGCGGTCGAACGCGGCGTGGACATGATGGATTGCGTGCTGCCCTCGCGTTCCGGGCGCACGGGGCAGGCGTGGACCCCACGTGGTCAGGTGAACATCAAGAACGCCCGCCATATGGATGATCCGCGCCCACTGGACGAAACCTGTGGCTGCCCGGCCTGCCGCAACTACAGCCGCGCCTATCTGCACCATGTGTTCAAGTCGCAGGAAATCATCGCGTCGATGCTGCTGACCTGGCACAACCTGCATTATTATCAGGTGCTGATGCAGGGGCTGCGCGATGCCATCGCCTCGGGCGATCTTGCGGGATTCGTTGCCACATTCCATGCGCAGCGGGCCGGGGGCGATATCGACCCGCTTTGAGGGCCCTACAGCGCGCCGCCTGTCGCCTCGACGCGCACCACCAGATCGGCGGCCCGGCTCTCGGTGCGCAATATCCGGCCGTTGGGCAGGTCATTTTCCGTGACCTTGCGTGCCGCCACCGCATCGGGCAGATCGCGCCAGCGTCGCAGCAGACGGCGGCGCAGTTCATCCTCGGGTACGTCGAGGCGGATCGACAGATCGAACAGCGGAAACAGATCGCGCCAGCCGGGGCGGGTGAGAAGCAGATAATTCCCCTCGATCAGCACGAAGCGCGTCGTGGCCGGGATTGTCTCCGCCGCCGGGATGACCGCATCCCGGGCGCGGTCAAAGACCGGCACCGGGACATCCGCCCTTGTCACGCGCAGTTGATTTATCACGGATGATAATCCAGTGACATCAAATGTTTCCGGTGCGCCCTTGATGTTACGCATTTGCCGGGCATCCAGCGTTTCATTGTCCAGATGAAAGCCATCCATGCCCAGGATGGCGGCGATCCCGGGCGTATGGCCATTCAGCGCCGCACAGATTTCCTGTGCCAGACGTGAATTCCCCGACCCCGGTGCCCCAACCACGGCAATCAGGTTGCGCGTGCCATCCAGCTGGCGGATGTGCCCGGCCAGATCGGCCCGGTCCACCCGCAACTCGCTGTCCATGAAGGCACCGACATCGCCCATCGGCCCGTTCGAGTCGCCCAGCCAGATTTCGCCGTCGGACGCCTTTTCCATGGCTCAGCCCATCGCCGCGATCAGTTTGCCAAGTGCGGCAACGGGATCGGCGTCGGACCAGATTTCCTCGCCGATGGCAAAGAAGTCCGTGACCGGCGTCAGGTCGCGCACCAGCGCCTCGGACAGGGCGCCCTCGGCCACCACCGGCACCTCGATCACCTCGCTCCACCAGGCGAACAGGTCGCGTTCCGCCCGCGCGCCATGCCCCAGCCCGGTTTCCCCGACCGGGCCAAAGCAGACGTAATCCGCCCCGGCCTCACCGGCATTCATCCCGGCATGTTGCGACGCGCCGCAATAGGCGCCGACAATCGCCTCGGTGCCCAGTTCCTTGCGCGCCGTCCGCACCGAACGTGCCCCGTCGATCAGATGCACCCCGTCCAGACCGTGCCGTTCGACCAGATGGATATGGTTCTCGATCACAACCGCGACATCTTGCGCATGGGCAACCACGCGCACCGCATCGGCGGCACGCATTACCGCGTCCTCATCCTTGGTCGCCAGCGCCAGGCGGATACAGGCGACCTCATGGGCCGCCAGAACCCGTGCCAGATCCTGTGGAAAAACATCCAGATCGAAGCTGGGCGGCGTAAGCAGGTAGATCTGCGGGCGATCCTCGGCCATGGCGGGTACTCTCGTTTGCGCCTTGCGGCGTGGGCTGTTGTTTTTGGGGTTCTAACGCAGGGCACGCCGCCTTGCCAGTGCCGTTCGGGGGCGCTAAGGGGCAAAGGAAAGGAAGCCCGATGACCGATCTGATACGCAATCCCGTCTTTGTGCTGGTCCGGCCGCAGATGGGCGAGAACATCGGCGCCGCAGCGCGCGCGATGCTGAATTTTTCGATGGTGCAGATGCGCCTGGTGGCGCCGCGCGACGGTTGGCCCAACCCCAAGGCGGTGGCGATGGCCTCTGGCGCGGCGGGGCAGGTGCTGGATCATGCCGGGGTGTTTGACACCACCGCCGGGGCGATCGGGGATTGCGATTTCGTTTTCGCCACCACCGCGCGCGGGCGTGAACTGACCAAGCCGATCTACACCCCCGAGGCCGCGATGGCCGAGGCCCATGCCCGGATCAGGGCGGGACAAAAGGTCGCGGTTCTGTTCGGGCCCGAGCGCACCGGGCTGGAAAATGACGATATCGTGCGGGCGAATGCGATCATCACCGTGCCGGTGAACCGGGAATTCTTCTCGTTGAATCTGGCGCAGGCGGTGTTGCTGACGGCCTATGAATTCTCGCGCGGTGTGTATGAGGCGGCGGCGATTGATCCGGGGCTGGCGGGGGCGGATACCGCCTCGCAGATCGAGATCGAGAAGCTGGGCGATCATTATGAGGAAAAGCTGGACGAAGCAGGCTTTTTCTTCCCGCCGGACAAGGGACCGATGATGCGGCGCAACCTGCGCAACATGTGGTCGCGGTTCGGCTTGACGCGGGCGGATGTGCAGTCGTTGCACGGAATGTTGCGCCAACTGACCCGGCACCGCGATTGACCCTGTCTTGATCTTGGCCGGGGCACACGCGCGGCATTTGTGTGGCCCGGTCGTGCCGGGGGCAGGACGGCGGCGCATGGTCGCGGCCCTTGTCTGTGCCCCGCCGCCTGCTAGTGTCCCATTGCAACGGACGGAGACCGTGATGAACCCCAAACGCAGCATTTTTGAAGAGGTCGGCGCCGAGGCCCCGACCGTTCGTGCCACGCCCAAGGGAAGCCTGATCGACGCGGGCGCGCGCGGGGCGCGCAAGGCAATACGGATCTGGCTGTTCGTGCTGTTCGCCTTGGTTCTGGCGATGATCGCGGTCGGCGGAGCGACGCGGTTGACCGATTCCGGGCTGAGCATCACCGAATGGAAGCCGGTCACCGGCGCGCTGCCGCCGATGACCCAGGCCGACTGGCAGGCGGAATTCGTGAAATATCAGGCGACGCCGCAATATGCGCTGATGAATGCCGACATGACCCTGGCGCAGTTCAAGGGTATTTTCTGGTGGGAATGGGGCCATCGACAGCTGGGGCGGATGATCGGTCTGGTCTGGGCGGTCGGGTTCTTCGGCTTCTTGCTGGCGCGGAAAATTCCGACGGGGTGGACCGGGCGGCTGTTGCTGATCGGCGGCCTTGGCGGGCTGCAAGGGGCCATCGGCTGGTGGATGGTGGCATCGGGGCTGGTGGGGGATATGACCTCGGTGGCGTCCTATCGGCTGGCGACGCATCTGGGGCTGGCGTTCCTGATCCTGGGGTTCATCGCCTGGTATGCGATGCTGCTGGGTCGGCGTGAGGCCGATCTGTTGCAGGCACGCCGTCTGGCGGAACCGAAACTGTTCGGCATGGCGACCGGGGTGCTGCACCTGACGTTCCTGCAGATCCTGCTGGGGGCGCTGGTGGCGGGGATTGATGCCGGTCGTGGTTTTACCGACTGGCCGTTGATGGGCGGACAGTTCCTGCCGCCCGATCCGTTCTCGATCACCCCGCTTTGGCGGAATTTCTTTGAAGATCCGGGGCTGGTGCAGTTCATTCACCGCATGATGGGCTATCTGGTCTTTGTCTTTGGCGTGATGGTCGCCATTCTGGGGCGCCGCTCGGCGCATCAGGCCACGCGGACGGCCTTTGCCTGGATGGGCACGTGGTTGTTCGTGCAGGTCGGGCTGGGCGTGGTAACATTGCTGCATGCGGCGCCACTACATCTAGGGCTGGCGCATCAACTGGGCGCGGTGGTGGCCTTTGTGCTGATCCTGCGCGCGCGGTTCATGGCACGCTATCCTGTTGTGCAATCAATCCGGGGGGGGAAATGACCGCTTTGCAACAATTGCTGGACTTTCAGCGCGAAACCGAGGCGCTAGGGTCGATTGCCGAACGTCTGGGCTGGGATCAGGAAACGGTGATGCCGCGGGGCGCCGCCGAACAGCGGGCCGAGGAAACCGGCGCGATCGAGGGGATCTTGCACGCCCGCCGCACCGATCCCCGGATTGAGGACTGGTTGGCGCGCGCCGAAGCCACCACCCCCGCCGAGGCACGGATCCTGGATCTGATCGGCCGGTCCTATAACCGCAACACCCGGGTTCTTGCCCGGCTGGCCAGTGAACTGGCCCGGCTGACCTCGCTCAGCCAGAGCATATGGGCCGATGCGCGGGCTGCCGAAGACCCGGCCGCCTTCTTGCCGACCCTGCGGCAGGTGGTGGCGCTGAAGCGTGAAGAGGCGGGGTGTCTGTCCGATGGCGACCGTTACGACGCGCTGCTGGACGATTACGAACCGGGCGCCACGGCGCATGGGCTGGGGGCGATGTTCGACCGGATGCGGCCGCGACTGGTGGCGCTGCGCGACCGGGTTCTGGGCGCCGATTACCGCCCGCCGGTGCTGAACCATGTGTTCCCCGAGGCGGCACAGCTGCGCCTGTCGCGCAAATGTGCCACGGCCTTTGGTTATGACTGGAACTTTGGCCGGATGGATACGGCGGTGCATCCGTTTTCCTCGGGCTCGGGGCGCGATGTGCGGATCACCACACGTGTGGTCGAAAGCGATCCGTTCAACTGCCTGTATTCCACCATCCATGAAACCGGCCATGCCTGTTACGAACTGGGCATCGACCCGGATTACCTGTTCACCCCCATCGGGCACGGGGTGTCGATGGGGGTTCATGAAAGCCAAAGCCGGATTTTCGAGAATCAGCTGGGGCGCTCGGCCGCTTTTACCGGCTGGTTGCACACCCGGATGATCGAGGCGTTCGGTGATTTCGGCATCGCCTCGGCCGATGATTTCCACGCCTGTGTCAACCGCGTGCATCCCGGCCCGATCCGCACCGAGGCGGATGAATTGCACTACAACCTGCACATCATGCTGCGCTTCGATCTGGAACGCGCGCTGATCTCGGGCGCGCTTGAGGTCGAGGATCTGGAGGCGGCCTGGAATGACCGGTTCGCCGCCGATTTCGGGGTGCGGATCGACCGGCCGTCGCAGGGGTTCATGCAAGACGTGCATTGGCCGGTGGGGCTGTTTGGGTATTTCCCGACCTATGCGCTTGGCAATGTCTATGCCGGATGTCTGTTCAAGGCCCTGGGCGAACAGGTGCCGGACTATGCCGAGGCGCTGGCCCAGGGCACGGCGGCCCCCGCCGTCGAATGGCTGCGCGAGAATGTGCATCGCCACGGCGGTCTGGTCACCCCGGTCGAGACCATCACCCAGGCCTGTGGTTTCACGCCCGGTGAGGCGCCGTTGCTGGATTATCTTGAGGCCAAGTTCACCGCAATTTACCGTTTGTAACGGTTCACCAGCTGCGCGGAGTAAAATGCAGCCGGATACCGTCCCGGGCGCGCACCGTCAGATGCGCGACCGGCACCGGGACTTGGCCCTCGACCGGCGTGATTTGAAACTCGCGCAGGATCATCGACAACAGCAACGGCCCCTCGGCCATGGCGAAACCGGCGCCGGGGCAGACGCGGGGGCCGGTCGAGAACGGAATATAGGCCGCGCGGGCTGCCGCACGGCCATTTTCGCTGTCCCAGCGTGCCGGATCAAAGCCGTCGGGGTTGTCCCAGATCCGGTCATGGCGATGCAGATGCCACGGGCTGATCACGATCTGTGACCCTTTGGCGATGCTCCGGCCTCGGAAATGCACGGGACAGCGGCTTTCGCGCACGAACATCGGCACCGGTGGATAGAGCCTCAGCGTTTCCCGAAACACCGCGCGGCTGGCGCGCAACTGTGACAGATCCGATAGATCGGGTGCCGAGGCGGGTAAAACAGATCGCGCCTCGGTGGCGACGCGGTCTTGCCATTTGGGATGGGTAGCCAGCAGATACAGCGCCCAGGCCAGCGCCGAGGCCGATGTCTCATGCCCGGCCAGAAAGAAGATCGCCACCTGATCGACCATCTCGGCGGTGTCAAAGCGCGTGCCCGTCTGCGGATCGGCAAAGGTCATGATCTTGGTGGCCAGATCATCCGGGGCGGTGCCGGCGGCGATGGCCTGCGCGCGCGTGGTGGTCAGATCCTGGATCAGCTGGCGGATATGGCGCGCGGTCCGGTATGTGGCGCGCGAATGCAGCCGGGGGAACCAGCGTGGCAGGGGCAGCAGCGCCGCCGGATTGACGATTGGCATGGCGCGTTGATGCGCGCGAAAGGCGTGGAACACCGCGGCTGCGGCCTCATCCTCGATCGGCAAGGAGAACAGCGTGCGAAAGATCACATCCGCCGTGATATGTGATGTTTCCTGTTCTATTTCAATGAGATCCGTGCCGATCTTTCCATGCAGTCTACGCAGGAAGTCTTGCCCCGCTGCCCACATCGCGGGCAGGCTGTCATGCAGGCGGCCGCCCTCGAAGGCCGGGTCGATGATGCGGCGCTGATGCGCCCATTCCGGGCCATTGGTGATGAAGACGCTGTTGCGGAGCAACGGCCGCAAACCGTGGGCCAGACGCATGGATTTGGGGAAATCCTCAGGCCGGGTTTTCAGCACACGTTCCACCAGCGTCGGATCATTGCACAGGTAGGACCGGAAAAACGGCGTGCGGTATTCGGCCATCCAGGCGTGATACAGCCGCGCGGGCAGGGCCGACAGGATATCGCCGCGAAACAGGCGCATCAGCCGCAGGAAGGATATGCGGCCCGTGCGCGGGGTGGGTTTGGGGGGCAGGGTCATCGGGTTGCGGTATGGCGGTTTGCGGTGCGGGTGATGCGGCTGGGTGAGGGCGCACGGTGGCGGTAGCGCCCGGCCAATGTCTGCGGCCCGGCGGTGATGCGGAAATAGTCATAGCCCTGCGGCGTATCGAAGGCGCAAAGATACTGGAAATGCAGCCGAAAGAACCGTCCGCGCAGCCGCTTGCGTCGTGCGGGCGACAGGCTGTGTCGAAACGCGGCGGAAATGACCCGAGGCCAGTGTTGCTGATCCAGCGCCACCCCGGTCACGGCAACCGGATCGCACAGGGCAAAGCAACAGGGATCACCGGGCGCGCTCACATCCAGCCAGAAAATCTGATCTTGCGCCGACAGCGCCGCCAGATCCGCCCGCAACCGCACGGCATCGGGCAGGAAACTGACCATCGGCACCACATGGCCCAGCGTCAGCAATGCCAGGCGTGGCCCGTCGGTGCTAATCCGCCCTTGCCGCGACAGGTCGGCCAGGATCGAGATCGCCAGATGCGCCCCCGAACTATGGCCTATGACCAGAACCTCATCGACCGTGCCTTGCATCGCGGCGGCGATGGTATCGGCGAATTCCGCGATCCGGGTTTCCAGCTCCGGTGGATATGCCCCGTTCCAGCGCGCGGTGAAGGCATAGTCATGCATCAGGTAATAGGCGAAAAACCGTCCATCCAGCCGCCGGAACAGCCGCAATGTGGCGATCAGCACCCCCATGAACAGCACGGCACGCAATATCACCGGTCCGTGTAGGACCGATGCCACCACCAGCCCCAGCCCCAGCCCGATGCCCGCCTGTACGATCAGCATCACCACCGGATACAGCGCGGTCAGAACCGGCCCGCGCCGCAGCCGCATCAGCCGCCACAGCACCCCCGACCCGATATAGGCCCAGGCGGTGCGTATCAGCTGCGCATAGGTTGCCACGATTGTGGCCCCCATTGACCCCCGCACAATGTCGGCCCAGGGCAGAATCTGAAAATCGGTCAGGGTTTGCGCCCCATCCTGGGTTGATCTCACCTGCCAGCCATACGGCCCGGCAGCCGTCAGTGCGATATCATATCCGCTGATCGTGGCCTGTTCATTGGCCTGCTTGCGATACAGCTCGCGGTAGCGGCGCGGCGGGAACGGATCATAGCCCGGGATGTAAAATACCTGCCGGTGCCTGACACAGTCATTCATCTCGATCCCCGCTTTGGTGCAGGATATCCGAATGTGTCTGACATGGTAAGGGGTTATGCGGCGTTCCAGCGGTCGCGATTGGCCCGTATCGCGGCGATACGCGCGTCCGTTTTGGGATGGCTGAGCAACCATGCGGGCGCGGGCAGCCGGGCACTGGGATTGGCGGTCCCGGTCAGTTGGTCCAGCTTCTCGAACAGGGCGATCTGGGGGTCGGTGCCGATGCCCGCCTTGATCAGCAGCGCCGAGGCATAGGCGTCGGCCTCGTATTCGTCACGCTGGCTCATCCGGGCCGCTAGGGCGGTGGCGATTGTATGGGCCAGCCAGCCCCCGACAAACGGCACCAATCGCCCAAGCAACGTGCCCAGCAGCACCCGCAGCGCGTTCTGGCCGGAAAAGTCAATCATCCGCCGCCGGGCATGGCCATGCGCGACATGGCCTAGTTCATGCGCGATGACCGAGGCCAGTTCCTCGGCGGTGACCTGACCCTGTTGATACAGCCTCAAAAATCCCTGGGTCAGAAAGATCCGCCCGTCGGGCGCCGCCAGCCCGTTGACCGGATCGACACGGTAGACGTGTACCGGAACCTCTCGCAGGCCCAGGGCCTGTGCCAGCCGCGCCAGAACCGGGTCCAGGCCGGGATCGCGCAACCGGTGCGAATTCTGGTTCAGTTGACGTGCCAGATTGCGCGCCGAAAACTGCCACATGACGATGGCATAGGCGATGGCAAGAATAACCGGCAACAGGCGCAGGATCAGGGTCATGCGCCCGATCTGGATAGCCCGGGCCGTCATGTCAAGGTGATCGGTGCGCGTAATGCGGCTGACGCCTTGAACTGGCGGTGCCGAATGGATACCTTGGGGACAACTTGATATCGGAGGGCGTTACAATGGCGCCCAAGCGTCCCCGGTCTGCGGGCGCGTTCCCGAAAGCGGTAGAGCACCCCGCGACCAAAAAACACGCCGAATCCGGCGAGCTTTATGCTGCGCTGGATCTTGGCACCAACAGTTGCAGGATGCTGATCGCCCGTCCAAAGGGGGATCAGTTTCAGGTCGTGGACAGCTTTTCCAAGGCGGTCCAGTTGGGGCAGGGGCTGGAGGCCTCGGGCCGCCTGTCGCGCAGTTCGATGGCCCGCACGGTGCAGGCCTTGCAGATCTGTCGGCGCAAGATCGAGGCGCATGTGGTGAAGCGCATGCGTCTGGTGGCGACCGAGGCCTGTCGGCGTGCGGGCAATGCGCGCGATTTCATCCGCTATGTGCGGCGCGAAACCGGCTTGCCGCTGGAGATCATCCCGGCCGAGGAAGAGGCGCGGCTGGCGGTGATTTCCTGCGCCTCGCTGGTCTCGCCCAAGGCGGAACAGATTCTGGTGGTCGATATCGGGGGCGGCTCGACCGAACTGGTGTGGATCAACGTGTCGGGCGTGGCGCCTGCGGAACGTGCGCGGGCGATCATGCGGCTGTCGGGCGGCTTCAATCAGCCCGAGGGGCCGGAACCGCAGGCGCAGGTGGTCGACTGGATTTCGGTGCCTTATGGTGTCGCGACGCTGAAGGACCATTTCGCCGATGTCGAGGATGACGCGGCGCGGTTCGCGCTGATGTCGTGGTTCTTCGAGGAAAAACTGGCGAATTTTTCCACTTATGCCCTGGGCGCGCCGCGCAGCGGGTTCCAGATCATCGGCACCTCTGGCACAGTGACGACAGTGGCGGCCTGCCATCTGGGCCTGAAGCGCTACGACCGGACGCGGGTCGACGGACTGACGATGAGCTCGGGTCAGATCGACACGGTGATCCGCACGTTCCTGTCGCTGGGGCCGGACGGGCGGCGGGCGGATCCGCGTATCGGGCGCGATCGGCATACGCTGATCATGTCGGGCGCGGCGATTTTACAGGCGCTGATGCGGGTTTGGCCGACAGACCGGATTTCAGTGGCCGACCGGGGCCTGCGCGAGGGCCTGCTTTACGCGCAAATGGCCGCAGATGGCGTGATCGACGAGATGGGACAGATCCGATGACCAAGACTCCGACTGGAAAATCCGGCGGCAAGAATACCTCGGGCCGTGGTCAGCGAGAGCTGCGGGTGCGGGTGAAAACCGCCAAGGGGCGCAAGCTGAGTTCGACGCTGTGGCTGGAACGGCAACTGAACGACCCCTATGTGCAGCGCGCCAAGAAAGAAGGCTACCGCGGTCGCGCGGCGTTCAAGATTGTCGAGCTGGACGATAAATACCACTTCCTTGTGCCGGGGGCGCGGGTGGTGGATCTTGGCTGCGCCCCGGGGGGCTGGTGTCAGGTCGCGGTCGAGCGGGTCAATGCGCTTGGCGAGAAATCCGGCAAGAAGGTCGGCACCGTGCTGGGGGTCGATTTGCAGGAGGTCGCGCCGATCTCGGGCGCGGTGATCCATCAGCTGGATTTTCTGGACGAGGATGCGGATGCCAAGGTCAAGGACTGGCTGGGCGGACAGGCCGATGTAGTGATGTCGGATATGGCGGCCTCGGCCTCGGGCAATCAGCAGGTCGACCACCTGCGGATCATCACCCTGTGCGAACACGCCGCCTATTTCGCCTTTGACGTGCTGGAAGAGGGGGGCACCTTCGTCGCCAAGGTTCTGGCGGGCGGGGCCGAACAGGAGTTGCTGACCATCCTCAAGAAGAACTTCACCAAGGTCGCGAATGTGAAGCCTCCGGCTTCGCGCAAGGACAGTTCGGAGAAATTCGTCGTGGCACAGGGATTCCGCGGCAGGCTGCATGAGAGCGACGATCAGATCGAATCCGGCGATAATGCCGAGGGTGAGGATCCGTTTTCGGCCTGATCGTGCATGGCCCGATCCGTGACGCCGGGGGCTAATGCAAAGCCCGGCCTCTTGCGGCGTCCTCCGGATATGCCGGAGGTACGGGCGCAACGCCCCCGTCCGGTGCCGCAAGATGAGGCGCGGTATTTTAATGCGCCTCTGCTGTTTTCTTTTTCTTCATTGATTTCGCATGGTTGGAAATCCAATCCATTGCGGCCAGCAGCACGCCCGAGATGACAAACACCAGATGGATGATCAGCATCCATTTGATCTTGTCTTCGGTAAATTTATCCACCTCCATGAAGACCTTGAGCAGATGGATCCCCGAAATCGCCACGATCGAGGCGATCAGCTTCAGCTTCAGTGTCGAGAAATCGACCTCACTCTGCCAATCGGGGCGGTCTTCGTGCCCGGTGGTATCCATCCGGCTGACGAAATTCTCGTATCCGGAAAAGATTACGATGATCACCAGATTGGCCGCCAGCGTCAGGTCGATCAGCGCCAGCACCGCCATCATCGCCTCATCCACGCCGAGCGTCGGCAGGATCAGCACATAGTGCCACAGTTCCTTGACAAAGGACCACAGCAGGATGACCAGCGCCCCCACCAGCCCCAGATACATTGGCGCCATCAGCCAGCGGCTGGCGAAAAGTGTCCGTTCGATTGCCTTTTCCATCACGTCTCCCAGGTTCAGCGCGGCGACATAACCACTTGATCGCGGCAATCAAAGAGGGGTGCGGCGTTACGCCCGCATGACATCAGCGGATCTTGCGGAAATCCGAGGGCGTTTTGCCGGTGCGCGCATGGAAGGCGCGGGTGAAATAGGCGGCGCTGGTAAAACCGAGCGTCTGCGAGATGTCCTTGACCGGCGCGTCGGTTTCGGCCAGCAGGCGGCGCGCCTCGTACAGGCGGCGGTCCTGCAGCAGATCCAGCGCCGCGCGCCCGCAGGTCGACCGGCAGACACGGGTCAGATGGGTTGGGGTCACACCCAGTTCCTGCGCATAATCCGCCACGCCGAGGCCATCGCGGAAGTCGCGTTCCAACAACGCCGAATACCGGGTCACAAGACGGCGGGCGGCATCCGAGGTCTGCGCCTCGTTGGTTTGGGTAATCGCCTGCCGTTCCAGCCACACCCCGATCAGGCCCAGATACAGCCCCGCCGCCCGCGTTCCAGCAGGCCGGTTACCGTCCAGTTCGCGCAGCACGGAATCGATCAGCCCGGTCAGTTCGACCTGTGGCGTGGCTTCTCGGATACGCAGATGTTGCGCCACATCGGGCAGTTCTACTCCGCTCTCGCGGCCGAAAAATACCACCGATCCATGGCTTTGCGCGCCGAGGTCAAAGCCATGCATTACCCCGGCGGGGATGAAAATGGCGTTATGCGCGCCGTAGCCACGCGTCAGGCCGCCGACGGTGATACGGCCCTGACCACGGGTGAACCAGATCAGGCAGGGTTCCGACAGGGCGCGCATCGCCTCCACCCGCCAGCGCCCGCCTTGTGCCAGCCGTGATACCGGTATCACCCGGGGCGCCGATGGTGGGTCCGGTAGGCGCAGGGCGACCTGTCCCAACGGCGGGGCCGGATGCGTGGAATCGGCCGATACGGCCACGTGTGACGGGTCGGGGCTGGAAAAGATCACGATGTAAATCCGGCAACTGCTGCGTTTGTTTTTATTCCTGCAAGATAAGCGTGAAAATACCTTGAAACAAAAGCCTTTTTCGTGGTCCGGCGAAATTCCGCGAAACGCCGTCAGGGGCGCTGGATCTTGTGCCACAGGCCCATGCGGGCACGAAACCATGTGCGTTGGCGTTTCGCATATTGCCGCGAGGCCGCCTG
>DASWPI010000094.1:0-3429 GCA_036398515.1 Paenirhodobacter sp.
TCGAGCTTGCCATCCGTCATCCGGATCGCGCCCTCGTGCAGAACGTAGACGCGCGGGCTGTCGGGGATGCCGTGGCGCACAACGATGCCGTAGGGGGCCAGACGTACCGGCGCGGCGGTGGTATTTTCCACGCCCTGCGCGACGGTGAAGAGATATTTGTCATCGACCGAGATGGTGCGGGTGAATTTCAGCCCCGCCCCGTTGTCCCACGACAGCGTCACCGGGGTCGTGGGGGTCAGCACCGCATCGGCCGGTGCCGTCCACACGGTTTTCGGTCCGGGTACCAGCGCCGGGTCGAGCCCACCCGCCGGGGACCAACCGTAAACCGCATAATAGGGTTTGGCTGCCCCGAGATTGTCACCGCCCACCGGCGCCAACAGACGCACTAGCGGCGAATTCGCCGCCAGCGTTTCATTGTATTTGCGTAGCGACAGATCATCCAATCGACCGCCTACTAGAGAAATCGACCCTGTTACGCTCGGGGTCTCGATCCGGACGCGCGGCGCTGCGGCCACGGCCTGCTCCGTCGCGGCCTCGGTCGTCACCGCGTCGAGAGGCGTTGGCGCCGTCGTGCCCGCAGGGGCCGCGGTCTGTTCAGAGGTCGCCGCCGTTTCCGTCGGTGTCGGCTTCGTCGGTGGCATGAAATATGTCCAGCCGAGCAGCACGAGCACCGAAAGCACGGTCGCAATGATGAGGTTCTTGTTCTGGCTTTCCATGAGGTCTTCCGCCTGCCGGTCCGGGTTCGGCCCGGTTCAACAGAAGGGGCGGCCAAAGGTCAAGCGATTTTGCCGTTTTCTCTGGTTCCGGTTGGGGAAGTGATCGGAAAACCTGCGCCTTGGGCCTAGACTCCCCTGCGCGTCGGGATGCGCGGGGTGGTGGTCAGTTTGGCATTGTGCCGCTCGATCCAGTCGCGGGTTTCGGCAAAGGGCATCGGCGCGGCGATTGCATCGCCTTGCAGATGGCGACATCCGAGCTGCGCCAGCATCGCGTTTTCCGTCAAATTCGTCACACCCTCGGCTAGGATTTCGATGTTCAGCCCCTCGGCCATGGCGGTGAGGGCGGCAACGATTCTTTGTTGTTCGGTTTCGCGGTCGATGCGGGATACCAGCGAACGCGGCAGACGCAGGCGTTTGACCGCCGCACGGCGCATCATCTCGACCGAGATCACGCCAGAGCCCAGCCCACCGAATTCAATCAGGCAGCCGATTTCCGCGCAGCGGGTCAGATTGCGCAAGATCGCGCCCTCGTCCAGCCGGGGCAGGGTTTCGCTCTGCACGACCAGGCACAAGCGTGACGGATCGCGGTCGAACCCTTCCAGCGTCCATTTCAGCCGATCAGTCACCTTGGGGCTGGCCAGTGCTTCGGGTGGAATGGCGATGGACAGGATGTCGACCGACAGCCCGTTGCGTTCCCAGGCCCGCAACGCCTCAAGCGCCTGTTGCAGCAGGCTTTCGATCAGCTTTTCGGCAAGATCACGGCCGGTCACGAGCGGCAGGATCTCGGCCGGACCCAGCAGGCCGCTGTCGGGATGCGCCCAGTAAGGCAGAACCTGCATCCCGGACACGGCGCCGGTATCCATGCTGATCTGTGGCTGGAAATAGGCCAGAATCTGTCCGTCGTGGAGTGCGCCGGGAATATCCCGCATCAACGCCTCGTGCAGACGGGCCTCGGGGGTTGGATCGGCGGAGAAGACACGGATCGCGCCGGGGCCATTCATTTCCGCTTCCAGCGCCGCATCCTCGGCCGCCATCAGCATCGCGGTCGCATTGCGGGCCGGGGCGCGTTCCGACAGGCAGATCCCCAGATGCACCGAGGGCGACAGTGATTGCCCCGCGACGGGTAACGCCACCTCGCAGCTCGTTTGCAGGCGCACCGCAAGCTGGACCATATTCTCAACGTCGGGGTGGGGGTTGGGCGACAACAGGATGGCGAAATGCGCCCGGTCCAGCCGGATCACCCGGTCCGCATCGCGTAGTGTGCCGTGCAGACGCACGCCGATCCGCCGGATCAAGGCTTCGAAATCATCATGGCCCAGATGGGTCAGCACCTCGTTCGCACAATCCAGCCCCACAACCATGCAGGCGGTGCGCAGCCCGTTTTGACGGCCGTCGATCAGGAACTGGTCCAGAACCGCCTCGGCCTCGGACCGATGCGGCTGGATGGCGGTCAGGGGGGGGTGACCTGCGCCCGACAGGCCACGCACCGGATTCGTTAACCAGGCGACGGAAATTGCCGTCAGCGCCAGCAAGATCAGCGCAGGTGCGCCGAACCAGTACCCGGCCAGCGCCACGGCGGGAAGAAAAGGCAGCAGTTCCAGCCGCAGAAATGCCGGACGCAGGCGCCCTTCCGCAACCTCGTCACCAAAACTGCCGATCTTCCATCTGGACATGTCCGTCCCCTTCCTTCGTCGGAGGTTCGCCCCGACGGCTAGGGTAGTCACGGCCACGTGAGAGACAGGTTAATCGCGTTCCCGCAGTGTTGGGACTATTTCGCTAAAATCGTTTGTATCGGTAGGGGTCTGGCGCATCAATCCAGCGAAATCAAACAGATCGCTGTCGCACAGATGCGAAGGGCGGGTATTCATCAACGCCCGGAACATCACCTGCCGACGCCCCGGCGTGCGGGATTCCCAACCGTCGAGCATCTGTTTCACCTGCATCCGCTGTAGCCCTTCCTGCGAGCCGCACAGATCGCAGGGGATGATCGGATAGGCCATCTGGCGGGCGAATCTCTCGCAGTCGGCCTCGGCGACAAAGGCGAGGGGGCGGTATACAAACAGATCGCCCTCTTCGTTCAGAAGCTTGGGCGGCATCGCGGCCAGCCGCCCGCCGTGAAACAGGTTCATGAAAAAGGTTTCCAAAATGTCATCGCGGTGATGGCCCAGTACCACCGCCGAACAGCCTTCTTCGCGGGCGACGCGATACAGATTGCCGCGCCGCAGCCGGGAACATAAGGCGCAATAGGTCCGGCCCTCGGGCACCTTGTCCTTCACGATGGAATAGGTGTCCTGATATTCGATCCGGTGCGGCACGCCCATCCGTTCCAGGAATTGCGGCAGCACGGTGGCCGGAAAGCCCGGCTGCCCCTGATCCAGATTGCACGCCAACAGATCCACCGGCAGCAAGCCGCGCCATTGCAATTCATGGAGCACCGCCAGCAACGTATAGCTGTCCTTGCCGCCCGACAGACACACCAGCCAACGCGCGCCACGTTCGATCATGCCGTATTTCTCGATCGCGTCGCGGGTCTCGCGGACGATTCGCTTGCGCAGCTTATTGAACTCGGTCGATCCGGGCGCGCCGGTGAACAGCGGATGGATCGGGCGGTCTTCATCGTCAAGCATCCGGGGCCTCCTTGCGATGCCGCGCGTCGTATTCGGGGTCGGCGCCGGGCACCGGATCGTAGCCATGCCCACCCCAGGGGTGGCAC
>DASWPI010000095.1:0-8502 GCA_036398515.1 Paenirhodobacter sp.
CGCCGCAGCGCCGCTGGTCGCGGTCTTGCTGGCCGACCACGGACCGGCGCCCACGGCATTGCGCGCCCGCACAACGGCGCTGTAGCTGGTGCCCGCTGCCGCCATCGGCAGTACCCAGGGGCTGGCCCCGGTCAGCGCCACAACCGTGGTTCCGCCGTCCAGGCTATACTCATAGCCCGTGATCGCAGACCCACCGTTGCCGGGCGCGGTGATCGCCAGCGCGATCTGGTTGGCGGCAAGACCGGTCGCCCAGGTCCAGTCGGTGATTTGCAGAGGCGCGGTGGCGGTGGATTGAGGCGTAAAGCTACCAGACGGCTCCGATAACCGATACGCAATGTAAGACGTGCCGTTCGTCAGTCCAGACAGCGATTCCGATGCGTGGAACTTGGCCTGCGAAATATCGGTCGGCGCGGAAGCGGGAAAAGTGATGTATTTTGCCATGATGATTTATCCTATCAAGCAGCGACGGTGGCTGATCCATCGCCAACGGCGACAATGGTCGGAGCGGAGACAACCGGGGACTTAGCAACGGTCACGCCGCCAGCGGTCACGTTGACGATCCACGCATTTGGGTCCGCGACAGAGACGGATCGCGTTGCGGTAACAGATCCGCCATTCGGATCCGTTCCGATCATCGTCACGATGATCGCTCCAGCCTCAGTCGGGACGTAACTTCGCACCGCGGGCGATGTCAGGCCGGATCCGATCAGGTTGACCGACTCACCATTGAGCGTGGCAGTGATTGCTGTGATGTTGTAGCCGGTCTTAGCGGTGGCGATGATCGAGATTGGTGAGCCGACTGTTGTGCGCTGCGGCGAAATTTTTAGCCTGAACCGACGAGGCGGCACATTCAGGACATAAAAACCGGGGATACTTGCCATGTGTCAGTCCTCGCAAATGGCGTTGAAAACGGTCACGAACCGCGCCCCGGATTTCAGGGTTTCGGCGGTATCGCGGGTGGAATAGGTGGGCAGATCGGCGCGCAGTTCGCGGCAGATCGTGCGGCTGGTTTCAGTCGCGGAGACGACCGTTGGCCCGCAGGCTTTCAACAGGGTCATCACCGCCACCCATACGAGCGCGGTCAGCCCGAGTTTCAATCTCGCGCGCATTGGCAGCGTCCTTCTGTTGCATGGTGGATTTTGCGGCGGCGGACCCTTTCGCCCGCCCGCGCCAGAACGAGAGCCACACGGCGAGGGCGACCGCCCCGGCGATGGCGAGGGCTGATTTGATACGGGCAATCATGCGACCACCCGCCGCCGCCAGAGCCATGCCCCAGGGCCAGCAGGCCACCGAGCGCCGCCGCAGCGACGAGGATGATCGTCGCCGTCTCGGGTAGTTCGCGCAGCGCCGCCGATGCGGTACCGATTGCCGCCGCCCCTGCCCCGGCCTGCGCCGTCACCTTGGCGACCAGATCGGACGGCGTGTCCTGTGCGGGTGCCCTGCCGCTGAGCGTGGCCCAGGTCTTGGCGCCGACGACACCGTCCACCGCCAGCCCCTCGGACGCCTGCTTGTCGCGCACCGCCGCCAGCGTCTCGGGGCCGAACGATCCATCCACCGTCACACCGAGCGAGGCTTGCAGCGCCTTCACCGCCGCGCCCTTGTCACCAGACCGCAGCACAGCTGGCGAAGCCTGACCGGCCAGCGCGCGATAGGCCTTTTCCAGCTTGGCCGCATAGGCCTCGACATTGGCATTGCCGTTGTAGCGCCGCGCGAAGGTCCGCCAGTCATGCGCCCGCAACGCGCTGTCGAGGCCCCAGGCTTTGATCAGCCGGATGAATGCCGCGATCTGGTTGCCCTCGCTGTAGGCAAAGCTCACCACCATCTGCGCCGCGCTGTCATAGCCCGCCGCCTGATGATTGCTGCCAAGGATCTGGCAAGCCCCCCAGCTGGTGGCCCGCATCGCGTCCTCGGGGTTCTTTGCATAATACGCAACGAACTGCCGCTCACGCTCAGCCGCTTTGACCTTGAGGCCATCCTTGTAGCCCGTGATCGGCGGCGTGGTTTTGTGCAGTTCAAACCGATGCACCAGCGCACTGTCAGGCCCAAACGGATTCCCGTTCGATTCGACCTGCCAGACCGCCATGATGGTTGCAACCTCGGCCTGAATCTCATCAGCCGCGCGCAAGTAATCGTTCGGCACGGCCCGAATGGCCGCACCGTTCCAAGGGTACGTCATGTGATTGCTCCTTTACGGGCGCTGCATCTTGTCGAGTTGCGCCTTGATCTCACTGATACCGATCTGGATGTTCCGCAGATCGGACGATTGGCTTGCCTGCGCGATCTCCACCGAACGAATCCGGTTTTCATAGGCATCCATCTGCTTGTCCCGAGAGGCGGATTTTGCAGTGATTTGCGCCTCTATGGTCGCAACCTTCTCGGCAAGTTTTACCTGGCTGGAATCCATCCTGAACCAGCCGCTCAGCACCGTAACCACCACTGCCACAGCCGTCAGGATGTTCCCAAAGCTGATGCGTTTGTCGATTTCAATGGCCACTCTCGCCTCCTGCGGGCATTAAAAAACCGCCCGGAGGCGGCGGGGTAGTGTCGAATTGCCCAAGGTGTCAGGCGGTAAACGGCGCATTCATCCAGTGTGCGTTCTCCACATCCCAGACACCCCAGCCGCCATCGTTATTAAGGGCGAGGGCGTAAAGGCCATTCGCACTCATGATCCAGGTATTCGCGGGCAGCTGGCTGATACGATTGACGCCGAGCGTTTGACGCGCGGCCGGAGCGTCTTGCGTTGCCAGAACACCAAGGCCAATATTCGCCCGCGCCTGTTCTTTTTGCGGCTCCGTCAATGTCTGAACATTAAACCGCACCGCGTTGGCAACAGCAGGTCCAAGCGCCTCGGTCTTTTCGATCAGCGCAATCGTCGCCGCCAGCGCCCGGGCATCGGTGTAGATGTATTGGGCGAAATAGCTGGCACCGGCGGCGTTCACACCCGGCCATGCGGTGGCCAGCGTGATTTGGGTGTCGCTGTCCACGGACAGGATCGGCACAACCAAACCACGACACTGGAACATGTCCCCCTCTTGCAGATCGGCAATCGTCCAAAACGTGCCCACGCCTGTCACCGTGGCGATGTCACCCGTGACGGTCACTGTACCTGTTGAATAGATGCTGATCATGCTGTTGCCTCTGGTGCTACGGGCCAATCCGGCGCGGTGGGGTCTGTGGTGTTTTCGGGTAGATCGCGCAGCGCCTGGCGGTATGTCAGCCATGCCGAACGCTGCGTCTCGGATTGCGGGTAATCTGGCAGCGCGTATTTGTCCGAGGCGGTCAAGCGCCGGTCACGTTCGGCACGCAGCGCGGCCCAAAGCGCCTCAGTCTGCGCCGCGTAATATTCAGCGTCCCTCGGGTCAATCCATTCCAGAGAGGTCCAATCCCATTCCGCCCACTCGCCCGGTCGGGCCGGGAACGGGGTCGGTTCGCCCCCCCGCGATGTAGGTGGTCGCCGCGTAAAACTCGCCGTCGATGCGATTCAGAGCGGCAAAATCACCGATATTGGCGGCGATCTCTTCCTCTGTGCCGGACATCACCCGGACAATCCGCCCGCTATCCTCATAGATCGTGATGTATTTCATCGCAGCAACCTCACAACTGAGACGGACATGGGGGTAGCGGTGACCGGGGCAATTGATCCAGTTCTACGCGCCTGCACCGTTATCGTGTTGGTCCCCGATAGGCCCAGAAACACCCGCGCCAGCATGGCCCGATGGGACGGGGCATCACTAGATATCGTAAAACTGAGACCGGGAATCGCAGTGCCGTTCAACGTCACTTGCACCTGCGCCGTATTGCTGGAGGTGATCGTGAAGATACTGTCGATAATGATCAGCGCCTTGTCACCCGGGGTCACGGTAAACGAGAAGCTGTAAAAGTCCGTGTAATACAGGAAGTTCGCGGTGGAACTGATGGTCTCGATATAGTCCGCGACCATTGTCGTGATGTTGTTTCCGGCGACCTTAAGCGTGGTGATAGACGCATTTTCGAAAAACGCATTACTGATGTAAACCGCGTTCCCGACCTTATAAAACGGGAATGTCACCCCGTCCGGCAATGCAAACCCCATCTGGTTCGCCTGAAACAGGACGCGCGATATTCCCCCGCTGACCGACTCCAGAAAAAACGCCGCCGACCGTTCACTATTCGGCTCCGACGCCGACGCTACGGCCTTGATACCAACCCGAGACACGGCACCAGACGGGGTGGCGAGGTTCTCAATTCGGATCAGCGTTTCCGCGACATTACCGCCGAACACGGCCACCAGGTAAGATTGCAAACCGGCAACCGCGTCATCCGTGGTCACCTGAGCCTGTTGCACCGTGGTGATTGCCGCCGAATTGCTGCCAACCGTCGCCGTCAGCTCCTCGATGGTCAGCGCCATCGCCTCTTGTGCGCCAGCCATGACGAATATCCGCTGACGGTAATCCGCAACAGACGACGCCATGCTGACCGTCAGGCGGGTTTCCAGGCTGTCCAGGTTGACCTTGCCCTGTGCCGCAGCATCGGCCGCATTTGCGACCAGATCGGCAATCACCGCCCGGATATCACGGGTGTCGTCCATCTGGATTGCCGCCTCGGTCGAGAGCGAAACCTCGACGCCGCGGTCGCCGATCTTATTGATAAGGTGATTGCGGTACGTGCGCACCGAATATGGCCGCGCGGGTCCTTGAAACCGCTTGCGGAGTTGCCCCCGAAACCCGCAAGAAGGCGGAAAGAGCAGCCGTGGATATCGGATCAGGTCAGGCAGATGAACGACGGCGAGACGCGGGTGGTAACGACCTTGCAGGATACGCACGCACCCAGCCCACGCGCACAGCTCGGTGCGATGGCCCAAGCCTTCTGGCATTCGCGCCAGCGCAATGCGCTTGTGGCGCTGGCACTGGCGACGGTGGTGGTGGTGGGGGCCACCGCCTGGTTCCAGATCCGGCTGAACGCCTGGAACGAGCCGTTCTACGATGCGCTTACCCGTCGCAACGCCACCAGCTTCTTCACCCAGCTCTGGGTCTTCGCGCAGCTTGCTGCGGTGCTGCTGGTGCTGAATGTGGCGCAGGCATGGTTGCGGCAGATGTCCAAGCTGACGCTCCGCAAGGGGCTGGTCCATGATCTGCTGGGGGAATGGCTGGGCCCGCAACGGGCCTTTCGGCTGATGGGCGCCGGGTCTATCGGTGAAAATCCCGATCAGCGTATCGCGGCGGATGCCCAGCAACTGACGGAGCTGACGACGGATCTGGGGATCGGTCTGTTGCAGGCGACGCTGTTGCTGCTGTCCTTTGTCGGCGTGCTGTGGGAATTGTCGAATGGCATGTTCGTGCAGGTCGGCGATGTCGTCTGGGCGCCACCCGGCGTGATGGTGTGGTGCGCGCTGCTCTATGCCGGTGTGGCTTCGTGCCTTAGCTGGATGGTCGGCCGACCGCTGGTGCGGCTGGATACCGAACGCTACGCGCGCGAAGCCGATTTCCGCTTCGCGCTGGTGCGGGTGAATGAAGATCTGGAAGGTATCGCCCTGTTCAGCGGCGAAGAGACCGAGCGTCGCCGTCTGCGTCATGTCTTCGGCACCGTCGCCGCAATGATGCGCCGTCTGGTCGGGGCCACGACCCGGTTGACCTGGATCACGGCGGGCTATGGCTGGTTCACCATCGTTGCGCCAATTCTGGTGGCCGCGCCCAGCTATTTCGCCGGGCAGATGACCTTTGGCGAATTGATGATGATCGTCGGCGCGTTCAATCAGGTGCAATCCTCGCTGCGCTGGTTTGTCGACAATTTCTCGTCGATCGCGGATTGGCTGGCGACATTGCTGCGCGTGGCCAGCTTCCGGCAGGCGGTGCGGGCGATGGATGACACCGGCCGCAATGACGCGCATCTACGGCTGCTGGAGACCACGGGCGACGATATCCGCTTCGATCATCTGGCGGTGGCCTCGCATGCCGGAACGGTCAGGCTGGAACCGGCGATCATCACGCTGACACCGGGCGAAAGGGTGCTGGTTTCTGCCCAGCATGGTGAGGGCAAGACCCTGTTCTTCCGTGCTTTCGCCGGGTTGTGGCCTTGGGGCGGCGGACAGATCGAACGGCCTGATCTGAACCGCGCGCATTTCCTGCCACAGCGCGCCTATGTTCCGCCCGGCAGTCTGCGGGCCAGTGTCAGCTACCCGAAACCCTCCGACACCTATTCCGATGCCGAGATCCGGGCGGCGATGACGCTTGTCGGGCTGGAACGTCTGATCCCCTATCTTGATCGGGCCGACCGTTGGGACCGGCAGTTGTCTGAAAACGAAAAACATCTGCTGAGCTTTGCGCGGCTATCCCTGCACCATCCGAAATGGGCCGTGATAGATGACGTTCTGGACCGGATTGATCCGTTGTTGCGACCCCGGATCGAGGCGCTGCTGGCAGGCCCGCTGGCCGATATGGGGGTGATCCTGATCGGCCCGGACCAGCCGCCGGGCGGGCTTTTCCCCCGCCGTCTGCGGCTGGTCGCCCAAATGGACGCGAGCGCGACACCGGACACAGATCAGGCCGCACCGACAACCTCCGACGCCGGGTGACCCGCGCCGTTACACCTGCGCAGGCGGGCTGGCCCGCCTGAATCCCAGCCGTGCCAGCCCGCCTGCCAATTCGGGCACCGACATGAACAGCCGCCACAACAGGCCAGAGCGATGGTTTTCGATCATCACCACAATCGGCCCCTGATCTATGGCCAGATTGCTCTCTGCGACCCAATCCGTCGTTTCGTTGAAGGCATCGTAGAACCCGAACGGTCCCCACAACCGCCCGTCATAATCCGCCCAGTAGTGGCGCAATGCCGCCAGTGACAATTCCGGCGTGTAGGGCATCGCCGATAATGCCGCCGTCGGCGCGATGGTCCCGTGGTCATTGGTGGGCGAAAACGCATCATAGCCTTCGGCACAGTCACAGGCCGTCAGCCCCCATGCTGCCCCATAGCCCGCATAACCGCCGGGGTTGGCCTGACAATGGGCGTGATTGATCCGCGTGTGATTGCGGTTTTGGTCCCAATAGGCGGCATCCCCGTCGGTCAATCCACGCGGGTCCAGACCCAGAAACGAATAATGGCTGAAGAACAGCGGCCCGCCCCAATCCGGCCCCAGCGGCAACGGGATACCGGCATAATCCCGGCCATTGCGAAAGGTCGGGCTGTTTTTCCAACCGATTTGATAGGCGTCGGGGTCAATCGGATGCGTCGGTGACGCAGCCCCCAGGACAAAGGCGATCAGCGCCTCGTGCCACCCCCGGATCGGCAGATCCTGTGCCCAGTGGTTGGGGTCGCCCGCGGTGCTACCGGGGCGCCAGTGCCACATCATCCTGGCAGGCTCAGGACAAAATCCCGCCCAATTCACCGCCCGCCACATGCCGTCGATCATCTGCGCCAGACCGGGGTGGCTGATGCGGAAATATTGCCGTGCGCACAGCAGCCCCATCATCAGAAAGGCGGTCTCGACGATATCGCCGCCATCATCATGTTCCGAAAAGGCGATGGTCTGCCCGGTCGTGCCATTCATCCAATGCGGGAAAGCCCCCTGATAACGCGGCGACGCGATCAGGAAGGTGCAAATTTGCGTCAACCGTTCGGCAAGTGCCGCGCGGCTGATCCAGCCGCGTTCCACGCCTGCGATCATCGCCATGATGCCAAAGCCGGTGCCGCCGGTCGTCACCGTCTCCTGCACGTCATAGCTGGCCTGCCCCGCCGAGCGTTCCCGCGCCATGCCGCTGACCGGATGGCCAAAATCCCAGAAATAGCGCAGGGTCTGGCGCTGTACGGTATCAAGCAGGGCGGCATCAGACAGGACCGTATCGATAAAGGCGGCTTCGGGCAGGGACGCGATCATTTGCTTCATCATCGGAGGGTCCTGTGCGTTTTGTGGTTCATTTATCCCAGCGGATGGTGACGGGCTGCGTTTCGGTCGCATTCGGGCCGAGCAAGAAAACGAAGTTACCCGGTTCCCAGTCATGCACCGCATCGGACAGCGTCGCCCCATGCCAGAACCGCAGCGCATCGGTGCCGATCTCGAACCGCGCAGATGCGGTCTCGCCCGGCGCGAGGATAAGACGCCGGAAGCCGCGCAGTTCGCGCATCGGGCGCGAGATGCGGCCGACCGGATCATGCAGGTACAGCTGGACCACGTCTTCGCCCGCCTGATCACCGGTATTGGTGACCGGGACCGTCAGGATCAGGACCGCCTCATCGCCGCACAACACCTGTGCCGAAGCCGTCGGCGCGCCATAGCGGAAGGTGGTATACCCAAGGCCGAACCCTGCGGGATAGAGCGGGGTATGCGGCCCCTCCAGAATGCAGGCGGTGGTGAATTTACGAAAGCTGTGATGCCCGGCGCCATCCCGCGCGGTGTCACAATCCAGACTGACCCCGGTGCCGGTGATTGGCCGCCCGGTCGGCAGATCCTCGGTCCGCAACGGCAATTGCCCGACATCGCGCGGCAGTGCAAAGGCCAGCCGCCCCACCGGGGCACGATCTCCGAACAGC
>DASWPI010000096.1:0-6507 GCA_036398515.1 Paenirhodobacter sp.
GGTGCGCGACACCGGGGCCGAGCTGATCGTTCTGGCGCGCTACATGCAGGTTCTGTCGAATGAGATGTGCACCGAAATGTCGGGGCGGATCATCAACATCCACCACTCGTTCCTGCCGTCGTTCAAGGGCGCGAACCCGTATAAGCAGGCCTATGAGCGGGGCGTGAAGCTGATCGGGGCGACGTCGCATTACGTCACCGCCGATCTGGACGAGGGCCCGATCATCGAGCAGGACACCATCCGCGTGACCCATGCGCAATCGGCCGATGACTATGTCTCTCTGGGCCGCGATGTCGAAAGCCAGGTGCTGGCGCGCGCGATCCACGCCCACATCCATCGCCGCGTCTTCCTGAACGGCAACAAGACGGTGGTGTTCCCGGCCTCGCCCGGCTCCTACGCCTCCGAGCGCATGGGCTGACAAAAAACCGCCCGCCTTCTGTAAAGCAGCTCAGGGCGGGCGGGGTGCCAGATCCCTGTCAAGGTGTCTGGATTTCCATCACGCAGACGGGTTATCTTGCGGGTGCCACATTTATGGGCGCAGCCGAAGGATACCCCATTGCCCGTCCCTTCTCGACATTCCCTGGCCGCGCCGATTGTCGGTGCCACGGTGCAATACGTCATCGACACCCTGACCACGCGGATCGTTTCGCAGGAATACGGGGTCGAGGAACGTCTGCCCTCTGAGCGCCAGTTGGCACAGGATCTGGGGGTGGCGCGCAACACGGTGCGCGAGGCGCTGGATCAGCTGGAGGAACGCGGCCTGATCCGGCGGCGTGCCGGGTCAGGATCTTTCGTGACCTATGATCCGGGCGATACCTCGACCTCGGTTGCGCCGGTCGCGGCGGAAACCGGACCGTTGCAGCTACAGGTCATGCGCGGCATTCTGGAGCCGGAAATGGTGCGGCTGGCGATCATTTCGATGTCGCCGCGCCAGATCGAGGCGCTCGGCGAAACGCTGTCGCGGCTGGAGGCCGTCCATACCGATGTCGGCGCCTTCATGCGGCTGGAGGAAGAGTTCCACCGCCAGATTGCCGAGGGCACCGGCAACCCGTTGTTGGTGGCCTGCTACAATCTGGTGATTGACGCACGACGGCAGAGCTTTCGTGCCGCGATGTATCGCCGCCATCTGACGCCCGCGCGCATAGCCACCTATCAGCGCGGCTACAACGCCCTGTTCAACGCCATCACCGCCCGCGATATCGAGGCCGCCAGCGAATTCATGAAGCTGAGCCTGATCGAGGATCAGAAGCTGTTGATGCAAGAGGACTGATCCGGCGTTTTGGCGCGATCACCCGTTGCTGCCACATCTGGCCCAGATCCTGCATGTGCCGCGCCAGAATGTCGCCGTGGCGGTTCATCCAGTCCAGCACCGAGCCAAACCCCACGATCCGCGCCTGGCCCTGAACCAGCCGGACCACCGGCCAGTCGCCGACCAGGGCGTTGTCGATACCGAAGATATCCTCGCCCCACCAGCGCGCCGTGCCGAACACATGCGGCATCTGCTGGCCGCGCTTCATTGCCGCCAGCACCGAGACGGGGGCCGTGGTCTCGGCGATTTCCACCGCGTTTTGCCACAGATCCAGGATCGAGGCGTATTCCCAGCTGACCGCGTTCCACATGCCGGGAAAGCGGCTGTTGTAGCTGTCGAAAAATGCCTTGGGGCGGCGAAAGAAAAACGCCTTGTCGGTCAGGAGCGGGTCATCGAAATCGGGGAACTGGAATGTGTAGCGCGCCATGAAATCCACCGAGGTGCGCGCGGTCATCCGGCGGTAGTCATCGGCGGTGCAGGCCAGGATTTCACCGGCGAAGCCCTGGGTATGGGCGGCCTCGGTCAGGGCCTCGATCATCGGCGGCGCGGACGAACACCAGCACAGGATATCGGGCCGCTCGGCCAGCATCGCCGCCACGATGCCGTCGGCGTCATGGCTGTCGGGGCTGTAGCGGATCTCCTTGACCATCTCGTGGCCGCAGACCGCAAAGGCCGCCCGGTAGACGGCCAGCGAGGGCAGGCCCAGGCTGTCGGTCTGGCTGCACAGGGCGACACGGCGCGCGGCGGGGCGGTTTTGCGCCAGCCATTCGACCCCGGTGACATTGAACAGCGGATGCACCTCGGCGGGCGCGATCAGGTATGGGGTGTCGGGCGACAGATCCGAAGGCAGCAGCGTCGCCACCAGCACCCGGCGCGCCATCAGGTAGGGCAGGGCCGGGGCAAAGCTGTCGCCACCCAGCGTCAGCACGATCCGCACCTTCTCGGTCTCGATCATGTCCCGCGCGGCTTCGCGGGTGCGGGCGGGACCCAAGGCACTGTCACGGACCACCACCTCGATCCGGTGACGGCGCCCGGCGATCATCATGCCGCCATGTTCATTGATCCAGTCGACCCACAACTGGCACCCGTCCAGCCCCGGCTTGCCCCAGTCTGATTCGGGTCCAGACATCGGCGCGAGGAATCCAATCCGCACCGGGGCACGGTTCTGGGTCTGCAACCGGGGCAGGGAACCCGCCACCAACAGGCGCTGTGCGAATGACAAGCTGCTCATAAAATCATCCCTGACCCGGATTCCATCCCCGAGAGTGCCTTAATTTTCGCACAGTCTTCCTTCCGCGCAAGAAAAATTATTGACCCACAGGCATACCGGTGCGTCATGATTGGTTCATACCGGGGGAACCAGTTGATGAATCTGGTCCATACCGAAACTGAACCAGAAACAGGGAGTCCAAGATGACGAAACGTGTAGCCGTGATCGGTGCCGGTCCTTCGGGGTTGGCGGCCTTGCGGGCCTTTCAATCGGCGGCGGGCAATGGCGCCGAAATTCCCGAGATCGTCTGCTTTGAAAAGCAATCCAACTGGGGTGGGTTGTGGAACTACACGTGGCGCACCGGGGTGGATGAAAACGGTGAGCCGGTTCATTGCTCGATGTATCGCTATCTTTGGACCAATGGCCCGAAAGAGGGTCTGGAATTCGCCGATTATTCTTTCGAGGAACATTTCGGCAAACAGATCGCCTCCTATCCGCCGCGCGCGGTGATGGTCGACTATATCGAGGGGCGGGTGAACAAGGCGGGCGTGCGGCCCTGGATCCGCTTCAATTCGGTCATCCGCTGGATTGATTATGATCAGGACGCCGAGGATTTCACCGTCACCGTTCATGACGCCGCCAAGGACCATGTCTACAAGGAACGCTTTGACCATGTGATCGTCGCATCTGGGCATTTCTCCAGCCCCAATGTGCCCGAGTATCCTGGCTTCGACAATTTCTACGGCCGCATCGTGCATGCCCATGATTTCCGCGATGCGCGGGAATTCGAGGGGCTGGATGTGCTGGTGATGGGGTCGTCCTATTCCGCCGAGGATATCGGGTCGCAATGCTGGAAATACGGCGCGAAGACGATCACGTCCTGCTATCGCTCGGCGCCGATGGGGTTCAACTGGCCCGACAACTGGGAAGAAAAACCCGCGCTGATCAAGGTCGAGGGCAAGACCGCGTTTTTCACCGATGGCACGTCGAAACATGTCGATGCGATCATCCTGTGCACGGGCTACAAGCACTATTTCCCGTTCCTGCCCGATGATCTGCGGCTGAAGACCACGAACCGTCTGGCCACTGCCGATCTGTATAAGGGGGTGGTTTTTGTCCATAATCCCAAGATGTTCTATCTGGGCATGCAGGACCAATGGTTCACCTTCAACATGTTTGACGCCCAGGCCTGGTATGTCCGCGATGTCATTTTGGGCCGGATCGCGGTGCCCGCCGACAAGCAGGTCCTGATGGCCGATGTGTCCGAACGTGAAGCCCGCGAAGAGGCCCAGGACGATGTCAAATATGCGATCAAATATCAGGGCGACTACGTCAAGGAACTGATCGCCGCCACCGATTACCCCAGCTTTGACGTCGATGGCGCCTGTGCGGCCTTCTACGAATGGAAGCACCATAAGGCCGACGACATCATGGCCTTCCGCAACCACAGCTACAAATCGGTGATGACCGGCACGATGGCGCCGCCGCACCACACGCCGTGGAAAGACGCCCTGGACGATTCGATGGAAGCCTATCTGGCCCATTGACCGATCCCCGACTGGGGGGAGGAATGAGAGCCTCCCCCACTTTTTTATCTTGAGGACGATGTGATGACAGAGCTGTCCGACATCCTGTTTCGTGCGGGGCCACCCCGGCCAACGCGCGCGCGCCGGGCGGCGGCCTTTGGACTGGGGCCGGCCGAAGAACGCTACGCCGTGCCCGGGGCAGGGGCGATCGTGGTGGAAATCGCGGCAGGCGACCGGGTGACCGTGTCGAATGACGAAGGCGGCCAAAGGTGCGAATTGCTGGCGGCGCTCCCCGATGGCCGGATCGAGTGCGGGCTGTTGGGATGGCAGGCGGATACCCCTGCGGATGGGTTGCGGGCGTTGCTGCCGGGGTTAGCGCGGCTGCGGCTATCGCTGGCCTTGCGCGGGATTGATGTCACGGGGGCCAGTGCCATCGGTCTGTTCGGCACCGGGTCACGGGCGGGCGAAGCGGCGGGGTTCACCGCGCAGGGCAAGGGTTGGCTGATCGTGGCCGCACCCGGTGCCGCGATGCTGCCGGACGCGCAGGATACCGCGACACCCCTGACGCTGCGCATCATCCGGGCGGTGGCGCGCAAGGTGGGGCAATTCGCCTTGCCGGACCCGCTGGCCGATCCGGTGCTGGATCTGCGCGTGGCCTCGGCTACGGCGCGGGCCTATACCGTCAAGACGGGCGAGTTCATCCAGATCATCGACGTGGATGGCCGCCAATGCACGGATTTTCAGTGCTTTGACGCGCGCAAGCTGGATCGTGGCATCGTGCATCCGCTGGACGTGACCACCACCCGCACCTTGCAGGGGCACGCCTATCCGATGCCCGGCCTGCACGGCAAATATTTCGATCAGGAGATGCTGCCCCTGGTCGAGGTGGTGCAGGATACCTGCGGCCGTCATGACGCCTTTGCCATGGCCTGCGCCGCGAAATATTACGACGACATCGGCTATCCGGGACATGCCAACTGCTCGGACAATTTCAACGGTGCGCTGGCCGCGCATGGCGTCGATCCGCGTGCGGGCTGGATGGCGGCGAATTTCTTTTTCAACACCGGCATTGATGCGCATGGCGTGATGTATGCCGACGAACCCTGGTCCCGCCCCGGCGATTACGTGTTGCTGCGGGCGCTGACCGATGTGGTCTGTGTGTCTTCGGCCTGCCCGGACGACACATCGGCGGCCAATGGCTGGCAGCCAACCGATATTCATGTGCGCAGCTATGCGGCGGACGAACGTTTCACCCGCGCCTCGGCCTGGCGCCCCACCCCGGACGCAGACCCGATCATGACACGCGAAAGCGCCTTTCATTCAAATTTTGCCGAACTGACCCGCGATTTTGTTGATTATCGCGGTTTCTGGCTAGCAAATTCATTCCCTGAAACAGATCCTGTCGAAAGCTACTGGGCGGCGCGGCAAGGCGTGGTGGTGATGGATCTGTCCGCCTTGCGCAAATTCGAGATCACCGGACCGGATGCCGAGGCCTTGCTGAACTGGGTGCTGACCCGGGATGTCTCCAAGCTGGGGCATGGTCAGGTTGTCTATTCGGCGATGTGCTACCCGCATGGCGGGATGATCGACGATGGGACGCTGTTCCGGCTGGGCGATCAGAATTTCCGCTGGATCGGCGGCTCGGACGAAGGCGGCGTCTGGATGCGGGAGCAGGCCGAGGCGCTCGGCCTGAACGTGATGATCCGGTCCTCGACCGATCAGTTGCACAATATCGCCGTGCAGGGGCCGAAATCGCGCGACGTGATGGACGAAGTCATCTGGACCGCGCCGCATCAGACCGCCATCGCCGATATGGGGTGGTTCCGGTTCACCGTGGGCCGCATCGGCGGGCCGACCGGCGCGCCGGTGGTGGTGTCGCGCACCGGCTATACCGGCGAACTGGGCTATGAGATCTTTTGTCACCCCAAGGACGGCGCATCGGTGTTCGAGGCGGCCTGGGCGGCAGGCAAGCCGATGGGCATTCGCCCGATGGGACTGGCAGGGCTGGATCTGTGCCGGATCGAGGCGGGGCTGGTCTTTGCGGGCTATGATTTCAGCGATCAGACCGATCCGTTCGAGGCCGGGATCGGCTTTACCGTGCCGCTGAAATCGAAAACCGCCGATTTCATCGGCCGCGCGGCCCTGCTGCGGCGCAAGGAAACACCGGCGCGCAAGTTCATCGGTCTGGTGATCGAAGGCCAGGACCCGGTCGGGCATGGCGATTGTCTGCGCATCGGTCGCGCGCAGGTGGGCGAGATCTGTTCCGCCATGCGGTCACCGCGCACCGGCGAATGGATCGCGCTGGCCCGGATCGACATCGCACATGCCGAACCCGGCACCGCCGTCGAGGTCGGTCGGCTGGACGGCCATATCAAACGGATCGCCGCGCGTGTCGCGTCCTTCCCCTATTACGACCCGAAAAAAGAACGGCCCCGGTCCTGACTGGCGCCACAACAAAGGAC
>DASWPI010000097.1:0-14118 GCA_036398515.1 Paenirhodobacter sp.
GGTGCGCGACACCGGGGCCGAGCTGATCGTTCTGGCGCGCTACATGCAGGTTCTGTCGAATGAGATGTGCACCGAAATGTCGGGGCGGATCATCAACATCCACCACTCGTTCCTGCCGTCGTTCAAGGGCGCGAACCCGTACAAGCAGGCCTATGAGCGCGGCGTGAAGCTGATCGGGGCGACGTCGCATTACGTCACCGCCGATCTGGACGAGGGCCCGATCATCGAGCAGGACACCATCCGCGTGACCCATGCGCAATCGGCCGATGACTATGTCTCGCTGGGCCGCGATGTCGAAAGCCAGGTGCTGGCGCGCGCGATCCACGCCCATATCCATCGCCGCGTCTTCCTGAACGGCAACAAGACGGTGGTGTTCCCGGCCTCGCCCGGATCCTACGCCTCCGAGCGCATGGGCTGACAACAACCCCGCCCGCCTTCTGTAAAGCAACTCAGGGCGGGCGGCTGTGAATTTATAACGCGGTCGCCTTGGTCTGCACATCCGGCCCCTGACTGCCTAGAATCTCGATCACGGTGCGCAGTGATGCGGCAGCATGGCCACGCATCAACCGGTGCGCCTCGTTCGCATCCTGATTCAGGATCGCCTCCAGGATCGCACGATGCTCTGCCTGCGAGGACCGGATACGCTCGGCCCGCTTGCGGAATTGCGCACGACGCCAGGGCATGGTGCGCAGATCCATATCCGCCAGCAGCCCGGCCAGCACCGGATTATGCGCCCCGGCCCGCAATGCCCCGTGGAACCGATCATTGATCTGCGCGTAATCGGCGCCCGGATCCTCGCCCGCCTCGACGATGTCATGCAGGGCCTGCCGTTCCAGCTCGCTCATCCGCAGGGCGGCAAAGCGGGTCACCAGGGCCTCCAGCTCGCCCATCGCCTCGAACAGGGCGTGCAATGTCTTGCTGTCCATTTTGCGCACAACAACGGCACGGCGGGCACCGCGTTCGACCATCCCCTCGGCCTTCAACCGTTGCAGGGCCTCGCGCACCGGGGTGCGGGACACGCCGAATTCCTCGGCCAAGGGGATTTCATTCAGCACTTCCCCTGGCGGGAAGCGGCCATCCACAATGCCTGAAAGAAGGGCGGAGTGGATCTCATCTGCATATCTTTTGTTCATTTGCATACCACTACTCGCCATTGGATATCTTTTGCTTTATTTGTATACATAAGTTCGGTGTGTTCAACAGGCAAGAAATCGGGCGCTGCCGAATCTGCTGATCGCGGTGCCCCAAAACCGAAGGACACAGGAAGGGACCATGGAAGACAAGATGAAGATCGACCACAAGCGTATCCTGGGTGAGCGGATGGCAGCGCGGTTCGGCCGTCGCACCATGTTGAAGGGCATTGGCGCCGGTCTGGCCGCGACGATGGCGGGCGGGTTGCCGTTCGCGGCACAGGCCGCCCAAAGCGGCCATATCAAGATTGCCGCGTTGAAACATATCGATACCCTTGATCCGCATTTCACCTTCTTCCTGTCCGCGGTGCAGGTGATCAACAACATCCACAATGGCCTGCTGAAGGTCACCTATGACGGCAAGGCCGTCGCCTTCGTGCCGGATCTGGCGGAAACCTGGGATCTGGAAGACGACAAGACCCACCTGTTCAAGCTGCGCCCGAATGTGAAGTTCCATGATGGCACAGTCTGCGATGCCGAGGCGGTGAAATTCTCCCTGCTGCGGGTGAAATCGGGTACGCCCGCCTCGCCGCACGCGTGGAAACTGGCCCTGCTGGACGACATCGAGATTGTCGATCCGCTGACCATCCGGCTGAAATTCTCGGAACCCTATGCCTTCCTGCCGGTGGCGCTGACCGGTTCGACCGGACGGGCGGGCACCATTGTTTCGCCCGCCGCCGTAGAGAAATACGGCATGGATTATGGGCGCAACCCGGTGGGCACCGGACCGTTCAAATTCGTTTCGTGGAAAGAAAACGACTCCATCGAACTGGAGGCCAACACCGAATATTTTGAACCGGGTCTACCGAAGCTGGCCAAGGCGTCGTTCATGATGATCGACGAACCGGCGACGGCGGTGGCGGCGCTGATCTCGGGGCAGCTGCACGGCATGAACGATTGCCCGATGCAGTTGGTCAAGCAGGTCAAGTCGATCCCCACCGCAGAAGTCTACGGCGAGATCGAGGGCAACTACGCCTATGTCGGCATGAACACCCGCAAGGCGCCGTTCGACGATGTCAACCTGCGCCGCGCGGTGGCCTTTGCCATCGACCGTGAAACCTTGCTGAAACAGGCCTACTTCGGATTGGCGCAACAGGCCTATTCGCCGATTTCGCCCCCGATGACCGGCTACTATGACCCCAACATCGCCAATACCACGCGCGGGCAACGCTTTGATCTGGCCAAGGCCAAGGAGTTCCGCGCCAAGGCCGCCAATCAGGCCGAGATCGAGGTGACCTATATCATGGCCGAGCGCGGCCCGGTCGGCACCCGCGTGGCACAGACCATCGCCCCCATGCTGGCGCAGATCGGCATCAAGGTGAAGCTGGAACTGCTGGAACCGGCTGCCTGGGTGCAGCGGATGAAGGATGGCAGTTTTGAAATGCTGGACTTTGACTGGCTGGCCGATCTGGACCCGGATGAAACGCTGTTCCCGGAATTCAAATCGGGCGGATCGTGGAACTATTGGGGTTGGGCGAATGCCGACTTCGACAAGCTGTGTGGCGATGCGCAGAAGATCCTGGAGGTTGCCCCGCGCGCCGCATTGTATCATCAGGCCGAAGACATCTTGATGGACGAAGCCCCCATCGCGATGCTGGCGCATATGCCGATCTACAAGGTGTTCTCCAAGAAAGTGCAGGGATTTGAATATGTTCCTTGCGATCTGTTGAACCTGCATACCGTGAGCCTGACGTAATGATCAGCTGGGCCGCCGCCAAGATATTCCAGACCTCTGTCGTGCTGTTCATCGTCTCTCTGGCCAGCTTCAGCCTGCTGAAGATGGCGCCTGGCGATCCGGTCATGCTGATGCTGGGATCAGAATTCTCGCAAGAAAGCTATGACCAGTTGAAGGCCGCCTTGGGATTGGATCAGCCGATGGCGGCCCAGTATCTACACTGGTTGTGGAATTTCATCAACGGGGACTGGGGTACATCCTATGTCGCCCGCACCGACATTTTCGCCTTCATTGTGACCGAGGCCCTGCCCGTCACCCTGACGCTGACCGCCTGTTCCATCTTTGTCGCCGTCGTCATCGGTGTGCCTCTGGGTGTGCTGTCAGCGGTGCGCAAGGACACGATCTGGGATGCGGTTGCCGCCGCCCTGTCGCTGACCGCCACGGCATTCCCCTCCTTCTTTCTGGGGATCTTGCTGATCTGGTTCCTGGCGGTGAAATTCGGCCTGTTCCCGGTCATGGGCTTTGTCGCGCCCTGGCTGGATTTCCGTGACGGCATGTATCACATGATCCTGCCCGCCATGACCCTGTCGACCTATTTCGTCGGCATGATCGTGCGGGTCACCCGCGCCACATTGATCGAGGTGCTGTCCCAGCCCTATATCGCCGCGGCCCGCGCCCGGGGTGAGCCGCGCTGGCGGGTGATCTGGGTGCATGCGATGCGCAATATCGCCATGCCACTGGTGACGCTGGTGGGGCTGCAACTTGGCAATATCCTGCAAGGCGCGGTGCTGACGGAAACGGTGTTTTCGCTGCCCGGTCTGGGTCAGGCCCTGACCGGCGCGGTTCTGGGACGCGAATATGGCGTGGTTCAGGCCGGGGTGATGCTGACCGCCGTCCTGTTCCTGATCATCAATCTGCTTGTCGATCTGTCCTACCCCTTCCTTGACCCCAGGCTGAAGCCGCGGTGAGCAGGAGACCACAATGACCGATACCACCACTCACATGACCACCCCGGCGGTCACCCGGAAAAGGCGCAATATTTTCATGCGCCGACCGTTCTTTGCCGCCGCATGCATCATCGCCATCGGCTATGTCCTGTGCGCGGCCTTCGCGCCCTGGATTGCCCCCTATGATCCGGTCGCCCAGTCGATTGACGCCATGATGGCGCCGCCGGGCGGGGCCAATCTGCTGGGGACCGACAGTTACGGCCAGGATATCCTCAGCCGCATCATCTACGGGTCCCGCTATGCGCTGCTGATCGGGTTCTGTTCGGTCCTGCTGGGGGCGGCGGGCGGGCTGATCCTGGGCATTGCGGCGGGGCTGGCGTCGGGCTGGGTCGAATGGGTGCTGATGCGCATCATCGACGCCATCCTGACCCTGCCCTCGCTGATCCTGGCGGTGGCCTTCATCGCCATTCTGGGTCAGGGCGTGGACAAGGTGATCATCGCCGTTGCCCTGTCGATGGTGGGTCCCTTCGCCTGGATGGTGCGCGCCGATGTGTTGCAGGTGAAATCGCAACTGTTCGTCGAGGCCGCATCGCTGATGTCGATCCCGCGCTTGCAGGTGATCTGGCGCCATATCCTGCCCAATGTGGTGTTTCCCCTGGCAGTGCAGATGACGGTGCGGATCTCCGAGGCCATTCTGGTGTCCGCCTCGCTGTCCTTTCTGGGTATCGGCGTAACACCCCCCACCCCCGACTGGGGCTTGATGATCGCCGAGGGCCGGGGCTTTGTCAGCTTTGCCCCCTGGATGTCGGGTATGCCGGGGCTGGCGCTGGCGCTTTTGTTGATCGCGCTGTCGATTGTCGGTGATGGCGTGCGCGAGGAATTCGATCCCAAACTGAGGAGCGACCGATGACAGCCCCGCTTTTGCAGGTTCAGGACCTGACCTTGTATCGTGGCAGCCGCAAGATCCTGGATTCCGTATCTCTGGATCTGGCGCCGGGCGAAACACTGGCGCTGGTGGGCGAAAGCGGTGCCGGAAAATCGACCATTTCCGCCGCGCTGATGGGTCTGGTCGAGGGTGCCCGTGTCGAGGGCCACGCCCGTTTCGACGACGTGCCCGATCTGATCGGCCTGAACGAAAAGGGCTGGTCGCGGTTGCGCGGGCGGCGCCTGTCGATGGTGTTTCAGGACGCCGGCGCGGCGCTGAACCCGTGCTATACGGTGGGCAGCCAGCTGGCCACGGTACTACGCCGCAATATGGGCCTGCCGCGCAAACAGGCGCATGCCCGCGCGGTTGAGCTGTTGGAAAGCGTCGGGATCAACGACGCCCGTGCCCGGATGCAGGCCTATCCGCATCAACTGTCGGGTGGAATGCAGCAACGGGTGATGGTGGCGATCGCATTGGCCTGCAACCCGGAACTGCTGTTCGCGGACGAGCCGACCTCGGCGCTGGATGTGACCATTCAGGCGCAGATCGTGCGGCTAATCCTGGACCAGACCCGCGCACATGGGGCCAGTTGCATTTTCGTTTTGCACGACCTGGCATTGGCGTCACAGGCTTGCGACCGGATCGTGGTGCTCTATGCCGGGCAGGTGATGGAATCGGGGCGATGCGATGTGGTTCTGGCCGATCCGCGCCATCCCTATACCAAGCTGCTGAAATCCTGCGTGGTCGAGATCGGCACCGAAAATCTGGACCCGCCCGAGGGGGGTGTGCCCAGCTATGACGCATTGCCGCAGGGGTGCCGGTTCGCCTCGCGCTGTCCGCGCGCACAGGATCAATGCTGGGCGTCGCGGCCACCCTTGACGGAAAGCGCCGGGCGAATGATGGCCTGCTGGAACCCCGAGGTGGCCGCATGACCATCCCGAATGATCGCATCCCGCCGGTGTTTGAACTGCGCGAAGTGGAAAAAGTCTATCAGATCAAACGCCCCGGCCGGTTGTTTTCCCGTCACAAGGTGGGGTTGCACGCGCTGGACGGCGTGCGGCTGACCATTCAACCGGGTGCCAGCGTGGCCTTGGTGGGGGAATCCGGCTCGGGCAAGTCGACGCTGTTGCGGGTGTTGCTGGGCTTGACGCCGCCGACCCAGGGTTTGGCCTATTACAAGGGCCGACCGGTCATCGCCGCGCGGGCCGAGGGCATTGATTTCGCCCGTGACGTGGCAATGGTCTATCAGGATGCGCGCGGATCGCTGGACCCGCGCATGACCGTTGGGGCGATCCTTGCCGAGGCGCTGCGCCATTTCAGGATCTGCACCCGGGATCAGGAACCCGCGCGGATCGCCGACCTGCTGACGCGGGTCGGCCTGCCCGCCGAGGCGGCGGCGGGGTATCCCTCGGCATTGTCGGGCGGTCAGGTGCGACGGGTGGCCATCGCCCGCGCGCTGGCCTCTAATCCAACGGTGCTGGTGGCCGATGAGGCGGTGTCGGGGCTGGATGTCTCGACCCAGGCGCAACTGCTGAACCTGCTGCGCAAGCTGCGCGCCGAGATGGGGTTGACCCTGGTGTTCATCACCCATGATCTTGGCGTCGCCAGTTATCTGTGCGACGAAATCGCCATCATGTATCTGGGGCGCATCGTGGAAACCGGGCCGACAAATGCCGTGCTGACGGCGCCTGCACATCCCTATGCGCGGGCCCTGCGCCGCGCTGCACCGGAATTCTTTGCGCCGATCACCGATCCGCTGCCCGGCGAAATCCCCAGCCCGCTGGATCTGCCCAAGGGTTGCCGCTTTGCCGGGCGCTGCACCCTGGCGCGGGATGATTGCCGCGCGACGGATCCGGCGCTGATGCGTCTGCCGCAGGCCCAGGGGCGCGCCGCCGCCTGCCTGCACCCACTGACCCTGATGAATGACTAAGAGGAGGATACCATGTTCAATTTCTTTTCCGGCCACCGGCCCGCAACCCTGACGGGCAAGGCGATGATCGCCACCTCGCACCCGTTGTCGACGGCGGCGGGGCTGGAGATCCTGACCAAAGGCGGCAACGCCGTTGATGCGGCAATCGCCGCCGTGGCGGTGCAGGCGGTGGTTGATCCATTGATGACGGGGATCGGTGGTGATTGCTTCGCGCTTTATGCGCCGGCCCGGGGGGCGGTCAAGGCGCTGAACGGTTCGGGGCGGGCGCCAGCTGCGGCCACTGTTGCCGCCCTGCGCGCCGAGGGCCTGACCGACACCATTCCGCAGACTTCGGCCCATTCGATCACCGTTCCGGGGGCGATATCGGCATGGTGCCGGTTGATCGCCGATCATGGCACCATGCCGCTTGGCGATATCTTTGCCCGCGCCATCGACTATGCCCAGAACGGTTTCCGCGTGACGCCGCGCGTGGCGATGGACTGGGCCGCGAGCAAGGCCACGGTCGCTGCGGACCCGGCGGCATCGGGGGGCTTCCTGCCGGGAGGCAATGTGCCGAAAACCGGTGACCTGCTTGCGCAACCCGTGTTGGCCGAAACCCTGCGAGCCATCGCCGAACAGGGTGCGGCGGCATTCTATACCGGCCCGAATGCCGACAAGATGGTGGCATTCCTGCAATCCATCGGCGGTCTGCACACCCGCGCGGATTTCGCCGCCGGTCTGGACGGTGCGGAATGGGTCACCCCGGTCAGCGCCAATTATCGCGGCTATGACGTGCATGAATGCCCGCCGAATGGCCAGGGCACGGCGGCATTGCTGATCCTGAAGCTGCTGGAAGGGTTTGACATGGCGTCCCTGTCCGAAGCCGACCGGATTCACGTCCAGGCCGAGGCCACCAAGATCGCCTATCACCACCGCGACGCGCTGATCGGCGATGCCGAACATTGTCAGGGCGTGGCGGAAACGCTGTTGTCGGATGCGGTCATCGCCACCCTGCGCGCCCGGATCGACATGAAGCGCGCCGCCAAACCGGTGCTGTGGGACGAACCCGAACACAAGGATACCATCTACCTGTGCGTCGTCGATGAACAGGGCAACGCGATTTCCTTCATCAATTCCATCTTCCACGGCTTTGGGTCGGGCCGGATGGACCCGGCGACGGGGGTGTTGTTCCACAGCCGTGGCGCCTCATTCCGGCTGATCGACGGACATCCGAACGCCATCGGCCCGAACAAGCGTCCGATGCACACCATCATCCCCGGCATGGTCACGCAAAACGGGCGCGTGGTGATGCCCTTCGGCGTGATGGGCGGGCATTATCAGGCGGCGGGCCACGCCCAGTTCCTGTCCGGCGTCATCGACCGCGGGTTGGATGTGCAGGCGGCCATGGATGCGCCGCGCAGCTTTGGTTTTGACGGCGTGCTGGAGGTCGAGCCGACGATCGCGCCCGAGATCCGCGCCGATCTGGCGGCGCGCGGCCACAATCTGGTTGTGGTCAAAAGCCCGATTGGCGGCAGCCAGGCGATCCGCATCCGTGCCGATGGCCTGTTGGAGGGCGGCTCGGATACCCGTAAGGATGGCATGGCCCTGGGCTACTGATAGCGCCCCGAACCAAACACCCCCCGCGAGAACGGCGCGGGGGCACCATACCTGCGAAGGAGACGGACATGCGGTTCCTCAAACGGATCGGCGTCGATACCTATATGTTGCTGCTGATCACGATGGTGGCGGCAGGTGCGCTTGTGCCTGCGCGCGGGCTGATCGCGGAATCGCTGAGTGCGATCACGTTCTGGGCGGTGGCCCTGTTGTTCTTTCTGTATGGCGCCAAGCTGGATACCGCATCGGTGCGGGCAGGGTTCATGAACCTGCGGCTGCAGGCGCTGTGCTTTGGTGCGACCTATGTGCTGTTTCCGGTGCTGGGGCTGGCCATTGCGGCGGTGGCGCATCCGGCCCTGGGGCCGGATCTGTCGCTGGGCCTGTTGTTCCTGTCGGTGTTGCCATCGACCGTGCAATCGGCGGTGGCCTTTACCGCGATGGCACGGGGCAATGTGCCTGCATCCATCTGCGCGGCATCGGTCTCGAATCTGGCGGCGGTGGTGCTGACCCCTGCGCTGATGGCGTTGATGCTGCATCAAAGCGGCGGCATCAGCGGTGATGCCGTGATCAAGATCGCCGTGCAGATCCTGACCCCCTTTGTTCTGGGCCAGCTGTTGCGACCGTGGATCGGGGCGTTCATCCGACGCCAGAAGACCTTCACCATGATGGTGGATCGGGGCTCCATCCTGTTGATCGTCTATTCGGCCTTCAGCGCGGGCACGGTCTCGGGTCTGTGGTCGGCGATTCCGGTGCCCCGGTTCGGCATGCTGCTGGCGGTGGTGTGGATCTATCTGGCGCTGGCGATGGTGGTGATGGTGTTCGCCGGGCGGCGGCTGAACCTGCCCCATGCCGACCGCATGTCACTGTTCTTCTGTGGCTCGACCAAAAGCCTGGCCAGCGGGCTGCCCATCGCCACGGCGATCTTCCCGGCGGCCAGTGTCGGGGCCATCGTGCTACCGATCATGCTGTTCCACCTCAGCCAATTGCTGGTCTGCGCGGTCATCGCCCAACGCCAGGCCCTGGGTGTGCCACAACCCACCTAGGTCAGGAACAGCACCAGGCCCGGCAGCAGAATGATCACCGCAACCCGCACCAGATCGATCAGCACAAACGGCGTCAGTCCGCGGAAAATGGTCCCGATGGCAACATCGGGCACCACGGCGCGCAGCACAAAGGCGTTCATCCCGACCGGTGGGGTGATCAATGAGATCTCGGTGACCACCACCACGAAAATCCCGAACCAGATCAGGTCGAACCCCTGCGCCGCGACGATCGGATACAGGACCGGCACCGTCAGCATGATCATCGACAGGCTTTCAAAAACACAGCCCATCACCAGATAGATCGCCAGAATGATCAGGATAACGCCCCAGCGATTGCCGCCCCAGGTCTGGATGAAGGCCTGAATGTCGGTGGTCATGCCGGACATGTTGACATAGTTGGAGAACGTCAGGGCCCCGAACAGGATGAAGAACATCATCGCAGTGGTCTTCATCGTGTCATACAGAACGTCCAGCGTGCCGCGCCAGGTGAACCGCCGCGACAGGATCAACAGCAGTAACGCACCCCCCGCACCCATGCCCGCGCTTTCGGTCGGGGTAAAGACCCCCAGATAGATGCCGCCCATCACATAGATGAACAGAACCAGTGCCCCGGCCGTGCCGCGCAAGGCCCGGATACGGTCGCGCAGCGGCAGTTTCTGTTCCACCGGCAGATCATCGCCTGACATCTTCACGCTGATCCGCACCGCGATCATGTAACCGATCACGCCCAGCAGCCCCGGAATAATTCCCGCCAGAAACAGCCGCCCGATATCTTGCTGCGTCATGATACCATAAAACACCAAGATGACCGAAGGCGGGATCAGGATGCCCAGCGTGCCCCCCGCCGCGATAGACGCCGTGGACAGCCGGTCAGGATAGCCAAACTTGCGCATCGACGGCAGCGCGATCCGCGCCATCGTCGCCGCCGTGGCCATCGACGACCCACAGACCGACGAAAATGCCCCGCAGGCAATGACCGTTGCGGTGGCCAGACCGCCCTTGCGGTGCCGGGTCCAGGCATAGGCGGCCTTGTACAGTTCGCCCGCGATTCCCGATTGCACGACGAAATTGCCCATCATCAGGAACAACGGCAAAACCGACAGGGAATAATCCCGCCCGCTGTCAAAAAACGTCGAACCCAGCAACGCCAGCGCCGGTTGCACCCCGATGATCGATACCACCCCCACCACGCCGACCAGCGTCAGGGCAAAGGCAATCGGCATACCGGTGAACAGCAGAACCAGCAGCGCCAGAATACCCACTTGCCAATGTTGCATGATCGCCCTCTCAGTCGCGCCGCAGATCGTGCAGCGCGGCATAGACCATGAGCAGCGCCGCCACAGCAGTGGATACCGCACACAGATACCCCAACGGGGCCACCGGCAGGCGCAACGAATTGGTGGCGCCGCCATAGCCCGCAATCTGCCCGGCATAGACCCAGATCCGCCACGAAATCATCGCCAGAACCGCCGCCGAAAGCAGTGACACCACCAGTTCACGCCACGGCTGCGCCCATTGCGGCAAACGATCGGTCAAGATATCCACCGCGACGTGATCGCGGTCCAGACTGACCGCCGTCAGCCCCAGAAAGATCACCCCGACCAGCATCATCTCCGTCAACTCGGTGGCGCCGGTGATCGGACGCCCGAAGACATAGCGCCCGATCACGTCACAGACCGTCAGCCCCATCATCGCGACCAGCATGCTGCCACAGACCGCCGCCAGAATTCGGCGGGCCAGAGTGCGCGGCACCGGGTCCGCACGCTTGCCCGAGGACGGATCGGTCTCCGGCTGGCGCACCTGCCCACTGCCTGTGTCGATCACGGTGTCGCCTCGGCGGCAATCTCGGCGTCCAGCATGTCATAGGCCGCCTGCACGTCGATACCGGTCGAGGCCGCCTCGATCAGCTTGGCGTCGATCAGCGGCTGCAAAGCGGCGCGCCATTCGGCCATCTGATCCTCGGTCGCGGGGGAAATGGCGATCTGCCCCTGCATCTCGGCCCGGCCACGGGCATCGGCGCGATCCCACATCTGCCCGGCCATACGGGCCAGGGCCTCACCGGTGACACTGTCGATCTGGGCCTGTTGTTCCGGCGTCAGGCTGTCCCATTTGGCCTTGTTCATCACCACGTAGAACGAGGTGTTGAACAATCCACCCGGCACCGAAATGGCGGTCTTCAACTGCGGGATCAGCTTGAAATAGGCGACCGATTCATAGGGAAAGGTGATCCCGTCGGCCACACCCTGACTGAGCAGTTCATAGGCCTTGGAGGACGGCCCCTCGACCGGCACCGCGCCAAGCGCCGCGACGACCTCATGCACGATGCCACCGCCGACCCGGATTTTCTTGTTTTGCAGAATGCTGGTGACACCGGGATCACCGCTTTTCAGGAATATCTCGCCCGGACCATGGCTGAACACGCCCAGAACCTTGACCTGATCGTACTCCCCGGCGGGTTGCAGATACTTCTGCCAAACGCGCCAATAGGCGACCGAGATCGCCTCGGCGCTTTCACCCAGAAACGGCAGCTCGACCAGATTGGTGGTCTTGAACCGGCCGGGGTTATAGCCCTGCACGCCAAACGTGATATCGGTGACACCATTGACGGCAAAATCGAAATGCGCGGCGGGCGGCCCCAACGGCGCGGGCAGTATGGTGGCCGTGACCTGACCATGCGTTGCCTCGGCGATTTTCTGGGTCATCGGCACGATCACCTCGGCGACCAGCGGATGCGACGGCGGCAACCAGTTCGCCACGGTCAGCACCGTATCCGCCGAGGCCACCGCAACAGTGCCCAGCCAGATCGCCGTTCCCGCCATCAGGATATGCCTGCCCATTCCGATCATCCCTTGTTCTGTTGCCTCAAGTGCAATGCGCATCTGATTGTTAGAACAGGCAAAAGCCGGGGTCCACCGCCTGCGGATGCGAATATGGGCAGACTGGCATACGCGGTGCCGGTCTGCCCATATTCTGTGCGTTTAGAAAAACCGTGGCGCCCGCCCGGATGTGTCAGGCCGCCATCGGCTTGGCGCTATGTCCATGGCCCGAGCGATCATTCAGATACCGCATATAGCTGAGGTCCGAGGCATCAATTTCCGTTGCCTGACCCGATACGATATCGGCCAGAACCCGGCCGGAACCCGCCGACATCGTCCAGCCCAGCGTGCCATGCCCGGTGTTCAGGAACAGGTTGGAATATTGCGTGCGGCCAATGATCGGCGTGCCATCGGGCGTCATCGGGCGCAGCCCGCACCAGAATTGCGCCTGCGCCGGATCGCAGGCCCCCCCGAACAGATCGGTCAGGGATTTATCCAGCGTCGCACGCCGCTTCGGCGACAGATCCATGTTGAAGCCGTTGATCTCGGCCAAACCACCCACCCGAATACGGTCACCCAGACGGGTGATCGCCACCTTGTAGGTTTCGTCCATCACGGTGGAGACCGGCGCGCGGTCAAAATCGGTGATAGGAACGGTCAGCGAATAGCCCTTGAGCGGATAGATCGGCAGATTGATCCCCAACGGCTTGACCAGCATCGGCGAGTAGCTGCCAAAGGCCACGACAAAAGCATCCGCGGTGATCCGCTCGGCCCCCGCGCGAGCCGCGACGATACGACCGGCCTGGGTCTCCAGCCCGTCGATGGCGGTGTTCCAGCGGAACGTGACACCCTTGGCGGTTGCCAGATCACGCAGCGCATTGGTGAATTTGAAACAATCGCCGGTTTCATCGCCGGGCAGACGCAACGCGCCGGCGATCTGGTCCTTGAACTGCCGCAGACCGGGTTCCAGCGCAACGCAACCATCGGCGTCATACACCTCATAGGGGACGCCATCGGCCTGAAGCACGGCGATGTCCTTGGCGGCCGCCTCGACCTGATAGGCATGGCGGAACACCTGCAGGGTGCCCTGCTGGCGGTCATCATAGGTGATGCCGGTTTCGGCCCGCATGTCACGCAGGCAATCGCGCGAATATTCGGCGATGCGCACCATGCGGCTTTTGTTCACCGCATAGGCATCGGCGGTGCAGTTCATCAGCATCCGCAGCATCCAGCCCAGCTTTTTCGCATCGGGCGCCAGATTGATGACCAGCGGCGCGTGCTTTTGGAACATCCATTTCATCGCCTTCAGCGGAATCCCCGGCGCAGCCCAGGGCGCGGAATAGCCGGGGCTGACCTGTCCGGCATTGGCGAAAGATGTTTCCAGCGCCGGACCCGGTTCACGGTCGATCACCGTCACCTCATGCCCCGCCTTGGCCAGATACCATGCCGAGGTGACGCCAACGACACCCGACCCGAGAACGACGATTTTCATGGATGCCCCGCACCGAAGATTTGCATAAATGACGAATATATTCCCCGCGCATGAAAGAACTTGGCAAAGATACCTTTGGTATTGGCATTTACCGGATGATTTCACCGTCGCATGTATATAAGTCGATGCAATCTTCGAAATAGGTAAAAAATAATCGAATATTGATGCGCCTGGGGCGACTCGGCCCCCGGTATGCCGGAACAGCTGTCCCCGTTGACAGCCGCCCCCCGCTGGCCCAGCACAGAGGAACCAGCAGGAGAGCCCCCTTGACCGCCCCATCCGAACCCGGAACCTTGCAAATCTACAAACGCACCCTGCTGATGCTGTCGCGCGAAAAGGCCTTGGCGGTGGGGCTGGCGATGGCCGGGGTTGGCGTCGCCGTGGTGCAACTGGCGGAGCCGGTGCTGTTCGGACGCATGGTGGACCGGCTGGCCGAGGGCACAGGGGCCTTCACCCTGATCGGGCTATGGGCGGCATTCGGGCTGGCGGGTATTTTGTCCAGTGCGG
>DASWPI010000098.1:0-5912 GCA_036398515.1 Paenirhodobacter sp.
GGGCAACGATACACTGTATGGCGAGGATGGCCATGACATCCTGCTGGGCGATGAGGGCGATGACCTGCTGTATGGCGGCGATGGCAACGACGTCCTGTATGGCTGGTATGGGTGCGATACGTTGTGGGGCGGCGCGGGCAACGATACGCTGTATGGCGAGGCGGGCGACGATTTTCTGTATGGCGATGATGGCGATGACCTGCTGTTTGGTGGTGACGGCAATGACGCGCTGTTCGGCTGGTATGGGCGTGACACGCTGTGGGGCGGTGCGGGCAACGACACGCTGACCGGTGGGGATGGTGCGGATACGCTGCTAGGCGATGATGGCGATGACCTGCTGAATGGCGGTGACGGCAACGACGCGCTGTTCGGCTGGTATGGGCGAGACACGCTGTGGGGCGGCGCGGGGAACGACACGCTGTATGGCGAGTACGGGGACGATTTCCTGTACGGCGATGATGGCGATGACCTGCTGTTTGGTGGTGACGGCAATGACGTGCTGTTCGGCTGGTATGGGCGCGACACGCTATGGGGTGGTGCGGGCAACGACACGCTGTATGGCGAGGATGGTGATGACATCCTGCTGGGCGATGAGGGCGATGACCTGCTGTATGGCGGTGACGGCAACGACATCCTGTATGGCTGGTATGGGCGCGACACGTTGTGGGGCGATGCGGGGAACGACACGCTGTACGGCGAGGCCGGGGACGATTTCCTGTACGGCGATGATGGCGATGACCTGCTGTATGGTGGCGACGGCAACGACATCCTGTATGGCTGGTATGGGCGTGACACGCTGTGGGGGGGCACGGGTAACGACACGCTGTATGGTGAGGATGGCGATGACATCCTGCTGGGCGATGAGGGCGATGACCTGCTGAATGGCGGTGACGGCAACGACATCCTGTATGGCTGGTATGGGCGCGATACGTTGTGGGGCAGCGCGGGCAACGATACGCTGTATGGCGAGGCGGGGGACGATTTCTTGTTTGGCGATGATGGCAACGATCTGCTGTTTGGTGGTGACGGCAATGACGTCCTGTTCGGCTGGTATGGCAATGACACGCTTCTGGGGGGGGCGGGCAATGACTCGTTGCTTGGCGAAGATGGCAACGATTGGCTGGATGGCGGCAGTGGTGTGGATTACCTGACCGGCGGTGCCGGGGCGGATACATTCGCGGCCTCGGGCGGGACGACATTCGTGACCGATTTCCACGCCTGGGAAGGCGACAAGATCTTCCTGGGCACAGCCGTGGGCATCGCCAATGCGGCGGATCTATGGGCCAATCACATGGCTCAGCGTGGGGTCGATGTGCAGATCACCGATGCGCAGGGCAATACGATGCTGCTCTGGGGCATTACCGTCGGGTCGCTGACGGCATCGGATTTTCTGTTTTAGCGATCAGCGCGGCGCAAAACACGCGGCGCGGCCATCGGCGCGGATGGTGGCGGCGCCATCCTGGATCGCGCGGGCCCGACGGTCGACGAAGGTCGAGGGTTTGGCGGGATTGCGGCGTTTGGGATCGGGCAGGACCGCCGCCAGCAATGCCGCCTGTCGGGGCGTCAGGGCGTCGGGCGTGGTGCGGAAGTAATGGAACGCCGCGGCATCCACCCCGAACACGCCATTACCGAATTCGGCGACGTTCAGATAGACTTCCAGAATACGGGCCTTGGACCAGAACAGCTCAATCACCGGGGTCAATGCGGCCTCGACCGCCTTGCGCGGCCAGCTGCGCCCTTGCCACAGGAAGACGTTTTTCACCACCTGCTGGCTGATGGTCGAGGCGCCGCGTTCCCCGCCCGCATCCATCGCCTGGCGGATCGCCACCATGTCAAAGCCCCAGTGGCGGCAGAAATTGGCATCTTCGGCGGCAACGACCGAACGGGCCATCACCGGGGCGATATCGGCCATCGCGGTCCAGCTTTGATCGACGGGCTCGCCGATGCGGCGGCCCTCGGACCACATGGTGAAGGTCGTCGGCGGATCGACAAACCGATACAGCACCACCAGCGCCAGAACCACCGCCGCCGCGATCAGGCTGAACCGGGCCACCTTGCGCAGCAACCACGAAAACGGCGCCAGCGCCCCTTGCGCCGCCGCGCGCCCGGTTGCCACCGTGCGGGATGTGCCCTTTGAAGATTTCTCGCGTGCTGCCATGCGGCCATAAGTCATGCGGGGGGTAGGTTGGTCAAGCCATCCCGCAAGGATATGGGCGGGACCGTTGGCCCCGCCCATAAGGTCTATTCCGCAGGTACGGCCTGGGCCGTCTCATCACTCAGCGGGAAGGGCAGGTGGATCAGCATTTCCTTGGGGCAGACCTGCAGGAAGTTGCGCCGTTCCGTTTCCCAGTTCTGCAAGATATCCTCGGCCTTGCGTGACCCGGTCTCGTGGGCATGACGCTCGATCAGGCCGCGCAGCTGCGCCTCCCAATGCGGATGGCCAAGGCCACAGATCACCAGGCTTTCGGGGTTGATGTAATCTTCGGCCACACCGTCCGGGTCATGGATATAGGCCATGCCACCGGTCATCCCGGCGCCAAAGTTCGCCCCGATCCGGCCCAGAATCACCGCCACACCACCGGTCATATATTCACAACCGTTGGTGCCACAGCCCTCGATCACCACCTTGGCGCCCGAGTTGCGCACCGCGAACCGTTCGCCCGCCCGGCCCGCGGCGAACAGATAGCCATCCGTCGCACCATACAGCACCGTGTTGCCGATGATCGTGTTGTCGGCTGCGATCAGCGAGGAGGACATCGGCGGACGCACCACGATGATACCGCCCGACAGCCCCTTGCCGACATAGTCGTTGGCATCGCCCGAAACCTCGATCTTCAGTCCCGGCGCGGCAAACGCCCCCAGCGATTGCCCGGCCGACCCGGTCAGCTTGATCGTCAGGTGGTCGGGTTGCAGCGCGTTGCGCATCCCGAAGTTCTTGACGATATGGCTGGAGGCCCGAGTGCCGATGGTGCGCGAGGTGTTGCGCACCGCGTAGGACAGCTGCATTTTCTCGCCGTCTTCAAAGAAGCGCGCGCCATCCTTGACGATTTCCGCATCCAGCGTGTCGGGCACGAAATTGCGCGGCTTGGACCGGTCATAGACGATCTTGTCCCAGCCATCGACGGTGATCAGCAGCGGGTTCAGGTCGAGGTCATCCAGATGCGCCGAACCCCGGCTGACCTGGGTCAGCAGATCGGCCCGGCCGATGATCTCGTCCATCGAGCGCGCCCCGATCGAGGCGAGGATTTCCCGCACCTCCTGCGCGTAGAAGGTGATCAGATTCACCACCTTATCCGCCGTACCGGTGAATTTGGCCCGCAAGGCCGGGTCCTGCACGCAGACGCCCACCGGGCAGGTGTTCGACTGGCACTGACGCACCATGATACAGCCCATTGCGATCAGCGCGGCGGTGCCGATGCCGAATTCCTCGGCGCCCATCATCGCCGCCATCACCACATCACGTCCGGTGCGCAAGCCGCCGTCGGTGCGCAGTGTCACCCGCTCGCGCAGCTTGTTCATGGCCAGAACCTGATGCGCCTCGGTCAGGCCCATTTCCCACGGCAGGCCGGCGTATTTGATCGAGGTCGCCGGGCTGGCCCCGGTGCCGCCATTGTGCCCCGAGATCAGGATGATATCGGCCTTGGCCTTGGCCACGCCGGCGGCGATGGTGCCGACGCCCGACATCGAGACCAGCTTGACGGTGATCTTGGCGCGCGGGTTGATCTGCTTGAGGTCGTAGATCAGCTGGGCCAGATCCTCGATACTGTAGATATCGTGGTGCGGCGGCGGGCTGATCAGCGTGACGCCCTTGGTCGCATGGCGCAGCCGCGCGATCAGCTCGGTCACCTTCATGCCGGGCAACTGGCCGCCTTCGCCGGGCTTCGCGCCCTGCGCCACCTTGATTTCCAGCTCTTCGCAATGGTTCAGATATTCGGCGGTGACACCGAACCGGCCCGAAGCCACTTGCTTGATCTTGGCGCTGGGGTTGTCGCCATTGGGTTCGGGCACGAAATGCGCCGGGTCTTCGCCACCCTCGCCGCTATCGGATTTGGCCCCGATGCGGTTCATGGCAACGTTCAGCGTCTTGTGCGCCTCGGGTGACAGCGCGCCCAGCGACATGCCCGGCGTGATGAACCGCTTGCGGATCGAGGTGATGGATTCCACCTCTTCGATCGGCACCGGCTTGCCCAGCGTCTTGATGTCCAGCAGATCGCGCAGATGGATCGGCGGGTTGGCCCGCATGGTCGCGGAATACTGCTTCCAGATATCGTAGTTCGCCCGGTCGCAGGCGGCCTGCAACAGATGCATGGTCTGGGCTTCCCAAGCGTGCTTTTCGCCCGTCCGCCGCGCCTTGTAGAAACCGCCGATCGGCAGCACGTCCTGACCGCCCAGCCAGCCTTTCTGATGCACCTCTTCTAGCTTGTGCTGAATGCCGTGCAGGCCGATGCCGGAAATGCGCGAATGCATGCCGGGGAAATATTCCGCCACCATCGCCCGCGACAGGCCGACCGCCTCGAAGTTCAACCCGCCGCGATAGGACGAGATGATGGAAATCCCCATCTTGGCCATGATCTTCAGCAGCCCGGCGTCGACAGCATCGCGGTAACGGCGCATGTTTTCCACCAGCGATCCCGCCAGCAGGCCACGGTCGATCCGGTCGGCAATCGAATCCTGTGCCAGATAGGGGTTCACCGTGGTCGCGCCCGACCCGATCAGCACCGCGAAATAATGTGCGTCGATACATTCCGCCGACCGCACATTGACCGAGGTGAACGTCCGCAACCCCTTGCGCGTCAGCCACGAATGCACCGCCGAGGTCGCCAGGATCATCGGCATCGCCACCCGGTCCGGCGCCTGATTTTCATCGCTTAGAACGATATGCAGCGCGCCTGAACGGACGGCATCCTCGGCCTCAGCGCGCACGCGCTCCAGCCCGACGTGCAGCGTTTCCTGATCCGATCCGGCGGCGAAGGTGCAGTCGATCACCGTCACATAATCGCCGAACTGGCGCATCATCTGGGCGAATTCGGCATTCGCGACGAAGGGGCTTTCGAGGATCAGGATCTCGGTCTGGCTGCTATCTTCGTCGAGCACGTTCTTCAGGTTACCGAATCGCGTCTTCAACGACATCACCCGGCTTTCGCGCAGGCTGTCGATCGGCGGGTTGGTCACCTGGCTGAAGTTCTGGCGGAAGAAATGGCTGAGCGGGCGGTATTGCTTGGACAGCACGGCGGGCGGCGTGTCATCGCCCATCGAGGCTATGGCCTCTTTGCCGTCCTCCGCCATCGGCGCCAGGATCTGTTCCAGTTCCTCGACCGAATAGCCCGCCGCGATCTGGCGCTTGCGCAGTTCCGCCCCGGCAAACATCTGCTGTTCGGGGATGTCATGCATCAGCGCGTTCAGATCGATGACCTTTTCGACCCATTCGCCAAAGCGCTGGCTGTTGGCCAGACGGTCCTTGATTTCCTTGTCGTGGTAGAGCTTGCCCTCGCGCATGTCGACGGCGATCATCTGCCCCGGCCCGAGCGCGCCCTTTTCGCGCACGCTCATTTCATCGACGGTGACCATGCCTGCCTCGGATCCGGCAATCAGCAGTCCGTCGGTGGTGATGGTGTAGCGCATCGGGCGCAGCCCGTTGCGGTCCAGCCCGCCGCAGACCCAGCGGCCATCGGTCATCGCCAGCGCGGCCGGCCCGTCCCAAGGCTCCATGACTGAATTGCAATAGGCATACATGTCCTGCCACGCCTTCGGCATGTCGGTGGTGGCCTTGGACCATGCCTCGGGCACCAGCATCGTCTTGGTCATCGGCGCAGAGCGGCCGCCGCGCACCATCAGTTCGAACACCGCATCCAGCGCGCCGGTGTCGGATGCACCCGACGGGATGATCGGCTTGATATCCTCGGCCATGTCGC
>DASWPI010000099.1:0-49007 GCA_036398515.1 Paenirhodobacter sp.
TGACGGTTGCCGCGACGCTGAGCACAAATCCCTCGATCCAGGTCATCCTGGCGCCCGGCACCTATGATCCCGGCGAGGCCGCGATGGTGGGCGCCTTTGCAACGGAATTTCTGGGGCGCCTACACGCCGATGTGGCCCTGACCGGGGCCAGCGGGATCGGCGCGGATGGGCCATCCGAAACCCAGATCGACATGGCGGCGATTTACACCACCATGACACGGCAATGTGGGCGCAGCATTGTGCTGGCCGATCAGTCGAAATTCGGCAAGATCTTTTCGGTGTGCTATGTGCCGTGGTCGCATGTCGACACGCTGGTCGCCGATGCCAGCCCGACACCGCCCCTGCTGGACAGTCTACAGGCCGCACGGGTCAGGTTGATCCAGGCGCATTGAAAAAGGGCCCGAAGGCCCCTGATCTGATTATCGAATCTCGAACCGTACCGGTGCGGTAATCGTGTGGCTGACCCCGGGCGGCGGCGGCGGCACCGGTGAGGCGCGCTGCACCATCTCCAGCGTTGCCTGATCCAGCGCCGGATACCCCGAGGTCCGCACCAGCCGCGACGACAGAACATTGCCCGCCGCATCAATGGTGAACGAGATCAGCGCCACACCTTCCTCACGCTTGGCACGCGACGCGGCGGGGTAACGTTTGCGCTTTTCCAGATGCGCCATCAAGCGTGAGCGCCATTTCGCCGGGGCCACCGTCGATCCCGCGCCGGCGGCGGTTTCCGCTGCGGCATTTCGGTTCGATTGCTGCACCTGCGCGGCGGCGGCGGTGGAGGCCTGCGATGGCGGCTCCTTGCGGTGTTCACGCTTGGGGCGTTCCTTGCGCGGCTTTTCCTCAACCTGCTTTTCCGGCTCGATTTCCGGGCGCGGGCGCGGTTGCCGTTTGGGGATCACCACTGCGGCCTCTTCGACCGGGGTTTCGATCTCATCGGGGATATCCTCGGTGATCTCGGGTTCCGGTTCCGGCTCGGGCGGAGGCTCTTCGACGATCGGTTCGGGAATCGGCTCGGGCGGGGTTTCCTCGGCCAGCACTTCTTGCGAATTCTGCACCTGATCGGTGATGTTCGAGGTCTCGGTGTTCACCGCCTCGGACATCGGGGCCAGTTCCAGCATCAATGCCGGTGCCGGGGCATCTGCCGCAACGGGTTCGGGTGAGTGGCGCATCAACAACGCAACCCCACCGGCATGGGCGCCCACCACGAAGACCGCAGCCGAGGCCCACAGGGTCACGCCGCCAATGCGGCGCCCCTGTCCATGAAATTCCTGCGCCCAGCCCTTCATGGTGCCACATCACCCCCGGGGACAGGCGCCGCATTGGTGGCCTGCGCCGCCTGCGGGGTCAGTTCCAGACCGACCAGCGCCACCTTCAGGTAACCCGCCGCGCGCAAGGCATTCAGCGTGTCGGTCAGGCTGCCATAATCCACCGTCTTGTCGGCCCGCAGAAAGACCCGCGTTTCCTTGTCGCCGCCCGTTGCCGTTTCCAGCGCGGCGGCCAACCCCTCCTGCGGCACCTTTTCCTCGCCCACCGCCAGCGTGTGATCGGCCTGAATGGTCAGATACAGCGGCTTGTCGGGGCGCTCTGCCGGTTTGGCGGTTGATCCGGGCAGATCGACCTGCATGTCCACCGTCGCCAGCGGCGCCGCCACCATGAAGATGATCAGCAGCACCAGCATCACGTCGATGAACGGCGTCACGTTGATTTCGTGGCTTTCCTCGATGTCCAGGCCACCGCTGTCTTGTCTGATACCCCCGGCCATCGGCGCTTACTCCGCCGCCTGGCGGGCACGCACGATGTCGGCCTGCGGAACCTTGCGGAAGTCCAGATCACGGCTGACCAGGATTTCGACACCGACCCCCGCATCCGACAGGATCTGGCGATAACGCGCGATCGTCCGGGCAAAGTGGTTATACAGGATCACCGCAGGAATAGCCGCGACCAGGCCGATGGCCGTCGCCAGCAGTGCCTCGGCGATCCCGGGGGCAACGACCGCCAGGTTGGTGGTCTGCGATTTGGAGATCCCGATGAAGGCGTTCATGATCCCCCACACGGTGCCGAACAGCCCGACGAACGGCGCGGTCGACCCGATGGTGGCCAGGATGCCGGTGCCGACCGAAACCTTGCGGCCCGCGCCCGCCTCGATCCGGCGCAGAGCGGCGTCGACGCGTTCCTTGACGCCATCGCCCCCGGCAAAATCAAGCACGGGTTCCGATGTTTCCACCTCGGTGCGGGCGGCACGCAGCATAAGACCGGCCGGGCCACGACGATCCCCGTTCTGCACGATGGCCTCATGCAGGGTGCGCGCGCCATGCACCGCCATCAAGGTGGCGCGGGCCCTGCGCTTGGCGGCCGACAGTTCGATGGTTTTGGCGATGAACACGGTCCAGGTCACCAGCGAGGCAAAGGCCAGCCCCAGCATCACCACCTTGACCACGATATCGGCCTGGCGGAACATGCCCCAGGGCGACAGATCATGCGGTAGCGTGCCGCTGGGATGTGTGGAGCGCGACATGATATGCGTGACGGCCCCAGCCGGATCGGCAAAGACGTTGGGCATGGGTTCGGGCTGCGGCTCTTCGATGACCGGGGCAACCGCGGGGACCTCGACCGCGGAAGGCACGGCACCAGGCTGCGCGGCAGGATCTGTTGCGACCGGATCAGCCGTCGCGGGATCGGCGGCAACAGCCGCATCACCGGTTGCAGGAACGACGGTTTGCGCAGGGACGGCCGTCGTGGATTCGGCGCCTGTCGGCGCGGTGCCAACCGGTGCTGTAGCCGTCGGTGCGGGCGGCACATCGGCGGCTAGCGGCGCGACCGTGGTGGTCGGCGATGTCGCGGTATCCTGGGTCGGAACGCCCTGCGCCCAGATCGGTGCTGCGGCCAGCACCTGCCCTGCCACGACCAGTGCGGCAATGGAAATCAGGCGCTGCGGCCGATGCTGTTTCTGGTCGGATTGGGTCATTCTCGAACGTCTTCCCATTGTTCCTCACCGACACGCATGGCAGAAATTCTGACATACCTGTGTCTCGGACTGGTGCCCGAAACGGCCGATGAAATCTGCGAATATGATCCGGCTGGGTCTCCGGGATGGTAAAACACCCCTGAAACATGGCTTCTTTCATCGCTTATTGCGAAGTGAGGGTCTTGGCGCAAGCCCGCGCGGGCCACAGACGGCTATTTTCCGACAATATATGTCGGATTTCCCCGGATCAGCCCGGATCACACCCCGGACGCCCCCGAAACAATGGCAACACTGGCCGCTCAGCGATCACCATCAGGGGCTGATTCGCTATCCCGCGTGGCGCTGATCTCGCGTTGCCATTCACGCCAGATCGTCACCAGCAGCGCCATCAGCACCGGACCAACAAACAGTCCGACGATCCCCATGGTCTTGACCCCGCCGATCAACCCGAAGAGCGTCGGCAGGAACGGCAGCTTGACCGGACCACCGACCAGAACCGGCCTGATGGTCTTATCGACGATGAACAGCTCGATCGCGCCCCACAGGAACAGCGCCAGACCGGCGATCTGATGACCCGTCGCCGCCAGATAGACCGACACCAGCGTGAACGACAGCGGCGCACCGCCCGGAATCAACGCCATGAACCCGGTGATCACCCCAAGCGTCACCGGCGAAGGCGCCCCGGCCACCCAATAGGCGATGCCCAGAACCACGCCCTCGCCAATGGCGATCAGCGTCATGCCCGTCACCGTGGCCGAAATCGTGGCGGGTACCACCCGCGACAGCCGATCCCAACGATTGGGCAGGATACGCAGGCCGACACGGTCGATCTGCGCCTCGATCCGTTCGCCATCGCGGTAAAACACGAACAGCGTGACCAGCACGAACAGCAGCGTCAGCGCCAGATGGAACGCCAGCGCCCCCGCCGTAAGCACGCCACGATAGATTGCACCGATGTTCGATCCCGAGACCAGTTGCACCAGTTCGCCAATCGCGCCGGGGCGGCCAACGTGCTGGCGCCACATCTCATCGACCCAGGGGCCGACGCGCGGCAGATCCTGCATCCAGTGCGGCGTGGGCGATCCGGCGGAATTCACCTCGAACGCCCAGCCGGTCCAGCTTTGCAATTCGCCAAACGCATAGACCAGCGCAATAGTGATTGGCGCGACAAGGAAGCACACGATCAGCAGCACCAGCACCGTGGCCGCACCGGTACGGCCAAACCGCCCCACCGCCCATTGCCGGATCGGCCAGCTGGCCAGCGCAATCACCCCGGCGGCCAGAACCGGCACCAGAAAGCCGTAGAAAAAGTAGACCGACGCCGCGATGATGCCCAGCAGCAACCAGCGCGCCGCCGAAATGTCCGATATCAGCGGACGGCGAAAAGCTTGCCGCACCGGATCATGGGGCGATTGCGGCGCGGGGATCTTGCTGTTCGCATCCGGGGGAAAATCCGTCGCCATGTTCTTCCTGTCGTCGCCCGCACCGAGCGCGTGATCGCCCCGGTCGCGCCCCTGAAAGGGACTTGTCCAAACCCTGTGGCAGCCGACCGGCAGTGTCAACCGCGCCGCAGGCGACGACGGATATCAGACGCGGGTTTTGTCCGCTTCGACAAGCGATACCACCTTGTCATGGGTGGTATCATGCACGTCATCATTCATGGCAACCTGCACCTGCGGCAAGGACGGGGATATCGCCGCAGGTTCCGCCTGGGACACGGTTTTGGTGTCATCCTGAATGCCATTCTTGAAGGCCGTCACACCACGGCCCACCTCGCCCATCAACGAGGCAACCTTGCCCTTGCCGAACAGCACAAGGACGACGACGGCGATAAGCAGTAGATGCGGAAGGGTCAACGCATTGTTTAACATGATATTCTCCTGATGAAGGTCAGCCGGCTTGCGGCGGGGCGTTCGAATCAGGTTTTGATGGGGGGCGCCCGCGGCGCGGGGCCGCATCGGTCATCGCAGTGTGGCACATAGGCCATATCCACGTACCAGATCCCCGCCGATGGCTGGCGCTGCGACACCGGAACCCCTTGCGGAATTGCAATCTGCCGGATGATGTCGGATGTCGTCGCGGACCCCTGCGTGCCCTGCATCATCGCAACGGCAGGTTGGGCGGGGGCGGTTCTGGACGTCGCCTCGCGCGGCAGCAACATGCCAAGGACCAGAGCCAGAAGCCCCAGAACCCCAATCATCGAATGCAAACTGCGGAAAAGCGACTGGATCATACGCCATATCCACATGGCATCCGCAGGCAGGCAAGAAAATTTACCGTGATCGGCGCGCGGACAAGGCCGGGTCCCGCAGCGCGCCGCGGGACCCGGAAAGAATTTGGATCAAGCGTCCGGCTGCACCAGAATCTTGATGTGGGTTTTTTCGCGCACCAGCGCCTCGAACCCTTCGGCCACGATATCATCCAGCTTGATGCGCTTGGTCACCAGCTTGTCCGCCGGGAAAAAGCCGCGTTGCATCAGTTCCATCACCGCCGGGAAGATATCGCGATAGGCGATGGTGCCTTGCAGGTTGCGTTCTTTCAGCACCACGGTGTTGGGTTGGAACGGCGCGTCCTTTTCCCAGATCGAGACGATCATGACCTGACCCTCGAACTTCACCGCGTCGATGCATTGTTGCAGCACCATCGGCACGCCGGTCACCTCGAACGCGACATCGACACCACCACCGGTCACTTCACGCAGGCGCGCGGCGGCATCGGTATCCTTGGGATTGATCACCTCATAGGCGCCCAGTTCCTTGGCCTTGGCACCGCGTTGTTCGGACAGCTCGACCACGAAGATCTTGGATGCCCCCGCCGCCTTCAGCGCCTCGACCAGCAACAGCCCGATCGGGCCGGCGCCAAACACCGCCGCCGTGCCGCCCGCACGCAGCGCACTGATTCGCACCGCATGCAGCGCTACCGCCGCCGGTTCGACCAGCGCGCCTTGTTCAAACGACAGGCCTTCGGGCATCTTGTGGACCCAGCGTTCGCCGACCACGGTGTAAGGGGCAAACCCGCCACCTTCGCCCGACAGCCCGTGGAAGCCAAGATTTTCGCAGATGTTGTATTTGCCGCGCTTGCAGGCCTCGCATTTGCCACAGGCCAGAATCGGTTCAATGACGACGCGATCCCCGACCTTGACCTTGGTGACGCCCTCGCCGATTTCGGCGACCTCACCGGAGAATTCGTGGCCCATCACGATCGGGGCGACATCGCCGCTGACCGGATGCGGCGCCGCGACCGGAACAAAAATCGGCCCCGCCAGATATTCATGCAGGTCAGAACCGCAGATCCCGGTCCATTTCACCCGCACCTTCACCTTGCCCGCAGCCACTTGCGGTTCGGGAATGTCATCCACGCGAATGTCTTTGGCGTTGTGCCAACGTGCCGCTTTCATGGTCGTTTCCTCTATCCGACTGAATGGCCGCACGATAGCGCAGCAAATCACCCCACGCCTTGATCAAGATCAGACAAATTGAGCGACGGCGGATTCCCGCCATGTCCATCAGCGTACGGTGCGGCGACGGGGGTTTTACGGTCAGCGCCCTACCTTGCGCAAATTTCCGGCGAAAGAGGCCCTTCATGTCCGATAGCTCCCCGCGTCTGTCCCTGCCCTTCATCCTGCCCTCGCAGGCCCAAAAGCACGTAACCCACAACGAATCCCTGGAAATCCTGGATGTGCTGGTGCAACTGGCGGTTCTGGATCAGGCGCTGACCGCGCCGCCCGCCGTTTTGACCGAAGGGGATCGCTTCATCGTCGCCGCAGGCGCGGGCGGGGCCTGGGCCGGGCGCGACAACAACGTGGCGGCCTATGGCGGCGAAACGCAGGGATGGCGCTTTTTCGCGCCACGCCGGGGCTGGCGGGCCTATGTCATCGCCAGCGGTGCGGATGTGATCTGGACCGGCACGGCCTGGGCGGTGATCGGCGGTGGCGCGTCCAGCCTGACGACCTTGCCGTTGCTGGGCATTTCCGCCACGGCCGATGCGACGAACCGACTGTCTGTGGCCGCGGCTGCGACGCTGTTGTCACATGCGGGCGCCGGGCATCAATTGAAGATCAACAAGGCCGGCACCACCGATACCGCCAGCCTGCTGTTCCAGAGCGGCTGGTCGGGCCGGGCCGAGATGGGACTGACCGGCACCGATGATTTCACCATCAAGGTCAGCGCCGACGGCACGACCTTTCAAAACGCGCTGCGCTTTGACAAGGCCACCGGTCTGGTCAGCGGCACGGCGGTGCAATCCGCAGCGGTGGATGCGACGGCGGGACGCCTGCTGCGGGTGGGCGCCTTTGGTCTGGGCGGCTCGGCGCCGATCGCGGGGAACATCTCGGCCACTGACAGCACATTGGCGCCGGGTTTCTACGGTTATGACACGGCAGGCGGCAGCACCGGTGGTCCGGCGGATGTGACCAGCGGGATCGTACTGCATCAACGCCGTGGCAGCACTTCTGCGGCACAGGTTCTGATCGACGCTGCCGGTGTGATCCACAGCCGGGCACAGACCGCGACCGGTTGGGGCATCTGGCGCCAGGCGGGCACCCAGTCCGGCGAGACCGTGCAGGGCCGTTATCGACGCGAGGCTGACGGCACCCAGACCTGCTGGCAATCGGTGACGACGACGACTGCGGGCGATACCTCTGTCAGCTTTCCGGCGGCGTTTGCATCGGATGCCGGATTGATCACCACGCTGGGGGTGACCAGCACGACGGATGGCGTGATCACCGCGCGGATCACCGGACGCACGGCCAGCGGGCTTTCGGTCTCGGCCTTCAACGCCAGCGGCGCGCGCGTTGCGGTGACGGTCGATCTGGTCACCAACGGACGCGCCGCGTGATCACATGTGGTGCAGGATCAACGGCCGATCCTGATAGCTGCCGACCGTGATCGGGGTATCATACAGCGCTGACAGCCGGGGTTCGGTCAGAACCTCGGCGGGCGTGCCCTGGGCGACCACCTGTCCCGCTTTCATCGAGACCACGTGATCGGCCCAGCCCGAGGCAAAATTCAGATCGTGCAGCACCACCAGAACCGAGCGCCCCTGATCGCGCAGCCGCGCCAGATGCACCATCAGCGCCCGGGCATGTGCCAGATCCAGATTGTTCAGCGGCTCATCCAGCAATACCCAAGGTGTCTGCTGCGCCACCGTCATTGCCAGATGCGCGCGCTGTGCCTGCCCGCCGGACAATTCGTCCATGAACCGGTCGGCCAGCGGCATCAGGTCAAAATCGGTCAACGCTTGCCCCACCGCCGCATGATCGGCCGGACCGGGCCGCCCCTGACAATGCGGCCAGCGGCCAAAGGCCACCAGTTCACGCACCCGCAGCCGCGAGACCAGCCCGCTGTGCTGCCCCATGAACGCCAGTTCCAACGCCAGCCGTGCCGAGGGCGTGGCGGCGACATCCAGCCCCCCCACATGAATATCGCCATTCTGCAACGGGTCGATCCGCGCAATCAGCCGCACCAGCGTCGATTTGCCCGCCCCGTTCGGCCCGATCAGCGCCGTCATCTTGCCCGCGGGTACAGACAGATCAATCGGTTGCAGGATCTGCGCCCCGTGGATGCGATGGGTTACGCCCCGGATCTGGATACCTTCGCTCATCGGATGCGCCCCCTCAGCAGCAGCACGAGGAACAGCACCCCGCCCACGAATTCAATCACCACGCTCAGCACCGCCTGCTGGCCCAGGATACGCTCAAACACCCATTGCCCCAGCACCAACAACAGACACGCAATCAGCGCCGCCGCCAGTAGCCGCAACCGATGCCGCGCCGCCGGAAACAGCCCATGCGTCAGCCCGGCGACAATCAGCCCCAGGAACGCCACCGGCCCCACCAGCGCGGTCGACACCGCCACCAGAACCGCCGTCAGCGCCAAGGTGCCCATGACCATCGCGCGGTAGTTCAGCCCCAGCGTCACCGCCCGGTCCCGCCCCAGTCCCAGCACATCCAGCCGTGGCCCCAGCCATAGCGCAATCGCTATCGCCGGCAGCGACAACGCCGCCCCCCAGCCGATCAGCGCCGCATTCGGCCGCCCGAAATTAGCGAAACTGATCGCCTGTACGGTGGCATAGGCATTCGGGTCCAGCAGCCGCCCGATCAGCGATGATCCGGCACGGAACAGGATACCCAGCACCACCCCGGTCAGGATGGTGCGCGCTATATCATCGGCCGTGCCACCGCCCCGCCCCAGCAATGCCCCGAACAGCCCCAATGCCAGCACCGCCATCAGCGCCGTTTCGATCAGGAATTTCGGCCCGACCGCCAGCATGGCAAATCCCGCCACCCCCAGGGCCGCCACCGCCAGCGTCTGGATCAACAGATACAGCGCATCGAACCCCATGATCGAGGGCGTCAGGATGCGATTGCGCGACACGGTCTGAAACAGCACCGTCGCCACCGCGACCGAGGTGCCGATCAATATCAGCGCCGTCAGCTTTTCCCACCGCAGCCCCAGAATGAAATCGCGCCGTCCCGACCCCAGGCCCTGAAACATCCACAGCGCCGCCGCCACCACGACCAGCCCGACCAGCACCCCGATTTTTGCACGCATGGCAGGTTTACTGAACACGGCGGGGCCTCCGCCACAGCAGCATCAGGAACAACGCCGCACCAACCACGCCCAGAACGGTGCCCGCAGGCACCTCATAGGGGTGGATCACCAACCGCCCGACCAGATCCGACCCCAGCACCAGGATCGCCCCGCCCATCGCCGTCGGCCCCAGCGTCCGGCGCAGATTGTCGCCCAGCATCCGCGACACGATATTGGGCACCACCAGCCCGACGAACGGGATCATGCCAACCGAAGACACCACCATCGCCGTCACCACCGCCACAACCACCAGCCCTAGCCGCATCACCGCCTGTGGCCGCAACCCCAGTGCGGTGGCCGATTCCGTCCCCAGCCCCAGAATGGAAAACCGGTCCGCCGCGAACCAGGCGATGGCGGCGGCCAGCCCGGCGACCCACAGCAGTTCATACCTCCCGGCGATCACCCCCGAGAATTCACCGGTCAGCAGCCAGATCGAGATATATTGCAACAGATCCGTGCCCCAGCCGATCCATGTCACCGCCGCGCCCAGAATGCCCGCCAGGATCAGCCCGGCCAGCGGGACCAGAAACACCTCTTTCGGGGGCAGGCGGCGGATGATCTGCAAGAACAGCGTCACCCCCAACAGCGCGGTGACCGACGCCGCCAGCATTTTCACCCAGATCGGGGCCTCGGGCGCGATCAGCGTGATGCCGATCAGGCCCAGGGCGGCGGCCTCGGGCGCGCCGGTGGTCGAGGGTTCAACGAATTTGTTGCGGGCGATCTGTTGCATCACCACGCCCGCCACCGCCAGCGCCGCCCCCGCCAGCATCGCCGCCAAAGTGCGCGGCACCCGCGAGACCGTCAGCACCAGCCACGCCTGCGGATCACGGACCGACACATTCGCCGCGCCCACCGCCAGACTGGCCACCGCCAATCCGGCCAGCACCAGCCCGGCCAGCAGCCTGATCCGCCCGTCGCGCATGCCTTAACCGTTCAGACCGGCCAGAATCTGGTCCAGAGTGCGCATCAACGCGGTATAGCCGCCGCCCGCTACATACATGCCCGCGCCGCTGAGATACAGGATATGGCCGTTTTTCGCCGCCCCCGTCGTCGCCACCAGCGGATTGTCCAGCGTGATACGGGCAGACTGCCCCTCTTCGCCAATCGCGGCGCCACGGTCGATGACAAAAATCCAGTCGGGATTGGCCTCGGCGATGAATTCAAACGACACCGCATCGCCGTGGTTTTCCGCCGACAGACCCGGCTTGGCCTCTGGCATGCCGGTCGCGGTGTGCAACCAGCCAAAACGCGAGCTGACGCCATAGGCCGCCACCTTGGGTCCATTGGTCAGCAAGATCAGCGCGCGCCCGTTGCCCTCGGCCGCCTGCCGCAGTTCCGCCAGCTTGGCCTGCAACGCCGTGGTCAGTTCCGCCGCCTTGTCCTGTTTGTCAAACAGCACGCCGTAATCATGCAACCGGGTCTGGGCATCGCCCAGAACGTCGGGCGAAATCGACATGTCCAGCACCGGCGCGATCCGCTCCAACGAGGCGAACTGCGCCGCCGAGCGCCCGCCGACGATGATCAGATCCGGCCCCAGACCGGCAACGGCCTCCAGATCGGGTTCAAACAGCGTGCCGATCTTTTGCGCCTCGGCCGAGACATCGCCCAGATAATCGACATACAGATTGTCCGGCACGCCGACCACCGGCACCCCAAGCGCATGCAGGGAATCGATGGCCGCCACGTCATAAACCACGGTCGCCGCGGGCGTTTGCGCCACGGTCACCGGGCCACGGGCGGTGGTTACGGTCACCGGATCGGCCAGGGCCGACACGGCGGGGATAAGCGCCATAAAGCTGATCATGGCAAGACGCGACATGACAAGATGGGGAAGGATCATCGTACTCTCCTGAGACATGGTCGGGACGGTGCGGTGCCGGCGCGCCTGCGGCATGCGGTTCCTAATCGTGCGCCCCTGACTACCGGCTTGAGCCATCCGGGTCCAGCCGTTAACTTAGAGAAAACCTCGGATATCGGTGACGGTATCGCCGCAAACCCTCTGCGCGGCCATTTTTCCGGCTAACATGGTTATTGGCCGATATCATGCTTGACCGAAGGCGGGGAATACGCGCATCCCTCGGATGTGGTGCAAGTCCGGCCCCCTTGCACAGGGGAATTTCACGCCGTGCGGCGCATCTGGCCCAGCGGGTTGGCTGCGGGCCCGACTGGTCATAAGGTTCGACAACATGACACAAGAGATGACGACCCGAACCCGGATGAAGGACGGCTTCAGCCGTCGCAAAGCGCTGCGTCTTTCGGCCTTTGGGCTGGCGGTGCTGGTCGCGGGCTGCGGTGTCACCCGCAATGATTGGCAGGTTGCCTATCCCGATGCCGTACCGGCCGAGCAGGCGCGGTCCTGGCATGTGACAGCGGTGAACGTGGTCACGCCGCAAACGCTGACGACATCGGATGTGAACGGCTGGACCCCGGATTACGACATCGTCTGGCATGGCGACGAACCCGGTGACCGCCGGGCGCAGGTCTCGGCGCTGATGACCACGGCAATCCGTAGCGCCACCGCCGAGTTGAAGGGCAAGACCCCCGTGACGATTTCGGTGACGATGCAGCAATTCCACGCCATCACCCCGAACGTGGAAAAATACGCCAATTTCACCGGCGTGCATGACATCAAGTTCACCATGCAGGTGGTCAACGCCAGGACCAGGAAGCCGCTGACCCCGCCGACCCTGATCGAGGCCAATGCCCCCGCGCTGGTGGGCAGCAAGGCACGTAACGCCCGCGCACAAGGCTATACCCAAAAGCAGGAAGTCATCGAAGACGTGGCCAAGGTGGTGAAGGGGTATTTCAGCCTGGGGCCGGACCCGCGTCACGGTTTCTCGCGGCTGGGTCGCTAGTATCCACCCATAGATACGCCCGGGCCGGTCATCCGGCGCGGGCCACCAGATCCTGCCCCGCAGGCGTCAGGTCCAGAAACAGCCGCTGCGTGCGCTCATCGCGGCGGGTGATCACGATCAACCCCGCCTGTTGCAGCGCCACACACTCGCGCAGCACCAGCGCATGGGCTACCCCCAGCAGCTGGGCGAAACGGATGCTGTTGGTCACCACGCCACGTCCTACCGCCACCAGAATGCCCGCTCCAATCGGCGAGACCGCCTCTGGCGCAATCTCCAGCACCCGCCCGACCAGCGCCAGTATTTCTTCAACCGATACCGGTGTCAGGCCGGACACAGACCGACCCGCACCAGGATGGACTTCGACACCGGGGTAAAGCTGCCCTCGCCATAGGCCGAATGCGGCACCAGCGCGTTCAGCTCGGGATAGTAGCCCGCGATGCATCCCGGCGGAATATCATAGGGCACCAGACGGAACGCCTGAACCTGACGCATGACACCATCATCATGCAGCCCGGTCAAATCCACCCGCGCGCCGACCTCACCCCCCATCGCCGCAATATCGGCGGGGTTCATGAACACCACGTCGCGCGCGCCATAGACGCCGCGATAGCGGTCATCCATGCCATAAATCGTGGTGTTATACTGGTCATGCGACCGGAATGTCTGCAACACGAACCGTCCCGCCCCCGGCTGGGTCTGCTGCCATTCGGTCTGCGCGGGCAGATCCGCGGCCCCGAATTGCGCCTTGCCCGAGGCCGTGCGCCATTCCCGCTCGGACGCCGGGTTGCGCAGCCAGAAGCCGCGCTGCACCCGCACCTTTTCGTTGAAACCGGCAAAGGCGGGCAGAACGCGGGCGATCATCGCGCGGATCTTGTCGTAATCCTGCGCCAGCGCGGTCCAGTCAACAACCGCATCGCCCACCGTCGCGGCGGCGATACCCGCGACAATCGCCACTTCGGACAACAGATGTTCCGACGCCGGCAGGTTGATCCCGCCCGATCCATGCACCATCGACATTGAATCCTCGACAGTGATGATCTGGCGTTCGCCCAGCGCGTTGCGATCAATTTCCGTGCGTCCCAGACAGGGCAACAGATACCCCACCCGTCCCGGCAACAAATGCCCGTGGTTCAGCTTGGTGCCCACATGCACCGTCATGTCCAGCCGGTCTATCGCCCCGGCGATCAGCGCGCTATCGGGCGTCGCGCGGGCAAAATTGCCGCCCAGCCCCATGAACACCCGCGCCTCACCGGCCAGCATCGCCGCCATCGCCGCCTGCACATTATGCCCCGGACGGCGCGACAGGGTCACACCCAGTTCTTGCTCCAACGCGCCGATGAACGCTTCGGGCGCCCTTTCGTTGATGCCCACGGTGCGGTCGCCCTGCACATTCGAGTGGCCGCGCACCGGGCACAGCCCTGCGCCGGGCCGCCCGACATTGCCACGCAAGAACATCAGGTTGGCGATTTCCTGAATGGTCGCCACGGAATGGCGGTGCTGCGTCACCCCCATCGCCCAGGTGGTGATCACCCGGTCTGCGGTCATGTAGACCTCGGCCGCCGCCTCGATCTGGGCGCGGCTCAGGCCCGACTGTTCCTCGATCTGCGCCCAGGGCGTCGCCTCGACCACCCGGCGCCATGCGTCCAGCCCGATGGTGTGTTCGGCAATGAAGGCATGGTCCAGCACATCGCGCCCGGCGGCATCGGCGGCAAAAACCACCTTGGCCATGCCGCGCACCGCCGCCATGTCCCCACCCAGACGCGGCTGATAATAATCGGTCGACGTGGGTTCCGATCCGCCCAGGATCATCTCGATCTTGTTTTGCGGATCGGCGAACCGTTGCAGCCCCTTTTCCTTCAGCGTGTTGAACACCACCACCCGGGCGCCACGCGTGGCGGCACGGCGCAGATCGCCCAACATGCGCGGATGATTGGTGCCCGGATTTTGCCCGATCACGAAGATCGCATCGGCCAGATCGAAATCCTCCAGCCGCACCGTGCCCTTGCCAACACCGATTGCCGCGCCCAGCCCGACGCCCGACGCCTCGTGGCACATGTTCGAGCAATCGGGGAAATTGTTGGTGCCATACAGCCGCACGAACAGCTGATACAAAAACGCCGCCTCGTTGCTGGCGCGGCCCGAGGTGTAGAATTCCGCCCGGTCGGGACTGTCCAGGCCGCGCAGCACGGCGCCGATCCCGGCAAAGGCCTCTTCCCAAGTCACCGGCAGATAGTGATCACTGGCGGCGTCATAACGCATCGGGTGGGTCAGGCGGCCCTGATGCTCCAGATCGTAATCCGACCAACCACGCAATTCGGCCACCCTATGAGCGGCAAAGAAATCCGGGCCGACACGTTTCGCCGTGGCCTCCCACGACACCGCCTTGACACCGTTCTCACAAAATTCGAACGAAGACCCATGCTCCGGGTCGCCCCAGGCGCAGCCCGGACAATCAAAGCCATCGGGTTGGTTGGCGTGCAGCAAGGTGCGCGCCCCGGTCAGCGGACGGCCCATTTCCATCAACCGCGCGCCGCAGCTCTTCAATGCGCCCCAGCCGCCCGCGGCCTTGGATTTGCGCCCGATGACATCGTTTCTGGACATGGCCGTTTCGCCCGTTATGACCCTGTGTTGATGCCACTCTACACCATCCGCCCCTCAAATGCCCAGATCGCGTTGCGACACCGCCAGCCAGGCGCATCCACCGCTTGCATCCCCGCGCCGGGCCGCTTTAATGCCCACGCCACAACCACCCCAGAAACCGCCCCAGACAGGATGCCCGATGACACATGCGACGCCCGCCCCTCAATTCCCCCGGTTCAAGGGCATCGCCTGGGATGTCGATGGCACCCTGGCCGACAGCGAACCGCTGCACCACGATGTGCTGATGCAGGTCTGCCTGGATCTGGGCGTCGATCTGCGCCAATACGCCGATGATCACTTTGTCGGGGTGTCGCAGGACACGATGTGGGGGCTGTTGGCGCCGCGGATGCCGCAGGGAATCACCCGCGAGGCGTGGAAAACCCGGTTGATAGATGCCTATACCGCGCGCTCGGCCGGGGTCCGGCCGATGCCGGATGCGCTGGATGTCATTCGCCGTTTCGCCGCAGCGGGGCTGACGCAGATCGCGGTGTCAAATGCCGGGCGGCGGGTTCTGGATGCGAATATCGCGGCGCTTGGCATTGGCGAATATCTGCTGGGCAGCATCTCGGTGGATGAGGTGACACAGGGCAAACCCGCGCCGGAACCCTATCAGAAAGGCGCCGCGATGATGCGTCTGGCGCTGCACGATGTGCTTGCGGTCGAGGATTCCGGCACCGGCGCCCGCGCGGCCAAGGCGGCCGGTATCGCGGTCGCAACGCTGGGCATGGCGCAATCTGTCGGCGGCCACAAGATTGGCGGTCTGGGCGATCTGCCCGCGCTGGTTCTGGGCTGATCACGGCATCAGGCTGACCCGCGCCGAGACCGTTCGCCCCAACGCGTCCAGCACCGTCAGCGTGACGAACCCCTGTGCGGGCAAGGTGATCCACACCGCCCGCCCACGGTCCCCGCGCACCACCGGCACACCATTCGCCAACCAGGTGAAGGGCGCCCGTCCGCCACGCAGCTTGGCCATCATGCCGCCCTCTGCGACCTGCACCTGCGCCCCATCGGGCGGAAAGATCAGCTCGGGCGCATCCAGATCGGCGGCCAGGACCAGGCCACGCGGGCGGAACTGCTGCAAGGGTTGCGGCAGGCGGGCATTGGGCAGGATCAGCGTATCGGGCGGCGGCGGCCCCAGCGGCACCCGTGCCGCGCCAACACGGTCCATCAACTCGAACAACACCGGGGCCGCGACATCGCCGCCAAACGCCCCCGGCACCGGCGTGCCATCGGCGCGGCCCAACCAGACCCCGGCCACATAGCGCCCGTCATAGCCCACCGCCAGCGCATCGCGGTGGCCATAGGATGTGCCGGTCTTATAGGCCATCCGACCGGGCGCGGCGCCGGGCGGCGGCGGGATATGTGCCAGGATATCGCCCACCTGCCAGGCCGCGACCGGGCCGAAGATCCGCCCGGACATCGCCACCGCCTGACCGGGCTGCGCCGACAGTCGGATCGGCCGGCCCTGCCGCGCCAATGCCGCGTAGGCCGTCACCAGATCCTGCAGGCTGATCCCCACCCCACCCAGCGATATCGCCAGACCCGGCGCCTCATCACCGGGCAGCACCACATGGGCGCCGCTGCGCCGTAGGGTCGCCAATAGGCGCGCCGGACCCAGACTTTCGGTCAGGCTGACCACCGGAATGTTCAGCGACTGGGCCAGAGCCTGCCGCAAACTGACCGTGCCGCGAAACTGGCGATCAAAATTCTGCGGGCGCCAGCGGCCAAAGGCCAGCGGCCGATCCTCGATCAGGGTTTCGGGATGCGCCAACCCGTCATCAAACGCCAGCGCATAGACAAACGGCTTCAGCGTCGATCCCGGCGAGCGCGGCGCCTGTGTCAGATCGACGAACCCGGCCCGCGCCGTATCCGCCCAGTCGGCGCCACCGACCTGCGCCAGTATCGCGCCAGTCTGATGATCGGCCAGAACCATCGCCACCGAGACCCGTCCACCCTGCCCCGCCACTGCGCGCGCCGCCAGACGTTCCGCCGCGCGCTGCAATGCCGGGTCGATGGTGGTGGCGATCTGCGCGCCGGGGGGGGCATTTGCCACCAACCGCTGCGCCAGATGCGGCGCCAGCACCGGAAAATCACGCCGTTGCAGCGGGACCGGGTCCCGCATCGCCCCCTGTGCCGCCTCCGGCGCCAAAGCCCCCTGCGTCACCAGCCGCGCCAGAACCCGGTCACGCGCCGCCCGCGCGGCCTGCGGATGGCGATCGGGGCGGCGGGCCTCGGGCGACTGGGGCAAGGCGATCAACAGGGCGGTCTCGGCCGGGGTCAGGCGCCGCGGCTCCTTGCCGAACCAGCTCAGCGCGGCCGCCCGCACCCCTTCGATATTGCCGCCAAACGGCGCCAGCCGCAGATACAGATCCAGAACCTGCGCCTTGCTCAGCCGCCGTTCCAGGGCCAGCGCCACCCGCATCTGCCGCAGCTTGCCGCCCACCTGCCCCGTCGGCCCCTGCTCCAGCAGCCGCGCCACCTGCATGGTCAGCGTCGATGCCCCCGAGACCACGCGCCCCGCCACCACCGCCTGCACCGCCGCACGCAGCATCGCCACCGGATCGACCCCGTTGTGGCGCGGGAACCGGCGATCCTCATAGGCGATCAGGCGGTTGACATAGTCGGGGTCCACCGTCCCGGGGTCCAGTCGCCAGCGCCCGTCCGCCACCGCGAAGGCGCGCAGAATGGTGCCATCACGCGCCAGAACCACGGTGCCCACCGGCACTGACAGATCCGGCAGATCGGTCCGCGCCACCCAATCATTGACCGCATCGCGCCCCCCGGCCATCAGCATCAGCGCCAATGCAGATGCCGCAAGCAGCGCGGAGGAACGGCTCATTCGATATGGATCGCCGTGGTCGCGGTCTGCGCCCGCATCTCGGGGCGATACATATCCGCAACCGAAGCCGCCGGATGATGGAATTTGCCGGGGCTGACCGCACGCAGAATATAGGCCAGACGGAAGGGCTGGTCGCTTTGCCAATCCACCGCCGCCAGGAACCGGTCCTGACGGAATTCCACCATCCGCGTGTCGGTCAGCACATCCAGCCAATCCAGCGCGTCAATATCGCCCCCCCGGATCAGATTGGGGTTGTCGATCTCAAACCCTGCGGGCAGCGGATCATCGACCATCAGGCGTGCCGCCTGTCGCCCCAGCGGCGTGACCTCGACCACCGCCACCAATCGCGTGCCCTGCGCCACATCGGCGATATCCACCGGTGCACCTTGCAAGGTGTAGTAGCTGCGCGCGATCCGCCAGCCGTTGCCGCCCGCCGGGGGCGCCACCTCGGGCACCCCGAGCGTGGTCAGTGTCAGCACCTGTGGCGCCGCTCCGGTATTGGCGATGGCCAGGGATTTTCCCGCCGTATCGGCATCCATCATGCTGATCACCGGCCCTTGCGGCACCTGACCGTCAACGGTCAGCCCGCCCGCCCCGGGGCGGTCGATCATCGCGCTGGCCGCCATCAGCACCCAGACCGATTCCTGGGTCGACAGCGGCACCCGGCCCAACCGGCTGGCAACCGCACTGCCCAGCTGGGCCAGATCAATCGCCGTGGAGCCCGCCTCTTGCGCCAGCGCCAGAACCGCCGCCCTGTCCCGCAGCGGCGACCCGTAATCAGCCCGCCACACCATCTGATCCGCCGTTTCGGCCGACATCATTCGCCCGGCCCGCGCGAACATCGCATCGGCCCGCGCCGGATCGCCATAAGACGCCAATGCCGCGCCCAGTTGCGCCGCCGCCAGCGGGGTGGGGAAATCATCGCCCTTCACATCGGCATAATAGCGCAGATCGCCGACCGCCGCCGCGCCTTCGCGCGCCAGAACCATCAACTGATAGGCCAGCAACGCCCCGATGTCCGAACGGGCATCGAAATCCGCCGCGTAATTCACCTGATTGCGCAGATTATCCAAGGCATTGCGGAAGGCCTGATCGGGCACCGTATACCCGGCCTTCCGCGCCCGGCTGAGGAAATCGGTGACATAGGCATCCAGCCAGCCATCGCCGGACTCCGCCCGCCACAGCCCAAATGCGCCCGAGGCATCCTGATTGGTCAGCACCTTTGCAATTGCCATATCAATCCGCGCGGGCAGATCGGCGGGCGTCGCCAACCCCATCGCCTGCGCCACCGATGCCAGATACAGCAGCGGCATCGCCTTGGAGGTGACCTGCTCGGTGCAGCCATAGGGATAGGCGTCCAGCGCCGCCAGAACCGCGGGCGCATCCAGCCGCGCTATCGGCCCCGCCGCCAGAATCGACCGCGCCGTGCCGGGGCGGAACCCGGCGAACACATTGGCATCAAAGGTAAAGGTCTTGCCCGGCGCCAGATCGAACCGCGATTGCTGTGACACCACCGGATCGTTCGCCTGAACGGGGATCAGCAGTTGCTTTTCCAGCCGCTTGCCATCCGGTGTGGTCAGCGCAACGGTGATCTGCTGCGTGCCCTCGGCCAGAGGGGCGCTCAAAGGTACCTCGATGATGCTACGCGCCTGATCGGTCAGGGTCAGCTGATCGGGATAGGCGCCCAGCTCCAGCCCCGCCGAGGTCAGCGCCAAAGCCATCTGCCCCGCCGGACCGCTGGCGTGGTGCAGGTCCAGCAACAGGCGCGAGGAATCGCCCGGTGCCAGGAACCGTGGCACGGCAGCGCTGATCACCACTGGATCGCGCACCAGCACATCTGCGGTGGCCTGCCCCACCCCGGTGTCGGACCAGACCACCGCCATCAACCGCACCGTGCCGTTGAACGCGGGCATATCGAAGGCCGTCGTCACCGTGCCATCCGGCCCCACCGTCAGCGGCCCCGAGAAATAGGCCACCAGTTCCTCGGTAGGCGGTGGGGCCTGTGTGCCCATGCCCGCCGCGTCCCCGCCGGAACGCAGCGTGCCCGCCGCCCCGGCCTGCCCGTCAATCAACCGCCCGTACAGATCGCGCAGCCCAACCCCCAAACGGCGCTGGCCAAAGTAATATCCCTGTGGATCTGGGGCCTTGAACGCCGTCAGGTTCAGAATGCCGACATCCACCGCCGCTATGGTGGCCCAGGCGGTTTCCCCCGGCGCCACGCCTTCTACCCGCAGCGTCACCGGCAAGGCCGCACGCGGGTCCGATTCCGCCGGCGCCTGCAACGTCGCCGCCAGCTTGCGTTGACCCGGATCAACGGTGGCATATCCCACCCCCAGCGCACGGTTTGGCGCCCGATCCGTTGCCTGTTTTGCCAAAGGCCGGATGACCGAGGCCGTCACATAAGCCCCTACCCCCCATTCCGCCGTCACCGGCAGATCAACCCGGTTTTCGCCTGCGGTCACCGCCACCGATTGCAGCGCGATCACCCTGTTCGACAGCACCGAAACCAGCGCGATCCCGTCCGCCGCCGCATTGATCCGCAGATGCGCGGTATCGCCCGCGCGATAGGCCGGTTGATCCAGCGACATCTGCAACCGATCCGGGCTGGCCATTACATCGGCGGGCGCGAACCAACCGGCGTCAAAGGTCACCGAGGTGGCCGCATAGCTGCCGGCGTCATTCGCCTCGACCACCAGCTCATACTCCCCCCCAGCGGTTTGGGCGGCGATTTCCGATGGGTCATCGCCCAATGTCACATCGCCCTCGGCCACGCGGGTGCGGCGGGTCACGGGTTCCCAGTTCCACCGGCCATCCAGCGTATACCACTGATAATGCGTCTCGATCTTGTTCATGCGCCAATGCGCGACCAAGGGCGTGGGCCGCGCATCAGAGCCCAGCGCAATGACCTGAAACCGTGCCTGCGCGCCCTCGGCCAGGGTGCCGTCGAACATCGGGCGCACGCCGATCACCGCATGATCCGGCATCACCGGACGCGAGATCGCCCGCTCAACGGGGCGCCCCGAGGCCTCGGCCAGCCGCAATGTGACCTGTGCCGTCAATGGCCGGTCCGCCGTTTGGGCCGCGGCGGGCAACAGCACATCCACCTGCGCCTGACCTTGCGCATCGGTCGTGCCGGATGACAGGCTGTCGGTCACCGGCGAGAACGGCTCATCCTGACGGCCGAAACGATAACCCGCGAATCCGGGCAAATCGGTGGCGGCGGACAGGCGCACATCCCCCTCGATCGTCAGATCCGCCCCCGGCGCCCCAAACAGATAACGTGCCGTTACCCCCAGTTGCGGCGTGGCCTGCGCCGACAGAACCGCATCGGGCAGGGTCAGGTCAAAATCGATCCGCTCGGGCAGGAAATCCTCGACCAGCAGCTTGGCCGAGGCCAACGGCGCCGCCTTGGGATCAGCAAAGACATCCAGCCGCCAGGTCCCGCGCGGCGCATTGCCCAGCAACGGCAGGCTGATGACATAGCCGCCCGCCCCCACCTCGGGCGCGATCTGGCGGCGGTATTCCACACCGTCGGGCCGCATCAGCACCACCGTCAGCGGCACCTGCGCCATCGCCTGCGCCAGCGAATCGCGGGCCAGAATGGTGGCGTTGATCGTCTCGCCAGCGCGATAGGCGCCGCGATCCGTGGTCAGGAACACATCTATGGGCGGCGCGGGGGGCAACCCCGCCACCCCCCGGTCGGACAGGTCAAATTCGGCATCGGTCAGCGACAGGAAGGACATGTCATCGCCCCGTGTCACCGACACCAGGGCAGGCGCGGCATTCTCCGCCCCCGCCGCCAGCGCGGCCCCAAAATGCGCCACGCCCTGCGCATCGGTCAGGGTCTCGGCGATGACCGCATTGGCGCGTGAGACCAACGCCACCTGCGCCCCCGCCACCGGTCCCGCATCCGACAGGCCGCGCACCACCACCGTCAGCCCATCGGTGCCGGAATAGGTGGTCATCCCCAGATCCGAGACCACGAACCATTGCATCGCGGGCGGATTGTCATAGCCCGTCTGCCCCGGCACATTCGCAACCATCGCGTAGATCCCGGCGCCCAGCGGGCCGGTCAACTGTTGCACCGGCAGGCGGGTCGTAACCTCGCGGTTCATCGCGCCCTCCGCATCGGTGCCGACATCGGCCGAACCACGCCAGACCTCGGTCGCCATGCTGTCGCTGAAATCATCCTGATCCCATTCATCCAGAGAGGCGGCGAAATAATCCTTCCGCATCGCCGCAACCAGATTGCGGTCCGAGACCCGCAACAGCTTCAACGCCACCGTCCTGGTGTTCACCGTGGTCACCGGAACCCCGGCATCGGCACTGCGTGGCAGGATGTAGGCCCGCCCGGGAAAGCTGACCATCGGGGCCCGATCACGGATATAGGCGGTGATCGTGACGTCCTTGGGCAACACCTGACCCGCCGCATCGGGCAGGCCCTTGCGCAGGGTCAGCGCATAACGTTCCCCCCGATCAACCCCGGCCACGCAGATCTGGTTGGCCTCTGCCTCTATCGACAGGCCGGATTTCGGCAGTTGCACAAAACTGGCATAATCCACACCAGAACGCGCCAGATCCTCGGAGAAAATTGCACAAATGCGCGGAATCGCCCCATCCGCCTCAACCTGATGATCGGTAACGCGGAAACCGTATTTGCCCTGTGCCGCCTCCAGCGCGGCGACCAGATCGTCGCGGGGCGACAAGGCCACCGCCTGTTCCAATGCGGTGATCATGGCGCGGGTATCGCCGCTGCGTTCCAGCGCCTGCGACATCACGTTCAGCGCCTCGGCCTGCGCGGCGGCGCCCGGCGCACGCAAATAGCCGTTCACCGCCGCCAATCGCGCCTGACGCATACTGCCATCCTGCGCCAACTCCAACGCGGCGAAATCGGTCCAGCGGTCGGCGGCATCGGTCAGCACGATCAGCGCGCCTTGCAACTGCTGCGCCCGTTCCAGGTTTTGCGCCGCGCGGGCCTCGCGCAAGGCGGCCTCGATCCCCTCGGGCGCCGCAAACCCGGTCAGGTAGCGCGGCCCCATATCGCGTGCCATATCCTGCGCGGCGGTCAGATCATCGGGGGACAGAAAGGCCAGATCGGGCACCCGGCTGCGGGCGCGTGCCGCCCCATCCGTGTGCAACACCATCGCCGAAACGGCCCCGGCATAGGGGGACGATCCGGTCACATCGGCCTTGGGAAAACAGGAATTGTTCCGCGCGTTGAAGGTGATGGCCTGGCATTGCGCATCAGCCAGACAGGCCGCCGCACATCCCGGCAATGTGGTATCGAAAATCTGTGCCAGATCGCGCCCCGCCAGATCCACCCCTTCGGCATAGGACAGGCGGCGTTCTGGCACCACCGAGCGGTCTTGCGCCGCCAGCGGCCCGGCCATGAGGATGCCCAGCATGGCACAGGTCTTCATCAGGTTACGCAACATCAATCCCCCAACCACCGGTTTCCCCAAGGTGGATCGTGTCATGCCGCCGCCGCCAGATCAACCGACGGCTGGGGCGTGAATCAAACGCGCGGTTTAAGCCTTAATTCACCCTCAACGTGCAAAGTCTGCCGCAACAGCGACACAGAGGCAGAGATCTGGAAGGCATGCGAAATACGGATTTCTCTTTGTCAGACAAGATTTTGCAGGAGCGCCGGGCACGGTTATCCGCCGAACGGCAGTTGGCCGAGAAGCAGCGCGATCTGACAGATCTGTCGCAAAAATTGACACAATATGTCAAAACCCATCCGCAGCCACCGGCCGATCCGGCGCCACCTGCACAGGCGGCTGAGGCCGACGATGGGCGGGAATCGCGGCGCAAACTGCTGGACGCGCTGGAGGCGATGCGCGACGGCTTTGCCCTGTATGATCCGATGCTGCGCCTGGTGGTCGCCAATCGCGCCTATATCGACATTTTCGACGGTGTGCTGATCACGCCGGGCACGACCTATGCCACATCCATTGCGCGACTGGCGGCCAGCGGTCTGATCGACACCGGTCAGGCGACGTTGGCGGAGTGGCAAAAGACGATGATCGACCGCATCCGACCCAGTGTGATCGCGCCGGCGATGATACACACCATTTCCGGGCGATCCCTGAAACTGCTGCAAAGCTGGGGCAGCGATGGTGATCTGGTATGCCAGATCCAGGACATCACCGACATGGTGTCACATGCCGCCGAACTTGATGACGCGCGCCACCGCGCCGAAGAGGCCGCCCGTGCGAAATCGGCGTTTTTCGCCAATATGAGCCATGAGCTGCGAACCCCGATGAACGGTATCGTCGGTATGGCGGATCTGCTGGCGGAAACCCAACTGACTGAGGATCAGCGCCTGTATATCGACACGATCCGCTCTTCTGGCGAGGCGTTGCTGACGATCATCAACGAGGTGCTGGATTATTCCAAGCTGGCGGCAGACCGCACCAGGCTTTACCCCGAAGCCTTCGATATCGAACGCTGCCTGCATGAGGTGATGGCCCTGCTGTTACCCGCCGCACGGGGCAAGAATCTGCGGCTGATCATCGATTACGACATCTTCCTGCCGACACGTTTCGTCATCGACCCCGGTCGTTTTCGGCAGGTGATGACCAATCTGATCGGCAATGCGGTGAAATTCACGCAATCTGGACACGTCTTGGCACGCACGGTCGGATTTCGGCGTGGCAAGGGCGAATATGAGGTGCATTTTTCGGTCGAAGATAGCGGCATCGGTATTTCCGAGGCGGATCAGGAACAGATCTTCGGTGAATTCGCCCAGGCCGAGACTACTGGGGCCCGCCGGTTCGAGGGTACGGGGCTGGGTCTGGCGATCACCCATCGACTGGTGACGCTGCTGGGCGGCGCGATCTGGGTCAAGAGCGAACCGGGCCGCGGATCATGCTTCGGCTTTTCGCTGACGCTGCCGGTGGCCGAGGATGACCGGCCGCAACAGCACCTGACCGAGCCCTTGCGGTTGCGCGCCGCGCTGGTGATCGACGATGTGCTGACCAACAGGATGGTGCTGGAACGGCAACTGGAAACCTTTGGCATGCGGGTGATCAGCTGTCGGTCCACGACCGAGGCCTATCGCCTGATCGACGATGGCGGCCAATATGATGTGGTGATCGCCGATCAGGCCGATACCGATGGCCGCGCGATTGTCGAACGTCTGCGCCAGACCAATCCGAACACCGAAACGCGCGTCGTGATGATGACCAGCGATCCCGAGGGGTGCGCAGCGGCACGGGCCTTGGACCCGGCGATCCATTGCCTGCCCAAGCCGGTGTTGCGCTCGGATCTGTATCGCTGCCTGCAACGGGTCGTGGCCGAGGCAAAGCGCCCACCCGAACCCGAACCGCAGGACATCGCATCGCCGGACCTCCAGCCCGAACCGGAACCCGTAACCCTGCCGCCGCCCCCCAACCCAGCCACGGGGCTGCGTCAGATGCGAATACTGACCGCTGATGACAACCACACCAATCAGCTGGTCTTCGACAAGATGGTCAAGAATCTGGATGCCGAATTCCGCTATGCCGCCAATGGGGAAGAGGCCGTCCGCCTGTGGCGCAGCTTTGAGCCCGATCTGATTTTCATGGATGTCTCGATGCCCAGTATGGATGGCCGCGATGCCACCCGCATGATCCGCGAGGCCGAGGCGCAAAGTGGCGCCCATGTCACGATCTGCGCGCTGACCGCCCATGCCATGCCCGGCGACAATGTGCAGATCCTGGATTCCGGCATGGATCAATATATGACCAAACCCTTCAAACGGGCCAAGATCCTGCGCCAGATCGAGGCCTCGCGTCCCGCAGATTGCCGCCCCGTCAGCTCTGCTGATACGCCGCGATAAGGGTCAGGAACGGTTCGGCGAAACGATCCAGTTTCGGCTCCGCCATCCCCGAAACGCGGGCCAGTTCGTCGCGATTGCGCGGCTTGGCCTGGGCGATACGCCGCAGCACCGGTCCGGTGCAATCCAGATATCGGTCATGCCCGTCGGGCCCGCGCGCCAGATCCCGTTGCGCCACCATCAGCTGATCGAACAGATCGCCCTCTTGCCGCCCGGCCAGTTTCATCCGCGCCGGATGCACGGAGGGCGCATCCGCCCCCAGAATCACCGTAAGAAACGCCGTGCCATAGCTTTCCAGCTTCTTTGCGCCGACACCATTGATCCGTGCCAGCTGGTCCAGCGTTTGCGGACGGATTTCGGCCATCTCGATCAAGGTCCGATCCGGGAAGATCATATAGGCGGGCAGCCCCGCCGCCTCGGACAACGCACGTCGCTTGGCCTTCAGCGCCGACAGCAACGGCGCGTCTTCATCCGAGACCAATGCACGCACGGTGGGCTTGGCCTTGGCGCGGTTGATCAGATCGCGGCGCAGGGTGATCGCCTCTTCGCCACGCAGAATCGGGCGGGCCCGTTCGGTCATCACCAACGCGCCATGACGTTCGCCATCAGGGCGGAACAGATCATGGCCCAGCATCTGACGAAACACCGCCTGCCATTGCGGCCTGCTCAGATCGCGCCCGACACCAAAGGTCGGCAATTTATCATGCCCCCGCGCCCGGATCCGGTCGTTGTCATTGCCCAGCAGAATTTCGATCAGATGCCCGGCGCCAAAGCTCTCGCCGGTGCGCAGGGCCGCCGACAGCGCCTTGCGCACGGCATCCGTGCCATCGAACAGATCGGGCGGCGTGTCGCACAGATCGCAATTGCCGCAAGGCTGCGCGGTTTCGCCAAAATAGCTCAGCAGGCGTTGGCGGCGGCACGCGGTAGCCTCGGCCAGCCCCAGCAAGGCATTCAACCGGGCGTGATCGGCCGCCTTGCGGTCTGGCGGCGCAAGGCCCTCGTCGATCTGCTGGCGGCGATAGCGGATATCGTCGGGACCATACAGGGTCAGTGTCTCTGCGGGCGCACCATCACGCCCGGCACGGCCGATTTCCTGATAGTAGCTTTCGATGGATTTCGGCAGATCCGCATGGGCGACCCAACGGATATCGGGCTTGTCGATCCCCATCCCGAAGGCCACCGTGGCCACCACGATCAGGCCATCTTCGCGCTGAAAGCGCGCCTCGACATCACGACGCTCTTCGGAATCCATGCCGCCGTGGTAATGACAGGCCGGGTGGCCCGCCTCACGCAGGGCCTGGGCGATGGTTTCGGTACGGGCACGGGCACCGCAATACACGATGCCCGATTGGCCGCGCCGCGCCGCCGCATAGTCCAGTATCTGCTTGCGCGGCTGATCCTTGGGGGCAAAGGCCAGATGGATGTTCGGCCGGTCAAAGCCGCGCAGGAACGTCGCCGGTTGCGCCCCGCCAAACAGCCGGGTGACGATTTCGGCCCGCGTTTCTTCGTCCGCCGTGGCGGTAAACGCGGCCAAAGGCACGCCAAGCGCCCGCTTCAAATCCCCGATGCGCAGGTAATCGGGGCGGAAGTCATGGCCCCACTGGCTGACGCAATGGGCTTCATCAACGGCAATCAACCGGGTATTGGCGCGCCGCAACATGGTCTGTGTCGCCGTCGCAGCCAGGCGTTCGGGCGCGATATACAGCAGTTTCAGGCGGCCATCGTCGATGGCCTGAAACACCGCCTCGGTCTCCTCTTCGGTATTGCCCGAGGTCAGCGCGCCCGCCTCGACCCCGACCTCGCGCAGCGCCCGCACCTGATCGCGCATCAGCGCGATCAGCGGTGAAATCACCACCGTCATACCCGGCAGGCATAGCGCAGGCAGCTGATAACAAAGCGACTTTCCACCGCCGGTCGGCATGATCGCCAGGGCATCCTGCCCGGCAATCACCGCCCGAACGATCTCTTCCTGCCCAGGACGAAAGGCGTGGAAGCCAAACACCCGGGCCAAAAGCTGCTCGGGCGTTGCGGTCGTATCGGCGATAGGGGCAGAGGTATCGGGCAAGGTCAAACGCCGTAGAAGAAGCCCGCGTTATTGGCCAGCGCGCGCTGCAAGATGATGATCACGATGAACACCACCAAAGGCGCCAGATCCAGCCCCGAGATATTCGGCAATATCCGCCGCACCGGGCCATAGACCGGCTCCAGCAGGTTGTTCAGCCCATACCAGACCTGCGCCACCAACGGCTGCCGCAGGTTCAGCACCTGAAAATTGATCAGCCAACTCATGATGATATGGACGATCATGACGAACCAGACGACGTTCAGGATCAGCGAGAGCGCCTGATAAAGCGTGACCATCGAATACCTCCGGGTAATACGCGCACAGAGGTAAGCCGTCACGATGCCCTGCGCAACCGTCCAATTTGCCTGCCCCCGGCATCAACCGGGTCTTGCGCCCGTCCCCGGTTTGGGTGTTGATCCCCACATCTGTCGTCCGGCAGTCTGTCGCCAGGAGGCTCCATGACCGCGCCAAGCAATCCCGTCTCAGGCAATCCCATCACGGGCAAGCGCAGTCCCGACAAGCGTATTCTGGGTTGGTGGTTTTTCGACTGGGCCAGCCAGCCGTTCAACACCTTGCTGCTAACCTTTATCTTTGCGCCCTTCATGACCGACCTGCTGGGATCGGGCACGGCGGCGCAGACGGTCTGGGGTTACGGCGTGGGGGCGGCAGGCTTTCTGTGGCGCTGGCATCGCCCTTTCTGGGGGCGATTGCCGACCGGTCGGGGCGACGGATGCCGTTCATCTGGCTGTTCTCGGCCATGTATGTGGTGGGCGCGTGGGGGCTGTGGCAGGCGGCACCGGGGGATGTGAACCTGATCGCCATCATGGTGTATTTCGCCATCGGCATGATCGGCATGGAATTCGCCACCACCTTCACCAACGCCATGCTGCCCGATGTGGCGCCGCCGGGACAGATCGGCCGGGTATCGGGCTCGGGCTGGGCCTTCGGCTACCTGGGGGGGATGCTGTCGCTGATCATCATGCTGGCGCTGTTGCAGATAAACCCGGCCACCGGGCGTACGTTGATCGGGCTGCCGCCGATTTTCGGGCTGGATCCGGCGCTGCGCGAGGATACCCGCATCGTCGGTCCGCTGACGGCGGTGTGGTATGCGGTGTTCATGGTGCCGTTCTTCCTGTGGCTGCGCGACAGCCGCCAGCCAGGATCGCTGTCGGTCTGGCAGGCCACGCGCGGCGCCTGGCCCGAGCTGCGCGCGCGCCTGCTGCGCCTGCCCAAACAACGCGGATTGTTCTCGTTCCTGATCGCCTCGATGCTGTATCGGGACGGGCTGAACGGACTGTTCATCTTTGGCGGGCTGTATGCCAAGGGCGTGCTGAACTGGTCGATCACCCAGATCGGGTTGTTCGGTATCCTGGCGACGCTGACTGGGGCACTTTTCGCCTGGCTGGGCGGGAAAATGGATGACCGGTTCGGCCCGAAAGGCGTGATCATTCCCTGTCTGCTGGTGCTGATCGCCACGGTCTGGGCGGTGATCTATGTGGCGCGCGACAGTGTCTTTGGCCACCCGGTCGGGCCGGACAGCCTGTTGCCGGATATCGCGTTCTACACGCTGGGCGCGCTGATCGGCGCGGCGGGCGGGGCGCTGCAATCGGCCAGCCGCACGTTGCTGGTGCGGTTGGCCGACCCCACGCGCATGACCGAGGCCTTTGGCCTGTATGCACTGTCGGGCAAGGCCACCGCCTTCATCGCCCCGGTGACCATTGCCGCGATGACCCAGATCAGCGGCAGTCAGGCGATCGGCATCACCCCGCTGATCGTGCTTTTCGTTCTGGGGCTTGTGCTGCTACTGTGGTCGCGTGCAGACCGTCCCCCCCTCGCGGTGCATGATCAAGGAGCAGAACGCACATGATCCGCCAGATGACCGCCTTGGCCCTGGGCCTGTTGACCATTTTGCCGCTGCCGGCGCAGGCCGACACATTGGCGCGTCAGGCCTTTGGCGCGGCCGCGGCACCGTCGCAGCAACAACCCACCCCGATCGGGTTCTATTCCAAGGGCTGTGCCGCCGGGCTGGTGGCCATGCCCGAGAGCGGCCCGACCTGGCAGGCCATGCGCCTGAGCCGCAACCGTTATTACGGCCAACCCGAAATGCTGGCGTTCTTGCAGGATCTGTCGCGCTATGCCGCCACCCTGCCCGGCTGGAAAGGGCTGTATATCGGCGACATCAGCCAGCCGCGTGGCGGCCCGATGACCGGTGGCCATGCCAGCCATCAGATCGGGCTGGATGCCGATATCTGGATGCTACCGCCACAACGGCTGAACCTGACCGCTGCGGAACGGGAAAAGATCAGCTCGGTGGCGATCCGCACCGCCGATCAGACCCGCGTGACCCGCGCCTGGACCCCGGCGCATATGGCCTTGATGCGGGCCGCAGCCCGTGATCCGCGCGTCGACAGGATTTTCGTTGCCGCAGCCGCCAAGATCGCCATGTGCAACGCCGCCCCCGCCAGTGATCGCGGCTGGTTGCAAAAGATCCGCCCGATCTATGGGCATGACACGCATTTCCACGTGCGGCTGAAATGCCCAGCCGGCAGCACGATGTGCGAGGCCCAGACCCCCACCGTCGCAGATCTGTCCAAGGGCGGCGATGGCTGTGACGACACGCTGAACTGGTGGGTGACCACTTATCTGGACGAATTGCGCAACCCGCCCAAGCCCCCCGCCAACCCGCCGCCTGCGCCGAAAACCGCCCGCACCTACACCCTTTCCGATCTGCCAGCCGCATGCCGCAACGTTCTCGCCGCGCGCTGATCGGCGCCTTTGCCGGGATTGTTCTGGGCTTGATCGGCGCCGGATGCAGCGCCCAGGCCCAGACCGCCCCCGCCGAATTTCTGCAAAGCTGGGTGTGGAAACTGCCAGATCCCGCCTTTGGCGGCTACTCGGGGCTGAAGTTTGCCGATGCCGGGCGCAGCTTTGTCACGGTTTCGGACCGGGGCACGATTTGGCGTGGGCGGTTGGAACGCGATGCAACAGATCGCATTCTGGGGGTGGCGCGGACCTCTGGGCCGGTGTTCTTGCGAGATCGCACCGGCGCGGTGCTGGATCGGCGCCGGGGCGATTCCGAGGGGCTGGTGCTTGTGCCGGATGGATCGGTCTATATCTCGTTCGAAGGCGACAAGTTTACCCGCGTGGCCTATTACCCCACCGATGACGGCGCAGCGGTGTTGCTGCCAAAGCCGATGGCGTTTGATACATTTGCCCCCAATGCCTCGCTGGAAACGCTGGCGCGTGATGCGCAGGGCGTGCTGTATACCATGCCCGAGCGCCCGGCCGCGATGGGGCGGCCGTTTCCGGTCTGGCGATTCCGCGATGGGGCCTGGGATCAACCTTTCAACATTGCCAGCACCGCCACATGGGCGGCGGTCGATGCCGATTTCGGCCCCGACGGGCGATTTTATCTGCTGGAGCGCGACTTCTGGGGATTGCTGGGGTTTCGCACAAGGGTGCGGGTGTTCGACATCACCGGCGACACCATTTCCGGTGGCCAGATCCTGGTCGAGACCTCGACCGGCACGCATGACAACCTCGAGGGACTGGCGGTCTGGCGTGATCGTGCGGGGGCAATCCGGCTGACGATGATATCGGACGACAACCAGCGTGTCTTTCAGCGTACCGAATTCGTCGAATACCGATTGCGCGCAACGACGCCATGAAATTTCTTGACCCACGGCGTTGCAAGGCGTAATTGACGCCCCGTCCGATCCCGGACCATGTCTCCGCTACCATGTAAAAACGGTGAACCCATGCAACGACTGATGCCCGGCATCCTTGCCATGATCCTTGTGGTCGTGGTCTCCAACATTCTCGTGCAGCACCTACTGGGTCAGTGGCTGACCTGGGGCGCCTTCACCTATCCGCTGGCCTTTCTGGTCACCGATCTGACCAACCGTCTGGCCGGTGCCGTCGCGGCGCGCAAAGTGGTGGTGATCGGCTTTGTCATCGGCATTCTGTGTTCCATCATCGGATCGCAGATCCAGGGTGAGTTCGGCGCGCTGGTCAGCCTGCGTGTGGCCATTGCCTCGGGGCTGGCATTCCTGTGTGCGCAACTGACCGATGTCTCGGTGTTCAACCTGCTGCGTCGGCTGAGCTGGTGGAAAGCGCCGCTGTTCGCCTCGTTTCTGGGGTCGTGCCTGGATACGGTGATCTTCTTCACCGTCGCCTTTGCCGCCCCGCTCAGCTTCCTGGAACCGTCGAACGATGTCGGTTGGGCGAATGAGGTGATGCCGCTTCTGGGCGTCGGACCGGCCGTTCCGCTGTGGATTTCGCTGGCGGTGGCCGACTGGTGTATAAAAATTGCTATAGCGGTAATCGCATTGACGCCTTATCGGGCAATCGTCTGGCGAAACACGCCACGCATTGCGTAATTTAACTTGCGCTATACCAAATCTGTGCCAACCTGACCTCATCGGCAACGCATGAAAGGAGGTGGTCCAGTGTCTAGAGTGATATTGGAGAGAAGTGTCGGGACAGCCAGGGGGGCCGAGGCCTGAGGGCAACCCCAAGGGTCTAGAACCCTGGCTGGGACGGTGGATCTGTAGCCAGACCCTAACCGGACCATCTCCGTAGATCTCGGGGGCCGCTGGCATAGCCGCGGCCCTTTCTATTTGGACGGCCCGTCCACACCACTGGATCCACACCACTGGAATCGGCGCGCCATCCGTGGCATCCCGGACAGGAAACACACAGACGGGGAATCGCGCCATGGCCGAAACCGATACCGACGTTGCCAAGATGAGCTTTGAACAGGCGATGAAGGAGCTGGAGGGCGTCGTCGGACGTCTGGAACGTGGCGAAGTGCCCCTCGACGAATCAATCCGGCTGTATGAACGCGGCGCCGCATTGAAGGATCGCTGTGGCAAGCTGCTGAAAGAGGCCGAAGAGCGGGTTGAAAAGATCACGCTTGGCGCTGACGGTGTGCCGACGGGGACAATTGCGGTCGAAGGCCTGTAATGTTCGCGGCACGGCTAGAAGCGGTTCAGAATCAGGTTTCCGTGGCGCTGACGGATGCAATTTCCAGCTACCCCGCGGGTCCGTTGCGCGATGCCATGGGCTATGCGGCGCGGGGCGGTAAACGGCTGCGGGCGTTTCTGGTGCTGGAATCGGCGGCATTGTTCGGCATACCGGCGGCGCAGGCAATGCCCGCCGCCGCCGGGGTCGAGGCGCTGCATGCCTATTCGCTGGTGCATGATGATCTGCCCTGCATGGATGATGATGATCTGCGCCGGGGCCAGCCCACGGTGCATGTGAAATGGGATCAGGCCACCGCCGTTCTGGCGGGGGACGCGTTGCAGACGCTGGCCTATACGTTATGCGCCGATCCTGTTCTCGGGGCGGCGGATCGGCGGGTGGCGTTGATCGGGGCGCTGGCGCAGGCCTCGGGCGCGGCGGGCATGGTGCATGGCCAGATGCTGGATATCGCCGCCGAAACCGCAGAAACGCCGCTTTCCCTGGCGGAAATCACCCGATTGCAGGCGGGCAAGACCGGTGCGCTGATTTCGTTTGCGGCAGAGGCCGGGGCCATTCTAGCGGGCGCCGACCGCGCGCCGCTGGCCGATTATGCCCGCGCCCTCGGGCTGGCATTCCAGATCGCCGATGACATTCTGGATGTCGAGGGAACCGAGGAAGCGACGGGGAAACGGCTGCACAAGGATGCGCAGGCGGGCAAGGCCACCTTTGTATCGCTTCTGGGGCTGGAGGGCGCCCGGCAACGGGCCGCCGATCTGTCGCAACAGGCGCAGGCCGCCCTTGCACCCTATGGCGAAAAGGCAGAAACCCTGCGCGCAGCCGCGCGTTATGTAATCGTGCGCGATAAATAAGCGGGACACCAGCGATGAGCGAGACCCCCAAGACCCCGGTGCTGGACCGCATCCATCTGCCTTCGGACATGAAGGCACTGTCGGATGCAGATCTGAAGAAGCTGGCGACCGAGCTGCGCGCCGAAACGATTTCGGCAGTATCGGAAACCGGTGGGCACCTGGGCGCGGGTCTGGGGGTGGTCGAACTGACCGTGGCGCTGCACGCGGTGTTCGATACGCCGCGCGACAAGATCATCTGGGATGTCGGCCATCAGTGTTATCCGCATAAGATCCTGACCGGACGGCGCGAACGCATCCGCACACTGCGGGCCGAGGGCGGTCTGTCGGGGTTCACCAAACGCTCGGAAAGCCCCTATGATCCGTTCGGTGCGGGGCATAGCTCGACCTCGATTTCCGCCGCGGTGGGCTTTGCCATGGGGCGCGAACTGGGCGCGGAAACCGGCGATGCGATTGCGGTGATCGGTGACGGCGCCATGTCGGGCGGAATGGCGTTCGAGGCGATGAACCATGCCGGACATCTGGGCAAGCGGGTCTTTGTCGTGCTGAATGACAATGAAATGTCCATCGCTCCGCCGGTGGGGGCGTTGTCGGCCTATCTGACCCGGCTGTATGCCGAGGGTCCGATGCAGGATCTGAAGGCCGTCGCCAAGGGCGCGGTGAAGCTGTTGCCCGAACCGCTGCAAGAGGGGGCCCGCCGCGCCAAGGACATGCTGAAGGGCATGGCGGTGGGCGGCACCCTGTTCGAGGCGCTGAACTTCACCTATGTCGGGCCGGTCGACGGGCACGATCTGGATACCTTGCTGCCGCTGCTGCGCATGTTGAAGGCGCGTGCGACGGGGCCCGTGCTGATCCATGCGCTGACGAAAAAGGGCAAGGGCTATGCCCCCGCCGAGGCCCGTGCCGACAAGGGCCATGCCACCGCGCGGTTCGATGTGGCGACAGGAACGCAGGTCAAGGCGCCCTCGAACGCGCCCAGCTATACCAAGGTCTTCGCCGAGGCGCTGATCGCCCAGGCCAAGCGCGACGAAAGGATTGTCGCGGTGACCGCCGCCATGCCGGACGGCACCGGGCTGGATCTGTTTGCCAAGCAATTTCCGCGCCGCTGTTTCGATGTGGGCATCGCCGAACAGCATGCCGTGACCTTTTCGGCGGGGCTGGCGGCATCGGGGATGCGGCCGTTCTGCGCGATTTATTCCACCTTCCTGCAACGCGGCTACGACCAGATTGTGCATGACGTGGCGATTCAGCGCCTGCCAGTGCGTTTCGCCATCGACCGCGCCGGTCTGGTGGGGGCGGATGGCGCCACACATGCCGGGGCGTTTGATGTCGGCTTCATGACGTCGCTGCCCGGAATGGTGGTGATGGCCGCGGCCGACGAAGCCGAACTGGTTCACATGGTCGCCACCGCCGCCGCGCATGACAGCGGCCCCATCGCATTTCGCTATCCGCGCGGCGAGGGGATGGGCGTCGACATGCCCGAGGTCGGGCAGCCGCTGGAAATCGGCAAGGGCCGGATCATCGCCGAGGGCGCGCGCGTCGCCATCCTGTCCTTTGGCACCCGCTTGGGCCAGGTTCTGCAGGCGCGTGAGGCCTTGGCCGCGCGGGGGCTGGCGCCGACGGTGGCCGATGCGCGATTCGCCAAACCGCTGGATACCGACCTGATCTTGCGCCTCGTGCGCGACCACGAGGCGCTGATCACCATCGAGGAAGGCGCCATCGGCGGGTTCGGCAGCCATGTGCAGCAATTCCTGCATGAACAGGGCGTTTTCGACCGGGGTTACAAGTTCCGCGCGATGGTCTTGCCCGATACGTTCATCGACCATGCCGCACCCGCCGCGATGTATCGTGATGCGCGGATGAACGCCGGTGACATCGAAACCAAGGTGCTAGAGTTGCTGGGCGTCGCGGTGGCGCGCCGGGCCTAGAGGGCCTCGGGCGCCGTCAACAGCCCCTCGGCCACCAGCCGCGCCGCCCATTCACGCGCCCCCCGCGCCGGTTCCAGATCGAACCGGTGGGTTTTCCAGCCGCGCAGATGCGCTGTGGCGATATTGTCGGCACGATCATCGGCGAACAGGATGTCATGGCCATTCAAGCCACAATCGGCCTCGACCATGTCATAAATTCGCGGATCGGGCTTGGTCACCCCCATATGGCCCGAAACATAGGCGCGGTCGAATTCGGCCAGAAACGGATAGGCGGCCTGCGCGATCTGGAACGTCTCGATGCCGAAATTCGTCAGGGCAAAAACCGGTACGCCGCGTGTGCGCAACGCCCGTAGCAGACGCACGGAATGGGGAATCTCCGGCGCGGCCAGCAGCAACCAGTCATCATGCCAGCGCAGGATCTGATCGTGCCAGCGCGGATATTTCGCCGCCCATTCCCGCACCGTCTGCGCAAAGGGCGCGCCCCGGTCGATCACATCGTTCATCCCATGCAGGTCGATTTCCGCGAACATCGCCGCACGCTCGGCCGGGGGCATCAGCCGATCATAATGCCGTTCCGGCCGCCATTCGATCAGCACGTTGCCGATGTCGAAAATCACTGCCTTAACCATTCTTTTCCCTTTCCGCCGCGCGGGTCACCCGGTCCAGCGCATCCAGAAAATGTGATCGGTCGGCGCGCGAGAACGGCCGCCCCCCGCCCTGACGAAACGGATCGGCCGACCGCAGATCGGCCATCAGATCACGGGTGGCCAGCACGTTGCCGATATTGGCGGGGGTCAGCGCCTCGCCGTCGGGGCGCAGAACCCGCGCCCCTGCGGCCACGCATTTCGCCGCCAGCGGGATATCGTTCGTCACCACCACATCGCCACGCCCGACGCGCTCGGCGATGTAGATATCGGCGACATCCGGACCGGCATCGACATAAACCATACTGACCAACGGGTTGCGCGATGGCCGCAGCCCGCCGTTGGACACCAGGCACAGGGGCATGCCCAACCGCGTGGCGACCCGTTCGGCCTCATCCTTCACCGGGCAGGCATCCGCGTCGATCCAGATCACCGGTAAAGCGCCTCGGCATGAAAGGCGATATGTTCGGGAATGAAGCTCTGGATGAAATAATAGCTGTGATCATAGCCCTGTTGCATACGGAAGGCACCGGGCTGGCGACGGGCGGTCATGGCATGCGCCAGCGCCTCGGGGCGCAGCAGATCCAGAAACTGGTCCGAGGTCCCCTGATCCACCAGCACATCGCCGTCAAACCCGCGTGCGGTCATCAGGGCGGTGGCGTCATGCGCGTGCCACGCGGTCTCATCCGGCCCCAGATAGGCGGTGAACTGTTTGCGGCCCCAATCGCTGGCGGTCGGATTGCAGATCGGCGCAAAGGCCGAGACCGATCGGAACCGCCCCGGCAAGGACATCGCCAAGGTCAGCGCCCCATGCCCGCCCATCGAATGACCGGTGATCGCCTGCCGGTCTTCGTCAATCGGGAATGCGGCGGTCAGCACGCGGGGCAGCTCATCCGCCACGTAATCCCACATGCGGAAATGCGCCGCCCAGGGGGCCTGCGTGGCGTTGACATAGAACCCCGCGCCCTGCCCCAGATCATAGGCGTCGTCATTTGCCACCCCTTCGCCGCGTGGCGAGGTATCGGGGAACACAAGTGCCAGACCATGATCGGCGGCATAGCGTTGCGCCCCGGCCTTGGTCATGGCGTTTTCATGGGTGCAGGTCAGCCCCGACAGAAACCATAGCACCGGCACGGGCTGATCGCGGGCCTCGGCCGGCAGGAACAGGCCAAAGGTCATATCCGTGCCGGTGGCCTCGGACGCATGGGTATAGACGCCCTGAACCCCACCGAAGCATTTGTTTTCCGAAACAGTGCGCATCGCACCCCCCTATTGCAAAACCCAGGCGATGACGCCCGGAATGGTCACGATGCTGATCGCCGTGGAAATCAGGATCGCGGTTGATACCCGATGGGCGGCCACGCCAAAATACGTCGCCAGAATATAGACATTTCCGGCCACGGGCAAAGCGGCGGCCGCGATCATCACCCCCGCCGCGAACCGATCCACCGCAAAGATCCACAGCGCGGCCACCGCAACGGCCAGCGGATGCAGCACCAGCTTCGCAAAGGACAGCCACAGCGCCGGGGCCACATGGCTGCCTTGCATATGTGCCAGCGTCGCACCGATGGCAAACAGCGCCACCGGCGTCGCCGCGCCCCCCAGCATGGCCAGAAATTCCAGCGCAGGCACAGGTGTCGGCAGATGCAGCTCGGCCCAGGCAAGCCCCAGCAGCATCGCGGTGATCAGCGGGTTGCGCACGATCCCCCACAGGATCGGCCGCACCGCCACGCGGCCGGTGCGCAACGCGGTGATGATCGCGGTGATCAGCACCGAGAACACCACCGTATCCGTCGTCAGCACCATCAGCACCGGCCCCGCCGCCTGCGCCCCCAGCAGCGCCACCAACATCGGCACCCCCAGAAAACCGGTATTGCCGGTCATCGCGGTATGGGCCTCCATCGCGGCCTCGTCGCGGGGCACGGCGCGCAACCGCGCCACGCCAAAGCACAGCCCCCAGACCGCCAGTGATCCGCTGAGATATGCCAGCAGAAACGCCGTGTCGAACATCTGCGCCACCGGCAGCGTTGCCGCGAACCGGAACAGCATCGCGGGCAAGGCGAAATAGAACACGAACCGGGTCAGCGCCGCCGTCGCCTCGGGTGAGACGAACCGCTTGCGCCCGGCCCACCAGCCAAGCGCGATCAACGCGAAAAACGGAACGGTCTTGAGAAATATCGCCAGCATACCCCCCGCTAGCACGGGCGCGGGCATGCGCCAAGATTCAACCGCTGCCAATCAGGATCCCGGCGGCAAACACCAGTGCCCCACCCAACACCACCTGCACCGCCGCCCGCAGAAAGGGCGTTTCCATATATTTGTTCTGAATCCAGGCGATGATCCACAGCTCGACAAACACCACGGCGATGGCCACCCCGGTCGCCGTCCAGAAATCGGCGATCAGATAGGGCAGCGCATGGCCCAGCCCCCCCGCCGCCGTCATGATCCCCGAGGCCAACCCGCGCTTCAACGGGCTGCCCCGCCCCGAGATCACCCCATCGTCATGCGCGGCCTCGGTGAATCCCATCGAGATCCCCGCCCCCACCGCCGAGGCCAGCCCCACCAGCAAGGTCGTATGGCTGTTCTGCGTGGCGAAGGCGGTGGCGAAAATCGGGGCCAGCGTCGAGACCGATCCATCCATCAATCCCGCCAGACCCGGTTGGACCCAGGTCAGGATGAATTGCCGATAGGCGGCGCGGTCTTCCTCGGCACGGGTATCCGGGGTCAGGTTTTCCGCTTCCAGCGCCTCGGCCTTCTGTTCGTGCCCCTGTTCTGCGGCGGCCAGATCGCCCAGCAGCTTGCGCGTCGCGGCATCACGTGTGCGCCCGGCGGCATGCAGATAGAATGCGGCGGAATCGCGCTCCATCGCCTCGGCCTCGGCGCGGATTTTTTCCAGCGACAGATTCGCCGCCAGCCAGACCGGTTTGCGCGCGTAATAGCCCGCCACATGTTCACGCCGGATCAACGGGATCACTTCGCCGAAACGGGCGCGATGGCGTTCAATCAACAGGCGCCGATGTTCATCCTCTTCCGCCGCCATGCCATCGAACACCGCCGCCGAGGCGGCATATGCGCCGCGCAACCGTTCGGCATAGCTTCGGTAGATGCGGGCGTCGTCCTCTTCGGACGAGATCGCCAGCGCCAGGATTTCCTGTTCCGACAGATCGGCAAAGCGGCGGCGCGAGACAAGGCCGGGAATCATCCGGTTCTCCTAGTTTAGAAAGATTCTAAATTAGCGTGATCCAAGCCGCCCGCAACCCCTATTGCAACTGCGAGATCCGCGCCGCCAATTGCGTCACCGCCTGCCCCTGCGCGGCGGCGATGGCACCCGGCCCCTCACCCACCACCGGCACCGACAGATCGAACCGGCGCATGACATCGCCCCCGGCGCCCGCCGTCGGGGTCACGTAGTAATTCCCGGCCAGACGCACGGTATTCTGCGCGGTGGCGATGAATTGCTCAACCCGCACCTCGATGCGGCGTTGCGGCAGGTCGGTCAACGGCCAGGGTTCGGCAATCACCCGCGCCCCCGACAGCCCCGAAATCTGCTGTGCCAGTGCCAGCGTCACCGCCCGGCGCGGATCATCGGCCCAGATATTGTCGGGGCTGGAGCGCACCGCGCCATCGGCGGTCTGGAACGGCACCTCTTGATCCGAGGCATATTGCGGCAAGGACACCTCACGCAATTCCGCCGAACCCAGCCGGTTGGGATATTGCTTGGCCACCGGCGCCGGGTCGATGGCGAACCGCGCGGTCTTGGTGGGATCGGAACAGGCCGCCAGCGTGGTCAAAACGATCAGGGCGGGAATGCGGAAATTCATCTGGTTCTCCTCAGCGTCCAAGGATAAAGGCGCGCGGATTGCGCTCGATCATGCGGGCAACCGAACTGATGGATTGGGTGGCACGTTGCAATTCGCGCAGGGTTCCAACCAGTTGGGTGTTGAAATCCGAGCGATCACCATAGGAATTCACCATGCCCTGCGCGTCGACGATCAACTGGTCCAGACGCGCGGTGATATCGGGCAACCGATCCGATGCCCCGGCGATACCGTTTGCGGCACCCTGTGCGGCTACGAGTGTATCGTTCAGCTTGTCCGCCGCGCCGCCAACACGCAATTCCCCAAGCAACGCCGCTGCCTCTTCCAGCGTGGTGGCCAGTGCCTTGGGCAGCCGTTCGGCATCCTGCGCGCCCAGCATGGCCCGAATCTGGCTGATCGTGCCGTCGATATTGCGCCCGATTTCCTCCAGCGGCATCGCCGCAACCGCATTCGCCGCCTTGCCCGCCGCATCCAGGGTCTGGTCCAGCCCCTGGATTTCCGCCATGAAACCGGTCGCTGCCGTTGACAGCCCGTCGATGGCGGTCACGGCCTTTTGCCCGGCATCCCCTGCATTCAGCGCGGCCACCAGCGTCTTCATTTCATCCAGCATTGCCGACAGGTTGCGTGGCACCTCGCGGGTTTCCTGACTGTCGGCGATGGCCGAGATCGAATCCAGCGTGCGGATGGCCGATTGCATCAGATCCTCGATCGGCAAGGCGTTGATCCGCCCGAACACATCCCGCGCCGAGGCCGCGACATCGTTTTGCGCCGCAGCAGCGGTGGGAATGCTGGGATAGGGTGTCGTGTTCAAGCCCATTACCGCCTTGGGGGTATCGGTGACATCGGTCAGCTCGACCACCAGCGTGGTGCCGAACAGCCCGGTGCCCGCGATCCGCGCCCGCAGCCCCTGTTCCACCTGCTGCTCCAGAAACCCGGTCACAGTCGCCGCATCGGCATCCCGGCTCAGGCCAAGACGTTCGGGTGACAGCGCGATCACCACCTGTTGCTGGGCGAATTTCTCGCCGGTGCTGTCGGTCTGAACCCGGATCGACAGATCCGAGACCTCGCCCGCCTCGACACCACGGAACTGCACCTTGGACCCTTTGTTCAGCCCATTCACCGCCGCGTCAAACAACAGTGTGTAATGCGGCGGGTCCACCAGGTCCGAGCCGAAGATCGAGGCCCGCGCGGTGTTCTCATCGGCAAACAGGCGGAATATCTGGCCGTTTTCGACCGCGCCGCCACCACTGGAGAATGTATCGAATTCCACCCCGCCCTGCACGATGGTCGCCAGAGAGCGCATCGACAGGTTCACCCCGTTCGGCCCCAAGGAAAACGAAATCCCCGAGGTGTTCCAGAACCGCGTGACACCGGACATCCGCGCATCATAGGGTTTGTTGATGAAGGCGTCGATCACGACACCGGTGCCGGTCTCGTTCAGCCGCAGGTTCTGCAAACGCCCGACCGTCAGCCCGCGATACAGGATCGGGGCGCCCTCGGCCAGACCGCTGGCATCATCGGCGGACAGCATGACGACCGTGCCCTTGCCCGGATCGGGGGCAACGGGCGGGCGCTCCAACCCCTTGAATTCGGTCTGTGTTCCGTCAGGTTTGGCGTCCCACCAGCCCTCGATAAAGGTTCCCGACAGCACGGTATCCAACCGCGAGATACCCTGGGCTGAAACCTCGGGACGCACCAGCCAGAACCGCGCATCCTTGTCGACATAGGGCGCGACATCCTTATTCACCCGCACCCCGACCCGCACCGAGGTCAGATCGGGCGTGAAGCCCACATCCTCGACCGTGCCAACGGTGACTTCGCGGAATTTCAGCACCGTTTCGCCCGGGTTGATCCCGGTCGCATCGGCAAAGTCGATATGGATCAACGTGCCGCGCCCGGAATAGCTGTTCCACGCCACGCCCAGCGTGATGGCCAGCGCGATCAGCGGCACGATCCAGATCACCGAAACCCGGCTCCAGATCGGATTCGGCGCCGGGGTTTTGCGCATTTCGGCAATATCGGGGGTATCGGTCATGTTGCACTCGTCGATTGGGGACCGCGCCAGATCAGACGAGGGTCGAAGCTTTGGGCAGACAGCATGGTAAAGGCAACCGACAGCGCGAAGGCCGCCGCCGCCGGGCCGGGGTGGATCGAGGCGACAAAGCCAAGCTGCACCAGCGATGACAGGATCGCCACCACGAAAACGTCAATCATCGACCAGCGGCCGATGAACTCTACGATATCATACAGCAGGAGATGGCGTTTTCCTGCCGCCTGCGGCGGCGTCCGCACGGCAAACGCCAGATAGGCGATGGCGACGAATTTGCTGATCGGAATCAGGATCGAGGCCGACAGGATGATGATCGCCACGCCCCAACTGCCGTGCTGTGCCAGCTCGACCGCCCCGCCCGCGATGGTATTTTCCTGCGATCCGAACAACGTCGAGGTCCGCAGCATCGGGAACAGATTGGCCGGAATATAAAACGCCAGCCCCGCCCACCACCACGCCCAGACCCGTTGCAGGCACCGGGTATCAACCGGATGCAGATGGCTACCACAGCGGCCACAGCGCGCTGTGCCCATCGGCCACACCCGGCCGCATTGCGTGCAGCCGGTCAGCCCGGCATCGGTTGCGCTCAGAACGGGATCGCTCATTTCTGTCCGATCGCCTCCCAGATCGCTGATTTGTTCATATAGATATTTTTCAGCACGGTGACGATGATCAGCGCGCAAAATGCCCAAAATGCCGGACCAAAGGAAATCGAGGCCAGGCCGCCGATCTTGACCAGGGCGACCGCCGTGCCGATGACAAAGATCTCGGCCATTGACCAGGGCTGCATTTCTTCGACCACACGGAACACAAACGCCGCGTGACGCCACGGCGGGCGCCCCTTCGCCAGCGGCCACAGCGTATAGATCAGCCCGACGAATCGCAGCATCGGCAGCGCCGCGATCACCATCAGAACAGCAAAGGACAGCGGTGCATACCAACTGTCGGAAAAGGCCATCGCCACCTCAAACACCGAGCTTTCATGCCCGAATCCATGCGAGGAAATACCAAGAAACGGAAAGAAGATCGCCGCCGCCATCAGGATCATTGCCGCAAAGGCCAAGGCCAGCACCTGCAGAAACGACCGCGCCCGCGGCGCTGCCAGCAAACTGCCGCAACGCGCGCAAAAGGCACGCTCATTTTCCCCCAGCACCGGCGCATGATGCAGCGCATCGCAATGCGGGCACGCGATGAGATCCTGAATCTGGGACGGTTGCACGTTCATGGCTTTACGATACCCCCCCAGTCAGCGCCGACAAGCGGTATCCGCAATGCAGATCGCCATTTAAACCGACGTTAACGCCCCGCCCGTATAGCTGTTTCCGCATCGCAGCGGAATCGGGGATGAGATGAGCAAGGGCGACAACGGCGCACCGATCATCATCAAGCGGAAAAAGATCATTCAGGCAGGTGGCCATCATGGCGGCGCCTGGAAGGTCGCCTATGCCGACTTCGTAACGGCAATGATGGCGTTTTTTCTATTGATGTGGCTGCTGAACGCGACGACCGAAAAGCAACGCAAGGGGATCGCCGATTATTTCAGCCCGACGATCCCGATCAACCGGATATCCGGCGGCGACGACGGGGCCTTTGGCGGCGATTCGGTTTTCTCGCAGGAACGGATGTCACGGTCGGGTGCCGGGGCAATCCTGCCCATGCCACAGGATCAGCAACGCGAAAAAGGCTCGGACAAGGGTGAGTCCGCCAATGAAGGCGAGGAAGACCTGCAACGCGTCGCCAAAGAAATCGACCTTTCCCTAGCGGGCAACAGCGGTGAGTTGATGTCTAGCGATCAAATCGCCCGCCGTGTCGTCACCCGCCTGACGGATGAAGGCCTGATCATTGAGTTTTTCGATCTGGAAAACGAACCGTTGTTCGCGGCCGACACCGCCGAACCCGAACCGATTCTGGCGGACATCGCCTCCATGCTGACGCGGGTGTTCTCATTGGTTGGCAATCAGGTTGCGGTGAACGGCCATGTCCGCGCCTACCCCGAGGTACTTCGGATCAATCCGACATGGGATCTGTCCGCCGCGCGGGCCAAGGCGGTGCGGGAACTGCTGGAATCAGATGGCTTTGATCGCAAGCGAATCCAACGTGTTACCGGATACGCCGACCGTAAACCCGCCGTTCCGACCCAGATGTCGGTGCGGAACAACCGGATCGAGGTGATCTTGCTGCGCAAAGGTCGCTGACCCCACCCCGCCTCAGTGACGGCAATTTTAGTTGTTATACCGATTTTAACGCCCCGCACGGCACAGTTTCCACAGCCAGCAGGCAACGCATCAGAAAGGCGTATACATGTCCATCTCTTCCTCGCTCAATTCCGGCGTCGCGGGTCTTTCGGCACAATCGACCCGGCTGGCCTCGATTTCCGACAACATCGCGAACTCGTCAACCTATGGCTACAAACGCTCAGAAACCGATTTTGAAAGCCTGGTCATCAACGATTCGCGCAGTGCTGCGGGCAAGTATACGGCGGGCGGGGTGCGGGCCTATACGACCCGGGCAATTTCGGAACAAGGCGATCTGGTATCGACGGCAAACTCAATGGATATCGCGATTTCCGGGCGGGGCTTTCTGCCCGTCACCGCATCGACATCCCTCAATTCACTGACCGATTCCAAGCTGATGCTGACCACGACCGGATCGTTCTCGACCGATGCGGACGGGGTTTTACGCACCGACACCGGACTGGTGCTGCTGGGTTGGGCCGCCAATGCCGATGGCACGATTCCGACCAAATCGCGTGATACCGTGACCGGTCTGACCCCGGTGATCATCAATGCCAATCAAACGGCGGGCGACCCGACGACGAAAATCACCCTGGGCATCAACCTGCCGTCAACCCAGACGGAGCAGGATGCCACGATTGCCACCTTGCCGACATCGGTTGAATATTTCGACAATCTCGGTTCATCCCAAACCCTGAATTTCTCCTTCACCGCAGTTGCACCGGTGGCACCGGCGACCTCGTCGAACACCTGGGAAATGAAGGTGACTGATTCTGACGCGAACGATGCGGTGGTCGCCAGCTATACACTGTCATTCAGCGACGATCTTGCCAATCGCGGCACCATCGCCACCGTTACCGCTGCGGCCGACAACCCATCCACAACCAGCTATGACCCAGCGACGGGCGCATTGAAGCTGAAGGTGGGGGCTGTGGGGGCTGATGCGGGCGAGGACATGGCGATCTCTATCGGTAAGCCTGGCGATACAAACGGGCTGACCCAATTCGCCGGTGCCTTCTCACCCACCTCGATCTCCAAGGATGGGTCGCCGGTGGGCAACCTGTCCAGTATCGAGATCGACAAGAATGGCTATATCAAGGCGACCTATGACACCGGCTTCATCCGGACGCTGTATCAAATTCCGCTGGTTGATGTCCCCAATCCCGATGGGCTGACGACGCTGGACAGTCAGGCTTTCGCCATCTCCTCGACGTCGGGATCGTTCTACCTGTGGGATGCGGGAACCGGCCCGACCGGCACCGTCGAGGGCTATGCGCGGGAAGGCTCCGCCGTCGATATCGCGCAGGAACTGACCAACCTGATCCAAACGCAGCGAGCATATTCCTCGAACGCAAAGGTTATCCAGACGGTGGATGAGATGCTGCAAGAGACCACCAATATCAAACGTTAACTGTCTGACTAAACGACAGAATTGACCCACAGAACGGAGAGCGCTTGAATGAGTATCACATCTGCACTGAATAACGCGGTCTCCGGTCTGTCGGCCTCATCGCGCATGGCTGAAATCATTTCATCCAATACTGCTAATGCCTTGACCGACGGTTATGCCCGCCGTGAGTTGCAGACATCGTCGATCACGTCGGGCGGTGTCCGTATTGACGGCGTTATACGTCAAATCAACGAATCCGTGCTTCAGGAAAAGCGTGAAACCGACGCTGCTGCGGCGAATGCAACGACGCGCAGCACCACCCTGTCGAAAATCGAGAAACTGCTCGGAACACCAGGTGAAAGCGGCTCTTTGAGCGGCACGCTGTCGGCGCTAGAAACGGCCCTGATCGATGCTTCGGCCACGCCGGAAAACACATCAAACCTTTTGGCTGCCGTCAATGCAGCCAAGGCAGTCACCAACAAACTGGGCGATGTTTCCGAGGGCGTTCAAACCATACGTCTGGATGCCGACAAATCTATTGCCCAGCAGGTCAAGACACTCAACGATACGCTGGCTCAGGTCGAAGCCCTGAACAAGGCGATCACGCGCGCCAGCACCGTCGGTAGTGACGCCTCCTCTTTGATGGATCAGCGGCAGAACCTGATAGATCAGATCGCCGAGATCGTCCCTTTGCGCAGCTTGCAACGCAGCGGCAATCAGATTGCGCTTTACACAGCGGGCGGGCTGTCCCTTCTGGACGGCACGGCGGCAACAATCGAGTTTTCGGCGGCCAATGTCATGGGCTCCGACATGACGTTGGCCGGTGGCCAGTTGTCGGGGCTATCGGTCAACGGTCGGTCTGTCGCAACCACCACGGGCGGACTGATGGCCGGTGGATCATTGGCCGCCGCATTCGAAGTGCGGGACGAAACCGCACCGGCGGTCCAAACGGATCTGGATGCCTTTGCCCGCAATCTGATCGAACGCTTTTCAGGCAGTGCAGTGACATCCTCTGGCCTAGGCCTATTCACGGATGCCGGAAATGCACTGGATGTCTTGAATGAAACCGGTTTGGCGCAGCGTATCACGATCAATGCGGCCGTTGATCCCACCACGGCAAATGGCGAAGCATGGCGCCTGCGCGATGGCTTTTCGGCACCCACAGAAGGGGCTGCCAGCAATGCGACGCTGCTGAGCGCCTTGGCCAACGCGTTTTCGCAAACAATCGTGCCCACATCTGGCAATTTTTCATCCAGCGCACGCAACACGTCAGAGCTTGCCTCCGACCTGCTATCCGGCATTTCGACGGCGCGGCAATCGGCAGAAAGCCGGCAAAGCTACCTTGTTGCCCGGCAAGAAACCGCAACTCAGCAGGTGCTGGCCCAAGGCGTCGATACCGACCACGAATTGCAGACATTGCTGAACGTCGAGCAGGCATATGCCGCAAACGCCAAAGTCATCCAAACCATCGACGAAATGATGCAAGCCATATTGGAGCTGTAAGATGCGTTACCTATCCACCGGCGATATGGCGATGACCTATCAAGTGCGCAACCATACTGCGCAATCCAAACTCATGCTGACCCAACTCACCGAAGAGGTTGCCACCGGCGTCAAATCCGATATCGGCAAGGCTGTGCAGGGGAACTTCAGCACCCTGTCCGCCTTAGAGGCATCGAGCGCACGTTTGACCAGCTACAAGCTCGCGGCAAATCAAGCCGACGTCTTCGTAGGGTCTGCCCAATCCGCACTGGAACATATCCAGACCAAGGTCAGTGACCTCGGTAGCAGCCTCGTTGCCGCCGCCAGCGCGCCGGCCGCAGCTTCTCTGAGCGTCGCATTGTCTGAAGCAACCGAAACGTTCAATTCGGTCCTGTCAGCGCTGAACACGCGGACCAACGGTCGGTATGTTTTCGCGGGGGAGGATTCGCAAACTCAACCGTTTGCTTCATCGCAAGACATCCTGTCGGCCCTCAGCCTGACAGTCAGCGGCATGACAGATGCGGATCAGATCCTGGCGCAGATTGACGCTTGGTTTGCGACGCCTACGGATCCCGCTCAGACCGATCAATTCGCGGCCGTTGCCTATAAAGGCAGTGCCGTTCCCACCTCGGGCACGCGGATTTCTGATACGGAAACGCTGACTTTCCCGGTGACAGGAAACGACACGTCAATCCGCGATACACTCAAGGGGCTCGCACTCGCGGCGCTGGTTTCCGCCGGGACATTCGCCGGTAGTGACGATTTGCGCATGTCCTTAAGCCAATCGGCGGGCCTGTATCTGACCACCGCAGACTACAACCTCGCAACCACCCGGGGCAAAGTCGGTGTCGCAGAAGAGCAGATTTCCGACGCGCTGACTTCTCACACAGCCGAAATCACGTCGATAGGCTTGGCAAAAACCAAACTGATCGAGGCCGATTCCTATGAAACGGCTACTGCGCTGGAGGCCGTCGAAACCCAATTAAAGACCCTTTACACGCTGACGTCTCGCCTGTCGCAACTGTCTCTAACCAATTACTTGTAATGCGCGTCATTCTCCTCATCCTATTGATAATCATGCCGGCCATCGCCTCGGCGGCATCAGTTCGGATCAAAGATCTGGTCGATTTCGATGGCGTCCGCGGCAACGACCTCGTTGGCTATGGCCTTGTCGTGGGTCTGAACGGCACCGGTGACGGGTTGCGGAATGCACCCTTTACCGAGGAAATCATGTCCAACGTATTAGAGCGCCTGGGTGTAAATGTTGTTGGTGAGCAATTGCGCCCCAAGAATGTCGCGGCCGTTATGGTGACCGCCAGCCTGCCCCCCTTTGCCCGAGCAGGAAGCCAGATCGATATTACCGTTTCGGCAATCGGCGATGCCAAGAGCCTGCTTGGCGGCACACTGATCATGACGCCGTTGAATGCTGCCGATGGGGAAATTTACGCCGTCGCGCAAGGCACGATTCTGTCTGGGGGTGTGTCGGTTCAGGGGCAGGCCGCCTCTATCGTTCAGGGCGTGCCGACCTCGGGAACGATCCCGTCGGGGGCACGCGTCGAACGCGAAGTGGCCTTTGAACTCGGGTCAATGCAAACCATGCGACTCGCGTTGAAAAACCCCGATTTCACCACCGCGGGCCGCATTGAGCGCGCGATCAATCAGGAATTCGGCACTCGGGTTGCCACGATGATGGACTCGGGCACAGTGACGCTGGATCTTGGCCGCGCCAACATGCGCTCGGCAGCCCATGCCATCGGCCGGATCGAAACCTTGAACGTCGAACCCGAACAACCCGCCCGCGTAGTCGTGGATCAGCGATCCGGCACCATTGTGATGGGTGAAGAGGTGCGTATTTCACGG
>DASWPI010000100.1:0-9255 GCA_036398515.1 Paenirhodobacter sp.
ATACCGTCGTCGGTGGTGGTCGACGCGTCAACGTTGAAACGCAGACGTTGTTCGATCCACGACTTGGATTCGTTGCCCGATTTGCTGGAATCATACGAAGCGCCGAAACGGCCGTAGCCCGAGATCGACACGTCTGCAGCGGCGATACCGGCGGAGAACACCAGTGCGGTCGTCGCGAAGAGAACCTTTTTCATCGTTTTCCCTCATTGTCTCTAAGGTAAGCCCCAACTCAGGGGAATCCGAGTTGGGTATGACAGCAACTTCGTTCCAGCGGCCCCGCATTGCAATGGAATCAGCCCCCCACCCGCCGAATGCCCCGGCGCATGGTGCAGTCTTGCCACAGTAACCATGCGCAAACCGTTCGCGGCACCATCGCGGACGCGTCGCGGGCGGCTTGCTGCCTTCACCTTATAGACACACGGGAAAATCCTTGTCGCCCTGCGGCCCTTCGGCTAAGGACAGAACGGGCCTGAAGATACCTGCGGGGGGCATTTGCCAATGACGATCCGACATATCCTGCGCGCTGGCGCCTTTGTCTGCGCCGCGCTTGGCGTGGCGGCCTGTGGTGGATCGCAGGACGCGAAAAAGGCTGCCGAACAACCACGCGAGGAAAAGATCTGGGATCTGTTCTCGAATAACGACAACCCCAATGTGCAGGTTTCGGTCAATAAATACCTGTGGAACGCATCGCTGGACGTGCTGAACTTCCTGCCGATCCAGTCGGTCGATCCGTTCTCGGGGCTGATCGTCACCGGATACGGCACGCCGCCGGGTGGCGGGCGCGCCTATCGCGCCACGATCCACATCACCGATCCGGCGCTGGACGCGCGCAGCCTGAAAATCGCTCTGGAAAGCAAGGGGGGCGCCGTTTCCCCCGACACCGTCCGCGCGGTCGAAGATGCGATCCTGACCCGTGCCCGCCAGATGCGGATTGCCGATTCGAATATGTGACCGGCTTGCGGCCCTGAAAAACGGGCCGCGGCCCTGCGCGTCTCTGGACCTCGGACCCGCTTGCGGTGTAGCAACACATCGCAGAATTCCGCCGAGGGACCAGATGATGACGCCATACGCACCCGCCAACTCCGAACAGAAATGGCAAGCCGCCTGGGACAAGGCGGGCGTCTTTACCGCGCAACACGATCCCTCGAAGCCGAAATACTATGTGCTGGAGATGTTCCCCTATCCGTCGGGGCGCATCCACATGGGCCATGTGCGCAATTACACCATGGGGGACGTGGTCGCGCGCTACAAGATGAGCTGCGGTTTCAGCGTGCTGCACCCGATGGGCTGGGACGCCTTTGGGATGCCCGCCGAAAACGCCGCGATGGAACGTGGCGGCCACCCCAAGGACTGGACCTACGGCAATATCGCCGACATGCGCGGCCAGATGAAGCCGCTGGGCCTGTCGATTGACTGGTCGCGCGAATTCGCCACCTGTGACCCGGAATATTACGGCCAGCAACAGGCGATGTTCCTGGACATGCTGGAGGCCGGGCTGGTCTACCGCAAGAACGCGGTGGTGAACTGGGACCCGATCGACATGACGGTTCTGGCGAATGAACAGGTGATCGACGGGCGCGGCTGGCGCTCGGGCGCGCTGGTTCAGCGCAAGGAACTGACGCAGTGGTTCTTCAAGATATCTGATTACGCAGGCGAATTGCTGAGCGCGCTGGACGATCTGAAGGACTGGCCAGAGAAAGTGCGCCTGATGCAGGCGAACTGGATCGGACAATCGCGCGGGCTGCAATTCGCCTTTGGCACGATCAACGCCCCTGCCGGTTTTGACCGGATCGAATGCTACACCACGCGTCCCGACACCCTGATGGGCGCCAGCTTCGTCGGGATTTCGCCCGATCACCCGATCGCCAAGGCGCTGGAACAGACCGACCCCGACATGGCGGCCTTCATCGCCGAATGCCGCAAGGGCGGCACCACCGAAGAGGCCATCGAGACCGGTGAAAAACTGGGCCGCGATACCGGCCTGCGCGTGCGCCACCCGCTGGACGAAGCGTGGGAACTGCCGGTCTATATCGCCAACTTCATCTTGATGGATTACGGCACCGGCGCCATTTTCGGTTGCCCGGCGCATGATGCGCGCGATTTTGAATTCGCCACCAAATATGATCTGCCGATCCACGCCGTCTTCTGCCCCGAGGGAGATGAAACCGCCGATGCCGATCTGCCGCTGGCGCAGGAATTCGTGCCGCTGAAATCCGAGAAGGTCCGCTACATCCGGGGTTACGCCGGCGACACCGTGCAAACCGGCGAACAGGCGATTGCCGCCGCCATCACCTTTTGCGAGGCGAACGGCATCGGCCGTGGCGTGACCAATTACCGGCTGCGCGACTGGGGCCTGTCGCGGCAGCGTTACTGGGGATGCCCGATCCCGGTGGTGCATTGCGCCGCCTGCGGCGTGGTGCCCGAGCGCAAGGAAAACCTGCCCATCCGCCTGCCCGACGATGTGACCTTTGACAAGCCGGGTAACCCGCTGGACCGTCATCCGACCTGGCGCGACACCACCTGTCCGAAATGCGGGGCCGCGGCCAGGCGCGAAACCGACACGATGGATACGTTCGTCGATTCGTCGTGGTATTACGCACGCTTCACCGCGCCGCATGCCACCACCCCCACCGATCCGGCGGAAACCGATTACTGGATGAATGTCGATCAGTATATCGGCGGCATCGAACACGCGATTCTGCACCTGCTGTATTCGCGGTTCTTTGCCCGCGCGATGCACAAGACCGGCCACCTACCCGCCAAGGCGGTCGAGCCGTTCAAGGCGCTGTTCACCCAGGGCATGGTCACGCATGAGATCTACAAGACCACCGATGGCAACGGCCGTCCGGTCTACCATCTGCCCGAAGACATCGACCGCGACGCGGGCGTGGTGCGGGCCACCGGTGAAAAGCTGGAGATCATCCCCTCGGCCAAGATGTCGAAATCAAAGAAGAACGTGGTGGATCCGATGAACATCATCGCGTCCTTCGGGGCCGATACCGCGCGGTTCTTTGTGATGTCCGACAGCCCGCCGGAACGTGATGTGGAATGGACGGCGGCGGGCGCCGATGCCACGTCGAAATTCCTGACGCGGGTGTGGCGGATCGCTTCGGAAATCGCCGACGGGGCGGGGGGGGCCGGGGGCGCCGAAGATCAGGCCCTGATGCGCGCCACCCATAAGGCGGTGGATGAGGTGACCCGCTCGATCGACGGTTTCGCCTTCAACAAGGCCGTCGCCGCGATCTATGGCCTGTCGAACACGCTGGCCAAATCCCAGGCAGCCAACCCGGCCAAACGTGCCGCGATGCAGATCATGGCGCAGCTGATGGCCCCGATGGTGCCGCATCTGGCCGAAGACATCTGGGCCGCACTGGGGGGCGCCGGGTTTGTGGTGCAGGCGGGCTGGCCCAAGGCCGATCCGGCGCTGCTGATGCAAGACGAGGTGACCTTGCCAATTCAGATCAACGGCAAGAAACGGGCGGAAATCACCGTTCCCCGCGACATGCCCGCATCCGAGGTTGAAAAGATCGTTCTGGCAGACGAAGCTGTGATCAAGGCGCTGGCCGGTGGCCAGCCCAAGAAACTGATCGTTGTGCCGGGGCGTATCGTCAATGTCGTCATCTGATCGCCGAACCTTTTTGCGCTTGGCCGGGGCTGCGCTTGGCGCGGCCACGCTGGCGGCCTGCGGGTTTACCCCGGCCTATGCGCCGTCTGGCGGGGCGAAGCGCCTGTTGTCCGGCGTGGCTTTTGCCGATCCGCGCTCACGCGAGGATTTTGCCCTGACACAGCGGCTGTCCGAACGGCTTGGCCCGCCCGAGAGCCCGCACTATCGGCTGGAATATTTCATCCGCACCGAGGTTCTCGGTCAGGCGATCACGCCCGACAACGCCACCACCCGCTACTCGCTCAGCGGAAATGTCGATTATACCCTGCGCGATATCGGCACAAACGCGGTGCTGCTGACCGGGCGGGCGGCGTCGTTCACTTCGTGGTCGGCCTCGGGGTCGGCCGTGGCCACACAAGCCGCCGATGAAGACGCCCGCAAGCGGCTGATGGTGATTCTGGCTGATCAGATCGTGACACGGCTGCTGGCGCAGGCGGGGTCCTTGCCGCAATGACGGCAGCACGATGAAGCTGTCGGGTGTCGCCGCCGCGCGCTATTTCACCCGGCCCGAGCCCAACCGCACCGGTCTGCTGATTTTTGGCGCCGATGCGATGCGGGTGGCGTTGCGCCGCCAGGAGGTCATCGCCGCACTGATCGGGCCGCAAGGCGAATCCGAAATGCGCCTGACCCGCCTGCCCGCCGGTGATCTGCGCAAGAACCCGGCCGCACTGAACGATGCGGCCAAGGCGGTGGGGTTTTTCCCCGGTCCGCGCATCGTGTTCGTCGAAGATGCCAATGAAAATGCCACGCCCGCGGTGATCACCGCGCTGAAGGATTGGCAACCGGGCGACGCCCAGATCATCATCGCCGCCGGATCGCTGACGGCCAAATCCGGCCTGCGCAAGATCTTCGAGACCCACCCGAACACCTATGCCATCGGCATCTATGACGATCCGCCCAGCCGCGAGGAAATCGAGGATATCCTGCGCCGCGCCGGGCTGCGCGACATTGCACCCGCCGCCATGACCGATCTGCTGACCCTGGCGCGGGTTCTGGATCCCGGTGATTTCCGCCAGACGGTGGAAAAAATCTCGTTATATAAATGGCAAGATCCGGCACCGCTGACCCCCGCAGAAATCGCCGCCTGCGCCCCCGCCACCATCGAGGCCGATGTCGATGACGTGCTGGACATCGTCGCCGAGGGCCGCCCGCATGAACTGGGCCCCACCATGCGCCGGATCGAGGGACAGGGCATCCAGCCCGTTGCCTTGGCGATTCAGGCGCTGCGCCATTTCCGCGCGCTGCACGTTGTGGCCTCGGACCCCGGCGGACCGGGCGCGGGCATCGGCAAACTGCGCCCGCCCGCCTTTGGCCCACGCCGCGACAAATTGCTGGCGCAGGCGCAACGCTGGGGCATGTTCCGGCTGGAAGAGGCCCTGAAGGTTCTGGTGGAAACCGATCTGACGCTGCGCTCTGCCTCGAAAGCGCCACAGATGGCCCTTATGGAACGCGCCTTGATGCGGCTGGCGATGTTGGGGGCGCGGCGATGACAAACGAGACGCTGGCCTTTGTGATCGGCGCCGGTCCGGCGGGCCTGATGGCGGCCGAGGAACTGGCCCGCGCCGGGCATCGCACCATCCTGACCGAGGCCAGGCCCACCCCGGCCCGCAAATTCCTGATGGCGGGAAAATCCGGGCTGAACCTGACGCGCGATGAATCGCCTGCGGCGTTCCTGTCGGCCTATCGCGGCGGGTTCACCGATATTCTGGCCGAATTCGGCCCGCAGGACATGATGGCCTTTGCGCGGGATCTGGGTATCGACCTGTTCGCGGGATCAACCGGGCGGGTGTTTCCCGTTGGCATGAAGGCTTCGCCGATGCTGCGCGCCTGGATCCGCCGGCTGACCGATCTGGGGGTGGAAATCCGCACCCGCTGGCGCTGGACCGGGTTTGAGGGCGACAATCTGACCTTCGACACCCCCGGTGGTCCGGTTTCGGGGCGGGCGGATGTCACCGTGCTGGCGCTTGGCGGCGCCAGCTGGCCGCAACTGGGGTCGGATGCGGCCTGGGTGCCGTGGCTGCGGGCACGCGACGTGGATATCGCCCCCTTCCGCCCGGCCAACATGGGGTTTGTCATCAACTGGTCGGATCATATGGCCCCGTATCTGGGCCAACCGCTGAAGGGCGCGGCGCTGATAACGCCACAGGGCACCTCACGCGGGGAATTCGTGCTGTCCAGACGCGGGATCGAGGGCGGCGGGGTCTATGCGGTGGCCGCAGATGTCCGCGATGGCGCGCCGCTGATGCTTGACCTGATGCCCGATGCAACGGACGCGGTGATCGCGCGGCGTCTGGCGCGAATCTCGGCCAAGGAAAGCACGGCGAACCGGCTGCGCAAGGGGTTGGGCTTGGAGCCGATCAAACTGGCGCTGCTGAACGAATGGGGGCGGCCCCTGCCCTCGGATCCGCTGGCATTGGCGCGGCGGATCAAGGCGCTGTCGGTGCCGCATCGTGGCCCGCGGCCATTGGCCGAGGCGATCTCCAGTGCCGGAGGCATCCGCGCGGACGCGGTCACCACGGGGCTGGAATTGCGCGCCCTGCCCGGTGTCTTCGTCGCGGGCGAGATGCTGGATTGGGAGGCGCCGACCGGCGGTTATCTGCTGACCGGCTGCTTCGCCACCGGCCGCCATGCCGGCCGCGCGGCGGCGGCGCGGCTGGGCTGAGCGCCCAAACCGCCGCCGTTACTTCCCCCAGACCCGTTCCAGCACTGCCAGCCAGTTCCGATAGGCGATCTTTTCGACCAGATCCTCGCCATAGCCATGCGCACGCAACGCATCCAGCAAACGCGGCAACCCGGCCACATCACCCAGATCGGCGGGCATCGTGGCACCGTCGAAATCCGATCCCAGCCCGACGTGATCTTCGCCCAGTAGCCCGATCAGATGGTCCAGATGGCGCAAAACCGGGTCCCAACCGTCAAAGGGCGTGCCCAGCCCGTCGGGACGCAGGAACCCCACCGCATAGTTCAGCCCCACCATGCCCCGGCTATCGCGGATCACCGCCAATTGCCGGTCCGTCAGGTTGCGCGATGACGCGGTGATCGCATGGGCGTTGGAATGCGTCGCCACCAGCGGTGCGTCGGACAGCGCCGCGATATCGTCAAAGCCCTTTTCGTTCAGATGGCTCAGGTCCAGCATGATCTTCAATTGGTTGCATTCCCGCACCAGATCCTTGCCCGCCGCCGTCAGCCCGTCGCCGGTATCGGGCGAGGACGGATACGCAAACGGCACCCCATGCCCGAAGGCCGTCGGCCGCGACCAGACCGGCCCCAGCGAACGCAGACCCACCGCGTGCCACACATGCAGCGCATCCAGATCGGTGCCGATCGCCTCGGCGCCCTCCATATGCAGGATCGCGGCAATCTTGCCCACCGCCATCGCGGCCCGGATATCGGCCACCGAGCGGCAGATCGCCAATGTGCCGGTGCGCTCCATCCACAGCAGATGGCCGACCTCGGACAGGGCCATCGGCAAGGCCTGTTCATAGGTCACTTGATCGGGCAGCGGCATGACAAAGGGCGGATTGTTCATCATCCGGTCCAGCACCGCCATATTCTCCGGTCCGGGCGACGGCATCCAGATCGCAAAAAAACCACCGGCAAAGCCCCCCGCCCGCATCCGCGGCAAATCCATCTGGCCTTCATCGGTGCCATGCAGCCACAGCGCCTCGCGCCGCTCGGGCGCATTCAGCAGCCGCAGCAAAAAATCATTATGACCATCAAAGACGGGAACGGGGTTGGCCATGTCATGCCTCATGCGGGTGAAAAGATCGGGCGCCTGCGGCGTCGCGCCATCCGACCACTTTGCCCCGGCAGACGCAAGCCACCCGATTGTTCCCCGCACAATGGGCAGATTGACGCAGGCGCCGAGTTGATGGCGAATGATACCCTGCCCGTTTCGACCCAGGGAAACCACCATGAGCCAGGCCCGCCTTTTTACCCCCGTCCTGATCGGCGGCAGCATCATCTTGCTGATGAGCTTTGCCATCCGCGCCTCGTTCGGGGTGTTCCAGATCCCGATCGCACAGGAATTCGGTTGGCCCAGGGCGGAATTCAGTCTGGCCATCGCCATCCAGAACCTGGCCTGGGGGATCGGCCAGCCGATCTTCGGGGCGCTGGCGGAAAAATTCGGCGACCGGCGGGCGATCATCGTGGGCGCGCTGCTCTATGCGGCGGGGTTGGTGATGTCGTCCTTCGCCGTGCATCCGTGGCAACATGACCTGCTGGAAATCCTGGTGGGGTTCGGCATCGCAGGCACCGGGTTCGGGGTCATTCTGGCGGTTGTCGGACGGGCCACATCGGACCAGAACCGGTCTCTGGCCCTGGGTATTGCGACGGCGGCGGGATCGGCGGGACAGGTGTTCGGCGCGCCGGTGGCGGAAATCCTGCTGGCCTATGTGCCGTGGCAGGGCGTCTTCGTCATTTTTGCCGGGGTCATTCTGGCCAGCCTTCTGGCCTTGCCGCTGCTCCGTTCGCCCCAACGCGCCAGCCGCGCCGAGCTGGCCGAAAGCATGGGCACGGTCTTGCTGCGTGCCTTTCGTGATCCGACATATTCGCTGATCTTCATCGGCTTCTTTTCCTGCGGCTATCAGCTGGGGTTCATCACCGCGCATTTTCCCGCGATGGTGACAGAGCTGTGCGGCGCCATCGACCCGTCGGGCATGCTGGCGGCCCTGGGGATCCGCACGCAATCCACGCTGGGCGCGGTGGCGATTTCGGTGATCGGCTTGGCAAATATCGTCGGCGCCATTCTGGCCGGTTGGGCCGGGAATCGCTGGCGCCGGAAATACCTGCTGGCGCTGATCTATACCGGGCGGACCGTGGCGGCGGCGCTGTTCATCATGCTGCCGATGACGCCTGCCACGGTGCTGGTCTTCTCGCTGGTGATGGGGGCGTTGTGGCTGGCGACGGTGCCGCTGACCTCGGGGCTGGTGGCCTATATCTACGGGCTGCGCTACATGGGCACGCTGTATGGGTTCATCTTCCTCAGCCACCAGATCGGCGCGTTCCTGGGCGTCTGGCTGGGCGGCAAGCTGTATGATCTGTATGGCAATTACACCGCCGTGTGGTGGATCGGCGTGGGTGTGGGGGCGTTTTCGGCCATCGTGCATCTGCCGGTGCGCGAACGGCCGATGGTCGCCGCGACCCCAGCCTAATCGTCCAGCCCTAATCGTCCAGCATGGCCCGCAGCCCGGCGCGATAATCGGGATAGATCAGGCGCACGCCCAGTTCGGTCTTGATCCGATCGTTTCGGACCCGCTTGTTGTCGGCATAGAAACTGCGCGCCATCGGCGTCATCGCGGCGGTGGCGAAATCCTCGGCGGGCGGCACCGGCAGATGCAACAACCCGGCCGCATAGGCCAGAACGTCCTGTGGCGGGGCCGGATCGTCATCACAGACATTGTACAGCCTGCCGGGGTTCGGCGCAGCGATGGAGGCCGCCAGAATCTGCGCGATATCCGCCACATGGATGCGCGAAAACACCTGTCCGGGCTTGAGTATCCGCCGCGCGGTGCCCGCCCGCACCTTGGCAAACGGCCCGCGCCCCGGCCCGTAGATCCCCGCCAGACGAAACACATGCAGCGGTAGCGGCA
>DASWPI010000101.1:0-13716 GCA_036398515.1 Paenirhodobacter sp.
GATCATCCGTCAGTTCCCCCCGTGCCGTGTTCACAAGGATCGCGCCGGGTTTCAGTCGCGCCAACCCCGCGGCCCCAAGCAGGCCGCGCGTTCCCGCCGTGGCGGGACAGTGCAGCGTCACCACATCGGATTGCGCCAGCAGATCCTCGATCCGCTCCACACGTTCATACCCTACGGCCTTTTCATGGCCCGGCGGCTGGTGCGGATCATACCCCAGAATGCGGAAACCAAAGGGTTTCAGCCTGTTCACTACCGCCGTGCCGATCCGCCCGACCCCCACCACCCCCACCGTGGCCCGGTTCGACCGGGCCAAAGGCTTCAGGCTGTGGACCTGCCAGCCCGAGGTATAGCCCCGCGCCCGCGCATCATGTTCCCAAAGTCTGCGATGCAGCGACAGGATCATGGCCAAGGCATGGTCGGCGACCTCCTCGGTGCCATAATCGGGGTTGTTCGCAAAGGGGATACCGGCGGCGCGCAACGCTGGCAGGTCGATCTTCTCGTAGCCCACCCCATAGCGGACCACCCCCTTGCAGCGCGTGAGATGCGCGATGCTGGCAGGGCCAAGCCGCGCTCCCCAGACCATCAGCGCATCCAGCCGCGCCAGCCGATGCGGATCGAAGGCGGTCTCATCCATCGTGTCGAAGAAGTCGATCTCGATCTGATCGCCCAGGATCTGCGCCTCCAGATCAGGCTGGCCGATCATGTGATCGGTGATCCCCACGACGTGTTTCGTTTTGGTCATCATCTCTCTCGCCCGGGTGCCCGCGAAATTTGGCCCGCGGGTTTCGGACAGAATGCAAAAAGGATCCGGCAAGGGCAATGAAACGGGGCTTTCGCAATTCATGCGCGAACAGATGATGCATTCTCCGCGCCCCGTTTCGCGCAATGCGTTTCGTTACAGACCTGCCGGACCCGCCAGCCGGGGGGGGCCGCAGCCATCCTCTTCCCCCAAAGCCAAAAAGACAGGTCTGTATTTCCGTCCCGTGAACGGGCTTTGGAATGGCCGACGGCACGCTGAAATGCTAGACATGCGGTCGCTATCCCATCCCCATCGCATCCAAGCCATCGCCCCATGACCCCACCCTTTCGTCAACACAGCAGTCATTGGGGGGCATTCCGCGCCCGGCCCCTGCCGGGGGGTGGGCTGGAAATCCAGCCCTCTGCCGATGATCCGGCGCCCTCAACGCTTTTGGCCAACATACCGGCGGCGCTGGACCACCCCGCCCGGCTGGCCCGCCCGCTGGTGCGGCGCGGCTGGCTGGAGGATGGCCCCGGCTCCGATCCCCGGCGGGGGCGCGACCAGTATATCGAGATGGACTGGAACCCTGCGCTGGATCTGGCCGCGCGCGAATTGCAGCGACTGGGGGCGGCGGCGCATTTGCCGGATAGCGGCCCGTTGCCCGGTGCGCGGGTGTTTGGCGGCTCTTACGGCTGGGCCTCGGCCGGACGTTTCCACCACGCGCAGGGCCAGTTGCACAGATTCCTGAACACCGCATTCGGCGGTTATGTCGGCAGCGTCGACACCTATTCCACCGCAGCCGGATCGGTCATCCTGTCCTTGGTCTGGGGTGATGCGATGAAGCTGAACCGCGACCACCCCTATCTGGACGAGCTGGCCCGCGATACCGAACTGCTCATCGCCTTTGGCGGGGTGCCGCTGCGCAATACCGCCGTCAGCGGGGGCGGCAATTCGCAGCACCGGGCGCATCAGGCGCTGGCCGACGCGGCGGCACGCGGGACGGAATTCGTGTCGATCAGCCCGGTTGCCGATGACATGGGGCCGTTGCCCGGGCTGACCCGGCTCAGCCCGCGTCCCGGAACCGATGTCGCCTTGATGCTGGGCATGGCGCATCATTTGCAGACCTCGGGCCAGGTCAACCATGCCTATCTGGACCGCTACACCACAGGGTATGACCGTTTTCTGGCCTATCTGACCGGCGCCAGCGATGGCGTGCCGAAAACCCCCGGCTGGGCCGCCACGATCTGCGACCTGCCCGCCGCCGCGATCATCGCGCTGGCCGACCGCGCCGCAAGGGCGCGCACGCTGATCAATGTCACCTATTCGCTGCAACGCGCCGAGAATGGTGAACAACCGGTCTGGATGGCGCTGACGCTGGCGGCCATGCTGGGACAGGGGCACCTGCCCGGTGCGGGGTTCTGCTACGGTCTGGGCTCGATCGGGAATATCGGCAAATGGCCGCTGGACGTGCCGCTGCCGACGCTGCCGCAGGGGCACAACCGGGTGGATGACTTCATCCCCTGCGCGCGGATTTCCGATCTGCTGCTGCACCCCGGCCAAAGCTATACCTACAAGGGCGAGACCCGCGCCTATGCCGATATCCGGCTGGTCTACTGGGCGGGTGGCAACCCCTTCCACCACCATCAGGACCTGACCCGGTTGGCACAGGCCTTTGCCCGCCCCGATACCATCATCGTGCATGACAGCGTCGGCACCGCCACCACCGCCCATGCCGATATCATCTTTCCCGCCACCATCACCGCCGAGCGCGAGGATATCGGTGCGGGCGGCAATGATCCCTTCCTTGTGGCGATGCAGCCGCTGGTCCCGCCACGGGGCGCGGCGCGCGATGATTTCGCCATCTTTGCCGCGCTGGCCGAGCGGATCGGTTGCGGTCCGGCCTTTACCGAGGGGCTGGATGCCGGGGGCTGGCTGCGCCGGATTTACGCCCCCACCCAGGCGGCGCTGGCCGCAAAGGGGCTGGAGGCCCCGGATTATGACAGCTTCCGTCAGGGGCTGGTGTTGCCGCTGCCGCTGAAGCTGTCGGATGGCGCGATCCGCCGCTTTCATGCCGATCCGGTGGCGCATGCGCTGAACACCCCCTCGGGCCGGATCGAGATCTTTTCGTCTCATGTGGCGGCCACGGGCTTGCCGGGCCATCCGGCATGGTTGCCCCCGACCGAGTGGTTGGGCGCCGATCTGGCGGCAGAGCATCCCTTCCAGCTGGTGGCCAACCAGCCCGCCGGCCGGCTGCACAGCCAGATGGACTTCGGACCGGCCAGTCAGGCGTCAAAGCACGATGGCCGCGAGGTTGCCCGGCTGAACCCGGATGATGCGGCACAGCTGGGCATTGCGGCGGGCGATGTGATCCGCATCTGGAACGGACGCGGGGCGGTTCTGGCCTCGGCACTGCCCGACCGGGGATTGCGGGCGGGGGTGGTGCAACTGGCCACCGGGGCCTGGTATGCGCCGGTGGAACTGCCGGAATCGGGGCGCACCTGTGTCAACGGCAATCCAAATGCGGTGACGCGGGATCGTGGCGCATCACAGCTGAGCCAGGGCTGCGCCGGACAGCTTTCACTTGTATCCATCGCGCGACTGGCCGGACCGGCATCCGCCGTGGTCGATCATGCACGGATCCTGCCCCGCGTCCCCGTCCCCCACCCGCATTCCGGCTGATTCCCCCATCCCGCCTGCGTCGCGCAATCAGCCGTTGCATCGTGGGGGAAGGAGAACTGCGCTGTTTGGGCACATCCAGCCAGAAGATGCTTCCCCCGCACGCCCAACCTAGAAAATAGACAATACGGACAGGTCAGTCTATCATCTTGTCTCAAGGAAAACCGCAGATTGCGGGCAATCAAGACACGCAACGCAAGGGCAATGACCTGCGCCGACCGCACCCAGGGCGGGCCGCAAACAGATCGAAACATATCCAGAGGAAGGACATCCGGCATGGCGGAATTCGCGCTTCATGTCATCGGGAAACGCATGGCCTGTGACCACCACCCTATCGGCCCGATGTGCTGTCGGTGCGGCTTTCCGGGCTGCGCAGACAAGCTGCGCTGATCTTTGCCCGCTGCGCGCCCCCGGCGTGCAGGCACCATCCCCCTTCCCCCTCCGCATACCGAAAATCAGGACCTTTCCATGACCGATCATATCTCTTCCATCCGGCTGTCGCGCCGCCGCCTGCTTGCTGGCTCCGCCGCGCTGACGCTGGCCTCCACGCTGGGGGGCACCCGGCTTCTTGCCAAAGGCGCACCGCAGGCCGGTGGCGATATCGTCTTCCTCATCGACTCGCTCGGGCCGACATGGGTGCCCAGCAACAGCGTGATCTCCAGCTTCCAGGGCCAGGTCTGGGGCAATGTCGCCGACAAGCTGGTCTTCGTCGATGGCGAGGGCAATGCCAGCCCTTGGCTGGCCGAATCCTGGGAACAGAATGACGATGCCACCGAATTCACCCTGCATCTGAAACCGGGCGTCACCTTCTCGGATGGTTCGCCGTTTGATGCCGCCGCCGTCGCTGCCAACCTGGATCTGTGGTATGCCGGTCGTACCGAGGATGGCCTCAACCCGATGGGCCTGTTCCCCAAGACCTATGACCATTCCGAGGTGGTCGAACCGCTGATCCTGAAGGTGGTGTTCCGCGCGCCGACGCTGGGTTTCATTCCGACGCTGGGCTATCACGGCGCGGTGTTGTTCTCGCCCAAGACGCTGTCCCTGCCCGCCGCGCAACAGGCGGATCTGGCCAAGACCATCGCCTCGGGCCCGTTCATCGTCGAAAGCTGGAAGGAAGGCGATTACGTCAAGCTGGTGAAGCGCGCCGATTACAACTGGGGTCCGGCGGCGGTCGGCCATACCGGTCCGGCCTTCCTCGACAGCATCACCTACAAGCTGGTGGCCGAGCAATCGCTGCGCGTGGCCGCGGTGCAATCGGGTCAGGCCGATATCGCCTACAGCCCCTCGCCCCAGGAACTGACCTCGCTGAAGGAAGAGGGCTTCACCACCGCCACGCCGCGTTATCTGGGCTTTGTGAACGGCTGGGCGGTCAATACGCAGGAAGCCCCGCTGAATGAGCTGAAGGTGCGTCAGGCGCTGCAATCGGCGCTGAACCGCCAGGAAATCATCGACACCGTTTACACGCCCGACTGGCTGTTGGCGACCAGCTTCATCCAGAGCAACACCCCCGGCGCCACCGATCATTCGGCCCTGCTGGCCTATGATCCGGCGCGGGCCGAGGCCCTGCTGGATGAGGCGGGCTGGCTCAAGGGGGCCAACGGGTTCCGCGCCAAGGATGGCAAGCCGCTGGAACTGATCCTGCATTCCAACCCCTATCTGGTCACCGCCAAGGCCGTGGATGAGCTGATCGCCCAACAGTTGGGCCGGATCGGCTGGAAAGTGGTGATCCGGGCCTATGACGTGGTGACCTTCGGCGAAAAGGTCCGCGTGGCCAGCCCCGGCGTGCCCACCTATGAAATCACCCGCAGCTTCGCCGATGCCGGCACCGTGGCCAGCATCCTGACCAATGCCAACAAGGGCGAAAACTGGTTCGGTTTGGGCGAAAGCGATCCCCGTATCAATGACCTGCGCGACAAGATCGCCTCGGCCATCTCTTTCGAGGCCCGTGCCCCCTATCTGGACGAATTGCAGGCCTATGTGCTGGAGCAGGGTTATTTCATCCCCCGCACCCAGATCGTGCAGCGGCTGTACGTGCATACGCCCGAGATCAGGGACGTGATCTACAACGTCACCGCCTATGCCAGCTATTACCGCGCCACCAAGGGCAGTGCCTGACACAGCGGCAAGGGGGCGATCACGCGCCCCTTGCCCACCTTCCCCGATACAAGATGAGGAACCGTAAGGCATGCAGAACGCCTATCTGATCTATGCGGCAAAACGTCTGTCCCAGGCGGTGGTCGTTGTCCTGTTGACCTATGTCTTCACCTTCGTCGTGGTCAGCATCCTGCCGGGTGATCCGGTGACCAATATCCTGCGCGACCCGCAGAACGGGTTTTCCGAGGCGGATATCGCGCAGATCATCGCCACCCAGGGACTGGACAAACCGATCCCGCTCCAACTGTGGAATTCGCTCTCCAACTTCCTGACCGGTGATCTGGGGAACTCGCTGCGGTCCAGCCGACCCGTGTCGACCATGATTGCCGAGGTGCTGCCCTCGACCCTGCAACTGGCGGGCGCATCGCTGGTGGTGGCGCTGACGCTGGCCCTGGGCATCGCCTATGGGGCGCGTTTCCTGCCGCCGCGTTGGGGTGGACGGCTGCTGCGGGGGTTCCCTTCGCTGTTCCTGTCGGTGCCGAATTTCGTGATCGGGCTGTTCCTGATCCACCTGTTCGGTTTCCAGCTGGGATTGTTCCGGGTGATCGACCCGGGCAGCTTCTGGGCCACATTCTTTGCCGCCATCGCACTTGGCATCCCGATTTCGGCCCAGATCGCCGAGGTGCTGATCGCCAATCTGGATCATGAAGCGGCACAGGATTACGCCACCGTGGCCCGCGCCCGTGGCCTCGGTCCGTCCCGGCTGTTCTTCCTGCACCTGCTGAAACCCTCGTCATTACCCGTCGTCACGGTGATCGCATTGATGGTGGGCGAGGTGTTGGGCAATACGCTGATCACCGAGACCGTGTTCGGCCGCACCGGCGTCGGCAGCCTGATCCAGCGGTCGGTGGTCACACAGGACCTGCCGGTGTTGCAGGCCATCGTTTCGCTGGCGGCCGTGGCCTTCGTGGTCATCAACCTGATCGCCGACCTGATCTATCCGCTGCTGGATCCGCGCGTGAAGCTGCTTGGCACCACGTCGCGCCGCGCGACGACGGCAGATGAAACCCCTTCGCATCCGGTGAACGCATGAGCATTTCCCTGACCAAGACCCAGGCGGGCATCACGCCGCCCCATCACGCCCCTTGGCGCGCCCGCCTGAAGCTGCCCCTGCCCGCCAGTGTGATCCTGTCGCTGCTGATCCTGGCCACCATCATCGGCTGGTCGATTGCGCCGGGCCTGTTCACCGGTTTCGATCCGGCAATCGGCATCCCGGCGGAAAAGCTGCGCGCCCCCAGCGTGGCGCATTGGTTCGGCACCGACCATCTGGGCCGCGATCTTTTCGCCCGGGTGATCCATGGCACCGCATCCTCGGTGTCCAGCGCCCTGATCGCGGTGGTCATCGCGCTGGTCTTCGGCGGGCTGATCGGATTGCTGTCCGGTTTCCTTGGTGGCTGGGTCGATATCATTCTGGCGCGGCTGGTTGACGTGCTGCTGGCCATCCCGAATTTCCTGCTGGCCGTGATCATCGTCACCGCATTAGGATTTTCCACCACCAATGCCGCCATCGCCACCGGGATTTCCGCCGTCGCGGTCTTTGCCCGCGTCATGCGCTCCGAAGTGCTGAAAACCCGCTCGGCCACCTTTGTCGAGGCCTCTTACCTGTCGGGTGGATCGCGCTGGCATATCCTGACGCGCCACGTGTTGCCCAATGCTTCGCGCTCGGTGCTGCCCCTGGCCGTGCTGCGCTTCGGCCTGTCGATCCTGGTGATCGCCAGCCTTGCCTTTCTTGGCTACGGCGATCCGCCCCCCGCCTCGGATTGGGGTCTGCTGATCTCGACCGGCAAGGATTACCTGAAATGGCCCTGGCTGGTCTACGCCCCCGCCATTGTCACCATCGCCACCGTTCTCTCACTCAACAGGATCAGCAGATGGCTTCGCAAAACCGACTGAACCCGCCCCTTCTGCGTGTCGAGGACCTATCCGTTTCCTACGGTCCGAACGCGGTCGTACGCAATGTCGGCTTCACCCTTGGCCGGGGCAAAAGCCTGGCGTTGATCGGGGAATCCGGTTCGGGAAAATCCACAATCGCCAAGGCTGTGCTGCGGCTGTTGCCCGCTCAGGGACAGGCCACCGGCCGGGTCGCCTTTCAGGGACAGGAAATCCTGTCCCTGCCCGAGCGCCGCTTCCGCCCGCTGCGTGGCCGCCAGATCGGCTTCGTGCCGCAAGATCCCGGCAATGCGCTGAACCCGGTGCGCACCATCGGCGTGCAGGCCGAAGAGGCGGCCGCGTTGCTGGATGAACGCGATCCGCGCGCACGCAAGGCGCTGATCCTTGAAACCTTCGCGCAGGTCGGGTTGGACAATCCCCAGCGTGTCTATGACAGCTATCCGCATCAGTTGTCGGGCGGCATGTTGCAGCGCGTGCTGATCGGGCTGGCGGTGCTGCCGCGCCCTGCCCTGCTGGTCGCGGATGAGCCGACCTCGGCGCTGGATGTCACCATCCAGAAGCGCATTCTGGATTTGCTGTCGCAGCTGCGGCAGGATCTGGATATCAGCCTGCTTCTGATCACCCATGATCTTGCCATCGCGGCGGAACGCACCGATGCCATTCTGGTGCTGAAAGACGGGGTCGTGCAGGAGGCGGGCGATACCGCCTCGGTCTTTGCCGCGCCGAATTCGCCCTATGCGCGGAAACTGCATTCGGATGTGCCTGCGCTGAACCCCGACCGCTATGCCGCCCTGCGCGACCCCGGTTTCGCACGGTTGAAACAGGCCGCCGCGAAAATCGAGGTGACCGGCGTCAGCAAGACCTTCACCGTCGATGGGCGCAGCCTGCGGGCGGTGGACAATGTCTCTTTTGCGGTGCCTGCGGGCACCACACATGCGCTGGTCGGCGAGTCCGGCTCGGGCAAGACCACCACCATCCGGCTGCTGCTGGGCCTTGATCAGCCCGATCAGGGCGGCATCACCGTGGCGGGCGCGCCGCTGTCGGGCGGCAGGCCGGAAACCCTGCGCGAGGCGTGGCGGCATTTGCAGCTGGTCTATCAAAACCCGTTCACCTCGCTTGATCCGACATGGAAGGTGGAAAACCTGATCCGCGAGCCACTGGACCGGTTCAACATCGGCACCGCGCGCGAACGCGGGCTGCGCGTGCGTGAGGCGCTGGCCAATGTCGGCCTGTCCGAGACCCTTCTGGCACGCAAGCCGACCGCCCTGTCCGGGGGACAGCGCCAGCGCGTGGCGATTGCCCGGGCGCTGGTTCTGAAACCCGATGTGATCGTTCTGGACGAACCGACCTCGGCGCTGGATGTCTCGGTGCAGGCCGATATCGTCGAGGTGTTGCTGGAATTGCAGGCCAGCCTTGGCCTCACCTATGTCTTCGTCAGTCATGATCTGGCGCTGGTGCGGCAACTGGCCCATAGCGTGTCGGTGATGCACCGGGGCCGCATCGTCGAACATGGCCGGGTGTCCGACATTTTCGACAATCCCCGCGAAGCCTATACCCGCACCCTGCTGGACGCGATCCCTTCGGGGATCTCGGCACGCAGGGCGATCATCCCCCAATCTGCCATCTCCAAACCTGCCGTGGAAGCCGTCGCATGACCATCGCCCAAAGCATCCCCCATCCGCCTCAGGGTTACCGCCCCAAGCCCCGCCTTGGCTTCAACACCCGGGTGTCGTTCAACGAAACCGACGGCCCCGCCAAAGGGCTGCGCGACGGTATCGCGCTTTATCAGGCGGCGGAACGGCTGGGCTATCAATCGGGCTGGTCCTATCAGCGGCATTTCGACAATTACCTGTCCTCGCCCCTGCCGTTCTTCGCCGCCGTCGGCCAACGCACCGACCGCATTACCCTGGGGTCTGCGGTGCTGCCGATGCGCTATCAGGACCCGATCTTGCTGGCTGAAGCCGCAGGCACCACCGATCTGCTGATTGGCGGAAGGTTGGAGCTGGCGATCTCGACCGGGGCGAATGCCGCCTTTGACGCGGTGTTCGGCGCAGTCGGCACCGATGCCCGCACCGAGGCCAAACGGCGGCAGGCACGGTTCCTGGCCGCGATCCGCGGCGAGACCCTGCACCGGGTGGACGGCCCCGGCCAGGGCGCCCCGGAAGGGGCCGAACTGCGCGTCACCCCGCACAGCCCCGGACTGGCCGCCCGCATCCGCCAAGGGGTGTCCAGCGTCGGTTCGGCCATTCAGGCGGCGGATCTGGGGATCGGCCTGATCACCGGCACGGTGCAGCACGGGCAGGCCCCCGGCGAGAGTTTCAGCGACCATCAGGCCCGCATCATCAAGGCGTACCGCGACCGCTGGACCGAGCTTTATGGCAATGACGCGCCCCCCGTGGCCGTGGCCGCCTCGATCCTGCCGGGCCCCTCGGCGGAGCTGCGCGACACCTATGCCGCCTATGATCTGGAACGCCGCACACAGGGCATCGCCGCATCGCGTCCCAAAGGCGCATTGCAACCGACCGCGCGCACCAATGCCCCCGAGGGCAGCCAGATCTCCCCCGTCTTCCATGGCACGCCCGATCAGGTGGCGACGGCGGTTCTGGCCGATCCCGGCCTTGCTGGCGCGGATGAGCTGATCCTGTTCCTGCCACCTGGATTCACGCTGGAACAGAACATCCGGCTGCTGGACGATCTGGCCGCAACCGTGGCCCCCGCGCTTGGCTGGCTTCCGGCCACGTAAACCCTGCTCAGGCCCCCGGCCAGACCCCGAGACGCCATCGAAAACCGGTTGGAAATCTTTCTCCCCCCGCGATGGCGAATAAAGATCAGATCTCTCGTCGGCCGCCCGAAAAGAGAGAGACAGATCGTTCTGTATCCACATCCTGACTGTTAGTCTTGCCACCGAACATTTGCAAAGAGGTCCCCATGTCGACTGAGTTTATCTCCCTCACTTTCCCCAATGCCTCGACCGATATCGCGCCCATTCCCGAGGCGCCAATCGATCCGGCCTTTCTGGTTCGCTACGCACGGACGCTGGATGATTACGGGTTCAACTACACGCTGATCCCCTATCACTCTTCCTCCTTTGACAATTTCACGATTGCCGCCACCATTCTGGCCGTGACGAAAAACATCAGCGTGGTTGTCGCCCTGCGGCCGAATACGGTCTATCCGACCGTCGCCGCCAAGGCGCTGGCCACGCTGTCACAACTGGGACAAGGCCGCGTCGTCGTCCACTTCATCGCGGGCGGCGATCCCGCGGAACAGGCGCGCGAGGGTGACTTCCTGAACAAGGAAGAACGCTATGCGCGGCAGGCCGAATACATCCGCATCCTGCGCCGGGCTTGGGCATCCACCGAACCCTTTGACCATGATGGAAAATATTACCAGTTCAAGGATTTCTCCAGCAAGGTGAAGCCCGTAGCGCCGATTCCGGTCTCGGTCGGTGGATCTTCGGAAGAAGCCTACCGCGTTGGCGGCGAGCTGGCCGATATCTTCGGACTCTGGGGCGAACCGTTGAAGGAAACGCGCGAGCAGATCGACAAGATCAACGCCGCCGCCAAGGCCGCTGGCCGCACGGATCGTCCGCGTATCTGGGTCACCTTCCGACCGATCATCGCGCAGACAGATGAACTGGCCTGGGAAAAGGCTCATGCCGTCCTCGACAAGCTGAAAGCCGCCCGTGAAAATGGGCTAGCCCGCAAGCCGATCAATGCGGCGCCCCCGCTCAACGTCGGCTCGCAACGGCTGCTGGAGATTGCCAAGCGCGGCGATGTGCAGGACCGTGCGCTGTGGTATCCCACCGTCACCGCGACCAATGCCTCGGGCGCCTCGACCGCGCTGGTCGGATCGCCCGAAACCATCGCCGCCTCGCTGCTTGATTATGTCGATCTGGGCGCCGAGCTGATCTCGATCCGGGGTTATGACAATTACAACGATGCGGTGGATTACGGCCGCTATGTGTTGCCCCTGGTCCGTCAGGGTCTGGCCGCGCGGGAGGCCGCAAAAAAGCCGGTCGCCGAGCCGGTCTGAGACCACCGCCAGGCCATGCCAGGACCGGTCGCTTCCGGTCCTGGCCCTGTTCCGTTCAGATGACGAAAGATCCCCGCCCGTGACCGCCCAGACCGTGACTGCCCAGACCGCAAGTTCCATCTCTCCTGCCCCCGCGTCCTCAGGTCCGGTCATCGTGCCGCCTGAAACGCTGGCGCGCATCCATGCTGCCGGTATCCTGTCTGACCGCAATGGCAGCTACCCCACAGAGGGCATCCAGGCGGTGCAGGACGCCGGATTGTTGCAGGTCACCGTTGCCAACCGGTATGGCGGCCCCGGCGGCGGGTTCGATGCGTTGGTCGATGTCATCAGCCAGATCGGCCGCGCCGACCCCTCGGTGGCGCTGATCGTGACGATGACGCTGGCCAATCACCTGACCCAGGCCGAGCGCGGCCATTGGCCCGACGACCATTACCGCCGCATCGTCGAGGCGGGCCGCCAGCGGCCGATCCTGCTGAATGCCGCGCGGGTCGAGCCCGATCTGGGATCGCCTGCGCGCGGTGGCCTGCCGCAGACACAGGCGCGACGCACCGCCAACGGCTGGTCGATCAGCGGCACCAAGCGCTTTGTCACCGGGTCCGAAGGTCTGACCCATTTCCTGGTCTGGGCCACAACCGATGAAACCCCCGCCCGCGTCGGCACCTTCATCGTGCCCGCCACCACCCCCGGCATCTCGATCATCCACAACTGGGACAGTCTTGGGATGCGGGCGACGTCCTCGCATGATGTGGCCTTCGACAATGTTCAGGTGCCACTAACGGATGTGCTGGATCTGGTCGAGGCGGGCAAGGGCCATCAGGACAATCTGGGCCATGCGGTGCTGACGCTGGGGCTGACCTCGATCTATCTGGGGGTGGGCGATGCCGCCGCCGAAGGATTCGCGCGTTTCACCCACGGCCGTGTGCCCGCCAATCTGGGGCGCCCCATCGCCGAGACCGACCGCATCATAGATGTCGCGGGTGAAATCGACCTGCTGGTATCCTCGGCCAGGACCTTCCTGTTTGATGCGCTGCGCCATCACCGGCAGGACCCGCTGCATCTGATGCGGACGCGGCTGATCGTCGGGCGCCAGTTGCAAGAGGCAGTGGCGCTGGCGGTAAAGACGCTGGGCAATCCGGGGCTGGCCGCGGATCTGGGGATCGCCCGGAACTTCCGCGATATTCAGGCCGTGCTGGTCCATGCGCCACAGGAAGACACCGTGCTGCGCCAACTGGGCCGTAGCGCCTTTGCGCGGTTCAAGGCCAACCAGACGACGTTGCCCCCCGCGCCCTTGCGCGCGGCGGTCTGACCGCGACACGATCCCAACCCAGGGTATGGGACCCAGGACAAGCAGGACGCACAGATGACCCATGTGATCTTTGGCGCCGGTGCCATCGGCACCAGCCTTGCCGCGCAATTCACCAAAGCCGGTATCCAGACCCTGCTGGTCGCGCGCGGCGCGCAGCTGGACCATCTGCGTCGGCACGGGCTGGCCTATCAGCGCCCGCAGGGCACCGAACACATCGCGCTGGCCGTCACCGATATCGACAGCCTGCAGCTCAAACCCGACGACATCCTGTTTCTGGCCGTCAAGGGCCAGGACATCGAGGACCTGACCGCCCGCCTGGCCGTATTGCCGGTGCAGGGTGGCGGCCTGGCCGCCGATCTGCCGGTGGTCACGCTGCAAAACGGCCTGGAATCCGAACGCATCGCCGCCCGCCGTTTCGCCCGCCTATATGCCGCCGTGGTACGGGTTCCTGCGATCTATACCCGCACCGGCCATGTCCGGGTGCTGGCCGAACCGCAATTCGCCGCCCTGACGCTGGGTCGTTACCCCTCGGGGCGCGATACCATCTCGGCCCGGCTGGTTGCGGATCTGATCCGGGCCAATGCCCTGGCAGAAGAGCGCGACGATATCCGCCGCTGGAAGGCCGAAAAACTGCTCTATAACGTGCGCAACGTGGTCGAGCTGTTCGCGGGCCCCCCGGATGAGGCCGCCCGCGTCGGCGATGCCCTTGCCGCCGAGGCGTTGGAGATCCTGAAAGCCGCCGGTTTCGACCCAGTACGCCCGGAGGAGCGCAAGCTCGATCTGTCCGGCTGGAAGATCCACCGCGATCCCGATGATCCGGGCGGCCAGTCCACATGGCAGAGTTTCACCCGTGGCGCGCGCAGCGAGGTGGATTTCCTGAATGGCGAGATCGTGTTGCAGGCCCGCCTTCTGGGGC
>DASWPI010000102.1:0-67006 GCA_036398515.1 Paenirhodobacter sp.
CACCGCCCTCGCCGGGGCGATGATGTTCCTCCCCCACCGGTCGATGGCCGATACCACCCCCGTTCCCTTCAGCTTCGAGGCGCTGGCCGCCCGGGCCGAGGCGCTGGCGGCGCAGGCCTATGTGCCGCCCTATCAGCCCATGCCCGATGTCGTTCAGCAGATCGACTATGTCCAGCACGGCAAGCTGAAGTTCAAACCTGACATGGCGTTGTTCGCCGGGCAGGCGGGATCGGGGTTGCCGGCGGGCTATCCGCTGGAATTCTTCCATCTGGGGCAATATTTCACCAAGCGGGTGAAAATGCACACTGTGGTGGACGGTCAGGCTACCGAGGTGCCCTATAGCACCGACTTCTTTGAAATGCCCGATGACAGCCCGGCGCGCAAATTGCCGGCGGATGCCGGGTTCGCAGGCTTCCGGTTACAGGAATGGAACACCGAGGCCGATTGGCCGCGGCAGGATTGGGTGGCCTTTCTGGGGGCGTCCTATTTCCGGGCCATCGGGGCGGCGGGGCAATACGGCCTGTCGGCGCGCGGCATCGTTCTGGATGCGGCGGTGCCCGACAAGCCCGAGGAATTCCCCGATTTCACCGAATTCTACATCGAGGAAAGCACCGATCCGAACGCGCCTGTCACGGTCTGCGCCTTGCTGGACGGTCCCAGTGTCGCGGGGGCTTATCGATTCCGCATGACGCGCGGGCTGGATCGCACGCGGGGCGTGTTGATGGAGATCGAGGCCAAGCTGTGGCTGCGCAAGGATGTGCAGCGTCTGGGCCTGACGCCGCTGACCTCGATGTTCTGGTTTGGCGAATATGGTCGGCAGCGGCTGACCGACTGGCGCCCCGAGGTGCATGATTCCGACGGGTTGGCGATGTGGGCGGGGTCCGGGGAGCGGATCTGGCGGCCGCTGAACAATCCGGTGGGCACGCAGGTTTCGGCCTTTACCGATGACAATCCGCGTGGCTTTGGCCTGTTGCAGCGGGATCGCAACTTTGACCACTTCCTGGATGGCGTGATGTATGACCGCCGTCCCTGCCTGTGGATCGAGCCGATCACCCCCTTCGGGCGCGGCACGGTGCAGTTGCTGGAAATTCCGACCGACGACGAGATCCATGACAATATCGGCGCCTTCTGGGTGCCCGAGGCCGCGGCCACGGCGGGCAGCCGGTATGACATGCATTACCGCCTGCATTGGCAGAACGCAGAACCCTTCCCGGCGGAAAACATCGCCCAGACGATCGCCACCCGGATCGGGCGTGGTGGTACGCCGGGGCTGGTGCGTCCGCCGAATGTCTATCACTTCGGCATCGAATTCGACCGCCCCCCGGTAATGCAGAAAATCCCCTACGGTGTCTTCCCCGAGGTCGTCGTGACCGCGACCAAGGGCACCACCAGTCGGATATTCTCGGAACCGGTGCCGAACGGCAATGTCTGGCGGGCGAATTTCGATCTGGAGCTGCAACCGGACGAAACCGCCGATCTGCGCATGTATATGGCGCTGGACGGGGTGCCGCTGACCGAGACCTGGATCTACCAGTTCACCCCGCGTCTGGCGATGGATCTGTAAGGTCTGGCCCCGCTTCGGCGGGGCCTTTTTCTGTCAGCTCGGCTTCCAGAAACCGCTCGAACGCGTCAAAATCCAGCGGGTCCAGCTGGCCGAAACTTTGAATCCAGGTGACGGCGGCGCCCATCGCATAGGGGTCCAGCTTGCACCATTTCACCCGGCCGTGCTTTTCCTGGGTGATCAACCCGGCCTCGGCCAGAATGGCCAGATGTTTGGAAATGGCCGCCAGCGACATCTGGAACGGCTCCGCCACATCGGTGACGGCCATGTCATCTTCCAGCAACATGGTCAGGATCGCCCGCCGCGTCGGGTCGGCCAATGCGGAAAAAATCGCGTCAAGGCGGGAGGTCGGCGTCAGGTTCATCCACGATTGATGCGTCGGCGCGGCCAAAACGTCAACCATACGGTTGAATATCGGTTTTTGCCGGAATCGCGGCCTGTCACCGCCGCGCTGCGGCGTGAATTTGTGAAACATATGTTTTTCAATGTGTTGCCGGGTCAATTGCGGGCGCTAACGGAATTGACTCACGTGGCTGTGACGACTATCAGGGTGCAGAACTATCGCGGGGTGGTTTTGATGACCGAACGTCCGTCGGAAGAGCCTGATCCGGGGCGCCTCAAGGCGCTTGAGGATCGGCTTGCCCAAAGGCGCAAGGCCGAGGCCAAGCCCGTGCAGACGAAAGGTGACAGTTTTCGGCAGCTGGATACAGCCTGGCGAATGGTCATCGAACTGGTTTCAGGGCTGGGGATCGGCTTTGGCATCGGATTTGGATTGGACGTTGCGTTGAACACGCGCCCCTGGTTCATGCTGGTGTTCACGCTCCTTGGGTTCGTGGCGGGAGTGCGGGTCATGCTGCGCACGGCCACAGAGATGAACAAGACGGCTGCGGTTGCCGAGGCGACCGACAAAGAGGGAAAATAGACGTGGCAGAACAAGGTGAAGGTCTCGCGTTCCATCCGATGAATCAGTTCATCGTCAAGCCGTTGTTTGGCGATGGCGCGGTGCATTGGTACACGATCACCAACGTGACGCTGTGGATGGCGCTGGCGGTGCTGGCGACGGTGCTGCTGATGGTCGTTGGCGCCAGCCGTCGGGCGATCGTGCCCAGCCGGGTGCAATCGGTCGCCGAACTGGCCTATGGCTTCGTCCATAAGATGGTCGAAGACGTGACGGGCAAGGAGGGGCTGAAATACTTCCCCTATATCTTCACCCTGTTCATCTTCATCCTGTTCGCCAACTTCCTTGGCCTGTTGCCGATGTCCTTTACCACCACCTCGCATATCGCGGTGACGGCGGTTCTGGCCATGGGCGTGTTTCTGGTGGTGACGGTGCTGGGCTTTGCCAAGCACGGCACGCATTTCCTGGGCCTGTTCTGGGTCAGTTCGGCGCCGATGGCGCTGCGTCCGATCCTGGCGATCATCGAGCTGATTTCCTACTTCGTGCGCCCGGTCAGCCACTCCATTCGTCTTGCTGGCAACATGATGGCGGGCCACGCCGTCATCAAGGTGTTCGCCGCCTTCGCCCCTGTCATTTTGATGTCGGGAATCGGCGTGCTGGTCACGCCGCTGTCGATCATCGCCATTGTCGGCATGTATGCCTTTGAGGTGCTTGTGTGCTTCATTCAGGCCTATGTCTTCACCATCCTGACCTGCGTCTATCTGAAAGACGCGCTGCACCCGGCGCACTGAGCGCCGGCCAGCATCAGGTCATTCACCAACAGACTTCCAACCGTTAAGGAGATCACCATGGAAATCGTCGCCGCCGCAGTTCTGGGTAAATACATCGGTGCAGGTCTGGCCTGTATCGGTATGGCGGGCGCCGCTGTCGGCGTGGGCCACATCGCGGGCAACTTCCTCGCTGGCGCATTGCGCAACCCTTCGGCTGCTGCCGGTCAAACCGCCATGCTGTTCATCGGCATCGCCTTTGCCGAAGCGTTCGGGATCTTCTCGTTCCTGGTCGCCCTGCTGCTGATGTTCGCGGTCTGATCCCTGATACGCATCCTTGCGGTCGGGTGGGTCCCTTGTGGGCCCACCCGGTTTAATAAGGGCTCTGGGGGATATCATGGATAACGAACACCTCGCTGAGGAAATCGCCAAGGAATCGCACGCGGCAGGGATGCCGCAGCTGGATTTCTCGGCCTTTCCAAACCAGATTTTCTGGCTTCTGGTCGCGCTGGTCGTGATCTATCTGGTGCTGTCGCGCCTTGCTCTGCCGCGTATCTCCGCGATCCTTGCGGAACGCCAGGGGTCCATCGCAGGCGATGTGGCCGCAGCGGAAGAATACAAACTGAAGGCGAAAGAAGCCGCCGCAGCCTATGACAAGGCTTTGGATGAGGCACGCAAGCAAGCCGCGAAGATCGTCGCGGAAGCCCGCGCCGACATCAAGAAGGATCTGGATGCGGCCATCGCCTCGGCCGATGTCAAGATCTCTGCGCGTGCTGCCGAATCCGAAGTCAAGATCGGCGAGATCCGCACCGGTGCCCTGGCCTCGGTCAAGACCGTTGCCCAGGATGCTGCGGCGGAAATCGTCGCTGTGCTGGGTGGCAAGGTTGACGCCGATGCCGTCGCCGCCGCTGTCGCGGCCCGGGTGAAGGGATAAGACGATGAAAAAGCTATCTCTGCTTCTGGTTCTTGCGGCGCAACCGGCATTCGCCGCGGATGGGGCGTTCCTGTCGCTGCGCAACACCGATTTCGTCGTTCTGATCGGCTTCCTGCTGTTCGTTGCTCTGGTGCTGAAACTGAAGGTGCCCGGCCGTCTGACCGGGTTGCTGGACAAGCGCGCCGCCGGGATCAAATCCGATCTCGATGAGGCCCGTGCCCTGCGTGAAGAAGCGCAGGCAATTCTGGCCAGCTATGAACGCAAGGCGCGCGAAGTGCAGGTTCAGGCCGATGCCATCGTCACTGCGGCCAAGCGCGATGCGCAACTGGCAGCGGAACAGGCCAAGGCCGAGCTGGAGCATTCCATCGCACGTCGTCTGAAATCCGCTGAGGATCAGATTGCGTCGGCGGAAGCCGGTGCGATCAAAGAGGTCAAGGACCAAGCCGTTCTGGTGGCTATTGCCGCTGCGGGCGAGGTTCTGGCCAAGCAACTCAGCACTGCCGACAAGTCGAATGCAATCGACGCGGCCATCGCCGAGGTCAAGGCGCATCTGCACTGAGACCAAATTTCACGGACAGTGAACAAAACCCGGCCTTGCGGTCGGGTTTTTTTGTTTCATACCGGTACTGGGGCCAGAAAAAAACCCGGCCGCAAGGCCGGGGTTTGATATCAGCGGGTGAATTTCTTGTATTTCACCCGTTTCGGTTCCAGGGCATCCGGCCCCAGACGGCGCATCTTGTCTTGCTCGTAATCCTCGAAGTTGCCCTCGAAATATTCGATGTTGGAATCGCTCTCGAACGCCAGGATGTGGGTGCAAAGCCGGTCCAGGAAGAACCGGTCGTGTGAGATAACCACGGCGCAACCGGCGAAATCTTCGATAGCGGCTTCCAGCGCCTGCAGGGTTTCCACGTCCAGATCGTTGGTCGGTTCATCCAGCAACAGCACGTTGCCACCGGATTTCAGCAGCTTGGCCATGTGAACGCGGTTACGTTCCCCGCCCGACAACAGGCCGACCTTTTTCTGCTGGTCCGAACCCTTGAAATTGAACGCCCCGCAATAGGCGCGGCTGTTCACCTGGGCATCGCCCAGTTCAATCATTTCGGCGCCACCGGAGATTTCCTCCCAGACGGTCTTGGTATCGGCCAGCGCATCGCGCGACTGGTCGACATAGGCCAGCTTGACGGTATCGCCCAGCGTGACCGTGCCCGCATCAGGGGTCTCCTGGCCGGTGATCATGCGAAACAGCGTCGATTTCCCGGCGCCGTTCGGCCCGATAACCCCGACGATGGCGCCTGGCGGCACCGAGAACGACAGGTTCTCGATCAAGGTCCGGTCGCCGAAATGCTTGGACAGGCCCTCGACCTCGATCACCTTGCTGCCCAGACGCGGGCCGTTGGGGATGATGATCTGGGCGGTGCCGACACGCTCGCGCTCGGACTGGTCCGCCATCTTTTCGTAGGCCGAGATCCGGGCCTTGGATTTCGCCTGACGGGCCTTGGCGCCAGCGCGGATCCAGTCCAGTTCCTTAGCCATGACCTTTTGCTTGGCCTTGTCCTCGCGGGCCTCTTGTTCCAGCCGCTTTGCCTTCTGTTCCAACCAGGCGGAATAGTTGCCCTCATAGGGAATACCGCGGCCACGCTCCAGTTCCAGAATCCAGCTGGTGATGTCATCCAGGAAATAGCGGTCGTGGGTGACGATCAGGATCGTGCCCTTGTAGTCGATCAGGTGCTTTTGCAGCCAGGCGATGGTTTCCGCATCCAGGTGGTTGGTCGGTTCGTCCAGCAGCAGCATGTCGGGCGCCGCCAGCAGCAGTTTGCACAGCGCGACCCGGCGGCGTTCGCCCCCCGACAGCGTTTCCACATCGGCGTCATCGGGCGGGCAGCGCAGGGCCTCCATCGCGATGTCGACCTGACTGTCCAGATCCCACAGGTTTTCCGAATCGATCTCGTCTTGCAAACGCGCCATTTCGTCGGCGGTTTCATCGGAGTAATTCATCGCCAGTTCGTTGTAACGGTCCAGCTTGGCCTGTTTGGCGGCCACACCGCACATGACATTGCCACGCACGTTCAGTTGCGGGTCCAGTTCCGGTTCCTGCGACAGATAGCCGACCTTGGCGTCTTTGGCGGCCCAGGCTTCGCCCTGGAAATCCTTGTCCATCCCGGCCATGATCCGCAACAGCGTCGATTTCCCCGAGCCGTTGACGCCGACCACGCCGATCTTCACGCCGGGCAGGAAGTTCAGGTTGATGTTTTCAAAGCACTTCTTGCCACCGGGATAGGTCTTCGACACCCCATCCATGTGATAAACATACTGATACGAGGCCATTGGGGCACCTTTCGCGGAATTTCCGGTTTACCGCTAGATAGGCGAAAGCGGCGTGCGAGGGAAGGGCGGGCGATATGCCAGACGCAGGGATATGTCCGTCAGGCTAGACGATACGGCCCCATAGATCGTATTCCGAGGCCTCTTCGACCTCGACCGTGATCATGTCGCCCGGGGCCAGATCCTGGAAATCTTCGTCGATGAACAGGTTGCCGTCAATCTCGGGCGCATCGGCCCGGGTGCGGCAGGTGGCGCCCTCGTCATCGACCGCATCGACGATCACCTGTTGGTGCGTGCCGACCTTGGCCGCCAGTTTGGCCGCCGAGATTTCCTGCGCCTTCTCCATGAACCGGTCCCAGCGATCCTGTTTCACCTCGTCGGGGACATGGTCGGGCAGGTCATTGGACCGGGCACCGGCGACGTTCTCATACTGAAAACACCCGACGCGGTCCAGTTGCGCGGTATCCATCCAGTCCAGCAGGTATTGGAACTCGGCTTCAGTCTCGCCGGGATAGCCGACGATGAAGGTCGAGCGCAGCACGATATCCGGGCAGGCAGTCCGCCATGCGGCGATCTCGTCCAGGGTCCTGGCACTGGCGGCGGGGCGCGCCATGCGTTTCAGCACATCCGGGTGGGCGTGCTGGAACGGGATATCCAGATAGGGCAGCACCAGGCCCTCTGCCATCAGCGGAATCAGGTCGCGCACATGCGGGTAGGGGTAGACGTAGTGCAACCGCACCCAGGCATCGTGGCCCTGCGCCAGCTTGCCCATTTCACGGGTCAGGTCGGTGATATGGGCGCGCACTTCGGCGCCTTTCCACGGCGACAGGTCGTGTTTGCGGTCGACCCCGTAGGCCGAGGTGTCCTGGCTGATCACCAGCAATTCCCGCACGCCCGCATCCAGCAGCTTTTCGGCCTCGCGCAGCACCGCATGGGCCGGACGGCTGACCAGACGGCCGCGCATATCCGGGATGATGCAGAATTTGCAGTGATGGTTGCAGCCTTCGGAGATTTTCAGATAGCTGAAATGGCGTGGTGTCAGCTTGATCCCGGCCCCCGGCAGCAAGTCAATGAACGGATCGGGCGCGGGCGGCACGGCACTATGCACCGCATCCAGAACCTGTTCGTATTGCTGTGGCCCGGTGACGGCCAGCACCTTGGGGTGGGCACCGGTAATGAACTGCGCATCGGCGCCCAGACAGCCGGTGACGATCACCTTGCCGTTTTCCTTCAGCGCCTCGCCAATCGCCTCCAGGCTTTCGGCCTTGGCCGAATCAAGGAAACCGCAGGTGTTGACGATCACCGCCTCGGCGCCTTTGTAATCGGGACTGATGGCATAGCCCTCGGCGCGTAGCCGGGTCAGAATCCGTTCGCTGTCGACCAGTGCCTTGGGGCAGCCCAGGCTGACCATGCCGATGGTCGGCTGACCGGGGCGCGGGGCCGCGTCGAACCTTGGCAACGGGGCCAGGTCGGGGCGCAGGTTCGGGGGGTTCTGGCTCATCTTGCGGGCTTCCGGTGCTGGCATAGGGCGGGGCTTGCGTAGTGGGGGCTTGCGTATTCGGGGTCTGGCGTAAGGCGAAGGCGGGCCTGTGACCCGCCTTGCGTGATTCCATCGTTGTTCCGGGGCGATCCGGTCAGGGACCTGTGGCCTAGCGGCGCCGGTCGCGCCGCGCGCTCATCGGTTGAAACGCGACCGAGACATGCGCCTCGCAATAGGGCTTTCCGGGTTGGCTGGGCAGGCCGCAGAAATAGAAGTTCTCCGTAGCCGGGTCACCGATCGGCCATTTGCAGGTGCGCTCGGTCAGGTCCATCAACGAGATCTTGCGCGACCGTTTTTCCACTTCGCGCACCGAGGCCAGCGTCTCCGGGCTGATTTCATTCAGCGATGGTTGCGGCGGCAACGGTTGTCCGGCCGGCACGATCGCCTTGCGGATCATCGGGGGGGCGGCGGGCACGGCCACCGGCTCGGGGCGTGCGGCGGGGGCGGATTGCGGGGCCGGACGCGCGGCCACGGGTTCCGGGCGCGGCGCGGGTTCGGGGGCGCGCGGGGCGGCCTCGGCCACCGGTTCGGGTTTTGTCATCGGTTCCGCCGCCGGGGCGGTGGCCATCGGCGCACCCTCGATACGGTTCGACAGGCCCAGACGGTGCACCTTGCCGATCACCGCATTGCGGGTGACCCCGCCCAGCTCCTTGGCGATCTGGCTGGCGGATTGACCCTCCTGCCACATCTTTTTCAGAAGCTCGACGCGTTCATCGGTCCAGGACATCGGCAGCCTTTCGTCAAAGATCCATTGCATCCGCAGTGTCGCGCAGGTGGGTGCGTGCGGCTCTGACGGGTTTCTTCCCATTTTAATGGGGACGTGCCGAGATACAAGCACCGCCCCCGGAATTCAAGGGCCGTGACGCCCAAGGCGCCATTGTTCACAGGAAACTTTGTGGATCCATGTCAATTGCCAGCCGCACCGCGCCCGGCAACCTGACCCCGGCCAGCCATTCGCGGATCGCCGATTGCAGGGGGGCGGTCTTGTCGGCGCGGATCAGCATCCTGACCCGGTGGCGGCCGCGCACCCGGGCGATGGGGGCGGGGGCGGGACCGAATACCTGTGCGCCGACACGGCGCAGGGCGGCATCGCGCCGCGCCAGTTCGTTGCCGACCTCGAACAGCGGTGCGATCTCGGGGCCGGACAGGATGATCCCCGCCATCCGGCCAAAGGGGGGCATCCCCTGCGCCTGCCGTGCGGCGGCCTCGGCCCGCCAGAACGCCTCTTCGTCGCCGCCCAGAATAGCGCGGATCACCGGGTGTTCGGGCTGGAATGTCTGCAACAGCGCCAGCCCCGGACGGTCGGCCCGTCCGGCCCGCCCCGCCACCTGACGCATCAGCTGAAAGGTCTTTTCCGCGGCGCGCAGGTCCGATCCCTGCAACCCCAGATCGGCGTCGATTACCCCTACCAGCGTCAGACGCGGAAAGTTGTGCCCCTTGGCCACGATCTGCGTGCCGATGATGATATCGGCGCCCCCCTGTGCGATATCGGCGATGGCCTCTTTCAGCGCGCGGGCCGAGCCGAACAGATCGGACGACAGCACCGACAGCCGGGCGGTGGGGAACCGTTCGGCCACCTCTTCCGCCAGACGCTCGACGCCGGGGCCGACAGGGGCCAGCTTGCCCTCGACCCCGCAGGACGGGCAGGCGGTCGGGATGGGTTTGGTTTCGCCGCATTGATGGCAGACCAGTCGCTTTTGAAACCGGTGTTCCACCATCCGCGCGTCACAGTGATCGCAGCCGATCTGATGCCCGCAGGCGCGGCAGACCGTGACCGGCGCATAGCCGCGCCGGTTCAGGAACAGCATCGCCTGTTCGCCGGCGTTCAGCCGCTTGACCACCTCGCCCACCAGCGTCGGTGAAATCCAATGCGCGGATTCGATCTGTTCATCGCGCATGTCGATGGCACGCATCTGCGGCAGTTCGGCAACTCCGAACCGGGCATGCAGATCGACCCGGGCATATTTGCCGCTATCTGCGTTCACCCAGGTTTCCAGACTGGGCGTGGCCGAGGCCAGCACCACCTGCGCTCCGCAGATAGAGGCCCGCAACACCGCCATGTCGCGCGCGTTGTACAGCGCACCCTCTTCCTGTTTGTAGGACCCGTCGTGTTCCTCATCGACGATGATCAGCCCCAGATCACGGAACGGCAGGAACAGCGCCGAGCGTGCGCCCACCACCATCTGCGCCCCGCCCGTGGCGCACATCCGCCACAGCCGCCGCCGTTCGCCCTGCGTCGCGCCGGAATGCCATTCACCGGGCCGCGCCCCAAAACGCGCCTGAACCCGCGCCAGAAATTCCGTGGTCAGCGCGATTTCCGGCAGCAGCACCAATGCTTGCCGCCCCCGACGCAGACATTCGGCCACCGCCTCCATGTACACCTCGGTCTTGCCCGACCCGGTTACCCCCTTTAGCAAGGTCACGCCAAAGCGACCGGTCCCCGCCCGCAGTTTGTCGGCCGCCGCCGCCTGATCGTCGGACAGGATCTTGCCGGGTAGGTCTGGGTCCAGATGCGGATAGGGCAGGTCGCGGGGTTCTTCCGCCTCGATCAGCGCACCCTGTGCGGCCAAGCCCTTGACGACCTGCGGGGTGACATCCGCCAGTTGCGCCAGCTCGCCCAGATAGAACCCGCCACCGGGATGATCGGCCAGCACCGCCAGCACTTTTTCCCGCGCCTCTGTCATGCGACCGGGGGGGGTGGCGCCCAGGTGGTAGACCTTGCGCGCGCCGGGGGCGTCGAACAGGCCGGGGGTCCGCGTGGCCAGGCGCAACATCGCGGGCGGCGGCGTCATCGTGTAGCTGCCCATGCGGATCAGGAATTGCTGCAATTCCGCCCGCATCGGCGGGACATCCAGAACCCGCGCCACGGCACGCAAACGGGCCGCGTCAAAGCCGCCTTCGCCCGCGCCCCAGACCACGCCGGGCACGCGGCGCGGCCCCAGGGGGACCTCGACAAAGGCGCCGGGAAAACAGCCGCCCTCGGGGGCCAGATAGTCCAGCGGCTTGCCGATCGGCTCGGCGGTCAGAACCGCGACCCGCGTTCCGGCGGCGAAATGGCCGGGTTCAGCCATGCCGTGCCCTCAGGTCCGCTGTTTCCAGGTCCATTGTCACCGGCAGGGCGCGCACCATCCATCGCCGGAAATGGCCATTCCTTGCTAGGCAGACCCGAAGGTTTGCGCTATCACCGCCGCAGCAGCAGCCTTGCAGGAGGACAGACATGAAATTCTTCGTCGATACCGCTGACGTCGCCGCGATCAAGGAATTGAATGACCTTGGTATGGTGGATGGCGTCACCACAAACCCCTCGATCATCATGAAATCAGGACGTGACATTCTGGAAGTGACCAAGGAAATCTGTGACCTGGTTTCCGGCCCAGTTTCGGCCGAGGTCGTGGCGACCGAGGCCAAGGACATGATCGCCGAAGGTCTGAAACTGGCCAAGATCGCCTCCAATATCGCGATCAAGGTGCCGCTGACCTGGGCCGGGCTGACCGCGTGCAAGGCTTTCGCATCCGAAGGCCATATGGTCAATGTCACGCTGTGCTTCAGTTCCGCACAGGCGATCCTGGCGGCCAAGGCCGGTGCGACGTTCATCAGCCCGTTCATCGGGCGTCTGGACGATATCAATCTGGACGGGTTGGAGCTGATCGAAGACATCCGCACGATCTACGACAATTACGATTTCAAGACCCAGATCCTTGCCGCCTCGATCCGCAGCGTCAACCACATCTCGGATTGCGCCAAGATCGGTGCCGATGTGATCACCGCGCCGCCCGCCATCATCAAGGGGATGGTCAATCACGTTCTGACCGACAAGGGGCTGGACCAGTTCAACAAGGACTGGGCCAAAACCGGTCAGAAAATCATCTGATACGCCACGGAAGGCGCCGGTCGGCCTGCCCTTGCGGCGGGCCGATCTGTTTTTATCTTCAATTGGAAATATCCCTGCAAAAACCTGCCGATCTGTGCAAAATTGGCAAAAATCCCGTAAGGGCGAGCATGGGGCAGACAATGAACGATTTGGCACTGGCGCAGATGCTGCGCGAAAAGATCATCGCCGATCCCGAGGTCATTCTGGGCGATCACGATCTGATGAGGGCGCTGGTCGCGGCCAATCAGCAGGCGATGGGCGCGAATGTGGTGGATCTGCGCGGCGTGGCGATGGAGCGGTTGGAGCGCCGTCTGGACCGGCTGGAAGACACCCACCGCACGGTCATCGCGGCCGCCTATGAAAACCTGTCGGGCACCAACCAGATCCACCGTGCGGTGTTGAAGCTGCTGGAACCGTTGAATTTTGAAAGTTTCGTCAAGGTCGTGTCGGGCGATGTCGCCGATATCCTGCGTGTCGATGCCGTGCGGCTGGTGCTGGAGGCATCTTCGCCCGGTGGCGCCGGGGCGTTGGCGGGGTTGGGCGATGCGCTGTGCCTGATGCCGCCCGGTTTCGTGCAGGACTATATGCACAGCGGGCATGGGCGGCAGTCGCGTCAGGTGGTGTTGCGCCGGGTCGGCGATCAGGCCGCCTCGGTCTATGGCGATGCCGCCAACTGGGTCCGGTCCGAGGCCTTGATGCGGCTGGATCTGGGCGAGGGGCGCCTGCCCGGCATGCTGGTCATGGGGGCAGAAGACCCCGGCCTGTTCAAACCCTCGCAGGGCACCGATCTGCTGACCTTCTTTGCTGATGTGTTTGAGCGCACGATGCGCCGTTGGCTGGCGCAGGCCTGATCATGACGGGGGGCGACTCGGGGGGCGACATCGTCGGGTTTTCGCCGGCGGCGGCCGATGCGCTGGCACGCTGGCTGGATCATCTGCGCGGGCTGGACGGTGCGGCGGATCACACGTTGACCGCCTATCAGCGTGATGTAGCCGGGTTTTTGACCTTTCTGCACCGGCACCACGGCGAGGGGCTGGGATCTGCGCGGCTGGCGCAGGTCGGCCAATCCGACATGCGGGCCTGGATGGCGCAGGAACGCGGGCGTGGCCTGTCGGCGCGCTCTTTGGCGCGGGCCCTGTCCTCGGTCAAGAATTTCATCGGCTGGATGGCGGACCGCGAGGGGGTCGATCCGTCGCATGTTCTGGCGGCGCGGGCACCGAAATTCCAACGTAAACTGCCCCGCCCGCTAAGCGAGGATGCCGCCCGTGCGGTGATTGATCAGGTCGAGGTGCAGGCGTCCGAACCCTGGGTCGCCGCGCGTGATCAGGCGGTGGTGGTGTTGCTGTATGGCTGTGGCCTGCGGATATCCGAGGCGCTGGCATTGCAAGGGGCCGACCATCCCTTGCCGGAGGTGCTGCGCATTCGCGGCAAGGGCGACAAGGAACGCATCGTGCCGGTGCTGCCTGCGGCCCGGTTGGCGGTGGCGGAATATGTGCGGCTGTGCCCCTGGGGCTTGACGTCGGATGGGCCGTTGTTTCGCGGCGTGCGTGGCGGACCGTTGCGGGCGGGGTTGGTGGAACGCGCCATGCAGCAGGCGCGCGGTGCGCTTGGCCTGCCCGCGACGGCCACGCCCCATGCGCTGCGGCACAGCTTTGCGACTCATCTGTTGGCGGCGGGGGGGGATTTGCGCGCGATTCAGGAATTGTTGGGGCATGCCAGTCTGGCGACGACGCAAATCTATACCGCGGTTGATACTGCGCGCCTGATGCAGGTGTATCACGCCGCACATCCGCGCGGCTGAGCCGCGAAAGACGGCGGGAGTGTATCGCCGCGCCTTGCGTCCGCAGGGCCTTTGGGGCAGGAAGAACCCATGGATACGCGTTATAAAGCCCTTTCTGTTCATCTGTTGACCGCAACCGGTGCCGTTTTGTCGATGCTGGCCCTGCTGGCAGCGGTCGAGCAGAAATGGTCATTGATGTTTCTATGGCTGGTGGTTGCGCTGGTCGTGGATGGGATTGATGGGCCGCTGGCGCGTAAGTTCGACACCAAGCACAACTGGCCGACCTATGACGGCGTGCTGATGGATCTGATCGTCGATTATCTGACCTATGTGTTCATCCCGGCCTATGCGCTGTTCAAATCCGGGTTGCTGCCGGGATGGACCGGTTGGCTGGCGATCATTGCGATCACCTATGCCAGCGTTATTTATTTCGCCGATACCCGCATGAAAACCAAGGACAATTCTTTTTCCGGTTTTCCCGCGTGCTGGAATATGGTGGTGCTGGTGATGTTCGCGCTGCAACCGGGGTATTGGATCATCCTTGGGGTGGTGCTGGCGCTGGCGGTGGCGATGTTCTTCCCGTTGAAGTTCATCCACCCGACGCGCACGGAACGCTGGCGGCTGCTTTCCTTGCCGGTTGCAATTGCCTGGACGGTCTGTGCCGCCTGGGCGGCGTGGCTGAATTTCGAGGAAGGTACCTGGGCCCATTGGGGGCTGGTGTTCACCTCGATCTATCTGATGCTGGTGGGGATCGTGCAGCAGATCGTGCCGCAACGCGATCAGGGCCGCCCCGACGCGCCCTAGATCCGCGTCATGATGACACCGCAGACAATCAGCACGGCGGCAAGTGCCTTGGCGCGGGTCATGCGCTCGCCAAATACCAACCAGCCAATCAGAACGGCGAACAGGATGGATGTCTCGCGCAGGACGGCCACCAGGGCGATGGGCGCCTTGGTCATCGCCCAGATCGACACGGCGTAGGCAACATAAGAGGTCAGGGCCGCTATCCCTGCCGTCAACCAGGCGCGTGGGGATTGGCCGCGGATCAGGCCGGGGCCGCGCAGCGCCAGCATTCCGGCGGAAAAGCTGCCGCCGCTCAGCACCAGTATCCAGCCCACATAGGCCACGACATCGCCCGATACCCGACCGCCGATTCCGTCGATCAACGTGTAACTGGCTGTCGCGATGGCCGAACCGATGGCAAAGGGCAGCATCTTGCGGCTTTCGCCATCGGTGAACACGCCCCGCGCCATGAACAGGATCCCGCATCCCAGCACCGCGATGCCCAGATATCCCATCGGCGCAATGTGATCCAACGCCAGCGCCGCCGTTGCCAGCGCGACCAGCATGGGGGCCGTGCCGCGCGCCAGCGGGTAAACCCGGCTGAGGTCGCCCTCTTCATAGGCGCGGGCCAGGAAGAATTTATAGGCGACCTGCGCCACCGTGGTCATCGCCAGCCATTGCCACGCAGCGGGCGCGGGCAGGGGGCGGCTGGCCACAATGGCCAGACCGATGAAGATCTCCGCCATCGACAGCATCACCATCGCGCCGATCTTGGACCCGCCCAACCGCAACAATGCGTTCCACAAGGCATGCAGGAAGGCCGCGGCAAGCACCGCAAGGAAAACGGTCAGTGACATGGTCCGGGCGACCTCGTGCGCAGATATGGCCTGACAGGGCTAGCGACTTGCGGGCGTTACGGCAAGTGCCCGCTTGCCGCCCGCTACGGCCTTGCCTATAAGGCGCGCATGACCCGGCTTTTGCACATTTTTCGAATTACCGGCCCGGCGCTCTGAAGCGTCAGGGTGGCCGGGAGTCATGCAAAAGCCTCGGGCGCGGGCTTCGCGCGCCTGCCTTTCACAAGGACCCTTCCGATGTGCGCTGATACGACCGTTGATTACCGCGATACCGTCTTCTTGCCCGAAACCGATTTCCAGATGCGTGCCGGCCTGCCCGCGCGCGAACCGGAATGGCTGGACCGCTGGGCGCGACTGGGGATTTATGACCAGTTGCGCGCGCAGGCGGGGGGGCGGGTGCCTTTTGTGCTGCATGACGGCCCGCCCTATGCCAACGGCCATCTGCATATCGGTCACGCGCTGAACAAGACGATCAAGGATATCATCGTGCGCAGCCATCAGATGATGGGGCATGATGCGCGCTATGTGCCGGGCTGGGATTGCCACGGCCTGCCGATCGAATGGAAGATCGAAGAGCAATACCGCGCCAAGGGGCTGAACAAGGACGATGTCGATGTGGTGGCCTTTCGTCAGGAATGCCGCCGTTTTGCCCAGGGCTGGGTCGATATCCAGCGTGAGGAATTCAAGCGGCTGGGCGTGACCGGTAATTGGGCCGATCCCTATCTGACGATGGATTTCCATGCCGAGGCGGTGATCGCCGACGAATTCATGAAATTCCTGATGAATGGCACGCTGTATCAGGGCTCGAAACCGGTGATGTGGTCGCCGGTAGAAAAGACTGCGCTGGCCGAGGCCGAGGTCGAATATCACGATCACACCAGCCACACGATTTGGGTGCGGTTCACGCCGGTGTCCGGGTTGGAGGGGACCGTTGTGATCTGGACTACCACGCCCTGGACCATTCCGCAAAACCGGGCCGTGGCCTATGGGCCGGGCGTCGCCTATGGCGCCTACCGGGTGGATAGTGTCGAGGAGAAATCCACCGCTGTCGTGGGCGAGGTGCTGATCCTGGGCGATGCGCTGGCCGATAGCGTCAAGGCCGGGGCCAAGATCGAAGGCTGGACCAGGCTGCGTGACGTTCCGGTGGCGGAATTCGAGAGTGTTATCCTCAAGCACCCCTATCACGGGGTCGAAGGCGGCAATGGCGAATGGGATTATGACGTTCCCTTGCTGCCCGGCGATCATGTCACCGAAGATGCGGGCACGGGGTTTGTGCATACCGCGCCCAGCCACGGCGATGATGACTATCAACTGGGGCTGAAGTTCAAGCTGCCGATGACCTACAACGTCGAGGCGGACGGGTCCTATCGCGCCGATCTGCCGATTTTTGGCGGGCAGGCGATCCTGGACCAGAACGGCAAGGAAGGTCCGGCCAACGTCTCGAACATCAAGCAACTGGCCTATGCCGGTGCGCTGTTGGCCAAGGGTAAGATCAAGCACAGCTACCCGCATTCGTGGCGCTCCAAGGCCCCGGTGATCTACCGCAACACGCCGCAATGGTTCGCCGCGATTGATTTCGACCTGCACGATGGCAAGGGCGATTATGGCGATACGATCCGCAAACGGGCGTTGCGCTCGATTGAGGAACTGGTGAAATTCACCCCGGTTTCGGGACGCAACCGGCTGCATTCGATGATGGAGACCCGGCCTGACTGGGTGCTGTCGCGGCAGCGTGCCTGGGGGGTGCCGCTGACCTGCTTTACCAAAAAGGCGGCGCGGACGACGGATGCCGATTTCCTGTTGCGCGATGACCGGGTGAATGCGCGGATCAAGGCGGCCTTTGAAAAAGACGGCGCCGATGTTTGGTATGTGCAAGGATTCAAGGATAAGGTGCTGGATGGCATCGTTGATCCGTCGGATTATGAACAGGTGTTCGACGTGCTGGATGTGTGGTTCGACTCTGGGTCGACGCATGCCTTCGTGTTGCGCGACCGGGCCGATGGCACCGCTGACGGCATCGCCGATGTTTACATGGAAGGCACCGACCAGCACCGGGGGTGGTTCCATTCGTCCATGCTGCAAGGTTGTGCCACCATCGGGCGGGCGCCCTATCGTAATGTGGTGACGCATGGGTTCACCCTGGACGAAAAGGGCATGAAGATGTCCAAGTCCCTGGGCAACACCATTGTCCCCGCCAAGGTGATCGAGCAATATGGCGCCGATATCCTGCGGCTGTGGGTGGCGCAGACCGATTATACCGCCGATCAGCGCATCGGGCCGGAAATCCTGAAGGGCACCGCCGACAGTTATCGCCGGTTGCGCAACACGCTGCGGTTCATGCTGGGCGCGCTGAAGGATTTCGATGAGGCGGAGCGGGTAAGCGCGGCCGAGATGCCCGAGCTGGAACGTTGGGTCCTGCATCGTCTGGCCGAGCTGGACGCTCAGGTGCAGGCCGATTACCGGGCGTTTGATTTCTCGGGCGTGTTCCAGGTTCTGTTCAACTTCTGCACCATTGATCTGTCGGCATTCTGGTTCGATATCCGCAAGGATGCGCTGTATTGCGACGCGCCCGACAGCCTGCGGCGGCGGGCCGTGCGGACGGTTATGGACCTATTGTTCCATCGGCTGACCACTTGGCTGGCGCCGATCTTGCCGTTCACGATGGAAGATGTGTGGCTGAGCCGCTTCCCGTCCGAGGAGGGTTCTGTCCATCTGCATGATTTCGCAAAAACGCCGACGGAGTGGCTGGATGCGGGCCTGGCGGAGAAATGGGCGGCCTTGCGGCGGGCGCGGCGTGCGGTGACGGCGGCGCTGGAGGTGCAGCGAACAGCCAAGGTTATCGGCTCGTCGCTGGAGGCCGCACCCACGGTCTATGTCGGGGCTGAGGATCTGGCCGTGCTGACCTCGGTCGATTTTGCCGATCTGTGTATTACTTCGGATCTGGAGCTGACCCCGGATGCGGCCCCGGCCGAGGCGTTCCGCCTGCCCGAAGCCCCCGGAATCGCAGTGGTGTTCCATCCGGCAGCGGGCGAAAAATGTGAACGATGCTGGAAGATCCTGCCCGATGTCGGCACCCATCAGCACGCGCACACCTGTGCGCGTTGTGATGCCGCATTATCAGAAAAAGCCTGAAAATGACTTGAAAGGGCGCCAATGGGCGCCCTTTCGCTCTATAATATGTTCTGAAATTGCTATCGAGGATGCGATGATCGAGCAGCCTATCGCCCCGCAGGCGGACGAAATCACCCGCATGTTCACCCGCGCTACGGGCGATTACCTGTTCGCCCGCTGGGCGCGCCCGATCGTGCCGGTGGTTTTCGGGGTGGACGATCAGACCCTGGCCACGGTCAAAGCCGCGGTCGAGGCGGTGGTGGTGCTGGCGGGGCACCGGATGGCGGAAACGGATGCCGAACTGGGCGCTAATCTGTTGGTTTTCTTCTTTCGGGAATGGGATGAGTTGTTGCAGGTTCCCGGGCTGGATCAGTTGGTCGAGGCATTGGCGGAAACCGTGGCCCGGCTGGATGCCGCGCAGGCGAACCAGTATCGCGCATTTCGGTTTGACCCGGATGGCGCGATCCGTGCGTGTTTCTCGTTCGTCAGGTTGGACGCGGTATTGCAGGAGACCCCGGCGGAAACCGTGGCGCTGTCGATTGCCACGCGGGCGGTATTGTTCTGGGGCGATCAGGCCTTTGCACGCACTCCCGCGCTGGCCGAGGTGAACGGGGTCGCGGTGATCCATCCGGCCGTCGCCCTGGTGATCCGGGCGGCTTATGATCCGGCCATGCCGAACGGGGCCGATGATGCCAGCCACGCGTTGCGTCTGGCGGCGCGGGTGGGGCGGCTGACGGTATGACACATCAATTCGCCTTGCGGGTTTACTACGAAGATACCGATCTGGCGGGTATCGTCTACTATGCCAACTATCTGAAATTCATCGAGCGGGCCCGGTCGGAATGGGTGCGGGCCCTGGGGGTCGATCAGGTGGCGTTGAAGCGCGACCACGGTATCGTTTTTGCCGTGCGCCGGGTCGAGGCCGACTATCTGCGTCCGGCCCGGTTCGATGATGAGTTGACCGTGACCACCCGGCCCCTGACGCAGGGCGGCGCGCGCATCGTTCTGGAACAGGTGGTTTCGCGTGCGGGCGAGACGCTGTTTACCGCCACGGTCACGCTGGTTTGCCTGAACGACACCGGTACCCCGGCGCGATTGCCGGCCGATGTGCGGCTGCGTCTGGCGCCGCCGGTACAGTGAAGCCATTCAAATGTTGCATGGCGGCCAGCAATTCGTCGTTATGACGCAGTTGTTATGGCGCTCCCCCTGATCCTGCGATAGAATCAGCGTAAAGAGGCCGCATAGACGGCTTGTCAGAGCAGTAACGCCCAAAGGCACCCAGATGGACCAACAGACTCTCGCCACCGCGCAGGAGATTGATTTCTCTTTGCTTGCGCTGTTTCTTCGCGCATCCATTATCGTAAAATTCGTCATGATCGTGCTGACCCTTGCCAGCTTCTGGTCATGGGCGGTGATCATCCGCAAATTCATCACCTTCCGCGCCGCGCGATCCGAGGCGGCGGCCTTTGATCAGGCGTTCTGGTCCGGCGAGCCGCTGGATGAGCTGTTCGACCAGATCGGGGCCACGCCCGAGGGCGCCAGCCAGCGCATCTTTGCGGCGGGTATGCTGGAATGGCGGCGCAGCCACCGGCAGGATGGCGAACTGATCGCCGGTGCGCAGGCGCGCATCGACCGCTCGATGGATGTCGCCATCGCCAAGGAATCGGAACGGCTGAATGGCGGGCTGAGCTATCTGGCCACGGTGGGGTCGATTTCACCCTTCGTCGGTCTGTTCGGCACGGTCTGGGGGATCAAGGTCGCCTTTGAAGAAATCGCGATTTCGCAGAACACCTCGTTGGCGGTTGTTGCCCCCGGGATCTCCGAGGCGCTGGTCGCCACGGCAATCGGTCTGGTCGCGGCAATCCCGGCGGTGATTTTCTACAACAAGGCCTCGGGGGATGCGGACAAGATCACCTCGGGCTATGAGGCCTTTGCCGACGAATTCTCGACCATCCTGTCACGCCAGTTGGACGCGTGAATCATGGGCGCGGGGGTGATGAAAAAGGCTGACGGGGGCGGGCGCCGCCGTCGTAGTGGCAAGCGCCACGGGGTGATGGCGGAAATCAACGTCACGCCGATGGTCGATGTGATGCTGGTGCTGTTGATCATCTTCATGGTCGCGGCGCCGATGATGACCGTTGGTGTGCCGCTGGAATTGCCCAAGACCGCTGCCAAGGCCGTGCCGACCGAGCAGGAAGAACCGCTGACCGTGTCGTTGCAGAAGGACGGCACCGTCTCGGTGATGAACACCCCGGTTGAGGAAGCCGATCTGGTTGTGCAACTGAAGGCGATTTCCGCCGAGCGGTCGAACGACAAGATCTATCTGCGCGCCGATGGCGGTATCGAATATGCGCATGTTGTGCAGGTGATGGGGGCGCTGAATGCCGGTGGTTTCAGCAACATCATTCTGGTGACCGATACGGGCGGGCCGCAACTGTCTGGGAAGGCTCCCAAGGGGAACTGATCCGCCATGAGCATGGACAGGGCAGAAAAGACCGGCAATATCGTTTCCGGGGTTCTCCACGCGGTGGTGATCCTCTGGGCGATCGTGGGTAGCGACTGGTTCAAGCCCAAGCCGCAGGAACCGGTGAAAATGACCGAAGTTGCGGTCATGTCCGAGGCGCAATTTGCAGAATTGCAGGCCGCCGCCGCCAAGGGCGATGCGCCGCCCGCGCCATCGGCGCAGGCGCCCGCCGCACCTGCGGAAACGGCGCCCGATGATGCCGCGCCCGAGGCCAGTGCCGCCGACAGCGCGCCTTTGGCCCCCGCGACATCGCCGCCGCCGCCCTCCGCGCCTGCACCGGCCGAGGCGAAACCGGATACATCCGAAGTGGCCAGCCGCCCGGCGCCGCCCGCCGAGGTGACGCAGATTCCGCCCTCGATGATGCCGCCGGTCGAGCAGCCGGACGACACGAAGACGCCGGACATTTCCAAGCGCCCGATGGCGAAACCGGTGCAGCGCATTGCGCCGACGCCCGCGCCTGCGCCGGAACCCGAGGCCAAGGTGGCCGAGGCGGTCGAACCCGCAACGAAACCCGCCGACAAGCCCGAGCCCAAGCCTGTGGAGAAGCCCAAGCCTGAGGCCGCCCCACCCGAGGCCGCCACCAAAACCGTGCCGGATACGGAAAAGCCCGCGCCTGAAGAGGCCGCCTCCGCCCCGGACAATGCGCCGCGTCCCAAAGGGCGCCCGGTGCCCGCCAATGAGTCGACAGATGATGTCGACGCGGAAAAGGCCGCCGCGCAGAAGGCCGAGGCCGACAAAGCCAAGGCGGATGCCAAGGCCGCCGCAGATAAGGCGGCCAAGGACAAGGCCGCGAAGGACAAAGCCGCCGCCGATAAGGCCGCTGCCGATAAGGCTGCCAAGGACAAAGCGGCCAAGGACAAGGCGGCGGCAGATGCCAAGGCAGCTGACGCGAAGGCCGCCGCCGACAAGGCCGCGAAGGACAAAGCCGCCGCAGACAAGGCCGCTGCCGATAAGGCGGCCAAGGACAAGGCTGCCGCCGCGAAAAAGGCCTCCGATGCCAAAGCTGCTGCCGCCAAGGCCGCTGCCGCTGCGGCGGCCAATGATGCCGTGGCCGAGGCGGTTGCCGGTGATGCGGCGAAGAAATCCGGTGGTGGATCGGGCGGGCTGGGCATTGCCAAGAACGGACCGCCGGTCACCTCGGGCGAGAAAGAGGCGCTGATCGTCTATGTGAAACAGTGCTGGAATGTTGGCTCGCTCAGCACCGAGGCGATGAAAACCTCGATTACCGTGCAACTGGACATGCAGGAAAATGGCAAACCGGTGACCTCGTCGATTAAGATGACCGGGCATTCGGGCGGTTCGGACGCAGCGGCGAAGCAGGCGTTCGAGGCGGCGCGACGCGCGATCATCCGGTGCGGTTCGGACGGTTTCCCGTTGCCGGCGGAAAAATATGGCTGGTGGCAGCAGATCGAAATCGTTTTCGACCCCAGTAAAATGCGGATGAAGTGACAGAAAGGACTCAGCCTTGCCAAAATTGCGCCGGTTCAGCCGGTTGTGATACGGCGTGAGGCGGGTTGAGGATACAACGGGCCAATGCCCAACGAGGGAAACAAGATGTTCCGTTTCGCACTGGCCGCGCTTGCGGCGCTGATGATCGGCCCGGGCGTGGCGTTCGCGCAGAACGGTCCGCTGCATATCGAGATTGACGAGGGGGTGATCGAGCCGCTTCCCTACGCGATGCCGGTGTTTCTGGATGAGGGCGGCGGCGGCAAGCTGGCCGCCGATATCTCCAAGGTGGTGAATGCCGATCTGGAGGGCACCGGGCTGTTCCGGCGCATCGCGGAAAACGCTTATCTGCAAAAGTTCTCGGCATTCAATACGCCGGTCAGCTATGCCGACTGGCAGGCGATCAACGCCCAGGCGCTGGTGGTTGGCGGTGTGTCCAGCCAGGGCGGCAAAGTGGTGGTCAAGTTCCGCCTGTATGACGTCTATTCCGGTCAGGAACTGGGGCAGGGGCAGCAACTGGCGGCCTCGGCCGACAGCTGGCGTCGCCTGGCGCATAAGGTCGCCGACGTTATCTACAGCCGGATCACCGGCGAAAGCGGGTATTTCGACAGCCGCGTGGTGTTCGTGGCCGAATCCGGCCCGAAGAATGCCCGGCAAAAGCGCTTGGCGGTGATGGATTACGATGGGGTCAATGTGAACTATCTGACCGATAGCTCGACCATCGTGCTGGCGCCGCGGTTTTCGCCCAAGGGCGACCGGGTGCTGTTCACCACTTTTGAAACCGGTTTCCCGCGGATCAAGATCATCAATGTCTCGAACGCTGCGGGCAATATCCTGCCCGAAGTGCCGGGGACGATGTCGTTCTCGCCGCGGTTCTCGCCCGATGGTGGCTCGATCGTGTTTTCGCTGGAACAGAACGGCAATACCGACCTGTATAAAAGCGGTGCAAGCGGTGGGTCGCCGGTGCGGCTGACCAACAGCCCGGCGATTGAAACCGCGCCGTCCTTTAGCCCCGATGGGTCGCGGATTGTGTTTGAGAGCGACCGCTCCGGCGGGCAGCAGATCTACATTATGTCGGCGGGCGGCGGTGAACCCACGCGGATTTCGTTCGGAGACGGGCGCTATGGCACCCCGGTTTGGAGCCCGCGTGGCGATCTGATCGCCTTCACCAAACAGTCGGGCGGGCGGTTCTTTATCGGCGTGATGCGCACGGACGGGTCCGAGGAGCGGCTGTTGACGGCCTCTTATCTGGATGAGGGCCCGACCTGGGCGCCGAACGGCCGGGTGCTGATGTTCACCCGCGAGGCACCGGGGGCGGGCGGTGGCGCACAGCTGTTTTCGGTGGATGTCAGCGGGCGCAATCTGAAAAAGGTCGGTAACCCCGGTGGGGCATCCGATCCGTCCTGGGGGCCATTGCGTCCCTGACGGATTCACAAGTCCAGCGGCATCTGATAACCTTGCCCCAAAAGGGCTAACACAAACAAAACACAAGGCGGATTGACATGAATTTTGCGATCAAGGCGGCATTGGGGCTGGCGGTTCTGGGGCTGGCGGCCTGTAACAACCCCAACAAATACGGCGATGGCGTGGTTGATCCGGGCGGCGCCTATGGCAATGGCACCTATGGCGCGGGTGCCGGTGGTGTGTCGCAGGGCAATATCAACGACCCGAACTCGCCCGCCTATTTCAACGGCAAGGTCGGCGATATGGTCCACTTCCTGGTCGATCAATCGACGTTGTCGGGACAGGCGACGCAGATCCTGGCCGGTCAGGCGCAATGGCTGAACAGCCATCCGCAATATTCGGCCATCATCGAAGGCCATGCCGACGAACAGGGCACGCGCGAATACAACCTGGCCCTGGGCGCACGTCGCGCCAGCGCGGTGCAGGAATACCTGATCTCGCAAGGGGTGGCGGGCAACCGTCTGCGCACCGTGTCCTATGGCAAGGAACGTCCGCTGGAAACCTGTGCGGCTGAATCGTGCTTCGCGCAGAACCGGCGCGCGGTGACGGTGATCTCGCTGGGCGCGGGGAGCTGATGATGCGGCGGGTTCTGCTGGGGGCGGCAATGGTGCTGGCGCTGGCGGCGCCCGCCTTCGCCCAGGATAAGAAGGAAACGCTGGCCGACATCCGCAAGGAGCTGTCGCAGCTGGGCGGGCAGATGCAAAGCCTGCGGTCCGAACTGGTGGCCTCGGGCGCCAAGGGGATGCAGGCGGCGGGCGGTGCAAGTGCGCTGCAACGCATGGATACGATGGAGGCGGCGATCTCGCGGCTGACCTCGCAGACCGAGGCGTTGCAGAACCGGGTGAACAAGGTGGCGACCGATGGCACCAACCGGATCGGTGATCTGGAGTTCCGTCTGTGCGAACTGGAAGACGGCTGTGATCCGGGGGTGATCGGCAACGCGCCCTTGGGGGGGGCGGCGCCTGCGGCCTCGGCGTCCGCGTCGCTGACCGCACCCGCGCCCAATTCCGCTGCGCCAAAGGGCGATCTGACCGTCAACGAACAGGGTGATTTCGACCGGGCCAAGGGGGTGCTCGGTCAAGGTGACTTTCGCGGCGCCGCGGACCTCTTTGCGGCCTTTACCCAGGCCTACCCGGGTGGCCCCCTGACGCCGGACGCAGGCTATCTGCACGGCGAATCGTTGAGCAAGGCGGGCGACGTTCCGGGGGCGGCGCGGGCATGGCTGGATGCGTTCTCCGCCGATCCCGAGGGGCCGCGTGCGGCCGACAATCTGCTGGAACTCGGCCGCGCACTTGGCACCTTGGGGCAACATAATGAGGCCTGTACCTCGTTGGATCAGGTGCAGGTGCGGTTCCCGACGTCGGCGGCGGCAGGCAAGGTGGCGGCGGCCAAGGCCCCGCTGGGCTGCATGTGACCGATCTGACGCGACTTGTGGTGGATGCCCTTGGCCCCGATGCGCCCCGTCGCATCGGGGTTGGCGTTTCTGGCGGCGGCGATTCGACGGCATTGCTATATCTTCTGCTGGCGGCGGGGTTCACGGTCGAGGCGGTGACGGTGGATCACGGTTTGCGCGCCGAATCCCTGGCCGAAGCGCAGGCGGTCGGGCGGGTCTGTGCCGGTCTGGGGGTGGCGCATACGGTGCTGCACTGGGACGGCACGCAGGCGCAGGGCAACCTGATGGATGCGGCGCGCCGGGCGCGGCTGCGGCTGATGGGGGAATGGGCGCGCGGGCGCGGGCTGGCGGCGATGGCCATCGGCCATACGGCAGATGATCAGGCCGAGACATTTCTGATGCGGCTGTCCCGGTCGGCGGGGCTGGAGGGGCTGTCGGGGATCCGGTCGCGGTTTCAGGCCGAGGGGGTGACGTGGTATCGCCCGATGCTGGCGATCCGGCGGGCGGCGTTGCGCGATTGGCTGATACAGCGGGAAATTGAGTGGGTCGATGACCCCAGCAACGATAATGAGCGTTTCGCGCGGGTGCGGGCGCGCAAGGCGCTGCACGCCCTGGCGGCGGCGGGGGTGACGGCGGATCATATCGGGGCGGTGGTCGCGCATCTGGCGGCGGCGAATGCGGCGCTCGACCGCGTTCTGGGGCCGTGGATGGCCGAGCATGTCGTCGAGACCGGCGCGGAACTGGTGGTTTCGGCGCAGGCGTTTACCGCGCTGGACCCGGAATTGCGGCGCCGGTTCCTGCAAACGGCACTGATCTGGGTCGCGGCCACCGATTATGGCCCGCGCGCGGCGAAACTGGCGGCGTTTCTGGCCGCGCCGCGCGATGCGACCTTGCATGGGTGTCGTATCCGGTTTGCACGCGGACAGATGGTCCTGTCGCGTGAGGCGCGGGCCGTGGCCGGGCTGACGGTTGCGCCGGGGCAGCCCTGGGACGGTTGGCAGGTGACCGGGCCGACAGTCGATGGGGTTCATATCGCCGCACTGGGCGCCGATGGGTTGGCACACTGCCCCGACTGGCGCCAATCCGGTATCAGCCGCGCCGGCCTGTTGGCCTCGCCGGCCGTCTGGCAGGGGGAAAACCTGTTGGCGGCGCCTTTGGCGGGTCTGGGAACGGGCTGGAATGCGCACAACCTGCGCGGCAGATTGGCAGATCGGGGATTCAGCCGTTGAACCTTGGCCGGTAATGCCTATTTTCAGTTCAAAGGTTCCGGGGCTGCCCCCCGGCACTATCTGTTTTTTGGAGGTTCCTCTTGGGCAACGCACGCAATCTCGCCTTCTGGGCGGTGCTGTTCCTGCTGATACTGGCACTGTTCAATCTTTTCGGGGATGGACAGTCCTCGGCAGGGTCGCGTCAGGTTGCCTATTCGGATTTCATTTCCGCTGCGGATAGGGGGGATGTGAAATCCGCCCAGATCGACGGTGAGGATGTGCGCTATCAATCCACTGATGGCACCACCTATTCCACGGTCAAGCCGATCTCTGACCCGATTGCGGAAACGCTGATTGCCAAGGGTGTTGCGGTGACGGTGGTCAAGCAACAGCAATCGGGATTCATGTCGCTGATCGGCGTGTGGCTGCCGTTCATCGTGATGATCGGCATCTGGATTTTCTTCATGAACCGGATGCAGGGCGGGGGCAAAGGCGGTGCCATGGGCTTTGGCAAGTCCAAGGCCAAGCTGCTGACCGAAAAGCAGGGCCGGGTGACGTTTGACGACGTTGCGGGTATCGACGAAGCCAAGGAAGAGCTGGAAGAAATTGTTGAATTCCTGCGCAACCCGCAGAAATTCAGCCGTCTGGGCGGCAAGATCCCGAAAGGCGCGCTGCTGGTCGGCCCGCCCGGCACCGGGAAAACCCTGTTGGCGCGTGCGATCGCGGGGGAGGCGGGCGTGCCGTTCTTCACCATCTCCGGGTCCGATTTTGTTGAGATGTTCGTGGGTGTCGGTGCATCGCGTGTGCGCGACATGTTTGAGCAGGCCAAGAAAAACGCGCCCTGCATCGTGTTCATCGACGAAATTGATGCGGTGGGCCGGGCGCGTGGCGTGGGGATCGGCGGCGGCAATGACGAACGCGAGCAGACCTTGAACCAGTTGCTGGTTGAAATGGACGGGTTCGAGGCGAATGAGGGCATCATCATCATCGCCGCCACCAACCGGCGCGATGTGCTGGACCCGGCTCTGTTGCGTCCGGGCCGTTTCGACCGTCAGATCCATGTGCCGAACCCCGATATCAAGGGCCGCGAGAAGATCCTGACCGTGCATGCTCGCAAGGTTCCGGTGGGGCCGGATGTCGACCTGCGTCTGATCGCACGTGGCACGCCGGGGTTCTCGGGGGCGGATCTGGCCAACCTGTGCAACGAGGCGGCGTTGATGGCCGCCCGTGTTGGTCGGCGCTTTGTCACGATGGAAGATTTTGAAAGCGCCAAGGACAAGGTGATGATGGGGGTCGAGCGCCGCTCGATGGTGCTGACGCCCGAGCAGAAGGAAATGACCGCCTATCATGAGGCCGGGCATGCGGTGGTCGGTATGAAGTTGCCGAAATGCGATCCGGTCTACAAGGCGACGATCATTCCGCGTGGTCAGGCCCTGGGCATGGTGGTGTCCTTGCCGGAAATCGACCGGCTGAATTACCACAAGGACGAGGCGAAAGAGAAAATCGCCATGACCATGGCGGGCAAGGCCGCGGAGATCCTGAAATGGGGTCCCGAGCATGTGTCGAACGGCCCGGCGGGCGATATCCAGCAGGCATCGGCCATCGCGCGGGCCATGGTGATGCGGTGGGGGATGTCGGACAAGGTCGGCAATATCGACTATGCCGAGGCGCATGAGGGCTACCAGGGCAATACCGGCGGGTTCTCGGTCTCGACCAAGACCAAGGAGTTGATCGAGGATGAGGTCCGTGAGCTGATCGAGGTCGGCTATCAAGAGGCGCGCCGGATCCTGATGGCGCATCAGGATGAATGGGAACGTCTGGCACAGGGGCTGTTGGAGTATGAAACCCTGACCGGGGATGAAATCCGCAAGGTGATGGCCGGAGAGACGATTCAGGGGGATGGCGATTCGACCTCGGGCAGCCTGCCTTCGGTGACCTCGGTGCCGAAAACCAAGCCTGCACCCAAGGGCGATGCCGCACCCGAGCCGTCTGTCTAAGGGGCCTTCTGTCTAAGGGGAATGCGATGCGTATTGGGGCGGATGGATCAGCGGACTGGAACCCAGATGCCTATGCGCGTTTCGCCGATCCCCGGCTGCGCCCGGTTCAGGATCTGATCGCCCGCATCGGTGATCTGCCGCATGGCAAGGTGATTGATCTGGGCTGCGGGGCGGGGGCGGCGGCCACGACGCTGGCGGATCGCTGGCCCGACCGGAAGATCGTGGGGGTGGATAATTCCCCCGCGATGCTGGCGCGGGCGGCGGCGACCGGTGTGTATCGGCGTTGCGATCTGGCCGATGTCAGCGATTGGCGGCCGGGCAAACCGCCCGCCCTGATTTTTTCCAACGCTGTGCTGCAATGGCTGGAGAATCACGCGACGCTGTTGCCGCATCTGGCGTCGCTATTGGCGCCCGGCGGTGTTCTGGCGGTGCAGATGCCATCGCAATTCGCCGCGCCTTCGCATCGGTTCTTGCGTGATTTCACCGGCGAGATGTTTCCCGACCGGTTTGATTTCACCGAATGGACGCCGTCTGTCGCCACGCCGCTGGAATATTCGCGGTTGCTGGCGCCGCTGGGCCAGGTCGATCTGTGGTCGACGGAATATGTGCATCGGCTGCCGGGCGGTGATGGGGGGCATCCGGTGCGCCGGTTTACCGAATCAACCGCGTTGCGGCCCTTTGCCGCGCGGCTGACTGCGCCAGAGCTGGCGGCGCTGATCGCGCGCTATGAGGCCGCGCTGGCCATTGCCTATCCGTATGAGGCCTATGGCACGGTGTTGTTCCCGTTCCGCAGGCTGTTCTTTACCCTGCGGGTGGCCTGATGCCCGCGTTGATTCCGACCGCATTTCAGGGCGAGATCGTCTATCTGGGCCGGGTGTCGCAAGATGGCGTGCTGGCCTCGACGCAGGTTGATCAACTGGTTCTAGATTTCGCCGGGGCGGTGGGGGAAAACCATTCCGGTCTGACCCGGCCTGCCTGTTCGCGGGTCAGTGCCCAGCACCCGAAGGGGACCGAAATCGCCAATGTGCGCCAGCTGACGATTCTATCGCAGGAAGAGTTGGCTGAAACCGCCTTTGCCATGCGGATCCCGCAGTTGCTGCCGGATTGGGTGGGGGCGTCGATCGTACTGCATGGGCTGCCCGACCTGTCGCATCTGCCGCCCTCGTCGCGGTTGCAGGGGCCTGATGGCGCCACGCTGGTGATTGATATGGAAAATCAGGCCTGTGTCCTGCCGGGGCGGGTGATCGAGCAGATCCATCCGGGGGCCGGTGCGCGCTACAAGCCCGCCGCGCAGGGGCGGCGTGGGTTGACCGCATGGGTCGAACGGCCGGGGGTGCTGTTGCCCGGCCAGATGCTGCAATTGCACATCCCCGGTCAGCGGGGCTGGGCGCATCTGGGCGACGCGATGCGCTGAACGCGGTTTGCACAGCCCGCCGATGGGATCAACCCCGGAACCGGTCTGAAGGTCCGATTAAATTTTCGCCCCTCTCCGTCGAAATGTTGACTATATGTTGACATGAAGCTGTCTTGAGTGCCTAATGGTGGGGTTCTATGGGTTCGAAAATGACTCGGGCCTTTGGGAAGTTCGGTGAAATTCCGACACTGTGTTTCGCAACTGTAAGTGATGAGATGCCGGTTCCGAGGCGGGAAACCCCGTTCACGGGGCTGTATTCTTGCGCAAGTCAGGCCCCTGGGCGACATTCAAAAAACCGTGCGGCGGGCGCGGAGGCAGATCGGGCATACTATATCGTGTCGTAGCTGTTTGAACCCGCCGGACCAAAAAGGCTAAGACAAAGGGACAGAGCCATGACTATCACCGTCTATTCCAAGCCCGCCTGCGTGCAATGCACGGCGACCACCCGTGCGCTGGAGGCCCGTGGCCTGACGTTCGAGGTGGTGGATCTGACCCAGGATTCCGAGGCAATGGAAAAGGTCGTGTCCCTGGGCTACCGTCAGGCCCCGGTTGTAGTGGCCGGCGAGGCGCATTGGGCGGGCTTCCGCCCGGATATGATCGGCCGTCTGGCCTGATCGGATGGGCGGTCTGGTTTATTATTCCTCTGGCTCCGGCAATACGGCGCGATTCGTGGAGCGGCTGGGCCTGCCAGCCCTGCGCATCCCGACCGCGCCGGATCAGCCGATGCCGGAACCGGACGGGCCCTATGTGCTGATCACGCCCACCTACGCCGATGGCGAAGGCCGGGGTGCGGTTGCGAAACCGGTGATCCGCTTTCTGAACGACCCTGATCGCCGCGCCCTGTTGCGCGGCGTCATTGCCAGTGGAAATCGCAACTTCGGCACGACTTATGCCTGTGCCGGGCGGGTGATTTCCGAAAAATGCCATGTACCGGTGCTGTATCGTTTTGAGCTGGCCGGAACCGAAACCGACATTTCCCGTGTTCAGGCGGGGCTCGAAACATTTTGGGGGATGACATGCTCGACGATGGCGTGAAAGGGACGCTGGATTACCACGCGCTGAATGCGATGTTGAACCTCTATGACAATGAGGGCAAGATCCGCTTTGATGCGGATCGTATGGCTGCGCGGCAGTATTTCCTGCAGCATGTGAATCAGAATACCGTATTCTTCCATTCGCTGGACGAAAAACTGGATTACCTGGTCGACGAGGGCTATTACGAGCCCGAGGTTCTGGATCAGTATTCCAAGAATTTCCAACGCCAGATCTGGGATGCGGCCTTCAAGAAGAAGTTCCGTTTCCCGACGTTTCTTGGGGCGTTCAAATATTACACCTCCTACACGCTGAAAACGCGCGACGGGCAGCGGTTCCTGGAGCGTTATGAAGACCGGGTGGTGATGGTGGCGCTGGCGCTGGCGCGCGGCGATGAAGCCTTGGCCATGAGCTTCATGGAAGAAATCCTGTCCGGGCGGTTCCAGCCCGCGACACCGACGTTTTTGAATGCAGGCAAAAAGTCCCGCGGCGAATTGATTTCGTGTTTCCTGCTGCGGATCGAAGACAATATGGAATCGATCGGGCGGTCGATCAATTCGGCGCTGCAACTTTCGAAACGTGGGGGCGGCGTCGCATTGATGCTGACAAACCTGCGCGAAATGGGCGCACCGATCAAGGGTATTGAAAACCAGTCTTCGGGCGTTATTCCGGTGATGAAGCTGTTGGAAGACAGCTTCAGCTATGCCAATCAACTGGGGGCGCGGCAGGGCGCGGGGGCGGTGTATCTGAATGCGCACCACCCGGACATCCTGCGCTTCCTGGATACCAAGCGTGAAAATGCCGATGAGAAGATCCGCATCAAGACCCTCAGCCTGGGGGTGGTGATCCCGGATATCACCTTTGAATTGGCCAAGAAGAATGAGGACATGTATCTGTTCTCGCCGCATGACGTGCAAAAGGTCTATGGCAAGCCGTTTTCGGAAATCTCGGTGTCCGAGAAATACGCCGAGATGGTCGATGACAAGCGGATCAAGAAAAAGAAGATCAACGCCCGTGAGTTCTTCCAGACCCTGGCGGAAATTCAATTCGAATCCGGCTATCCCTACATCATGTTTGAAGACACGGTGAACAAGGCCAACCCGATTCATGGCAGTATCACCATGTCGAACCTGTGTTCGGAAATTCTGCAGGTGAATGAGGCGTCTGAATTCAATGACGATCTCAGCTATAGCCACCTGGGCACCGATATTTCGTGCAATCTGGGGTCGCTGAACATTGCGGCAACGATGGATGGCCCGGATCTGGGCGCTACAATCGAGGCCGCGGTGCGTGCGCTGACCGCTGTGTCGGAAATGTCGGCGATCGACTCGGTCCCCTCGATCCGGCGCGGCAATGACGAGGCCCATGCCATCGGGCTGGGGCAGATGAACCTGCACGGGTTTCTGGCGCGCGAACGCATTTACTACGGTTCGGCCGAAGGCGTGGAATTCACCAGCGTTTATTTCGCCGCCGTGGCCTATCATGCCATCCGCACATCTTGCCAACTGGCCCGTGAAAAGGGCACGACCTTTGTCGATTTCGACAAATCGAAATATGCCGATGGCTCGTTCTTTGACAAATACACCAGCCGTGACTGGTTGCCGGTCTTGGCCGATGTCGCCCGTGTTTTCGAGGGCAAGGACCTGCCGACCCGTGACGATTGGGCGGCGCTGCGCGACGATGTAATGCAATACGGGTTGTATAACCGCAACCTGCAGGCCGTGCCGCCGACCGGCTCGATCAGCTATATCAACAACTCGACCTCTTCGATCCATCCGATCGTTGCCAAGATCGAAATCCGCAAGGAAGGCAAGATCGGCCGCGTCTATTATCCGGCCGCGTTCATGAACAACGACAACCTGCAATATTATCAGGATGCCTATGATATCGGCCCGGACAAGATCATTGATACCTATGCGGCGGCAACGGAACACGTTGATCAGGGCCTGTCGCTGACGTTGTTCTTCCCGTCCGAGGCGACGACGCGCGATATCAACCGGGCGCAGATCTACGCATGGAAAAAGGGGATCAAGACGATCTACTATATCCGCTTGCGTCAGACCGCATTGGAAGGCACCGAGGTTCAGGGCTGCGTTTCCTGCACGCTGTGATTTTTGCGGGGGCTGTGTCCCCCGCCCGTTTCCATATATTGAAAGGGTTCTTCGGATGAAGGATCACCCCATGACCCGCACCGCACTCAAGGCGATCAACTGGAACCGGTTGCAAGACGACAAGGATCTGGAGGTCTGGAATCGTCTGACGGCGAATTTCTGGTTGCCGGAAAAGGTGCCGCTGTCGAACGATGTGCCGTCCTGGGCAACCTTGCGCCCCGAGGAACAGACGCTGACGATCCGGGTTTTCACCGGGCTGACGCTGCTGGATACGGTGCAGAATACCGTCGGCGCGCCGTCATTGATCCCGGATGCGATCACGCCGCATGAAGAGGCGGTCTTGTCCAATATCTCGTTCATGGAGGCGGTGCACGCGCGCAGCTATTCCTCGATCTTCTCAACGCTGTGCGGGATGAAAGAGGTCGATGAGGCGTTCCGCTGGTCCGAGGAAAACCCGCATCTGCAATCCAAGGCGCAGATCATTCTGGAAAAATACAAGGCCGGTGCCGATCCGCTGAAACGCAAGATCGCCAGCGTTTTCCTGGAATCGTTCCTGTTCTATTCGGGTTTTTACCTGCCGATGTATTGGTCCAGCCGTGCCAAGCTGACCAATACCGCCGATCTGATCCGTCTGATCATCCGCGATGAGGCGGTGCATGGCTATTATATCGGCTATAAATATCAACGCGGTCTGGAAACCCTGACCGAGGCCAAGCGTCAGGAATTGAAGGATTTCGCCTTCTCGCTGATGTTCGATCTGTATGAGATCGAGACCAAATACACCGAAGAACTGTATGACGGTATCGGTCTGACCGAAGATGTGAAGGCGTTCCTGCATTACAACGCCAACAAGGCCCTGCAGAACCTGGGGTATGAGGCGCTGTTCCCCCCCACCGCCTGCGAGGTCAATCCGGCGATTCTGGCGGCGCTGTCGCCCGATAGCGAAAACCATGACTTCTTCTCGGGGTCGGGGTCCAGCTATGTGATCGGCAAGGCCGTGGCGACCGAGGATGAAGACTGGGATTTCTGATCCCGCAATCTTATCTACCCGGGGGGGCAGGGTGACCTTGCCCCCTACGCTTATTCGGGGGCGGGAATGGAAGCACATCAGCATTGCGTCATCGTGGGCGGTGGTCCGGCGGGGATGATGGCGGGTCTGTTGCTGGCACGCGCCGGGCTACGGGTAACGGTGCTGGAAAAACACCCGGATTTTCATCATGATTTCCGCGGTGATACGATCCACCCGTCGACGTTGCAACTGATGGCCGATCTGGGCTGGTTGCAGGAATTCCTGACCTTGCCGCATCAAAAGGCACCGACATTGCATGCCGAAATGGCCGGGCAACAGGTGACCATCGCCGATTTCCGCCGCTTGCCGCTGGAATGCCGCTATCTGGCCTTCATGCCGCAATGGGATTTTCTGGATTTCCTGGCCCGCAAGGCACGGGCCTGGCCGGGCTTCACCCTGCGGATGGGCTGTGACATCGGCGGGCTGATAAGTCAGGATGGCCGGGTGGTGGGGGTGACCTGCCGCGATGCGCAGGGCGCACGGGAAATCCGCGCCGATCTGGTCATCGGGGCGGATGGGCGCAATTCGGTGGTGCGGCAGGATGCCGGGCTGTCGGTGCGCGATTTCGGATCGGCGGTCGATGTGGTCTGGTTGAAACTGTCGCGCCAACCCGATGACGCCCCCCCCGCGATGAGCCACGCCGGCCCGCAACAGGGTCTGGTGCTGATCGACCGAGGCGACTACTGGCAATGCGGTTATGTGATCCGCAAGGGGTCCTATCAGGATTTGCAGGAACGTGGAATTCCGGCGTTCCGCGCGGCCTTGTCGGCGCTGGCACCGTTGCCCGCGGCGCGTTTCGATGAAATCGCCGATTGGGGGCAGGTGCATCTGTTGTCGATCCGTATGGATCGGCTGGAGACATGGTGGCGCCCCGGCGTGCTGTGCATTGGCGATGCGGCGCATGCGATGTCGCCGGTGGGCGGCTTTGGCGTCAATCTGGCGGTGCAGGATGCCGTTGCGGCGGCGCGTATTCTGGCCGCGCCGCTGCGCGAGGGGCGGCTGCGCGATGCCGATCTGGCGGCGGTGCAGGCACGGCGGATGTTCCCAACCCGGATGACGCAGGGTTTGCAGAAAATGATGCGCCGCAAACGCAACGCCCAGGGGCAGGCCGCGCCGCGCCCGCCGGGATTCGTGCGTGCCATCATTCGAATGCCCTGGCTGGCGCATGTGATGGGGCGCATCATTGGCATCGGCTTCCGGCCCGAACGGGTGTCTGATGAAGCGTGAAACCTCACGGGTGATGAAAGCGGTCTTTTTGACGCTTGGGTTGCTGGCGACGGCCCTGGGGTTCATCGGGGTGTTCCTGCCAGTGCTGCCCACGACCCCGTTCCTGATCGTGGCGGCAGCGTGCTTTGCGCGATCCTCGACCCGGTTGGAGGCCTGGTTGCTGGCACAGCCACATTTCGGGCCGTTACTGGTGAACTGGCGCGAACGCGGGGCGATCCCGCGATATGCGAAAGGTATGGCGGTCGGCGGCAGCAGCATCGGTTTTGTCATCTTCGTACTGACCGCGCATCCCGGGCCCTGGCTGATGCTGGCGGTGGGGGCGATCATTGCCGCCGGAATGATCTATGTGGTCACGCGCCCTGATCGTTAGACGTGGTGCGCAGCCAATCGCGGATCGCTTGCAGGCACTCCTCGGTCATCGCCAGAAAGGCATCGGCCTGTTGCCGCACGGCGGGGATGTCATGTCCACGGGCGGCCTGTTCGATGATATCGGCCTGCTGCAACAGGGCATCGGCCCCGAAATAGCCGACCATCCCTTTGACCCGATGCGCCAGTTCCGCCAGACGCACGGCATCCTCGTCGATCAGCAGATCGCGGAACCGGTTCGGCACCGGTTCCATATCGCGCAGGAAACTGGCCGCCAGACGTTCGAGACGATCAGGCTGGCCGCCAAAGCGCTTTTGTAGCATCGGCAGGTCCAGCGTGAAGCGGCTGACGGGCGGGGGGGACGGGGCATCGTCCGGCGGGACGGCATAGCCCAGTTGTTCTAGCAAGACCCGATACAGGGTCTGGTCTTCGATCGGCTTGGTCAGATGGCCGGTCATTCCGGCCGCGATGCTGGACAGTTCCGCCGTCGCCCCGGCCTGCGCCGTCAGTGCGATGACCGGCAGATGTGCCCAGAAGGGATTGCGACGAATTTCGCGCACCGCGTCGACGCCGCTCATCACCGGCATGTGGACATCCATCAGCACCGCGTCGAACGGGCGCTGCGCCAATAGCGCCAGGGCGTCCCGGCCGTTTTCGGCGGTTTCCACGGTGACATGCACCAGGTTCAGGAAATCGGTCGCCACCTCGCGGTTCAGCGCGTTGTCATCAACCACCAGCACCCGTTTGCCCGCCAGCGCGGCATAGGGCGCCAGGGTCCCGCCCGGTGGATTCGGCGCGTCGCGCGGCCAGTCCACCGTCGACAGCACCCCCAGGATGGTGTTGAACATCACCGATTGGGTGACCGGCTTCAGCAGCACATGTTGCAACCCCAGATGCCGCAGTTGCGACAGGACCTCTTGCTGGCGATAGGCAGTGACCATCAGCACCGCGGGCATGCCCAGCAGGCGGGCGTCCTTGCGGATATGGCGGGCGACATCAACGCCATCCATCACCGGCATCTGCCAATCCAGCAAAATGATGTCAAAATAGCTGCCCGCAGAGGTTCGCTCATGCAGTATCCGCAATGCCTCGGTGCCGGTGGCAGCGGTTTCGACCGTCATGCCGAACCCGGTCACCATAGCGCGCAACGCGGTGCGCGCGCTGTCATTGTCATCGACGATCAGCACCTTGCGCCCGCGCAATGCGGTGATCGGACAGAAACCGGCGGGGGTGGCGACGGTGTCGCCAACCGGTTCCAGCTCGGCCGTGAAGGAAAAGGTGCTGCCCAATCCGGGCGTGCTTTCGACCCAGATCCTGCCGTGCATCATCTCGACCAGACGGCGGCTGATCGCCAACCCCAGCCCGGTGCCGCCGTAGCGGCGCGAGGTATCGGCCGTGGCCTGAAAAAACGGCTGGAACAGGCCCGAGATCTGCTCGGGCGTCAGACCGATACCGGTATCGCGCACCGAAAACCGGGTCTGGATGATCTTGCCCGCCGCGTCGCGCACCGGACTGATCGACACGACGATATCGCCGCAGTCGGTGAATTTCACCGCATTGCCCACCAGATTGGTCAGCACCTGACCCAATCGCAGCGGATCGCCGCGCAACAGATCGGGCATGTCCGAGGCGACCGAGAATGTCAGCTCCAGCCCCTTTTCCTCGGCCTTAAGCGAGGTGACCGAGGCCACCGTTTCCAGAATCGTATCCAGCCGGAACACCGTGCCTTCCAGTTCCAGCCCGCCTGCCTCGATCCGCGACAGATCCAGAATGTCATTGATCAATCCCAACAGGACATTGGCCGAGGCGTTGATTTTCTCCAGATAGTTGCGCTGTTTCTGGTCCAGGTCGGTTTGCAGCGCCAGACGCGACATGCCGATCAGGGTGTTCATCGGGGTGCGCAGTTCATGGCTCATCGTGGCCAGAAAATCGCTTTTGGCGCGCTCGGCCTTTTCGGCGGCCTCCTTGGCGCGTTCCAATGCGGCCTCGGCGGTCTGCGAGGCGGTGATGTCGACCGCCACCCCGTCCCAGATGTCGTGCCCGTCGCCCTGCATCCGCAAGGCGGCCCTCACCCGCAGCCAGATCAGTTGTCCGCCCCGCGCCCGGATACGGAATTTGCTGTCCATCGATTGGCCCAGCCGCGTGGCTATGGTGAAGTCGCGCGCCAGAGCCATGCGATCTTGCGGCTCGATCAGCGCAAACAGATGTTCGGATGACTGGCTGATTTCTGTCAGGGGGACGCCGATCAGCCGTTCTATCCCGGCGCTGATATAGGCAAACCGCAGCCCCGCATGACGGCGGCGGGTGGCGCGAAAGATCAGCCCGCCGGGAATGTTGTCGGCCAGAACCGCCAGACGCTCATTCTGCTCCTTGCGCTCGCTGATGTCCTGGACGGTCCCGGAAATACGCATGATGCGGCCCGCATCATCCACATCGGCACGACCCTGTATCCAGGCGGCGAATTTGCTGCCATCGCGGCGCCGATGCGAGATTTCAAATTCATAGGGCATTGCCGTCTGCTTGCACAATTCGATCGCGCTTGTCACCCGGCGGTAGGTTTCGGCATCGGTCAGTTCGCGCAGCGTCAGCATCGTGATCGGCGGCCCATCCCGATCGATGCCGGTCAGATCGTACAGCACCCCCGAGGCGGTAAAAATCTGGGTGTTCAGGTCCAGCGTCCAGCTGCCGATCCGGGCGATCCGTTCTGCCTGTTGCTGGGCGGCGTAGCTGGCGCGCAGGGCGGTTTCCTGGGCACAAAGATCGGCCAGATGCTGCCGTTGGGCGTCTTCGGCGGCCTCCAGACTCAGACGCAGGGTTTCGAATTCCTGAATGAAGGACGATGGCACGCTGGGCGGCGGGATATCGGTGCCGCGCGCCCCTGAACCGATGATCTGCGCGCGCCGGACCAGACTGCGAATTGGCCGCAACGCGCGCTGTGCCACCAGCAGCGCTGCCGCCAGCGCCAGGGCCACGGTCAGCAGCGATCCGCCCAGCATCACCAGAACCGGCCCCTTCCAGCGCCAGTCAAAGGTGCGCAACGGTTCCCCGGCCACGGCGGTCCAACCTGGAGTTCCCTCGATCTTCTGAAAGGCGAAGATGACGTTATGGCCTTCCAGTGTTCTGGCGTGGAACGATCCGCGCGCCGTGCCCAGGCTTTGCAGCGTGTTCCAGTCCGGCACCGGTTTGCCGATCAGCGTGTCGGCATCCAGACTGCGCCCGATGATGCGCCCCTGGCCGTCGGTGATTGCCAGAACCACCGGGCCATTATCGGTGTCGTGACGTGACAGCGACCGGATCAGCCTGTTCGGTGTCATTGTCACCACCACCACCGTTTCCCAGTTTTGGGTCGCACCCTGTCCGCTGGGCGCCAGGCGGGTAGCCTCGGCGGGCACCGCGATGGCGATGCGGACATCGGGTCGAGTGGGGGATTGCGGCAGGATATTCGAGATCTGCACATGGCCGCTGCTGGCGGCGGCCTGGATCAGCGCCAGAAATTCGGGTGCGGGGGCCGGAATCGGGGCCGCGCCTGCCTGCACATGATAGATCGTGTGATCCCCGTCGATCCCCTCAAAAAACGCCAGCGAATCAGCCCTGTTGTCCCGCGGCAATGAGATGGCATGTCGCATCAGCCCGGTCAGCAGCCGTTCGGTCGCATCCAGTTCCCCCGAGGTGGAGCGCGCAACCGTATGGGCGCTTTCCAGCAGTTGCTGGGTGGACATGCCCTGCAACGACCGCGCCGCATTGCCCAGGGTGATCACCGCCACCCCCAATGTCGGCACGATCACCATCAAGATGATCGCCAGCAGGGCTGCGCGCAAGGAGGGGCGCCGGATACGCGCGCTCAGCGGCCTGTGCATGGAGTTCCCCTTGTTTTTTTCATGAAAGCAAATCGTAACAAACCACGTCAAAGGGAAATTCCCGCTGTGTGCCATGGTCTCATCCCCCCTTATGACGGGGACAGGCGACCAAAGCGTTGCCGTCAGACCACCCTTTGGATGAATAATCGGCCCAAAGTGGATTTTGTTGCGTCAAGTGGCTGAACAGCGACGGAAAATTGATATATTAATAAATTGTTATACATTGCGGGGGGGCATGCAAGAACCTGACCCGTCATTGATATCATTGAACGAGGTTTGATCATGACCAATAGCAAAAAAGCGCTTTCTGTTCTTTTGGCCATTCCGGTGGCTGTGACGACGGCCTTTTCCGCCCAGGCCGGTGGTTACACCACGCCGGTGGTCGAGGCCCCGGTGGTCGCACCTGCTCCTGCCCCCGTCTTGGTGGGCGACTGGCAAGGTGCCTATATCGGTGCGACGCTGGGGTATGCGTTTGCCGGCGATGATCGGGTTGCGTTGCATTACCAGGGCGAATCCACCGGGAAGCTGGGTAAATTCGAACTGGGCGGTGTGAATGGTGGCATTCGGGCCGGTTACACCTGGCAGCGGGCGCAATGGGTGTTCGGGCCGGAAATCGCCTTTGAAGGCGGCAATGTGAAGGATGACTTCAGCAACATCGTGGACGACGAATCCGTCCAGGGGGATACCAAGCTGAAAAATACCTACGCGCTGCGGTTCAAGACCGGTTATCTGGTGAACCCGGTGACCATGATCTACGGTATCGCCGGTGTGTCACGGGCCAAGTTCGACTATTCGGTCACCACGCCCTTTCCTGAAATCAACATCGATGACAGCTTCTCGCGCACCGGGTATGTCGTGGGCTTTGGCGTGGAACGCAAGCTGACCGACAACCTGTCGCTGACCGGCGAATACGAATACGCCAATTACGGCAAAGAGCATCTGAAGAATGCGATGGGTGTTGAAACCCCGGCCACGCCGAAATTCAGCAATGTGAAGATCGGTCTGAACTATCGGTTCTGACCAGATTTGACTCCGGGGGCGGGGCCGTGCGTTGCGCGGCCCCCTTTTCATGGCCCGTTTTCATGTGGTGATCAGGTCCTGCTCGGTCTCGCGCGCCATGCGGGCGATCTGGCGCAGCATGGGCGTCAATGCGGAACTGCGCCGCCACATCATGCCGATTGACCGTGACGGGGGCGGATCGTCATGGAACGGCACGAACCGCAGATGACCATTTTCCGCCAGCGGCCCGCGCGTCGCCAGCATCGGCATCAAGGTGATGCCCATGCCTGCCGCCACCATCTGCCGCAGGGTCTCCAGACTGGTGGCGCGAAACCCCGCCGTTTCGCCCGCGCCCCAGCGGCGGCACAGGCTGATCGCCTGATCGCGCAGGCAATGCCCGTCCTCGAGCAGCATCAGTTTCTGTCCGGTCAGGTCGTCCAAGCTGGTCGTGGTCCGATTGGCAAAGGCATGGCCCAGCGGCACCGCCAACAGAAAGGGTTCCTCGAACAGCGGCACGATTTCCAGCGTGTCATCCCCGATCGGCAGCGCCAGCAAGGCGGTATCGATCTGCCCCAGCGCCAGTTTCTGCAACAACTGGTCGCTTTTCTCCTCGATCAGTTGCAGTTCCAGCTTGGGAAAGCGCGCGGCGATTTTCGGCACCAGATGCGGCAACAGATAGGGGCCCAGCGTCGGGAAGACTCCCAGCCGCAGCCGCCCGGTATCGGGGGCACGGTGACGTTCGGCGATGGCGTGGATATCCTGGGCTTCGTTAAGGATGCGCTGGGCGCGGGTCACGATTTCCTCGCCCGCCGCCGTCAGCATCACCTTGCGCGTGCCGCGTTCCACCAGCACCAGCCCCAGTTCATCCTCCAGCTTGCGGATCTGGGTGGACAGGGTGGGCTGGCTGACGTTACAGGCCTCGGCGGCACGGTGAAAATTCTTCAGCCGGGCCAGGGCAACCAGATATTGCAGTTCGCGCAGGGTCATGCCGGGCCTCGTATGGACACGGCAGTATAGGCGGATGCCCCACCGGAGAACAGGCGGGGCATCGGTGTCAGGCTGCCTTTTCCGCGGCGGGTGCCGTGGCGCGGATCAGATAGTCGAAGGCCGCCAGCGAGGCCGTGGCCCCCGCACCCATCGCCACCACGATCTGCTTGTAGGGCGCGGTGGTGCAGTCGCCCGCCGCGAACACCCCCTCCATCGAGGTGGCGCCATGCGCGTCGATGATGATCTCGCCGCGCGGGGTCAGATCAACCAGCCCCTTCAGCCAGTCGGTGCTGGGCAGCAGGCCGATTTGCACAAAGATCCCCTCCAGCGGCACTTCGCGGATTTCGCCACTGACACGGTCCTTGTAGGTCAGTGCGGTGACCCGCGACCCATCGCCCTTGATCTCGGTGGTCTGCGCCGAGGTGATGATGGTCACATTGGACATCGAGCGCAGCTTGCGTTGCAGCACCTCGTCGGCACGCAGCTTGGCATCGAATTCGATCAGCGTGACATGCGTGACCACACCGGCCAGATCAATCGCCGCTTCCGCCCCCGAATTGCCGCCGCCGATCACCGCGACGCGCTTGCCCTTGAACAGCGGGCCGTCACAATGCGGGCAATAGGTCACGCCCTTGTTGCGGTATTGGTCTTCGCCCGGCACGCCGGTCTGGCGCCAGCGCGCACCGGTCGACAGGATCACGGTTTTCGCCGTCAGCGTGGCCCCGCTGGCCAGCGCCACCTGGACGAAATCGCCTGCACGGGTCAGGCCGGTGGCCTTTTGCAGGTTCATGATGTCGACATCATATTCCCGCACATGGGTTTCCAGCGCCTGTGCCAGTTTCGGTCCCTCGGTATGGGGCACGGAAATCAGGTTCTCGATCGACATGGTGTCCAGCACCTGACCGCCAAAGCGTTCCGCCGCGACACCGGTGCGGATGCCCTTGCGCGCCGCATAGATCGCCGCTGCCGCGCCCGCCGGGCCACCGCCCACCACCAGCACGTCGAAAGCCTCTTTGGCCGCCAGCTTGGCCGCCTCTTTTTCCCCGGCCGAGGTGTCGATTTTCGACAGGATTTCTTCCAGCCCCATCCGGCCCTGTCCAAAGACCTTGCCGTTCAGATAGATCGTCGGCACCGACATCACCTGACGCGCCTCGACCTCGGTCTGGAAATCCGACCCGTCGATGGCGATATGTTTCACGCCGGGGTTCAGCACCGCCATCAGGTTCAGCGCCTGCACCACATCCGGGCAGTTCTGGCACGATTGCGAGAAATAGGTCTCAAAGGTGAAATCGCCCTGCAATTCGCGGATCTGGTTGGCGATGTCCTGCTCCACCTTGGGCGGATAGCCCCCGGTTTGCAGCAGCGCCAGCACCAGCGAGGTGAATTCGTGCCCCATCGGCAGCCCGGCGAAGGTCAGCGAGATATCCTGTCCGGGCGAGGTCAGGGCGAATGACGGACGCCGTTCGGCGCTGCCGGTCGCGTCCACGGTCACTTTGTCGGACAGCTCGGCGATATCGGCAACCAGCGCCATCATCTCGGCGGATTTCGCGCTGTCGTTGGGCGAGGCGACGATCACCACCGGGCGCGTCAGCCGCTCCAGATAGGATTTCAACTGGGATTTGATATTGGCGTCGAGCATGGGAGGTCTCCGATCAAAGGACAGGGGTGGATGCCGCCCTCAGCGGCGGCATCCGGGGTTCGGATCAGATCTTGCCGACCAGATCGAAGGACGGCGCCAGCGTCTGTTCGCCTTCTTTCCACTTCGCCGGGCAGACTTCGCCGGGGTGGTTGCGCACGTAGATCGCGGCCTTGATCTTGCGGACCAGTTCCGATGCGTCACGGCCGATGCCTTCGGCCGAGATTTCGACGCCCTGGATCACGCCATCGGGGTCGACGATGAAGGTGCCGCGGTCGGCCAGGCCTTCACCTTCGCGCAGGACCTCGAAGTTGCGGCTGATGTCCTGGGTCGGGTCACCGATCATCGCATATTCGATCTTGCCGATGGTGTCCGAGCTGTCATGCCACGCCTTGTGGGTGAAATGGGTGTCGGTCGAGACCGAGAACACCTCGACGCCCAGCTTTTGCAGTTCGGCGTAGTGGTCGGCCAGATCGCCCAGTTCGGTCGGGCACACAAAGGTGAAATCGGCCGGATAGAAGAAGAACACAGCCCATTTTCCGGCAATGTCACCATCGTTGACGTCGGTGAATTTGCCTTGCTTGTAGGCTTTGGCGGCGAAAGATTTGATCTTGGTATTGATCAGGGCCATGGGAATTCCTCGGTCTGGTTGATGATGGCAGGGACGAGTCACCCCTGCTTCCGCAGTGCAGCATAGTTTCTGCGTCTGCATTTAGGAAATAGATTGATTGATTTGTTTTGATAGTTACAGGCTATCAATTCGCGGCGCGTGACGCAAAAGAGAACGCCATTCCCCCGCAGACCCGGAATATTTCTTTAATGACGACATAAAAGGTAGATATTCTTCCAGGTATGGCGAACGACCGGATGCCACGGATAACAGGAGACTGCGATGCAAGACCTCTCCCTTCTGTCCACGCCCGTCGCTGTTGTGACAGGTCCCGATGATGCCCGAACCCGCATTCTGGTGATCGGCGGTGGGGCCAGTGGCGTGTTGATGGCCGCACATCTGTTGCGTGATGACCCCCGCGCACGGGTCACCGTGATCGAGGGGCTGAATCCTTTTGGATGTGGTGTTGCCTATTCCACCACGGATCCCGACCATCTGCTGAACACCCGCGTGCGCAACATGAGCGCCTTTTCCGATGTGCCGGATCATTTTCTGAACTGGGTGCGGGCGCGGCCCGAAACCCGGGACCGCGATGCCGACAGTTTCGTTGGCCGCGCCACGTATGGTGCCTATCTCAGCGATCTTCTGGCCCCCTGGCGGAACCATTATCGCGGCGATCCGGCCCGGCTGACCTGCCTGCAACGCAGCTGCCTGACGCTGGAGGAACATGCCGACGGAGTGATCGCGACGCTGGATGATGGCAGCCGCATCCGGGGGGCGCAGGCGATTTTGGCCACCGGACATGTTCTGCCCGAAGCGGATGCCGAGGGGCTGGTCACCGGTGCCTGGACGCCAGTGGGCGGCATCGCCCCCGAGGGCCGGGTGGTGATCATCGGGTCGGGTCTGTCGATGGTGGATCAGGTGGTGTCGCTGCTGAAGGGTGGTCATACCGGACCGATCATCGCGGTGTCGCGCCGGGGGCAACTGCCCCGTCGCCATACGCCCACACATCCGCTGCATATTGATATCGACCAGGTGCCGTTGGGGGCGCCGGTCTCGGTCTTGATGCGTTGGGTGCGGCGGATGGCGGCGCGCGCCGAGGCCTTAGGCGGCACTTGGCGCGATGCGGTGGATGGAATACGCCATCATGTCGCGCTGATCTGGAAGCACCTGCCGCTGGCGGCGCGTGATCGGTTTTTGCGCCATGCGGCGATCTGGTGGGATGTGCATCGGCACCGTATTCCGCCCGCCACCGCCGACCGGATCGAGGCGGCCATCGCCTCGGGCCAGCTGGTGATCGAGCGCGGCGCCTATCGCGGTGCCGCCCGTGGCAATCGCGGCGAGATCCGCGCCATGGTCTTTCTGAAACGCGTTGGCGCGCCGATCACCTTGCAGGCGGTTTGCATTCTGGATTGTCGCGGGATCCGCAATGACCCGGATCGCCACGCCACACCGTTGATCCGTAGCCTTCTGGATAGCGGGCAGGCGCGGGTGGACCCGCTGCGGATCGGGCTGGATGTCGATTCTGACTGTCGGCTGATCGCGCGCGACGGCCTGGCATCGCGCCGTATCCGCGCCCTGGGCCCGGTGTCCCGCGCGGCCTTTTGGGAAATCACCGCCGTGCCGGACATCCGCGATCAGGCCGCCAGCCTGACGCCACAGCTGTTGCAGGCGGCGCGCGCGGGGGAATGAGTTTTCTGTGCCGCAGGTGAATTCCGGCATGATGTAGCATATCCATCCTGATTTTCGGCTGCGTGGGAATAAAATTCTACGTCACGGCCGGAAATCGCCACTTCCCTTTCCTTGTTCCCGCGTCGCAACCCCCATAGGTTGCGGGTCCTGAGCGCAGGAGAACCGTCATGACCATGACCATCGCCAATCTGACCCGCCGTTTCGGCCAGACCGAGGTCTTGCGCGGTATCGACCTGTCGGTCGCCAAGGGGGAATTGGTCGCGCTGCTGGGGCCGTCCGGCTCGGGCAAGACCACTTTGCTGAAAATCATCGCCGGGCTGGATTGGCCCGATGCAGGTACGCTGGTGGTCAATGGGCAGGACTGGTTGCCGAAGAAGGCGCAGGACCGCCGCATCGGTCTGGTGTTTCAGCATTACGCCCTGTTTCCGCATATGACGGTGCGTGACAATATCGCCTTCGGGCTGACGGTGATTCCCAAGGCCACCCGGCCCGCACCCGTGGCCATTGCCGCCAGGGTCACAGAACTGCTGCAATTTTTGCAAATTCCGCAGCTGGCGGACCGGTTCCCGGCGGAACTGTCGGGGGGGCAGCGCCAGCGGGTGGCCCTGGGTCGGGCGATGGCGATCTCGCCCGAGCTGCTGCTGCTGGACGAACCCTTCGGTGCCTTGGATGCACAGGTGCGCCGCGACCTGCGCCGCTGGCTGCGTGAGGTTCTGCAAAAGGCCGGAACCACGACGATTTTCGTGACCCACGATCAGGAAGAAGCGTTCGAGCTGGCCGATCGGGTGGTGGTTCTGGGTAGTGGCCGGATCGAACAGGTCGGCCGCCCCGAAGAAATCCACGATCATCCCGCCACGCCGTTCGTGGCGCGGTTTCTGGGGATGACGGTGGAATTCCCGGTCAACCTGCGCGCCGGACGTGCCGAGGCCGTCGGGCTGGACACCGGTGCCCTGCCGCGTGTGGCAATGGCGGACGGTGCCGCCACATTGTTCCTGCGTCCCACCGAAATCACCCCGTTGCCCGATGCGCAGGGGCGGTTTCTGGTGACCGATATCACCTCGACCGGGGCGCTGCTGCGGCTGCATCTGAAGGATGAACAGCTGGGCGGTGAACCGGAAATCGAAATCATCCGGCGTCATGCGCCGGTCTTGCACGTCGGTGATCGCGTCCGACTGCGCCCCGAGGCCGGACGTCTGTTTCCTGCCGCCGCGGCGCCATCGGCCGTCATCGCCCCGATCCATGTTTTGAAGGAGTCTTCGCTGTGAAATCCCGTCTTATTGCTGCTGCGCTGGCGCTTGGTCTGGCTGTGCCGTTTTCGGCCCCCGCACAGGCTCAGGACAGCATCCTGAACGTATCTTACGATATCTCGCGTGAGCTGTTCCAACAGGTGAATCCGGAATTCGCCAAGGAATGGAAGGCCAAGACCGGCCGCGACGTGACGATTGACCAATCGCATGCCGGATCGTCGAAACAGGCACGTTCGATTCTGGAAGGGCTGCCCGCCGATGTGGTGACCTTCAATCAGGTGACCGACATCGACGTGCTGGCCAAGGGCGGTCTGGTCGATGAAAACTGGCGCGCGGATTTCCCCAATCAGGCCTCGCCCTATTATTCGCTGCCGTCGTTTCTGGTCCGTCAGGGCAACCCCAAGGGCATCAAGGACTGGGACGATCTGGCCCGCGATGATGTGAAGGTGATCTTCCCGAACCCGAAAACCTCGGGCAATGCGCGCTATACCTATCTGGCGGCCTATGCCTACGGCTTGGATAAATTCGGCGGCGATGTGGAAAAGACGCAGGCCTTTGTGAAGAAGATCTTTGCGAATGTGCCGGTGTTTGAGACCGGCGGCCGGGGCGCCACCACGACATTCGCCGAAAAGGACATCGGCGATGTGCTGATCACATTTGAGGCCGAAACCGGTGGTATCGCCAAGCAATACGCCGACAAGGGGTTTGTGCGGGTCACCCCCTCGAACAGCGTTCTGGCCGAATTCCCGGTGGCCGTGGTCGAAGAAAATGCCAAGAAGAAGGGCACGGAAGATGTCTCCAAAGCCTATCTGACCTTCCTCTATGAACCCGCCGGTCAGGAAATTCTGGCGCAGAATTTCTACCGGGTGCATGACGCGGGCGTCGTGGCCACCCATGCCGCCGAGTTCCCGCAAACCAAGCTGTTCACCGTCGAAGAGGTGTTCGGTGGCTGGGACAAGGTGCAGGCCGAGCATTTCGCCGAGGGTGGCATTCTCGACAAGCTGTTCGTCAACCAATGACCTCGGGCGTGGCGGCATCATCGACACCCGTTCGGGCCAAGCGGGTCCTGCCCGGCTTTGGCCTGACCATGGGCATCACCTTGTCCTATGTCGGGATTGTCGTGCTGCTGCCGGTGGTGGCGCTGGTGCTGAAGGGGGCGGAAATCGGCCCCGAGCGGTTCTGGGCCATCATTACCGCGCCGCGCACGCTGGCGGCGCTGCAACTGACCCTGACGGCGGCGGCGATGGCGACGGTGTTCAACGCCGTTTACGGCCTGCTGATGGCCTGGGTTCTGGTGCGCTATGATTTTCCGGGTAAACGCATTCTGGACGCGCTGATGGACATTCCCTTTGCGCTGCCAACGGCGGTGGCAGGGCTGGCGCTGTCGGCGCTGTTCGCGGCCAATGGCTGGTATGGCGCGGTGCTGGAACCGCGCGGCATCCATGTGGTCTACACGATCTGGGGGGTGGCCTTTGCGATGGCCTTCACCTCGATTCCGTTCGTGGTGCGCACCGTGCAGCCGATTCTGGAAGATCTGGACCCGCAATATGAACAGGCGGCGATCACCCTGGGCGCGCATCCGTTCACCATCTTTCGCCGCGTGGTGTTTCCGGCGATCCTGCCGGCCTTCATGGTGGGGGTGACCCTGTCGTTCGCCCGGTCGCTGGGGGAATTCGGCGCGGTGGTCTTCATCGCGGGCAACCTGCCGATGAAAACCGAAATCGCCTCGTTGCTGGCGGTGATCCGGCTGGAGGAATATGATTACAACGGTGCGGCGGCGATTGCGCTGACGTTGCTGCTGATCGCGCTGGTGCTTCTGGCGGTGTCGAATCTGCTGCAGGCGCGGGCCTTGCGTTACAAGGGGCGCGGGGCATGAGTGCCGTTGATGACATCACGCCGGGTGCGCTTGCGCCACCGGCAAGCCGCGCGGTGCCGCGTCTGCTGATCGGATTGGCGCTGGTGCTGACGGCCTTCGTGGTTGTGGTGCCGATGCTGTATATCTTTCACCGGGCGCTGTCGGCGGGGTGGGGGGTGTTTGCGCAAAACATCCTGGAACCCGGCACCTTGCATGCGATCTGGCTGACCGCGCTGGTGGCGTTGGTGACCGTGCCGCTGAACGTGGGGTTTGGCATCGCCGCCGCCTGGGCGCTGGCGCGGTTTGAGTTTCCGGGTCGCAAGGCCTTGCTGGTGTTGATTGAAATCCCGTTTTCGATTTCGCCGATCATCGCCGGGATCTGCTATCTGCTGCTGTATGGCCGTACTGGATTGCTGGGCCCGTGGCTGAGCGGGATGGATGTGAAGATCCTGTTCGCCATTCCGGGCATCGTGCTGGTGACGATGTTCGTCACCTCGCCCTTCGTGGTGCGCGAGGTGCTGCCGTTGATGCAGGCGCAGGGGTCCGAGCAGGAACAGGCAGCGGTGACGCTGGGCGCGACGGGGTGGCAGGTGTTCCGCCGCGTGACCTTGCCCAATATCCGCTGGGCACTGCTGTATGGGGCGGTGCTGTGCGGTGCGCGGGCGGTGGGGGAATTTGGCGGGGTTTCGGTGGTATCGGGGTCGATCCGCGGCCAGACCATGACCTTGCCGTTGCAGATCGAGCTGTTGTTCAACGACCTGAATATTGTCGGCGCCTTCGCGGCGGCCTCGACCCTGACGATGCTGGCGCTGGTGGTGCTGGTGTTGAAAGCGGTGATGGAGGCGCGGCGTTAAACCGGCCACAGCACCTCGGGGGTGATATCATCCAGCGTGCGGCAACCGGTCAGCGCCATCGCCACCTCCAATTCCGCGCGCAAGATCGTCAGAATATGCGCCACGCCCGCCGCGCCCCCGACCGCAAGGGCATGGATCTGCGGCCGCCCGATCAGCACCGCCGTCGCCCCCATCGCCAGCGCCTTCAGCGCATCGGTGCCGCGCCGGATGCCGCCATCGCACAGCACCGGCACCCGTCCGGCGACGGCACGGGCAATGCGGGGCAGGGCCTCGGCGGTGGCGGGCAGGGTGTCCAGCGTCCGGCCGCCGTGGTTCGACACGATGATGCCGTCCACCCCCAGGGCCACCGCCTGTTCGGCATCCGTGGGCGACATGATCCCCTTGAGCAGCAGCGGCAGCCGGGTTTGCGCGCGCAGCCAAACGATATCCTCCCACCGGGCCGCGGTATCCAGCATTCCGGCGAACACCGGGCTGCGGCCGGGCGCGGCGGTGATCTGCGGCGCCTGCATGCCGTCCAGATTGACCGGGCGCAAATGAGCGGGCAGGCGGAACCCGGCGCGTTGTTCCATGTTGCGCAGCCCGTTCACCGGTGCATCGACCGTGACCACCAGCGAGCGGTAACCGGCCGCCTCGGCCCGGCGCAGCAGCGTCAGGGTATCCGCGCGGGCGGGCTGCATATACATCTGGAACCACAGCGGCCCCTGGGCCTGTGCGGCGATATCCTCGATCCGGTGACCGGCCTGGGTCGAGACAACCATCGTCGTCTCGGTTGCCGCCGCGCCCAGGGCGGTGGCATGTTCGCCATCCGCATGCACCAGCCCGTGCGACGCCACCGGCGCCAGCACAAACGGATGCGCCAGCCCCAGCCCGAACAGATCAAGCCGCGTATGTGCGCCGCGCATGTCGACCAGCGCCCGGCCTTGCAGCCGGATCCGCGCCCAGGCCAGGGCATTGTCCCGCGCCGTCAGCCCGTCCGCCCCCGCCCCGTCGATATAGGCACGCACATCGGCAGGCAGGATCGCCGCCGCATGGCGTTCGTAATCCGCCAGCGCAACCGTATCGGCGGGGATATGGCTCACATCTCGGCCCAGTGCCGGATCATGTTGTGGTAATGCGCGGTCAGCCCGGTCACCGCCGGATCATCATCTGGCAGTTGCGCGCGGATACGCATGATCGACTGGTCCAGATCATACAGCATGTGGCGTTGCCAGTCGTCGCGGATCATCGACTGCGCCCAGAAGAACGACCCCCACCGCGACCCGCGCGTCACCGGTGTGACCGAATGCAGCGAGGTCGAGGGATAGACCACCGCGTGCCCGGCGGGCAGCTTGACCATATGCTGGCCATAGGTGTCATGCACGACCAGCTCGCCGCCGTCATAATCCTCGGGGGGTGTCAGGAAAATGGTGGTCGAGACATCGGTGCGGATGCGCTGTCCGACGCCGGGGATCACCCGGATCGACCCATCGACATGCGCGCCAAAGGTCATGCCCTCGTCATAGCGGTTGAACATCGGCGGCAGCAGGTGCAGCGGCAGCGCCGCCGAGGAATAGATCGGATTGCGGCCAAGCGCGCGCATCACGATGGCGCCCAGTTCGCGCGCCTCGGTGCTGTCGACCGGCACTTGCAGGTTGTTCTTGACCTTTGCTGCCTGATCGCCAGCAGTGTGGCGGCCGTCGATCCATTGGGTGTTTTCCAGGACCTGCCGGATATAGGCCAGTTCTTCGGGTGTCAGCAGATCGGGAATCGTGACAAGCATCTTGTGCCCCCTCTGGTGGACTGCGGCGCAGCGTAACGGTTGGCCGTTGTCAGGTTAAGTATTTCAGTCGGAAATCTGGTGCAAGCGGGGGCGGCGCAGGCGCCGCCCCCATCGGGTTCCTGCCGATCAGAACCGATGCGACAGCGAAACCGCAAAGTTGCGGCCCTGTTCGACGTTGACGAAACCGGCGGCACGGGTGCCGGAATACAGTTGTTCGTCGAACAGGTTGTTGACGTTCAACCGCAACACGGTGTTTTCCGCCACCTCATACGAGGTCATCAGATCGACCCGCACCTGGCTGGGCAGGACGGCGGTGCGTGCGGCGTTCATCGGGCGTTCATCCATGTAGATGGCGCCCCCGCCCACGGTCCACTGATCGGTCACCGCATAGGTCGACCAGACCGACAAGTTGTTCAGCGGCACACCGGTCACGCGGGCGCCGGTGCTGGAATTCGGCGCGCAGACCCCCGACGTGCAGCTGTAGCCGCCCTCCAGCGTCTTGGCATCGGTGTAGGTGTAGCCCGCCGAAATGCCCCATTTGTCGTTGATCTGGCCGGCCACGCCCAGCTCGATCCCCTGCGAGCGGGTCTTGCCGATGTTCTCGTATTCGCCAAAGGCATTCAGCGCGCGGGCATTGTCCTTTTCGGTGCGGAACAGCGCCGCCGTCACCAGCATCTGATCGTTGAACAGGGACCATTTCGTGCCGATTTCGTAGCTGTAGGCGCGTTCCGGGTCCAGATCATCGTAATCGGAACTGGTGCCGGAGGCGATGCCATTGGCCTCACCGGCGGGGTTGGACGAGGTGCCGACCGACACATAGATACTGCCATTGTCCGTAGGCTTGTAGGTCACCCCCAGGTTCGAGTTCCAGAAGTTCGAGTCGTTTTCCGTCACCACGCCCGTCGCCAGCGCGGTGCTTTTGGCATTGTACTTGTCATAGCGCAGGCCAAAGCTCATCTGCCACTGCGGTGCCAGATCGAACACGTCAAAGGCATAGAGGCCCAGATTGCGATAGGTGGTGCGCGTGGTGGTATCGCCCTTGACCACGGTGCCGTTCCAGTCGGTCCCGGCATCGGGGTTGGTATAGCCGCTCAGGTTGCTCCAGCCGGTCGGGTTGGTGACGGTGATCGCCTTGGAACGTGCCTCGGTATCCGACAGGTCCAGACCCAGGGCATAGTTGTGCGTCAGCCCGCCAAAGGCCGCCTCGCCGGTCAATTGCGAGTTCAGCTGAATGTCGTTGCTGGATTTGTAAGACTGACGGTTGGCGCGGGTGACCCCGGTGGCGGTGCCGGTGGGCACGGTCACGACATAGGCATTGGTGTTCGATCCGGCTCGCAGCATGGTGCTCCAGCGCAGGTTCGACGAGAAGTCATGATCCAGCCGCACGAATGCCGATTTGCTTTCGGCGTCATGCTGATCGCGGTCCTCGATGCCATAATAGGTGTCGGTGGGCACATCGGCCGGCTTCCACGGGTTCGCGGTGGTGCCCGCGCCGCGACGGTATTGGCTGGGGGTGTTGGCGTTGGACCAGGTGACCCCATAGTCCAGCATGTCTTCGTTCTTCAGATAATACAGCCCGGCGGTGACCTTGGTGGCCTCGCTGAGCTTGTAGGACACGCTGGGGGCGATGCCGTAGCGTTTCGAGGTGCGCCCATCGCGGCCCTGCAATGAATCGGCGTCTTGATACATCATGTTCAGCCGAACGCCGATGTCGCCCAGCTGCCGGTTGGAATCCAGCGTGAAGCGTTTGTAGGACCCGGTGCCCACCGTCGCCGACACATCGTCGAACTTGCCTTCCTGCGGCACTTTGGTGGCCATGTTGATGGTGCCGCCGGTGGACCCCACGCCCGCCGCCGAACCGCCCGGTCCCTTGGTGATTTCCACGCTTTCGATGTTGAACGTTTCATAATCGGTACGCAGGTTGGACCGGAAGCCATCCACCATCACGTCGTTCGAGGCCGAGTTGCCACGGATGGTCGGGTTGAACCCGGCCGGGTTGCCGCCTTCGCCCGAGGTCAGCGTGATGCCCGGCGTGGTGCGCACCACATCTTCGAGCGAGGTCAGGCCGCGCTCGTTCATCTCGCGGCGGGTGATGACGGTGATGGTCTTCGGCGTGTCCACCAGCGGCGTCAGCACCTTGCCGCTGGTGCTGTTGTCGACGGTGTAGCTGTTTTCGGTGGTCTTTGCCTGACCTTCGACGACCACGGTATCCAGCGATACGACATCTTGCGCATAGACCGGCGCCGCGAACACGGCGGAGATTGCGATGACGGGCAGCAACCCCAGCGTCGGCATCAAGGTGCCGACATCTATTGGGCGCGTGACAGTTTTGTTTTTGTTCATAAATATTTGCTCCTGAAACATGACAACAGGGCTCCCGACCGCGAGGGTGGAAGATATGGCAGGATGCTGGCTTGTGGCTTGCAGGACGATCACGACGCCGGCGGCTGTGATGGGCGACCGTATCGAATGCTTAACGGGGTGGTCGCGGTGACAAAAAAAGTCAAGTTTAGTTGTCGCAGCATTGTTACCTATTGCGACAATTCGTGACAATGCGTGATGATTTTCCCACAGTCCGCCAACAGACTCGTCATCACGGGTTTTTGCACCGGCGTGGGGTGCATCGTTGGGCGCATTATAAGTTGACTGTTTTGGTGGGGATTGGTAGCCGCAAGGCGAACAACGAGGGCCCCTGTCCATGACCATTCCGCAACAGATATGGCCCGATGATCTGGCCGCGCGTTACCGCGAGAAGGGCTACTGGCAGGGCGAAACCTTTGCCGCCATGCTGGCGCGGCTGGCGGTGACCTTTGCCGACCGGGTGGCTGTGGTCGATGCGGATCACCGTTGGAGCTATGCCGAACTGGCCGCGCGGGCACAGATCGCGGCGGCGGGGTTTGCCGGTCTGGGGTTGGCGCCAGGCGACCGGGTCGTGATGCAGGTGCCGAACCGGGCCGAGTTCCTGTCGGTGGTGTTCGGGCTGTTCCATGCCGGTCTGGTGCCGGTTTTCGTGCTGCCTGCCCACCGCGAGGCCGAGTTGCTGCATCTGGCGGCCAAATCCGGGGCGCGTGCCTATGTCTGCGCCGACCGGCACGACGGGTTCGATTATCTGCCGCTGGCCCGCACGCTACAGGCGGCGGTGCCCGAAATCGCGCATGTCGTGGTGGTGGGCGCGGCGGCTGAGTTCCACGATTTCGCCGGGTTCAGCGAACAGGCAACCGGGCGCATGGTGGCGCCGGTGTCGCGCGATCCGGGATCGGTGGCGTTCTTGCAGATCTCGGGCGGGTCGACCGGCCTGCCCAAACTGATCCCGCGCACGCATGACGACTATATCTACAGCTTCCGTGCCTCGGCGCAGATCTGTGGCCTGACACCAGAAAGCGCCTATCTGGTGGCGCTGCCCGCCGCGCATAATTTTCCGATGTCATCGCCCGGATTCATGGGGGCTTTGATTGCCGGGGCCAAGGTGGTGATGGCGCCGAATCCCGCGCCCGAAACCTGCTTTGCGCTGATTGCGCAGGAACGCGTGACCATCACCGGGCTGGTGCCGCCGCTGGCGCTGTTGTGGATGCAGGCCGCGCCGCGCACAACGCATGATATCAGCAGCTTGCAGGTGCTGAATGTCGGCGGCGCGAAATTCATGCCCGAGGCTGCCGCCCGCGTGCGCCCGGTGCTGGGCTGCACCTTGCAACAGGTGTTCGGCATGGCCGAGGGGCTGGTGAACTACACGCATCTGGATGATCCCGATGATGTCATCACCCAGACCCAGGGTCGCCCGATCAGCCCGGATGACGAGATCCTGATCCTGGATGATGCCGGGCAACCGGTGCCCGAGGGCGCGCCGGGCAATATCTACGTGCGCGGCCCCTATACCATCCGCGCCTATCACGATGAACCTGGGGCCAATGCGCGCTCTTTTACCGCCGATGGGTTCTATCGCACCGGCGATGTGGTGCGCCGTCTGCCCGGCGGCAACCTGGAGGTGCGCGGCCGCGCGGGCGACCATATCAACCGCGCCGGCGAGAAGATCTCGGCCGAGGAGATCGAGGACCATCTGCTGGCCAATCCGGCGGTGTTCGACGCGGCGGTGGTGGCGCTGCCGGACAAGTTCCTGGGGGAGAAAAGCTGCGCCTTCGTCATTCTGGCCGACGAGGCTGCGGTGACGGCGCGTGATCTGAAGGCATTTGTGCGCGGCCGGGGGATTGCAGAATTCAAGGTGCCGGACCAGATCATCTTCGTGGCGGAATTCCAGACCACCGCCGTTGGCAAGATCAGCCGCAAGGCGCTGCGCGCCGCGCTGAAGCAACAATACCTCGCCGCAGGAGACACGACATGACCATGACCTATGAACAGATGCGCGCCGATGTGGCCGGGGCACTGGACCTGCTGCCCGATGATCTGGCGCCGACGGATAATCTGTATGATCTGGGGCTGGATTCGATGCGGCTGATGACATTGGCGATGGAATGGCAGGAACAGGGCGCGGATCTGGATTTCGGTCTGCTGCTGGAAAGTCAGACTTTGGCTGACTGGTGGGCTGCGGTCGAGGCCGCGCGTCAAAGTGCCTGAAGATATCGCCCAGATGCCCACGCCTGACATTCCGCTGGCCGAGCTGCCGCTGACCGAGGCGCAGGAGGGCCTGTGGTATGCGCAGGCGCTGGATCGTGGCAACCCGATCTACATGACGGGTCAGTTCATCGCGTTGACCGGGGTTTTGGACACCGACGCCTTTGGGCAGGCGTTCCAGCTGGCGGTGGCGCAGACCCCTGCGCTGCGGTTGCGGTTCGGGCTGCGTGACGGGCGCCCGGTGCAATGGCTGGCGCCGGAAGCCCCGCTGCTGGAGGTCGTCGATCTGCGGGATCATGCCGATCCCCAGGCACAGGCCCATGCGCTGATGGCCCAGGCCGATGCGCAGGCCCCCGATCTGGGCAAGGGACCGTTGGCGCAATTCGCGCTGTATGTCTTGGCGCCGGATCGGCATTTCTGGTATCAGCGCATCCACCATCTGGCCACCGATGGTTTTGCCTTCGTGCTGTTCACCAATCGGGTGGGCGAGATCTATTCGGCGCTGACCACCTGGCGACCGATGCCGGTGGCGTTTCCGCCGCTGGAGCAGGCGTTTGACGCCGATGCGGGCTATCGTGCCTCCGATCAGCGTGGGGTGGACCGTGCCTTTTGGATGCAGGAAATGCGTGGGCTGGATGGCGTTGCCGGGCCCGCCGAGGGCCGCGCCATCACCGCGCGGGACTTTAACCGCACCCTTCACGACATCGATGCCGATCTGCGCGATGCGCTGCGCGCGCGTGCCGATCGCGCGGGGATCAACTGGCCCGATGCGCTGACCATCCTGACCGCCGCCTATCTGTCGCGGGTATCGGGCGAGGGCGAGCGGGTCTACGGTCTGCCCTTCATGGCGCGGCTGGGGACGCGCGCGGCCCGGGTGCCGTGCATGTGGATGAATGTAGTGCCGTTTCGCTGTGACCCCGATCAGGACATACCGCTGGATCAGGTGCTGCGGGACGGGGCGGTGCAACTGACGGGGTTACGGCGGCATGGCCGTTACCGGTCCGAACATTTGCGCCGCGATCTGCGTCGCACGGCACTGGATGCGCGTCTGTATGGTCCGTTGATAAATGTGCAGCCCTTTGACATGCCGCCGAAGTTTGCTGGGTTGCAGGCGGATCTGCATATTCTGGGTGCGGGGGCGGTGGATGATCTGACGGTGACATTCCGTGGCGATGCCATCGCCGGATTGACGCTGGAAATCGACACCAACCCGGCGCTGTATACCCGCGCGATGGGGGCCGCCCATGCCGCGCGTCTGGTGGGCTTCCTGCGGGCGGCTTTGCTGGCCGAGCAGTTGGCGGATGTGCCCACGGTCACCGGCCCCGAGGCCGCGTGGCTGCGCGACACGCTGAACGCTACCGATCACGCGCTGCCTGATGTGACGCTGACCGATCTGATCACCACGCAGATGCGTGCCACACCCGATGCGGCTGCGGTGATCTTTGGCGAAACCACGCTGAGCTATGCCGAGCTTGACCGCCGTTCGGCCGCGCTGGCATCCGCGCTGCGGGCGCGCGGGGCTGGGCCGGGGGCGGTGGTGGCGGTGGCGCTGCCCCGGTCGGAACATCTGGCGGTGGCGCTGGTCGCGGTGCTGCGCGCCGGGGCGGCCTATGTGCCGCTGGACCCCGAGAACCCGCCCGCGCGGTTGGCAGGGCTGATTGCGCGCACCGGTGCGGTGGCCATGTTGGCGGAGGCCGGGCTTGACGCGGGGGGTGTTGCGCCGTTCGCGCCCGCCGCCTGGCCGCAGACGGGTGACGCGCCGCCATGCGATGCCGCACCGGATGATCTGGCCTATATCCTGTTCACCTCGGGGTCGACCGGCGATCCCAAGGGCGTGATGATCGAACACCGGGCCATTGTGAACCGGCTGCTGTGGATGCGTGATCATTACGGGATCGGCGCCGCGGACCGGATCTTGCAAAAGACTCCCACCACATTTGACGTTTCGGTGTGGGAGTTGTTCCTGCCGTATCTGGCCGGGGCGGCCCTGGTGTTCGCCCCCCCCGGCGCGCATCGTGACCCCACCGAAATCGCCCGGCTGATCCGCCATCACGCGATCACCACGCTGCATTTCGTGCCCTCGATGCTGTCGGCATTTCTGGAGGCACCGGCCTCGGACGGGCTGGCGGTCACGCGGGTGTTCTGCTCGGGTGAGGCGCTGACCGCCGATCACCGTGCCCGTTTCCATGCGCGGATGACGGCGCAGCTGCACAATCTGTATGGCCCGACCGAGGCGGCGGTGGATGTCACCTGGTGGGATGCCGGTGCGGCGGATGTGTCGAACCCGATGCCGATCGGCCATCCGGTCTGGAACACCCAGGTATATGTGCTGGATGCGCGGATGCGGCTGGTGCCGCCCGGTGTGCGCGGCGATCTGTATCTGGGCGGGGTGCAGCTGGCACGTGGCTATCTGGGCCGCGATGATCTGACGGCGGAACGTTTTGTGCGCAATCCGCTGGGGTCCGGGCGGCTGTATGCGACGGGCGATGTGGCGATGTTGCGTGCCGATGGCGCGGTGGTTTATCTGGGGCGCTCGGACCATCAGGTAAAGATCCGCGGCATGCGGATCGAACCCGGCGAGATCGAGGTGGCGATCCGCGAAACCGGTCTGGTGCGCGATACGGTGGTGATCGCCCGCACCGATCATGGGGATGCCCGGTTGGTGGCCTATGTTCTGGCCGATGCCGGGTTCCGGGGCGAGGCGCTGTCGGCGGCGCTGGCGGGGCGGCTGCCCGCGCATATGGTGCCCACGGCGATTGTCGTGCTGGACGCCTGGCCGATGACGGTCAGCGGTAAGCTGGATCGCAAGGCGCTGCCTGCGCCGGTTTTTGTCATGACACAGGGCACCCCGCCGCAAGGCCCGGTCGAAACGCGTCTGGCCGAGCTGTATCGCGATATCCTGCATCTGCCCGATCTGCCGGGGCGTGAGGCCGATTTCTTCAGCCTTGGCGGCGATTCCCTGTCGGCGGTCTCGTTATGCCTGCGGATGGATGAGGTGTTCGGCCGCGATCCCGGATTGGGTCAGTTGTTTGAAACCCCGGCTATCGCCGGGCTGGCGCGCGCCATGACGATGGCCGATCAGGCGCGCTCGGGCCTGGCCCCGATCCTGCCTTTGGTGCGCGAGGGGCAGGGGGCACCGCTGTTCGTCCTGCACCCTGCGGGCGGCCTGGGGTGGTGCTATCGCCGTTTGGCGCGCGCCATTTCGCCCGCGCGTCCGGTCTATGCGCTGCAATCGCCGCTTTTGGAGGGGGGCGATTTCCCCGCCAGCCTGTCGGATCTGGCCGCCGATTATCTGCGCCGGATCACGGCGGTGGCGCCGGATGGGGTGATTCATCTGGCCGGATGGTCGGTGGGCGGCATTCTGGCGCAAGAGATCGCCGTGCAGGCCCATGCACAGGGACGTCGTGTTGGGTTGGTGGCGCTGATGGATGCCTATCCGGCGGAATGCTGGCGGGCCGAGCCGGAACCCGATCCCGTAGCCGCGCTGCGCGCGTTGCTGGCGATTGCCGGGCACGACCCAGAGGCGCACCCGGAACTGGACAGCCGCGCGGCGGTGGTGGGCTTCTTGCGGCAGGGCGGCACGCCTTTGGGCAGTCTGGCCCCGGCGGTTCTGGATGCGGTGGTGCGGTTGGTGACTGGCACCAACCGGTTGATCCGCACGCATCGGCAAAGTTTCTACGATGGGGCGTTGGTGCATATCCGTGCCGCGCGTGATCACGCCGGGCGCGGGTTCAATTCCGGCTTGTGGGCGTCCCACGCGGCGCAGGTTGTGGCGCTGGACCTGCCGTTGATGCATGCGGAGATGGTCTCGCAGCCCGCGGCGGACCGGCTGGGGCCGGATTTCGCCGCGCGCATGGCGATGGCCGAGGCCTAGGTCTCGGCCGCCCGCCGCAATGTGCCGGGTAATGAGGCGGGCAGCGTCGCGATATGCACCGCACCCGGGTACACCTCATGGCTGAAAAGCAGCCCCGGCTTGGCCGCGATCCGCTCGGCCAGCGCCATCGTGATCGGCGGGGGGCCGACGGGGGGCGGGGCGGTGCTGCCGGTGCGTTGCTCGCGGTCCCCGACGGCCAGATGCAGGCGCACCGGAGGCGCCGTGTCGAACCGCGCCGCCTCAACCAGACCGCGCATCAGCGGTTCATCCCACCAGATGGATGGGCTGGTCGGCATGTAGCGTGCGAAGGCCCCCGGACGCGACAGGGCGATGAACAGGGCGCATAGCCCGCCCAGCGAGTGCCCCCACAGGCTGCGTCGTGACGGATCAACGGCGATGCCCTGTTCCGCGCGCTGCCGCAAGGACCCGATCACCACATCCGCAAAGCGTTCCGACCCACCCGCGATGCGGTCGCCATGATGCGGATCGGCGAAGGGTGCCCCCCCCTGCACTTTGGGCGGGGTGTAATCAAACACCCGGTCATTGCGGGCGAATTGCGCCTGACCGTCATAGCCGATGCCGATGATCGCCAGCTCGGGTACGCTTGCCAGCAGGGCGGGTGTCAGGAAATCAAACCCTGCCGTTCCGTCCAGCATGTATAGAACCGGAAATCCGCATTTCGGTGTATTCGCGCGGGGTATGGCGCGAAAGATACGAAATGACAGCGCGACCGGGTCACTGGGCAACCGCCCGTCATGGGGCAGGATGAATTCGGAAATCTCATGCGTCTGCACCGGCAGATGCAGGATATCCAGCGTTGCCACCCGTCCACGGTGCGGCGGCAATGGGGTCGAAGGGGGCATGGCTCTCGGGATTTTTTGTTGACACTTATTGTCAGCTAAAATCCTCTGCACCGGAAAGCAAGCCACGCCAGACCACGACAGGAGAAACAACATGATCCAATGGCGCGACACGCCACAGCACTACGGTGCCATCAGCCGTGCCCTGCATTGGGGGATGGCGGCACTGATCGTTTGGCAATTCGTGGGGATGGGCCTGCGATTGATGCTGGGGCGCACGCCGGTGGTCAGCTTTTTCGTTGGCGGTCATGCGACGGTGGGGGCAACGCTGGGGGCGCTGATCGTGTTGCGTGCGGTCTGGGCGCTGTTCAATCTGCGCCGCCGACCGCCGCATGGCAGCGGGGTTGTCGGGCTGGCGGCGCGGTTGGGGCATATCGCACTATATGGGTTTATGCTGGCCATTCCGGGGCTGGGACTGTTGCGCGCATGGGGGCACACGCGCGCCTTTGCGCCCTATGGCATCGAGATATTCCCCGCGCGTGAGACCGAGGTGTCTTGGGCGGTGCAGGCGGGAAACCTGTTGCATGGCGAACTGGCGTGGGTTCTGTGCGCGCTGGTGGTGGGCCATATCGTGATGGCGCTGCTGCATTCGGGGTTGTGGCGTGACGGCACCCTGTCGCGCATGGCAGGGCGCCGCAGCTGATCAGGTTCGGCCCGCTTCGGCTTCCAGGCTGGTCAGGATCGGCGTCTTGACCCGCCACTCGTCATACCAGGCATCGATGGCGACGCCAAAGAATTCAGGCCCGACCTGGCGCACGGGAAAGCCCGCGGCCTCGATCTGGCCGCGATAGGCGGGGTCCAGCGTTTCATAGGCCGACAGGATATTGCCCAGCTCGGTGGTGGTTTCGGCGGCGATCAGCATCCGCAGATCGGGAGACAGTGTTTTCCAGCGCCGCGCCGAGGCCACCGCCACCATCGGAAACAGCATGTGATCCGAGGCCAGCATTTCCTGAGCCAGATCGAAATAGCGGCTGTTCCATGCGCCCTCGTAATCAATCTGCATCCCATCGATCTGACCGTTCGACATGGCATCGAACAGCGCAGGCAGCGGCAGTGGCGTCGGCGTCGCCCCGCATTTCGTCCAGAAGTCCAGTTCCTGCGGCAGGGGCAGGGACCGGATCTTGCGCCCAGCCAGATCGGTGCCGCTGACAGCAGGCTTGCGCAGCAGAAGCTGCCGCATCCCGGCCAGACCGAAGCCCAGCCCCTCGACCCCCATCTTGCGGGTTTTGCCCAGCAATTCCGTCGCGGTGTGTTGCGACAGCAGCCGCCGCGCATCCGGGATGTTGCGCACCAGATAGGGGGCCAGCAGCGCGCCGAAATCCGCCTCGCGGTTGGCAAATTCGCCCAGCGTCAGAAACGCCATGTCCAGCGCGCCGGTCTGCAATTGCTGCAACATCTGCGATTCATTGCCCAACTGGCCCGCCGTCAGCACATTCATCGTCAGCGCACCGTTGCTTTGCGCGGCCAGACGTGTGGCCAGCGCTTCGGCGCTTTTAGACCATTGATGCGCGGGCGGGGTGATCAGGCCGATGCGCAGGGTGGTGGTCTGTGCCCTCAGCGGCGTCAGGCCCAGGCCGATTCCGGTGGCAATTCCGGCGGTGGCGGCGGTCAGAAAGGTTCTGCGAAACATGGGGTTTCCTACGTCAACAAGGGCCAGAGGGATATTACAAGCAGTACGCCAAAGGCGGCGGTCAGATAGGGCATCAGGCCCTGCGCCACGCGCCCGGGGCTAAGGCCCGACAGGTTCGCGGCGGCAAACAGGGCCGCGCCGACCGGTGGTGTCAGCAGGCCCAGCGACAGGTTGATGCTGATGACCAGCCCCAGATGCACCGGGTCGATACCATAGTGCGCCGCCAGGGGCGCAGCCACCGGCACCACCAGCAACAAGGCCGGGATCGGTTCCAGAAACGTGCCGATCAGGATCAGGATCACATTCAGCAACAGCATGAAGGCAACCGGTGATTGCGCCGCCTGCGCCAGCAACGCGCCGACCTGCGCGGGCAGGTTGGCATAGGCCAGCACCCACCCCACCAGTTGCGCCGCCGCCACCAGAAACAGCACCACCGCCGTGCTGAGCGCCGCGCGGATGAACATCGGTCCCAGATCGCGCCAGTGCATCTCGCGGTGAACGAACAGGCCCAGCACCAAGGCCAGCAGCGCCGCCAGCCCGCCCGCCTCGGTCGGCGTCGCCAGCCCCAGGCTGATGACCGCGACGATAAACGCCGGGATCGCCGCCGAGGGCAATGCCGCGATCAGCGCGCGCTTGCGCGCGGCGGAGGTCAGCGGGGCGGCCTGGGGGTAGGGCGCGCGCCGGGCCTTGAACGCGATCAGCGCAAAGAATGCCGCCGTCATCAGCACGCCGGGCACCAGCCCCGCCACGAACAGATCACCGATCGGCACCTGCGCGATCACCCCGTACAGGATGAACATCATCGAGGGCGGAAACACCGGTGCCAGCATCGCGCCCGCCGCGGTGATCGCCACCGCGTCCTGGCGCGGATATCCGGCCTTTTCCATCTCGGGCACGATCATCCGGGTCATGACAGTCAGTTGCGCCACTGTTGATCCCAGGATCGCCGCCAGCATGACATTGGCGATCAGGCTGACATAGGCCAGCCCGCCACGCACCGGCCCGACCATCGCAGAGGCCAGAGCCACCAGACGCCTGCCCGCACCGCCCGCCGCCATCGCCTCGCCCAGCAGGATGAACAAGGGCAGCGCCAGCAATCCATAGCTGTCCAGCGCCGACACCATCTGTTGCGGCAGGCTGTCCAGCAGCACCGCATCGCCCGAGGCGATGATATACACCACCGCCGTCAGCGCCAGCGCCACCGAAATCGGCACGCCCAGCAGAAACAACCCGCCCAGCGACAATAACGAAGTCATGCCTGCCCCCGTTCTTCGTCCCGTTTCTGGCCCCGTTCGCCGCCCCGCAAGGCGCGCAGGTCACCTGCAATCAGGGCCACGCTATGCACACAGGCCCCCAGTGCAAAGAACGGCAGCACCAGCCAGATCCAGACCTTGCGCAGGCCCAGCGTCTGGGTGGGTTCCAGATAGATATAGTTGAAACTGGCCTCGGCCAGTGCTTCGGGCGATCCGGCCGCAATCAGCCCCGGCAGATCGAACCAGTGCCACAGCAGCCAGCACAGGCCCAACGCCGAGACCAGCACGACCAGATCGGCCCCAAGCGCCAGCATGCGGCCCCCACGCACACCCATCCGGTCGCTCAGCATCTCGATTGCCATGTGGCCGCGCGTGGCAAACAGCGCCGAGGCCCCCAGAAACGCCGACCAGATCATCGCCGCGATGGCGGCTTCGTCCGCCCATAGCAACGGTGCGCCCAGATAACGCGCCAGGGCGGCGGCGGCGGTGATGACCAGAACGGCGGCGATCATCACGCCCGCGCCGATGGATTCGGCGCGCGCCAGGCCCGCGCTGAATCCGGTACTGATCGCTGTGAATGTTGGCATGTGGTCCTCTGGACGGCCGGGATAGGGAAACAGGGGCTGTTTCGCCTGCATTTTCACAAAGATACCGCCCCGGTCAGGGGCGGTATCCGATCCTTCACATCCCGTTGGGGATCATTTCTTCGGGACGATCTTCCAGATCATGTCGCCTTCGGCATCGTCCTGACCACGGGCCTTGTTGACAGCGTAAACCGTTCCATCCGCCGTCGAGATCAACTGGTTCGGGAAGGAACCGGCGTCGATATTGGCGATGATCTCACCGGAGGTCGAATGGACCACGGTGATGGTGTCGGCGCCGCGGTTGGCCACGTAAACGGTGCCATCCTTGGGGTCGAATGCCGCGTTCAGCGCACCCGCGCCGACAGGGGTGTCGAAGACCACCTCATCCTTGGCGGTGTCGATGGCGATCAGGTCATCGCTGCCTTGCGAGGCGATGAACAGCCGGCCCGAAGCCGGATCAAAGGCCACGCCCGAACCCGATGTCGATCCCGGAACCTTCAGGGTCTGGGCTTCGCCGGTGACCAGGTCGATACGCGCCGCCTCGGGGGTGGACATCGACACGGTGTACAGCTTGCCGCCCTTCGGATCCAGGGCCAGGCTCATCGACGAGAACTTGCCGCCGCGTTGCGCCGATTTCAGCTCGATCGGGGCCAGCGGCGCCAGGGTCTTGGCGTCGAAGACGAAGATCTGGTTGTTCATCGCCGAGCTGACATAGACCTTGCCGTTGGCGGCATCCACCACCACGTCACGCGGGTGCGGAACGGCATCCAGGTCGAACTGCTTGATCAGCGCCAGATCCTTTTGCGCGTAGACCGCAACGGTGTTCTGCCGGGTGTTGGTGACCCAGACGGTATCATTCGTGTCATCCAGGCCGACGCCGTAAACCGCAAAGACGCCCGGATCGCGATCACCGATCTTGGGCGCAGCCGCCGGGGTGATTTCCGCAACAACGTCCAGCGTGACAGGGTCCAGCTTGTACAGTTTCGATTCCGCGACCGGCGGGCGACCCACGGCCGAGGCCACGAACAGCGCCTTGTTCTTTTCGCTATAAGCGACCTGATACAGACCCCGGCCAACCTTTTTCGAGGTGATGTCGAACTTGTCCGCACCCGACAACGGGATTTTCGGCGAGATCTTCAGGTCCACCACATCGGCGCTGTCGGGCGCATCGGTCTGCACCACGATCGGGTGAATGCCCACAACCGCATCGGCCGCCAGTTTGAACTCAAAGCTGAACTTGCCATCCGCATCGGCCTTCAGGCCTTCGGGCGACAGATGTTCGTTGCCACGCAGCACGGTGATCGGCTGGTTCGCGGCAAAGCCCATGCCGGTCGCGGATACCGCGCCGCCGCTGTAGATCGGTGCGCCCTTGTCGCCCGAGAATCGCACCATGCCGGTGAAGGGCGCCGGCGCATCAAATGCGGATTGTGCGAAGGCCACCGCCGTCGACCCAAGCAGAAGGCCGAGCGACAGGGCAACGGGAACGCGCAGACGGGTGGTGATGAGGATAGCCATGATAATCCTTTGAGCTGATCTTGGTCGCTGGCTGGCGCGGCCCTGGGTGGGGCTGGCGCGGGCAATCTGCGATGGGTTTTATATTTACGAGTATTATTGTCAACATTGAAGCGACCACAGGGACGCAATCGCACGCGGGGCATTCCCCCGCATTACGGACCCGTGTGCAGATCCCGTCGCAACATCGGCCAGTAACCGTGGGGCACATTCGGCGATGATCCTCGTCCTGATGTGGTTTCCCGCTGGACCAGGACCGCGCGGCGATTTACATGCCGATCATGACCGAGCATGACGATACCAAGCATCCCGCGACCCATTCCGAACCGCTGAGCCGCGCGATTGGCGAGCGCTACCTGACCTATGCGCTGTCGACGATCATGCACCGGGCCTTGCCGGATGCGCGTGACGGGTTGAAGCCGGTGCATCGGCGCATCCTGTATGCAATGCGGGAACTGAAGCTGTCCTCGACCGGGGGCTTCCGTAAATCGGCCAAGATTTCGGGCGACGTGATGGGCAACTATCACCCGCATGGCGATGCGGCGATCTATGATGCGATGGCGCGTCTGGCGCAGGATTTCGCCATGCGATACCCGCTGGTCAACGGGCAGGGGAACTTCGGCAATATCGACGGCGACAACCCCGCCGCCAGCCGTTACACCGAGGCCCGCATGGCGCCGCCCGCCGAGGTCTTGCTGGAAGGTCTGGCCGAGGATGCGGTGGATTTCCGCCCGAACTATGACGGCACGCTGGAAGAGCCCATCGTGCTGCCCGCGGCCTTTCCGAACCTGCTGGCGAATGGCGCCAGCGGGATCGCCGTCGGGATGGCCACCAATATTCCGCCGCACAATCTGGATGAGCTGGTCGAAGGCTGTCTGGCGATGATCCGAGACCCGGAGATCGCCGATGACGCCTTGGTAGACCTGATCCCCGGCCCGGATTTTCCAACCGGTGGCGTGCTGGTCGAGCCCCCCGAGACCATTCGCGAATCTTATCGCACCGGCCGTGGCGCGTTCCGGTTGCGGGCGCGTTGGATGACCGAGGATCTGGGCCGGGGGCAGTGGCAGATCGTCGTCACCCAGATCCCGTATCAGGTGCAGAAGGCCAAGCTGATAGAGCGGCTGGCCGAGCTGATCGAGACGAAAAAGGTGCCCGCGCTGGCCGATGTGCGCGACGAAAGCGCCGATGACGTGCGCATCGTGCTGGAACCGCGGGCCAAGACCGTGGACCCGGCGCAGTTGATGGGGATGCTGTTCCGCAGTTCGGAACTGGAAGTCCGCTTCAGCCTGAACATGAACGTACTGATCGACGGCAAGGTGCCCAAGGTCTGTTCGTTGAAAGAGGTCTTGCGGGCGTTTCTGGATCACCGCCGCGATGTGTTGTGCCGCCGCTCGCAGCACCGGTTGGAGAAGATCGCCACCCGGCTGGAAATTCTGGAAGGCTATATCATCGCCTATCTGAATCTGGATCGGGTGATTGAAATCATCCGGTTCGAGGATGAACCGAAACAGGCGTTGATGGCGGAACCCTGGCCTGTCGAGGGGGATGTTGCCCATCTG
>DASWPI010000103.1:0-45261 GCA_036398515.1 Paenirhodobacter sp.
GGGATTTTTTGCCGCCATGCGGCATTCTCGGGCAGATCAATATAATTCGACCAAACGGATAGCCGCCGCCATAACGACGGGCGGCGCACGACCAAAGGACAGGTCATCGCCTTGCAACATCGGCAACCGACATGCAGATTAACGATATATCCCCCCGCGAGGTGGGATGAGTGTCGCCCGCGATGGCGTCTCCGAAGGGGGGAAAATGCTTGGACATTTGGAAAATATGCTCCTGCAGGATGATATCGAGGAAATCTGGCGGTTACATTGCGACCTGATGGCGCAGTATGGTTTCGACCGGCTGATCTACGGTTTCACCCCATTCACCTCCAGCCCAGGCCACGAAGACCCGGACGATGCCTTTGTATTGTCCAATCACGACCCGGATTATCTGAAGGAATTCATCAAGGGAAACCTGTTCCTGCATGCCCCCATGGTGCGCTGGACAACGCGCAATGTTGGCGCCTGTTCCTGGAGCTGGGTGCAGGAGCGCAAGCGCAAGGGCCTGCTGACTCCCGGTGAATTGCGGGTGTTGGAGCTGAACGGCCGCTACGCGGTGAACGCAGGCGTTTCGATCGCCTTCGCCGACAGCTTCCGGCGCGCCAAGGGCGGCATCGGCCTATGTGCCGAGAGGGGCCTAAGCCAAACCGAGGTGGACGAGCTGTGGGACCGCCACGGCCGGGAATTGATCGTGCTGAATTCGATCCTGCACCTGCGGGTTTCGACGATGTCGGTGATGACTTCGCGCCGTGCCTTGACGGATCGGCAACGACAGGTTCTGGAATGGATCGCCGACGGCAAAACCTCGGCCGATATTGCGATGATCATGGGTTTGACCAATGCGACCGTTGAAAAACACCTGCGCCTGGCGCGTGAGGCGCTGGATGTGGAGACCACGGCACAAGCCGTTGTAAAGGCAACCCTTCAGAAACAATTGTTCAGCAACAACGCGCCAAGTTCATGGAATTTGCTGAAAGACAGCTAATTCCGCAGAATTATACCGTTAAGTAAGGAAAACCATACTGCCAGAATCTGCCGAAATAGGCTTATCTGGCAATGTTCCGTGAGTGGTGGCTTCGGCCAGGAACAGGGTTTGCTGCCGAGTATTGGTCCGGTTGTTCTCCCATCCGGTTTTCCGGTTCGGTCCAGACGGACTTATTGGTCCTCCGTCTGGGCCGTTTTTCATTCACCATCCCGACAGCCAAGACCTCGGTGGCGTATACCGCTCCACAACAGGTTAATTATACGCAACAATATCCAAGTACTTTAAATGCAGCCGTGTAGCCCTACCAGGATCAAATCAATTTTCGCGCCGATGTAAGCACAGCTTAAGATTAAAATCATCAAATTATTTGCATGCACATAAAAAATACCGCCCGAAGGCGGTATTTTCAGAATAAACCGGTTTTTCAACCGGTTATGTGTTCAATCTTAGTTGCTGCCAGCCATGGTCTTGGCGACTTCGGCGGCAAAGTCTTCTTCTTTCTTCTCGATGCCTTCACCCACGGCGATACGCTCATAGGCAAGAACCTCGACGCCCGCATCCTTGGCGGCCTGCGCCACGGTGATGTCGGGGTTGATGACGAATTTCTGGTTCAGAAGGGTCACTTCTTCCAGGAATTTGCGCATCCGGCCCGGGATGATATTGTTGTGGATCACCTGTTCGGGCTTCGGCTTGGCCGAGGTCGCGTTTTCTTCCAGCGCCTTGGCCGTCTGCACTTCCAGCTCACGCGCCAGAACCGCCGAATCAAGCGCGGCTTCGTTCAGCGACAGCGGCGAGGTTGCGGCGATGTGCATGGCGATCTGCTTGCCGATGCCATTGTCGACACCTTTCAGCGCAACCAGCACACCGATACGGCCCAGATCCGGGGCGGCGGCGTTATGCACATAGGACACAACGACATCGCCTTCGACCTTCGCCATACGGCGCAGCGTCATGTTCTCACCGATCACGGCGATGGCACTGTTGATCGCATCAACCACGGTCGTACCGTTCAGCGGCGCGGTCTTCAGCCCCTCGATATCGGAAACGCCCAAGGCCGCAGCCGAAACACCGGCCACCAGCTTTTGGAAATCGGCGTTCTTGCCGACAAAGTCGGTTTCCGAGTTCACTTCGACCGCAACGCCCTTGCCGCCTGCGACGGCAACGCCGACCAGACCCTCGGCCGCAACGCGGTCAGCCTTCTTGGCGGCCTTTGCCAGGCCCTTGGTGCGCAACCAGTCGATCGCGGCATCCATGTTGCCGTCGTTCTCGGTCAGCGCCTTTTTCGCATCCATCATGCCTGCGCCGGTCGTTTCGCGCAGTTCCTTCACCATAGCAGCGGTGATCGCCATAGCGGCCTCCTAGATTTTGGGGTCAGGGCGTATCAATCACGCCCACATGTCAGTCAGATGACATAGGGTGGCCCCGCGCCTGTCGCGCAGGGCCACCGTTATGGCCTCAGGCCACCACTTCTTCTTCAGCCGGGGCCTCTTCCAAGGCGCCCAGGTCGACACCTGCCGCGCCCATTTGCGCGGTCATGCCGTCCAGAGCCGCACGGCTGACCAGATCGCAATACAGCGAGATCGCACGTGCCGCATCGTCGTTGCCCGGAATGATGTAGTTCACACCCTTGGGCGAGCAGTTGGTATCGACCACGGCCACAACCGGGATCCCCAGCTTTTGCGCTTCCAAGATGGCCAGATCTTCCTTGTTCACGTCGATGACGAACAGCAGGTCCGGCAGGCCGCCCATTTCACGGATGCCGCCCAGCGAGGCTTGCAGCTTCGCCTGTTCGCGTTCCATGTGCAGACGCTCTTTCTTGGTCAGGCCTTCGGCGCCCGACGACAGAATTTCGTCGATGTTCTTCAGCCGCGAGATCGACTGCGAAACGGTTTTCCAGTTGGTCAGCGTGCCGCCCAGCCAACGGTGGTTCATGTAGTATTGTGCCGACTTTTCAGCAGCTTCGGCCACGGCCTTGGCGGCCTGACGCTTGGTGCCGACGAACAGCACGCGGCCGCCCTTGGCCACGGTTTCACGCACCACTTGCAGCGCGGCGTCCAGCATCGGAACCGTTTGCGTCAGATCCAGGATGTGGATGCCGTTACGCTCGCCATAGATGAACTCCGCCATGCGCGGGTTCCAGCGTTGCGTTTGGTGACCATAGTGAACGCCAGCTTCCAAAAGCTGACGCATCGAGAAATCGGGAAGCGCCATGTTCCATTCCTTTTCCGGTTTGCGCCTGAGCGGAGGATCTAGGGGTTTCCCCCAACCGGTGGACCTGCGGGGATTTCTCCCCCGAAGGCCCGCCTCCGCCTGTGAAGTGCGCGCCCTTTAGCCCGTAATTCCCCGGATTGCAAGCATCCCGTCACAAGCCCCCACCGATCACGGGCCACGTTCGGATCACGGACAGCATTGGTTTGATCATCCGGTCAATATCCTGTTGACCCCCCTTGCGCCGTGCCGCGCAACCATGCACCAAAGGGCCATGATCCGCCAACCTGATGTCCAACCTGATATTCTGTGCATCGGCTCTGTCCTGTGGGATATCATCGGACGCGCGCCGCAACCCATGCTGATCGGGGCCGATGTTCCCGGCCGCATAACCCGTGTGCCGGGGGGCGTGGCGATGAATATCGCCATGACGCTGGCGCGGTTCGGGCTGCGCCCTGCCGTGCTGACCGCGCTTGGCCGCGATGCGCAGGGCACAGAACTGATCGCGACCGCCCAACGGCTGGGCGTGGATTGCACCCATGCCTACCTGTCAGAAGACCTGCCCACCGACCGCTATATGGCGATCGAGGGCGCCAATGGCTTGATTGCCGCCATTGCCGATGCCCATTCGCTGGAGGCTGCGGGCGACAAGATCCTGCGACCGCTGGCCGATGGGGCGTTGGGATCGGCGGATCGGCCCTGGTCGGGGCCCGTCGCGCTGGATGGCAACCTGACCCAGGCGTTGCTGGCGCAGATCGCCCAATCCCCGCTGTTCGCCCGGGCGCATCTCTGCGTGGCCCCCGCCAGCCCCGGCAAGGCCGAACGGTTGATGCCCCTGCTGTCCCACCCCGGCACCACGTTTTACGTGAATCTGGAAGAGGCCGGCATCCTGTGCCAACGCGACTTCGCCAATGCCACCGACGCCGCACAGGCCCTGCTGGCGCGGGGCGCCGGACGGGTTCTGGTCACCGATGGCGGGCGCACGGCCGCGGATGGCATGGTCGGGCACCCGACCTTGCAACAAACCCCACCCCCGGTGATGGTCAGCCGCGTAACCGGGGCGGGCGACACCTTTATGGCCGCCCATATCGTTGCCACGCGCGCCGGTGCGCCGCGCGAAACCGCCCTCACCCATGCGCTGGCCGCCGCCGCGCGCTATGTTTCAGGAGATATCGCCTCATGACCGCCCCGCTGATTTTCGCCCCCGATGTTCGCGCCGCCCTGGATGCCGGTCGCCCCGTCGTCGCGCTGGAATCGACCATCATCACCCACGGCATGCCGTTCCCGCAAAATGTGGAAACCGCCCGTCTGGTCGAGGCCGAGATCCGCGCCCATGGCGCCACCCCCGCCACCATCGCGCTGATCGCTGGCCACATCCACATCGGCCTGACCGAGGCCGAACTGACCGATCTGGCGCAGGCCAAGGGGGTGATGAAGGTATCGCGCGCCGATCTGGCGGTCTGTCTGGCCAAGGGCGCCTATGGCGCCACCACCGTTGCCGCCACGATGATCTGCGCCGATCTGGCGGGCATCCATGTTTTTGCCACCGGCGGCATCGGCGGCGTGCATCGCGGCGCCGAGACCACATTCGACATTTCCGCCGATCTGGCAGAGTTGGGCATAACCCCGGTCACCGTGGTTGCCGCCGGGGCCAAGGCGATTCTGGACATCCCGAAAACACTGGAGGTTCTGGAAACCGACGGGGTGCCGGTCATCGCCTTTGGCCAGGATGAGTTCCCGGCATTCTGGTCGCGCTCATCGGGGCTGCGCGCGCCCCTGCGCATGGACGGTGCCGCCGAAATCGCCCGCGCCCAGATCATGCGCCGCCGCCTTGGCCTGTCGGGGGGGCAGCTGGTGGCCAATCCGATCCCGCTGGACGCCGAGATTGCCCGCGCCGACATCATCCCGGCCATCGAGCAGGCCCTGCAAGAGGCCGAGGCCCAACACATCGCCGCCAAGGAGGTGACGCCCTTCCTGCTGGCACGGATCTATGAACTGACCCAGGGCCGGTCACTGACGGCCAATATCGCGCTGGTGCTGAACAATGCGCGGCTGGCGGCGGCCATTGCGGTGGAACTGGCGCAGGCCTGAGAACGGGCTACTGATACAGCGCCTCGATATCGACCGAGGCGCTGTGCCCGATCTGGCCGCCGTGCGCCTCCAGAAACCGATCCGCCGCCGCCTGCCCCGCCGCCTTCAACCGCTCCAGCGTGCCGCTACCAGGGGTGATCTTGGAATTGGCCGCCATCTCGTTCATGATGTGATCGTCCGAGATCATATGGATCAGGACATCCTTCATCATGCCTTCGGGCAGACGTTTGTCGGCCAACAACCGCCGCACAAAGCCGATGGCACGCAATTCACGTAGCAATGATGAATTGAACGAGATCTGGTTGATCCGCTCGGCAATGTCGGCGGGTGCCTGCGGCATCGCATCATTGCGCATCGGATTGATGGTCACGACGACCACATCACGCGGGAATTCGGCCGCGAACAGCGGGAACAGCGGCGGGTTGCCGGTATATCCCCCATCCCAGAACGCCTCGACTTGACCGGTCTGCGCGTCGAACATCTCGACGGCGCGAAACAGGTTGGGCAGGCAGGCCGAGGCCAGAATCGCATCCGAGGTGATCTCGGTTCCGGAAAACACCCGGATCTTGCCGCTGCGCACATTGGTGGCCGCGACAAAGAACGCTGGCCCCTTGGTGGAACAAACCTGATCATATTCAAAACGTTCCACGATCCGCGCCAGAGGGTTCACATAGAACGGCCCGGAATCGTAGGGCGAGACGACCCGCGTCATCTGCTCCATCCACGCGGCGGGCGAGAACATCTCGACCCAGCGGTTGAGCGCATCGGGATAGGGAAACAGCGCCGCCATCCATTGCCCCAGCGGCAAGTCCCGGGTCTCTTCGACCTGCGACCATAGCCAATCCAGATTTTCCCGAGCCAGACGTCGCCCATCCTTGGCGCCGCCCCGCACCAATCCCGCCTTCAACGCCGCCCCGTTCAACGCGCCCGCCGAAGTGCCCGAAATCGCCGCTATCTCCAGCCAGTCTTCCTGCAACAGCCGGTCCAGCACCCCCCAGGTAAAGGCCCCATGCGCCCCACCGCCCTGCAACGCCAGATTGATCCGCTTCTTCCGCATCCGTCCCCCCTTGGCCGCGGGTGCGGGGCACGCCCGTCTTGCGCCCCCGTTCTGCACCCCTGTGCGGCGGACATTCGCCCCCGGATATTTACCGGCGGGGGCCATCACCCCCGCCGTATTTTGCTACAGCGCGGTCCATCCCCCATCGACCGAGATCGTCGTGCCGGTGATCTGCGCCGCCGCATCCGAACACAGAAACACCGCCGTGCCCCCCAGTTCCTCGACGGTGGCGAATTCGCGCGACGGCTGGCGTTCCAGCATGACTTTCTTGATCACCTCTTCGCGGCCCATGTTGTGGGTCTTCATCTGATCGGGGATCTGCGCCTCGACCAGGGGGGTCAGCACATAGCCCGGACAGATGGCATTGCAGGTGATCGGCTGCTCGGCGGTTTCCAGCGCCGTTACCTTGGTGAACCCGACGATCCCGTGTTTCGCCGCCACATAGGCCGATTTGAACGGCGACGCCGTCAGCCCATGCGCCGAAGCGATGTTGATGATCCGTCCCCAGCCCGCAGCCCGCATTCCCGGCAAGGCCGCCGCCGTGGTGTGAAACGCCGACGACAGGTTGATCGCGATGATCGCATCCCATTTCTCGACCGGAAAGGACTCGATCGGGGCGACGTGCTGGATACCGGCATTGTTCACCAGAATATCCACCTGTCCCGCCTGCGCGATCAGCGCGCGGCATTCGTCCCCCTTCGACATATCTGCCTTGATGTAGCGCGCCGTCACGCCGAATTCGCGCCCCAGATCCGCCGACATCTGATGATCTTCGGCACGATCGGTGAATGAATTCAACACCACATTGGCCCCCGCCTTGGCCAATTCCCGCGCGATCCCCAGACCGATGCCCGAATTTGACCCGGTGACCACCGCCGTCTTGCCCGCCAGACTGATCGTAAAACTCATGCTGCTTTCCTCCGCTGGTCCGGGCCCAAGGCAAGGGCCCGAAATCCCCGGGGGTGATCATGGCCTGCGTCACGCACAACGTCCACATCACATCTGGCTGACCACCGATGACAGCGGCAGGCCAAAAAAACGCCCGCACAAGGCGGGCGTCAAGTCATGAGGCAGGTTTCATACAGGCAAGAAACCTATCGAGCAGTGGGATCTTTATAAGCCTGTTATTGCCGCCCTCCAAGGGAAAAGTTTGCCTAGTCGTCTGAGCCTCGGTAGCTTGCGCCCTGAAAACACGGGAAAAACGAGGAGCCTTGCAGCCATGAAACGGATCTGGAATCAGCGATTCCATGTGCTCGCATTGGCGTTTTCGACGATTCTGGCCCCGTTCGCCCATGCCGCCCCCCCCCAGGGACCCACCCCGGGAATCGCCATGTATGGTGCCCCGGCGCTGCCATCGGACTTCACGCATTTGCCCTATGCGAACCCCGACGCCCCCAAGGGCGGGCAGATCCGCTTTGGCGAATCGGGTAGTTTCGATTCGCTCAACCCGTGGATTCTGAACGGCCGTCCGGCACAGGGAATCGCCCTGTATGTGGCCGAAACGCTGATGGCGCGGTCGATAGACGAGCCCTTCACCCTGTACGGTCTGTTGGCCGAAAGCGTCCAGACCGATCCCGACCGCCGCTGGGTTGAATTCACCTTGCGGCCACAAGCCCGATTTTCCGATGGCAATCCGGTCACGGTTCAGGATGTGATCTGGTCCTATCAGACCCTCGGCACCCAGGGCCATCCGCGCTACCAGAACGCCTGGCGCAAGGTCGCCCGGATCGAGCAGACCGGGCCGCGCAGCCTGCGCATCACCTTCACCGAACCCGACCGCGAACTGGCGTTGCTGATGGGGATGCGCCCGGTGCTGGAACAGGCGCAGTGGCAAGGCCATGATTTCGCCACCGAGACCCAGACCATCCCGGTGGGCTCCGGCCCCTATACCGTGGGGCGGGTGGATATGGGCCGGGCGATCAGCCTGCAACGCAACCCGGACTGGTGGGGCAAGGATCTGCCGATCAATGTCGGGCGCTATAATCTGGACACCATGCGGTGGGACTATTTCGGCGATGGCGGTGTGGTGTTCGAGGCCTTCAAAGGCGGCGAGACCGACACCTACCGTGAAACCAACGCCGCCAAATGGGGCCGCGATTATGATTTCCCCGCCGTGCGGGATGGCCGCATCGTCAAGGATGAAATCCCGCATCATCGCCCCTCGGGGATCACCGGGCTGGTGCTGAACACCCGGCTGGCGGTGTTTCAGGACTGGCGCGTGCGGCAGGCCCTGATACAGGCCTTCAACTTCGAATTCATCAGCCGCACGCTGACCGGCGGGGCGGAACCGCGCATCACCTCATATTTCGCCAATTCGGATCTGGCGATGCGCCCCGGCTCCGCACAGGGCCGCGAGGCCGAATTGCTGGCCCCCTTCCGCGCCGATTTGCCGCCCGGCACGATCGAGGGCTACGCCCTGCCCATCTCGGATGGCACGCCGCTGAACCGGGCCAACAACCGCACGGCGATCAAGCTACTGGAGGACGCGGGCTGGCATGTCGACGGCGGCGGTATCCTGCGCGATGCCGCCGGTCAGGCCTTCAGCTTTGAGATCGTTCTGCCGCAAGGCGCCGCCGAAACCCGCGCGATCGTGGATATCTACGTCGAGGCCCTGCGTCGTCTGGGCATCATGCCGCGCGTGACCACCGTCGATGATGCGCAATTCCAGATGCGCAAGAACAGCTACGAATTCGGCATGACCTGGATGACCCTGTCGCTTTCGCTATCGCCCGGCAATGAACAGATGCTGTATTGGGGCGCGCGCGGCGTGACGGAGCCCGGATCACGCAACCTGATGGGGATGGATTCCCCCGCCGCCGAGGCGATGATCCACGCCATGCTGTCAGCCCAGACCCCCGATGATTTCACCGCCGCCGTGCGCGCCCTGGACCGTATCCTGACGGCGGGGCGTTATGTCATCCCGCAATGGTATGCGCCGGTGTCACGCATTGCGCATATTCGTGAACTTCACTTTCCGGCAAGACTTCCATTATACGGAGATTGGCCGGGCTTTCAGCCCGAAGTCTGGTGGTATGAGGCAGGGAAATGAAAAAACTGATCCTTCTGGCCGTGCTGGCGGCGGCGCTGAGTGGATGTAACACCGTCGCGGGCATGGGCGATGACATCTCGGGCGGCGCGCGCAGCGTTCAGGGCTGGCTCTGACGTCACTCCCCGCGACTGGCGGAACCAGACGCGATTTCCGCGCTTTCTTCTGGGGTCAAAGCGGCGCAAAATTGCCCCGCGCACGCCGTGCGACACGCGAGGGCGCCGGAACAGGAGGTTGCGATGAAATGGCAGCATGTGCAGACGAACTGGAACGCGTTTTACGATGCGATCACCGATCGCTGGCCCGATGCCGAAGACAGCGATCTGGATGAAATCGACGGCGATCAACGGGCCTTCATCGCCTATATCGCCCGCCTTACCGAACAGGAACCGGGCGATGCGCGCGATGAAATCCGCGATTGGCTGACGGGGGAGCTGCCCTCGGACGTGGTCATGGACCCGGAACATGACAACCATTCCATCGCGCTGTCGGAAAAATACCTGCCCGAGGGCGAGGACGAATTTGACAATGACAGCCGGTTTGGCGACGGCAGCTGAGATCCGGTTGCCTTCGCCCGCGACGCGTCGTAGCCAAGGGCGCCCTCTGACCTGAAAGGTTCCCGATGATTTCGCTGGACATATTTGCCGATCCCGTCTGCCCCTGGTGCCTGATCGGCAAGGCACGGCTGGACCGGGCGCTGGAGGCGCGGCCGAACCACAGCTTTGTTCTGGCCTGGCATCCGTTCCAGCTGAACCCGACCCTGCCGCCCGAAGGCATGGGTCGGCAGGCATTTCTGCACGCCCGTTTTGGCGCCGAGGTAGACCGGGTGCATATCCCGATCCTCGAGGCGGCGGCGCAGGTCGGGCTGGTGCTGGATCTGGCGGCGATCCGGCGCATGCCGAACACCTTCGACGCGCATCGCCTGATCCATTGGGCGGGGCTGGAGGGGCGGCAGACGCCGGTGGTTTCGGCTTTGTTGCGCGGTTACTGGCGCGAGGGGCGCGATATTGGCGATCCGGCGGTGCTGGCCGATATTGCCGCGACGCAAGGGATAGACCGCGACATGGTGGTGCGGCTGCTGCAATCAGACGCGGATCGCGACACCGTCGCCGAACGTGAATCGCACGCCCGCGAACGCGGGCTAAAGGCGGTGCCGACCTTTATCGTCGGTAATCAATATGTGGTCGAGGGGGCCCAGACCACTGAATTCTGGTTGCAGGTGATCGACGATCTGGCCAAGGCCCCCGCCCCAACGCCACCCGTGACCCACTAGGCCGCAGATCCGCACACCCTCTTGCGCACAAAGGGTGCTGGTATTTTACGCCAAGCGCGATATTTTCGCGCCGAACCACAAAAGGCTATCCCCCTGTGACACCGTCTTCCCAGCCGCAGGCCAGACGCCTGCAGCTTCCTGAATTCGTCGCGCTTCTGGCGTTCATGATGGCACTGGTCGCGTTTTCGATTGATGCCATGCTGCCCTCGCTGCCCGATATCGCACGGGCGCTGTCGCCTGAGGATGTCAACCGCGCGCAACTGGTGCTGACCGCCTTCATGCTTGGCATGGGGATGGGCACGTTTTTTGCCGGACCGGTGTCCGATGCGATCGGGCGCAAACGCACCCTGGCCGGGGGCCTGACGATCTATACCATCGGCGCACTGGCCGCGATCTGGGGTGACAGTCTGGAAATGCTGCTGCTGGCGCGGTTCATTCAGGGTTTTGGCGCCTCGACCGGACGGATCGTGTCGATGGCGCTGATCCGTGATCTGTATGCCGGGCCGGAGATGGCCAAGATCACCTCTTTCGTCATGATGTTTTTCATCCTGATTCCGGCGGTGGCGCCCTCTATTGGCGGGCTGATCGCGGCGCAATTCGGCTGGCGGGGCGTGTTCGGCGCCTTTGTGGTCTTTGGCATGATCTTGATGGTGTGGACGGGTCTGCGCCTGCCCGAGACCCTGCCCGCCGAGCGACGCCGCCCGCTGGTGCCCGCGCATCTGCTGGCCGGGGCACGCGAGGTTCTGTCGAACCGCGATGTGCTGCTGTATACGCTGGTGATGACCCTGGGCTTTGGTCAGATGTTCGCGCTGCTATCCTCGGCGCCACAGTTGTTCGCTGCCTTTGGCGTGACCCATACCTTTCCGTACTGGTTTGGATTGGCAGCGGTTCTGGCCGGGACCGCCTCGGTTTTCAATGCGCGCTTCGTGATGCGGCTGGGCATGCACCGGATTTCGCGGGCGGCCTATCTGATGCAGATCATCGTGTCGGCGGGAATGATCGTGCTGTTGCAACTGGGCCATGTAGCGGGGCCGAAATGGTTCTGGCTGATCTTCCTGTGGGATGTGTCGATCTTCTTCATGGCCGGGGTGACGTTTGGCAATCTGAACGCGCTGGCGATGCAAAAGATGGGGCATCTGGCGGGGATGGCCGCCTCGGTCATCGCGGCGCTGTCGACCATCGGCGCGGTACTGATCGCGGCGCCGGTCGGACTGATGTTCAACGGCACACCGATGCCCATCGTCATCGCCACGCTGATCTGCTCGGTCGCGGCGTGGTGGCTGATGGGGCGCACCACGCAACCGGGGGAATGAGCGCAGGTTCCGGGCCTCAGGCCCGGGCCTTTTTCGCCTCGATCACCTTTTCTGCCAGATCTTTGGCAATGGCAAAGGCCCCCTTGATGCGGTCATTGTCGCCGCCCCAGTCACGCGCGACAAACACCTTGTTGCCGTTGATCTTGGCCTGCCCGCGTTGCGCCTGCAGATATTCCACCAACCCGGCAGGATTGGGGAATTTATCCTGATGGAACTGGATCGTCGCGCCCTTGGGGCCGGCATCCATGCGCGCGATATGGGCGCGCTTGCACATCGCCTTGATCCGCATCACCAGCAGCAGGGTGTTCACCTCTTTCGGCAACGGGCCGAACCGATCAATCAACTCGGCGGCAAAGCCCTCCAGCTCGACCTTGGTGGTCAGACCCGACAGCCGCCGATACAGCCCCAGGCGCACGTCAAGGTCGGTGATATATTCCTCGGGGATCATCACCGGTACGCCCAGATTGATCTGCGGCGACCATTCGCCATCATCGGCCATGTCGGTCAGATCACCCGATTTCAGCCGCGCGATGGTTTCCTCCAGCATCGCCTGATACAGTTCATAGCCAACCTCCTTGATATGGCCTGACTGTTCCTCGCCCAGCAGATTGCCCGCGCCGCGCAGATCCAGGTCCTGCGAGGCCAGCGTGAACCCCGCCCCCAGACTATCCAGACTGCCCAACAGACGCAGCCGTTTCGTCGCCTGCGGCGTCAGGGGCATGCGCGGCTTGGTGGTCAGATAGCAATAGGCCCGGCTTTTGGCGCGCCCCACCCGGCCCCGGATCTGATACAGCTGGCTCAGGCCGAACATATCCGCCCGATGCACGATCATCGTGTTCGCGGTCGGAATATCCAGCCCCGATTCCACGATGGTCGTGGCCAGCAACACGTCATATTTGCCATCGTAAAAGGCGTTCATCCGATCATCCAGATCGCCCGCCGCCATCTGCCCATGCGCGATCACATAGCTGATTTCCGGCACATGGGTTTTCAGGAACTCCTCGATATCGGGCAGATCGGTCAGGCGCGGCACCACAAAGAACGACTGCCCGCCACGATAGCGTTCGCGCAACAGCGCCTCGCGCAGGGTCACCGCGTCGAATTCGCTGACATAGGTGCGGATCGCCAGCCGGTCCACCGGCGGCGTGCCGATGATCGACAGATCGCGCACCCCGGTCAACGACAGTTGCAGCGTGCGCGGGATCGGCGTGGCGGTCAGCGTCAGCACATGGATTTCCGAGCGCAGCTCTTTCAGGCGTTCCTTGTGGTTCACGCCGAAATGCTGTTCCTCGTCGATGACCAGCAGGCCCAGATTGCGAAACTTCACCCCTTTGGCCAGAACCGCATGGGTGCCGATGACGATATCCACCGTGCCATCGGCCAGCCCCTCGCGGGTGGTCGCGGCATCCTTGGCACTGACAAAGCGCGACAACGGCCGCACGTTCAGCGCGGTGCCCCGGAAGCGTTCGGCAAAGGTCTTGTAATGCTGGCGTGCCAACAGCGTGGTCGGCGCGATCACCGCCACCTGCATCCCCGACACCGCCGCCACAAAGGCCGCGCGCATCGCCACCTCGGTCTTGCCAAAGCCGACATCGCCCACCACCAGCCGGTCCATCGGCGTGCCCGAGGCCAGATCGTTCACCACATCCTCGATCGCCGACATCTGGTCATCGGTCTCGGTATAGGGGAAGCGGGCGGCGAAGGATTCCCATTCGTGATGCGGCGCCTCCAGTATCGGGGCGGCGCGCAGATGGCGTTCGGCGGCGATCCGCATCAGCTTGTCGGCAATCAGCCGGATGCGTTCCTTCAGCCGGGCTTTCTTCGCCTGCCACGCGCCACCGCCCAGCTTGTCCAGCAGGCCGTCTTCGTGGCCAAAGCGGCTGAGCAGTTCGATATTGGTCACCGGCAGATACAGCCGGTCCCCCCCCGCATATTCCAGCAATACACAGTCAATCGGTGCCCCGATGGCGGTGACGGTCTCCAACCCCTTGTAGCGGCCAACCCCGTGATCGACATGCACGATCAGATCGCCCGGTGTCAGGCTTTGCGCCTCGGTCAGGAAATTGCCCGCCTTGCGCTTCTTCTTCGGACGCGAGATCAGCCGGTCCCCCAGCACATCCTGTTCGGAAATGACCGTCAGGCCATTCGCCTCGAAGCCCTGATCCAGGGCCCAGATCGCCAGGTTGATGCCCGCCCCCACGTCGCGCATATCGCGGATGGGCCGGGCGCCGGTCAGCCCCTCATCCTCCAGCAGGCCTTTCAGCCGTTCCCGCGCACCTTCGGACCAGCTGGCCACCACCACCGGACCCAGTTTTGACCGCACCTGAAGATGGTCTTTCAACGCACCGAAAAGACTGATGTTTTCCTGTTGCCGTTCGGGGGCGAAGTTGCGCCCGATCCGTGCGCCCGCGTTCAACATGCCGGGGCCGGGCGGCGCCGACAGCACCTGCAACCGCAAGACCCGATGCGCCGCCAACGCGGTGTTCCACGCCGCCTCGTCCAGATACAGCAGATCGGGCGGCGCCGGCTTGTAGACCGTATCCACCCGGTCCTTGCGGGTCATCGCCTCGCGCCGGGTGTCGTATTGATCGGTGATCCCTTCCCAGCGGGCAATCCGCTGAGGCTCGATCTGATCATCGGTCATCACCGAGGCCTGCGGCAGATAATCGAAAATCGTGCCCAGCCGGTCGTGGAAAAATCCCAGCCAATGCTCCATGCCGGCATGTTTGCGCCCGGCCGAAACCGCCTCATACAGCGGGTCATCCGCCCCGCCCGCGCCGAATTCCACCCGGTAATTCTGCCGGAACCGGCTGATCGAGGTGTCATCCAGGATCACCTCGGACACCGGGGCGAATTCGACATGTTTCAGCTTTTCGGTGGTGCGTTGCGTCTCCGGGTCAAACCGGCGCGCGCCATCCAAAACATCGCCGAACAGGTCCAGCCGCACTGGTCCCGACTCGCCCGGCGGATAGATGTCGATGATCCCCCCGCGCACCGCATAATCGCCGGGTTCGGCCACGGTCGACACCGGCGAAAACCCCATCCGCACCAGAAAATCACGCAGCTGCTTTTCGTTGATCGCACCGCCGACCGTCGCGGTAAAGCTGGACGCCGCCACCAGGTCGCGCAGCGGCACCCGCTGCATCGCCGCGTTCAGCGTGGTCAGCAACACGAAGGGCCCGGGCACCCCCGCCGTCAGAGCCGCCAGCGTGGCCATCCGCGTCGCCGAGATTTCAGGATTGGGCGAGACCCGATCATAAGGCAGGCAATCCCAGGCCGGGAAATTCAATACCACCGCCTCGGGCGCGAAAAAGGCCAGCGCGGTGCGCATCGCCTCCAACCGCCGGTCATCGCGGGCGATATGGATGACGGGCTGACCGCGCGCCAGTTCATTCGCCAACAGTTTCGCATCATAGCCCTCGGGGGCACCGGAAAGAACAAAGTGATCCATCCCCCCGAGGTATCCGGCCCGTGCCCGCTGTCAAGCCCTGTCGGCTTACAGATAGGGCCGGATCAGATGCGCCATCCCCCACAGCGCCGTGATCATCACCGAGAAACCCCCGATCGCCTGCACCATGAACCGATGCCGGCTCAGCGCCACGATCAGATCGTCCGCCGTCATCCCCGCCGCCAGCGCCCGTTCCAACCCCACCGCACGCCACAGGCCAAGCGCCATGACCACCATCATCGGCCCCACGATGAAACTGAGCGCCTGGGCGAATTCCACGCCATGGCCGAACCCCAGCACCAGTAGCAGCGTCAGCGCACAACTGGCCGCCGCCGTCAGCCCAACGCCCGAATCGCGCCAGAACCCCAACAGCCGACGCACCGCCACCCCGGCCATCAGCCTCAGATCCTCGGCCGACGCACCGCCGCGGCGACGCGCCCGCAACACCATGTCATAGGGCACCCCCAGCACCCAATGCGATGCCATCGACCAGCTGACCGCAACCACGATCCAGTACCAAAGGGCACCGAAAGAACGCATATCAATCAGATCGAAAACCGAGGTCAGCATGGGGCACATCCATTTTCCCGCACTTTTACCCCATCGTCCAACCGGCGCAAACCATTCGGGGCGCAAATACGGCTCGCAGATCCGGGATGCCCGAACACTTGAGCCCTGAACACTTGAGCCCCGCCCCGATCCGTGGCACCGAAGGGCAGCCAAAGGAGACATGCCATGCAGCCGATCATCCCGCCGTTCCCGGTCACCCGTTTGCGCCGTACGCGCAGCACCGCGGCGTTGCGCGATCTGGCGCAGGAAAACCGGCTGTCGATCAAGGATCTGATCTGGCCGATCTTCGTCACCGATGTGCCCGGCGCCGATGTTGAGGTGGCCTCGATGCCGGGCGTCTTCCGCCAGACGGTGGAAGGCGCGGTGCGCGCCGCCGAACAGGCCGCACGTCTGGGTATTCCCGCCATCTGCCTGTTTCCCTTCACCGATCCGGCCAACCGCACCGAAGATTGCGCCGAGGCCTGGGACCCGGACAATATCGGCAACCGCGCGATCCGCGCGATCAAGGCGGCGGTGCCCGAGGTGGCGATCATGACCGATATCGCGCTGGACCCCTATAATGCCAATGGTCATGACGGGCTGGTGCGCAATGGGGAAATCGTCAATGACGAGACCGTCGAGGCGCTGGTGCGGATGGGCCGCGCCCAGGCGCAGGCCGGGGCCGATATCCTGGGGCCATCGGACATGATGGACGGGCGTGTCGCCGCGCTGCGCCATGCGCTGGAGGCCGATGGATTCCACAACACCGCGATCATGAGCTATTCGGCCAAATACGCCTCGGTGTTCTATGGCCCCTTCCGTGATGCAGTGGGCGCGTCGGGCAAGTTGGTCGGCGACAAGAAAACCTATCAGATGAACCCCGCCAACAGCGACGAGGCGCTGCGGCTGATCGCCCGCGATCTGGCCGAGGGCGCCGATATGGTGATGGTCAAGCCAGGCATGCCCTATCTGGATGTCTGCAGCCGGGTGAAGGACACCTTCGGCGTGCCGACCTATGCCTATCAGGTCTCGGGCGAATACGCGATGACCATGGCCGCGATCAACAATGGCTGGCTGAAGCGCGAGGACACCATTCTGGAAAGCCTGATGGCCTTTCGCCGGGCCGGTTGTGACGGGGTGCTGACCTATTTCGCCCCCTAGGCCGCCCGCCTGATCGCCGAGATCGGCTGATCGCCAAGCCCTTAGGATCATGTGGGGTTTTATGGCCCGGCATCGGCGGCGCGCCGCCCACCGGCATCGGTTTTGGCGCAAGAACAAGTGACAGGCGGCAAATCCCTGCCTATAGATTGATCTGAACGGGCTAACATAAGGCCCGAACCCTGTTGCGGAGTGCGCGGATGACACAGATTTCCAGACGAACCCTTCTTGCCCTGGGTGGCGCCGGATTGGGTGTCGCGGCCTGTGGCAATGGCGTCGGGTCGGGGCGCGGACCGCAGATCGACGCCCGTGTCGATGCCACCCACAGCTATCTGCTCAGCCGCTATCCCGGCACCCAGGACCTGATCAACAAGGCATCGGGCGTGCTGTATATGCCGTTGATGACCGAGGCCAGCTTTGGCATCGGCGGCGCCTATGGCCAGGGTGCGCTGCGGATCAACGAGGTGACGGTGGATTACTATTCGGCCGCCTCGGCCTCGATCGGGTTCCAGATCGGCGCCCAGCAATATGCCCATGCGCTGTTTTTCATGACCCCCGATGCGCTGGCGCAATTCCGTAGCGCCGATGGCTGGGAACTGGGCGCCGATGCGCGCTATGCCCTGCCCGACCGGGGCGGCGCCATTGGCACCGACACCACTACGACCATGGCACCGGTGATCGCACTGGTGTTCGGTCAAGCCGGGCTGATCGCGGGCGCATCGCTGGCGGGCACGAAATACACCCGCATCCTGCCCTGATCCTTCGCAACAGAAAGGCGCGGGGCCACCCGCGCCTGCGGCGGCCTCAACCGCCGAACACAACCTTGACGTAATTCATAGTCTCGGCATAGGGCGGCACGCCATTGTGCTGATCCACGGCACCGGGCCCGGCGTTATACGCCGCCAGCGCCAACCGCCAGTTGCCATAGCGCTCATACATCATCCGCAGATACCGCGCCCCGCCTTCCAGATTTTGCAGCGGATCGCCGGGGTCCACCCCCAGCAATGCTGCCGTTTCCGGCATCAGCTGCGCCAATCCCTGTGCCCCCTTGGGCGATATCGCACCGGGGTTCCAGCCGCTTTCCTGCTGCACCAGGCGCAAGAACAGATCCTCGGGCACGCCATGCTTGGCCGCGAGGGATTTCGCCGACCCCAGGTATTTACCCTTGTATTTGCCGCTGTAACGCGACGAAGGCACCGCCGCGACCAACTGGATACTGTCGCCCTCGGGGCGCAACCGGTTGGAGGCATCATATTGTGACGCGAACCGCGTATCCAACAGTTTGGTCTGGTTGCGAAACAACGTGGCGCGCGATTTGGTCGAGGCCCCCGACAGCACCAGCCCCTCGGCCCGCGCGTCATGGCAGAATGGAACCAGCGCAACCGCCAGCCCCAGGGTCAACACCCCGGCGAATTTCAGCATCTGTCCCCACCCATGCCGTTTCTTGCGGCGGCAATATACGCGCGATTTTAACAATCGAAAAGCGTCCAGATTCATCCCCCACCCGGCATCGGCAACACCTTGCGCGGGCTCAGGAAATCCCGTCGAACGCCAGTGCCCCATACAAGATCAGCGCCGGAAGATCGGCCTTGGCGCCCTGCAATTGCCGCGCCAGATCGGCCACCGTCGCGCGGTGCAACGCCTGTTCCGGGTGGCCCACCGCCGAGGCCAGCAGCGCCGGGGTTTCGGGCGCCAGCCCATGCGCAATCAACCCTTCGGCCAGGCGGCTAAAGGTGCGCTGCCCCATGAACACCACCGTTGTCGCCGCCGGGTCCGCCAATGCCGCCCAGTTCACATCACCGGGCAGCCCGCCGGTGACATCGGCGCCGGTGATGAACTGCACCCGCCGCGCCGTCATGCGCCGGGTCAGCGGTATCCCCGCCGCCGCCGCCGCCGCTCAGGCCGAGGGCACCCCCGGAATGATCTCATGCGCGATGCCCTGCGCCGCCAGGGCGACCAGCTCTTCCTCCAACCGACCGAAAATCCCGGCATCGCCGGATTTCAGCCGCACCACCCGCTGCCCCGCCAGCGCATGATCGACCAGCAATCGGTTGACGTGGTCTTGCTTGACCGAGGGGCGCCCGGCGCGTTTGCCGACAGCGATCAGTTCCGCCCCCGGCCCCGCATGCCCCAGCACCGGCCCCGACGCCAGATCATCGAACAGCACCACATCGGCCCGTTGCAACCGGTCCACCGCCTTCATGGTGATCAGCTCGGGGTCGCCCGGACCCGAGGATACAAAGGATACGAATCCGCTCATCGCGCCTTCCTGCGACCGGTGTTTTCCCCGAGGTATCGTTCAACGCCGCAACGGGCAAGCCTGATAGACCATCCCCCCGGCATCGGCTATGCCAAGGTCTCAATCAGGGGGACGACATGCCAGCGGTGATGATCCAGGGCACGGGTTCGAATGTGGGCAAATCGCTGCTGGTGGCGGGGCTGTGCCGCGCGGCCCGGCGGCGCGGGCTGTCCATCGCGCCGTTCAAGCCGCAGAACATGTCGAACAATGCCGCCGTGACCGCAGATGGCGGCGAGATCGGCCGGGCGCAGGCGTTGCAGGCCCGCGCGGCGGGCATCGCCCCCCTGACCGATATGAACCCGGTTTTGCTGAAGCCCGAATCCGAAACCGGCGCACAGGTGATCGTGCAGGGGCAGCGCCTGACCACCACCCGCGCCGCCGATTACGCCGCGCTGAAGCCCCGCCTGATGGGCGCGGTTCTGGATAGTTTCGCGCGGCTGTCCGGGGCATATGATCTGGTGATCGTCGAGGGGGCAGGCTCCCCCGCCGAGGTCAACCTGCGCCCCGGCGACATCGCCAATATGGGCTTTGCCCGCGCGGCGCGGGTGCCGGTCATTCTGGCCGGGGACATCGACCGGGGCGGTGTGATCGCGCAGATGATCGGCACCAAAGCGGTGCTTGATTCCACGGATCAAAACATGATTATCGGATTTATAATCAACAAATTCCGTGGCGATCCTAAACTGTTTGATGAAGGTTATGCGTTTATTTCAACGCAGACCGGATGGCCCGGGTTCGGTGTGGTGCCGTGGTTCGCCTCGGCCCATCTTCTGCCCGCTGAAGACGCGCTGGATCTGGCCACCGGCCCGCGAAACGGCGGGGTGAAGATCGCGGTGCCCATGCTGTCGCGGATTGCGAATTTCGACGATCTGGACCCGCTGCGGGCCGAACCGGGGGTGGATCTGGTGATGGTGCCGCCCGGCCAGGCGATCCCGGGCGATACCCGCCTGATCATTGTGCCGGGCAGCAAATCGACGCGCGGCGATCTGGCGTTTCTGCGCGCACAGGGCTGGGACATCGACATTCTGGCACATCACCGCCGCGGCGGCCATGTGCTGGGCATTTGCGGCGGCTATCAGATGCTGGGTCACAGCATCGCCGACCCACAGGGGATCGAGGGCCCCGCCGGCGCGGCCCCCGGCCTTGGCCTGCTGGACGTGACCACGGTGATGACGGCGGACAAACGCCTGACCCGCACCACCGCCGTCCATTGCACCAGCGGGCAGCCGGTCGAGGGGTATGAGATCCACATCGGCCAGACCGAAGGCCCCGATCGCAGCCGTCCCTTTGCCCATATCGGCCCCGAGCCTGAAGGCGCGCGCAGCCCCGATGACCGGGTGCAGGGCAGTTATCTGCACGGGCTGTTCGGTGCCGATGCCTTTCGGGCTGCGTTTCTGGCCGGGTTGGGCATAGGCGGGTCAGGGCTGCGCCACGCGGCCCTGATCGAAACCACGCTGGACGCGCTGGCCGATCATCTGGAAGCGCATCTGGACGTTGGAGCGATTTTCGCGGCGGCGCGCTGATCAGCCCGGTGAACGGGGGCGGTCACCCGCCCCCTGTCAGATCAGACCTTCAACGCCGGCATGATCTGTTTCTTGCGCGACAGCACGCCCGGCAACACGACGGTGTCGCCCTTGACCACACAGTCAAACGATGCCTCGGCGATCTTCTTCACCAGATCGTTCGGCACCAGCAAGGTGGCCTCTTCCCGCAGGATATCAATCACGAACAGCAACACCTGATCGGCGCCATCTTCGCGCGCGACATCGGCCATGCTGGCCATCAGGCTGTGCTTGCGATCCAGAATCACCTTGGGCGCGGTGGTTTCCAGAACCGAGACCCGCAATTCAGCCCCATCGACGGTGTATTCCTTGGAATCCATCCGCAGCAGCGCCGCATCCGAGAACGACGACACATCCGATTTCGCCTCGAACATCGCCACGGCCAGATCGGTGATCGACACGCCGATATCGGCAGCCAGCTCTTCGGCCACGGCCTTGTCATGCGCGGTGGTGGTGGGCGAGCGGAACTCCAGCGTATCGGACAGGATGCACGACAGCATCGCCCCCTTGATCCGATGCGGCAGACCGGCGACATCCGCGCCGATCAGGTCATACATCACCGTCGCGGTACAGGCCAACGGACGGATGGTGATATCGATCGGCCCCTTGGTTTCCAGCCCACCGACCAGTTTGTGGTGGTCGATGATCGCCAGGATATCGGCCTTGGCGATGCCGGCGGGCAATTCCGCCGGGTTGTTGGTATCGACGATCACCACCTGTTCGCCGGGTTCGACATCGGTGATGATTCCGGGCCGGTCAAAGCCCCAGTGTTTCAGCAAGAACCGCGCCTCGGTGTTGGGTTCGCCCAGCAGAACTGGCCGGGCCTCAATGCCCTTCACCTGCTTCAGATAATAGGCCCAGATGATGGCGGACAGGGTCGCATCGGTATCGGGCGACTTGTGGCCGAAAACCTTGATGGTCATGGTATACCTCGACTGATCGAATTGCAGCAGGGTTATAGGCGCTTGGCACGGGGTTGTCATCCCGTAGCCGATCCCGTCATACAGGGAACCGGGCCGCCCGGTCGCACCTTGTTCTACAGCCCGTCCGGTCGCGCCCCGCACCAAGGCGGTGCAGACCCTGCCCAGAGGAGAAGCCCGATGCCCCTGTTTTCCGCCCTGCAAACCCGTGTGATGGCCGGTGCTATGCTGCTGTCGGTCGGGCTTGGCGCACCGCTGCGCGCCGATCAGACAGATGCCATCGTGTTCGATTTCTCGCTGCGTGGCATTTCCGCCGGACAACTGACAATCAACGGCCAGATCACCGGCAACAGCTATAACGCCAACGGGGTGATGAAAACCACCGGCCTGCTGGGGGCACTTCGCACGCTGCGCTATGATGCCAAGGTGTCGGGCGGATACGCCAAGGGCCGCTTCAGCCCACAGCGCATGGATGAAACCGCGCAGCGCGGCAACGACCGTATCGAACATCTGATCGCCTATCGCGGCGGCGTTCCGGTGCAGGTCAGCCGCAATCCGCCGCGTGCGGCGCGTGCCTCGGATGTGGACCCGTCACAGCAAGGCGGCACGATTGATCCGCTGACCGCGCTTTATGCGGTGCTGCGCGATGTCGACCGCGATCAGGCCTGCCGGTTCTCCGCCGATATGTTCGACGGCTCGAAACGCTCGCAGGTTACGCTGTCGGCCCCGGTCAGCAAGGGCACGGGCGTGACCTGCACCGGGGAATACCGCCGCATCGCCGGATTTTCCAAATCCGACATGGCGGAAAAGCCGCGCTTCCCCTTCACCCTGACCTATGCGCCCACCCCCGATGGCCAAAGGTTGCGGGTGATATCCATCGACACCGATACGATCCTTGGCAAAGGCCGCCTGATCCGGCGATAAGGGCGGATGATTCCGTCCCTTCCGATAGATGCCGTCCTGCCGGCGCTCAAAGCTGCGCTGGCGGATGCCGGGCGCGCCGTTCTGGTTGCGGCGCCGGGTGCGGGCAAGACCACGCGGGTGCCGCTGGCATTGCTGGATCAGGTCACGGGCCGCATCGTGATGCTGGAACCGCGCCGTCTGGCCGCACGCGCCGCCGCCGAGCGGATGGCCGAAACCTTGGGCGAACCCATTGGCCAGACCGTCGGCTACCGTATCCGCGGCGAGGCCAGGGTGTCGAAATCCACCCGTATCGAGGTGGTGACCGAGGGCATTCTGACCCGCATCCTGCAATCCGACCCCGAACTGACCGGCATCGGTTGCGTGATCTTTGACGAATTCCACGAACGCAGCCTGAACGCCGATCTGGGCCTGGCCCTGACATGGGAGGCCCGCACCGCCCTGCGCCCCGATCTGGCGGTGGTGGTGATGTCGGCCACGCTGGATGCCGGTCCGGTTGCCGCATTGCTGCAAGATGCGCCGGTTGTCGTTTCCGAAGGGCGGGCCTATCCGGTCGAGACCCGCTGGTTGGGCCGCCCCGTCGCGGCGGGGCTGCGGCTGGAACCGGCGGTGACGGGGCTGGTGGAACAGGCATTGGCCGAAACCCAGGGCGGCGTGCTGGTGTTTTTGCCCGGCGAGGCCGAGATCCGCCGCGTGCAGGCCTTGCTGGCACCGCGCATCGGCCCCGAGGTGCAATTGCGCCCGCTGTTCGGCGCGATGGATTTTGCCGCGCAGCGCGCCGCCATCGCCCCCGTCACACAGGGGCGCAAAGTTGTCCTGGCCACCTCAATCGCCGAAACCTCGCTGACCATTCAGGATATCCGGGTGGTGGTGGATGCCGGGCGGGCGCGGCGGATGCGGTTCGATCCGGCCTCGGGCATGGCGCGTCTGGTGACCGAACGTGTCAGCCGCGCCGAGGCCGAACAGCGGCGCGGACGGGGAGGCCGGGTGGCCGAAGGCATCTGTTACCGGCTGTGGACCAAGGGCGAAGAAGGCGCCCTGCCCGCCTTTGCCCCCGCCGAGATCACCGTAGCCGACCTGTCGGGACTGGCGCTGGAACTGGCGCTCTGGGGGTCTGACGGCGGCGATCTGGCGTTTCTGACGCCCCCGCCCGCCCCGGCGCTGGCCGAAGCCCGCGCCTTGCTGACCGATCTGGGGGTGCTGAACGGGGGGCGCATCACCGCGCATGGACGGGCGCTGGCGGCGGCACCGCTGCATCCGCGACTGGCGCATATGCTGATCACCGCCGGGGCCGCGGCGGCGACACTGGCGGCGACGCTGGCCGAACGCGACCCGGTGCGCGGGGCCCCCGCCGATCTGGCGCTGCGGCTGGCGGCGGTGGCGAACCCGGCGCGGTTCGAGGCGGATCACCCCTGGCAGGTGCATCGCGGCACCGTCGAGCGCATCCGCACCGAGGCCAAACGGCTGGCCCGTCTGGCCCCCGATATCGCCCCCCCGCCCCTCGCCGTGATGGCCGCACTGGCCTATCCCGACCGGATCGGGTTGCGGCGGACCACGGGCAAGGCCGGGGGAGATCAACCGCGCTACATCTTGTCGGGTGGCAAGGGCGCCCTGATTGACGATGCCGACGCCTTGGGCAAATCACGGCTGATCGTCGCCACCGATCTGGACGGTGACCCGCGTGAGGCCCGCGTGCGTCAGGGCGCGCCCCTGGCCGATGCGGATCTGCGCGCCCTTTACGGCGCCCGGATCCATTGGGTGGATGTCTGCGAATGGTCCCGGCGCGAAGGCCGCGTTCTGGCCCGCCGACAGGAACGTTTCGGCGCATTGGTGCTAGAGGATCGCCACTGGCCCGAGGCCCCGCCCGAGGCGCTGGCACGCGGTGCGCTGGATGGGCTGCGCCAGATCGGCCTGCCGCTGACGCCCGCCGCCGCCCGGTTCCGGGCCCGTGTCGATCTGTTGCGCGCGGATGGGGCCGACCTGCCCGATCTGTCGGACACGGCACTTTTGGCGGGCGAGGCGCTGTTGCCGTTCCTGCGCGGCAAACGCAACGAGGCCGATCTGCGCGGCCTTGACCTGACCGAGGCGTTTCGCGCCCAGTTGACGTGGGATCAGATGGCGTTGCTGGACCGTCTGGCCCCCGGACATTTTGAAACGCCACTGGGGCGGCGGGTGCCGATCGACTATTCCGGCGAGGCCCCCTCGATCGAGGTGAAACTGCCCGAGATGTATGGCGTCACCATTCATCCGACGGTGGGGCCGAAACGCCACCCGCTGCGGATATCGCTGCTATCGCCGGGGATGAAACCGATTCAGGTGACGATGGATCTGCCTGGTTTCTGGGACGGGACCTATGCCGATGTACGCAAGGACATGCGGGGCAGCTACCCGCGCCACCCCTGGCCGGAAAACCCGCGTGAGGCCGACCCTACCACGCGGGCCAAACCACGCGGAACCTGAGGCCGGCACGATGGCGGCCTCAGACATCAGACGGCGATGCCGCGCCGTCCGGCCAGATCGGTGAAATATTGCCACGCCACCCGGCCCGAACGGTTGCCACGCGTCGCCTGCCATTCGATGGCCTCGGCACGCAGGTCCTCGGCCGAAATCGCCACACCATAGGCGGCGCAATACCCCGCGATCATCGCCAGGAACTGATCCTGATCGCAGGAATGGAACCCCAGCCAAAGCCCGAAACGATCCGACAGCGAGACTTTTTCCTCGACCGCCTCACCCGGATTGATCGCGGTCGAGCGCTCATTCTCGATCATGTCGCGCGGCATCAGGTGACGCCGGTTCGAAGTGGCGTAGAACAGCACATTTGCCGGTCGCCCCTCGATGCCGCCATCCAGAACGGCCTTCAGGCTTTTGTAATGCTGATCGTCATGGCTGAACGACAGATCGTCGCAATACAGCACGAAACGTTCCGAAGACGCACGCAGGTGATTCAGCAGGCGGTGAACCGAGGCCAGATCTTCGCGCGCCAGTTCCACCAGTTTCAGGGCAATGCCCTGCCGCAGCACCTCGGCATGAACCGCCTTGACCAATGAGGATTTCCCCATCCCGCGCGCGCCCCACAGCAGCGCATTGTTGGCCGCCGCCCCACCCGCGAATTGCAGCGTATTGGCCAGCAGGGTTTCCTTGGCCCGGTCGATACCGCGCAGCAGGGCGATATCCACCCGACTGACCTGGGCTATCGGCACCAGACGGTCCGGCCCGGTCTGCCACAGAAAGGCATCCGCCAGCGCAAAATCCGGCGCGGGCACGGCGGCAGGTGCCAGACGCTCCAGCGCCTCGGCGATACGGATCAGCGGATCTGTCATTCGTCTTCTTCGTCCACCCAGGTGCCTTCGGCTCGCATCCGGCGTTCACGCGCCTTTTCGATGCGGCGGATCAGCCAGATCGAGACCTCATACAGCGGGTAGATCGCGGCAAACAGGATCAGCTGGCTCATCATGTCGGGCGGTGTCACAACGGCGGCGACCACCAGGATCAGCACCACCGCATATTTCCGCACCGAAGCCAGACCCTTCGAGGACACCAGACCGGCCTTGCCCATCAGCGTCAGCAACACCGGCATCTGGAAGCAGATCCCGAACGCCATGACGAATTTGGTGGTCAGCGCCAGATATTCTTCGACCGAGCCCTGAAAACCGATGCTGGCCAGATCGTTGCCGCCCTCAACCATGCCGCCTTGCTGGAACCCCAGAAAGAAGGTGAAGGCGATCGGCAACACGACGTAATAGGCAAAGGCCGCCCCCGCCAGGAACATCAGCGGCGAGGCGATCATGAAGGGCAAAAAGGCGCTTTTTTCGGATTTATACAGGCCCGGCGCGACGAAGCGCCACAGTTGATAGGAAATCACCGGAAAGGCCAGGGCAAAGCCGCCGATGAATGAAATCCGCACGGCGACGAAAAAACCTTCCTGCAACTTGATCAGCACCAGATTACAGGTCTGGTTGCGCGCCTCCAGCGCATCGCAGATCGGCCGGGTCAGGAAATTGAAGATCGGGTTCCAGACCGAATAGGCAATGATCATCGCCACGACAAATGCCGCCAGCGAATACAGCACACGATTGCGCAGCTCGGCCAGATGCTCGATCAGCGGCGCGGCGGAATCGTCGATCTTCTCGTCAGACTTGTCGTCGGGCACGGCGCTCATGCCTCGTCTTTCTTCGCAGGGGATTTCTTGCGCGGCTTGGGCGCCGGTTTGTCGGTTCCCGCCTTGGGCTTGACCGCAGACGGCTTTTTCAAGGGCTTGGCGGGTTCGTCGGCGGCCATTTCGACCGGTGCCGGGACAGGCACGGAAACGGGCGGTGCAACGGGCGGCACGACCGGTGCCGGATCGGCGGGTTTCATGGCCTCGGGCTTGACGGGCTCGGGTTTCACGGGCTGCGGCGCGATCTCGGGCTCGAAATCGCCTTCGGCGGCATCCAGATCACGCGTCAGGTTCGGATCGGCCTGCAGGGCCGTCGCGGTTTCAGGCCGTGTGGACGGAAATTTCGGATCCCATTTCTCGAATTTTTCGGTCGCACGCTCCAGCGCGTCCAGCCCCAGCGATTTTTTCGAGGCGACGTTTTTCAGATCCCCCGCCACGCCGTCCAATCCGGTATCCTTCGCCGCATCCTCCATCGCACGGCTGAATTCCCGCGCCATCTGCCGCGCCTTGGCGGTAATCCGGCCAAGGGTGCGAAACATCACCGGCAGGTCCTTGGGACCGACCACGATCAGCGCGACAACGCCGATCAGCAGCAACTCACTCCAACCGATATCCAGCATCGCGTCCGGGGTCTCGACGCGACCGCGTCAGACCTTGTCCTTGTCGGTGGGGGCAGCGGTCGGTTGCGCAGGCGGCGGGGTCACGTCACGGGCCTCGGTCGCCTTGGCGTCCTCGATTTCCTTGGTGCCGTCGGTCACACCCTTTTTGAATGCGGTGATGCCCTTACCGACTTCGCCCATCAACGACGAAACCTTGCCCTTGCCGAACAGCACCAGCACGACAACCGCGATCATGAGAAGGCCAGGAAGGCCGATATTTTGCAGCATTTCAGTCTCCCACGGCGCAGAGTGGCCCACGCCTGATGATTATCCCTAAACATCTACGATCTGCCGCCCCCCAATCAAAGGCCGATTCCGCATTTTCACGCAAGTTTTTGTGGGGAAGACGCTGGATCGGCGGAACCGGGCCGTCTATCGTCGCCCGCATGAGCCTTTCCGAAGCCCTGACCGCCTTTGTCACGCTGTTCGTCGTGGTCGACCCCATCGGGCTGGCCCCGCTGTTCATCGCCCTGACCCAGGGCATGAGCCATAGCGCCCGATTGCGGGTCGGTCTGCGGGCGCTGGCGGTCTCGGCGGGATTGCTGACGATCTTCGCGCTGTTCGGTGACCGGTTGCTGTCGGTGATCGGCATTTCGATGCCGGCGTTTCGCATCTCGGGTGGGCTGCTGCTGTTTCTGACCGCGCTGGACATGCTGTTTGAACGGCGCACCGAACGGCGTGAGGGGCAATCCAGCGACCATGCCGATGACCCGTCGGTGTTTCCGCTGGCCATGCCATTGATCGCCGGACCGGGTGCGATGGCGACGATGATCTTGCTGGCTGGTGGACCGCGCAGCGACAGCATGCATTTTGTCGCCGTGCTGGCGGTGCTGGCCGCGGTGTTGCTCTGCGTGCTGGCGATGTTTCTGATCGCAACGCCGATCGAGCGCGCCCTGGGCCGCACCGGCACGATGGTGGTCACCCGACTGCTGGGCATGTTGCTGGCGGCGCTGTCGGTGCAGTTCATTCTGGACGGTCTGCGCGGCGCCGGGATCATCGCGAGCATCACCGGTCGTTGACCCGGCACCGCCCACCCGTGACATTCGGCCCCCGGCCCCCTACATCGGTGCAAACCCATGACCGGAGACCCCATGCTTGACGCCATCGGCCCCCAACTGATCTTTTATGTGCTGCTGCTGATGGCCTTTGGCGGCTATTTCTTTGTCTCGCTGCGCAACAACTTCAGCAAGACATTGCAACAGGTCTCGGTCTGGGCGCTGCTGTTTCTGGGGCTGATCGGGGCCTATGGGCTGAAGGACGATATCCGCCAAAGCATGTTTCCGGCGCAAAGCGTGCTGTCGGATGGCCGGATCGAGGTGCCGATGGGGCCTGATGGCCATTATTACCTGACCGCGCAGGTCAACGGCACCCCGGTGCGGTTCGTGGTGGATACCGGCGCGTCACAGATCGTCCTGACCCGCCGTGATGCCGAGCGGGTGGGGATCGACACCAACGCGCTGGCCTATGTCGGTCAGGCCAATACCGCAAATGGCACGGTGGCAACGGCACCGGTGCGGCTGGAAACCGTCGATATCGGGCCGATCCATGACCGCGATCTGCGCGCGGTGGTGAATGGCGGGCAGATGGACGGATCCCTGATGGGGATGACCTATCTGACCCGCTTTGCCCGCGTCGAATTCGACCGCGACCGGATGATCCTGGAACGCTAGAGCCAGTTGCGCCACTTGAAGAACGCCCAGGTGCCCGCCGCCGATCCGACCATCAACGCAAGCGCGAACGGATACCCCCAGGGCTGGTTCAGCTCTGGCATATTGGCAAAGTTCATCCCGTACATCGAGGCAATCAGCGTTGGCGGCATGAACAGCGCCGCCACCACCGAAACGATCCGCACCGTCTGGTTCTGCGCCAGATTGATCATGCCCAACGTCGCATCCACCGTCAGCGACACCCGCGAACTGAGAAAATCGCCATGCACCGACAAGGAGCCGATATCGCGGATCTGGCTTTTGACGCTGGCGTGCAATTCCTTGGTTCCCGGCCCCGGCAACAGGGTCTGGTCATAAAAGGACAACGCCCGCTCCATCGTCAGCAGCGCCAGCCGGATCCGGCCCAGCAATTCGCCCTGCCGCCCGACATCGCCCAGGGCCTGCTGCAATTCCTCCTGCCGGGCATTGCCCAGCACCCGGCTGGACACGGTATCCAGTGCCCGCCCGATCCCTTCCAGCAGATCGGCCTGCCGCGAGACGATTTCCTCGATCAACCCCAGCATGATCCGGTCAGGGGTGGAACATCCCGCCGTGGCCCGGTCCGCCCGATCGGGAAAGGTCTCGAAGCTGCGCGGATTGTGGTGTCGCACCGTCACCAGCCGTTCCGGCCGCAAGATAAAGGTGACCGGCCCCGAGACATGATGGCCGTCGGGCGTCAGCCCCGGCACCACCACCGTCATGTAATCCACCCCGTCTTCCCGATACAGCCGGTTTGAAATCTCGATCTCTTCCATATCGGCCAGGGTTGGCACCGTGACCCCCAGGGCCTCGACGGCGGCGACCTGACTGTCCAGCGGCCGGTACAGATCCACCCACAGCGCATCGGCGATCTGCTGGCCGGGCGCCATCGGCGTCTCCTGATCAATGCGCATCAACCCGCGCTTTCCGGTGACATAGGCGTGCAGCATGGCGGGTTCCTGACAAGTCCACGCCATCGGTATCGGGAATCGCACGGAAATCAAGCCTTGCCATCGCGTGCGGCCTGATGTCCGCGCAGACAGATTCACACAGGCGGGGCTTTTCTGACCGGCGCAACCGGGTTAAACGCGAAGGCGACCAGAAGAGGTGATCCCATGCACGATATCCGCGCGATCCGCGAAAATCCCGCCCAGTTCGATGCCGCCCTTGCGCGCCGGGGGCTGGCGCCGCTGTCGCCCGAGATCCTGTCGCTGGACGAAGCCCGCCGCACCGCGATCCACGCCGCCGAAACCGCGCAGGCCGATCAGAACACCGCCTCGAAACTGGTGGGCGCGGCCAAGGCCAAGGGGGACGAGGCCGAGTTTGAACGCCTGCGCGCCCTGGTCGCCGAGAAAAAGGCGCAGGTCGGCGCGATGCAGGCCGAAGCCAGCCGTCTGGACGCGGAGTTGCGCGACAAGCTGCTGTGGGTGCCCAACAGCCCGCTCGAGGACGTGCCCGAGGGCACCGATGAAGACGGCAATATCGAAATCCACCGCTGGGGCACGCCGCGCGCGCTGAATTTCAAACCGGTCGAGCATTACCAGCTATCGGCCGTGCAGGGCGCGATGGATTTCACCACGGCGGCAAAACTGTCGGGGGCACGTTTTGTGGTGCTGAAATTGGGCGTCGCCCGCGTGCATCGCGCCCTGGCACAGTTCATGCTGGATCTGCATGTCGAGCAACATGGCCTGACCGAGGCGATCACCCCGGTTCTGGTGCTGCCCGAAACCATGCTGGGCACCGGACAATTGCCGAAATTCGCCGAAGACAGCTATGCCACCACCAATGGCTGGTGGATGATCCCCACGGCCGAGGTGACGCTGACCAACTTCATCGCCGGGGAGGTCTGGGAAGAAACCGCCCTGCCCGCCCGGATGACCGCACATACCAACTGCTTCCGCTCCGAGGCCGGATCGGCGGGCAAGGACACTTCGGGCATGTTGCGTCAGCATCAGTTCGAAAAGGTCGAGATGGTCACCCTGTGCCGTCCCGAAGATGCCATCGCCGAACATGACCGCATGACGAAATGCGCTGAAAACGTGCTGGAGACACTGGGCCTGCCCTATCGGCGGATCGTTCTTTGCACCGGCGACATGGGGTTTGGCGCGCAGAAAACCTATGATCTTGAAGTCTGGCTGCCGGGGCAGGACACCTACCGCGAGATCTCGTCGATCTCGACCTGCGGTCAGTTTCAGGCGCGGCGGATGAATGGCCGCTACAAACCCGCTGCCGGGGGCAAGCCGGAATTCGTCGCCACGCTGAACGGTTCCGGGCTGGCGGTGGGGCGTTGCCTGATCGCGGTGCTGGAGAACGGGCAAGAGGCCGATGGCTCGGTCACCCTGCCTGCCGTGCTGCACCGCTATCTGGGCGGCAAGACCCGACTGGTGGATGGTGTTCTGGTCTGAGCGCTGAAATGACAAAGCCCGGGGCGCGTCACCCCGGGCTTTTCAATCTGAACGGGGTGAACCCGTTTTCGTTATTTCTTCGGTGGACGCTGGCCCTTGGGTTTGGGCTTGTCCGGGCGCATCGTGCCCCCCGGCGCAACGCCCCCCGACGCGGACTTGCCCTTGCGCTCGGCCGCCTTGCGCGCCTCGACGTGCTTGGTCAGGCGCGACGGGATGGATTTCTTGCGCTCCTTGAACGGGTTTGTCGTGCCCTGATCGCGAAAGAAAATCCTGATCGGCGTGCCCGGCATATCAAAATCGACGCGCAGACCATTCACCAGATAGCGGCCATAGCTCTCGGGGATCTTGTCGGTATGCGTGGCCTTGATCACAAAACCCGGCGGCCGGGTCTTGGCCTGCGTCATGTAGCGCAGCTTGATCCTGCGTCCGCCCGGCGCGGGTGGCGGGTGCGCTTCGGTCATGGCCTGCAACCACAGGTTCAGCTTGGCGGTCGGAACCCGGCGGTTCCAGATCTCATAGGCCCGGATGATGGCCTGATGCAGCCGGTCCAGCCCCTTGCCGGTCTTGCCCGACACGGTCACCAGCGGTGCGCCCTTCAGCTGCGGCAGCAACCGTTCAAAGGACTCGCGCAGCTCTTTCAGCTTCTCCGGCTTGTCTTCTTCCAGATCCCATTTGTTCGCGGCCACCACAACGGCGCGGCCCTCGGTCTCAGCCAGATCGGCGATGCGCAGATCCTGGGTCTCGAACGGGATATTCACATCCAGCAGCACCACCACGACTTCGGCAAAACGCACCGCGCGCAGACCATCGGCCACCGACAGCTTTTCCAGCTTGTCGTTGATCTTGCCGCGTTTGCGCATCCCCGCCGTGTCCCAGATCCGCATGGGGGTGTGCATGAATTCCGTGGTGACCGAAATCGCATCGCGGGTGATCCCGGCCTCGGGGCCGGTCAGCAATCGGTCTTCGCCCAGGATCTTGTTGATCAAGGTCGATTTCCCGGCATTCGGACGCCCGATCACCGCCAGTTGCAACGGCTTGGCGGCAGAGGGCATGCGGAACACTCCCTCTTCCTCGGAATCCTCTTCGATATCGACATCGGTTTCCGGGGTATTGGCGGCGTGCTTTTCGGCAAAACCATCGGCCAGCGGGCGCAGCGCATCATACAGCGCATCCAGCCCCTCACCATGTTCCGCAGAAATCAGGATCGGTTCGCCCAGCCCCAGCCCCCAGGCCTCCATGCCACCGGCCTGACCGGCATTGCCCTCGGCCTTGTTGGCGGCGACGATGACATTGGCGTTCTTGCGCCGCAGGATATCGGCAAAGATCTCATCGGCGGGGGTCACCCCCATCCGTGCGTCGATCACGAACAGGCAGATATCGGCCTCTTCGACCGCGCGCTCCGTCAGCCGCCGCATCCGGCCCTGCAAGCTGTCGTCATCGGCCAGTTCCAGACCGGCCGAATCAATCACGATGAACCGCAGATCGCCCAGGCGCGCATCGCCTTCGCGCAGGTCACGGGTCACGCCCGGCTGATCATCGACCAGCGCCAGACGTCTGCCCACAAGCCGGTTGAACAGCGTGGACTTGCCGACATTCGGACGGCCGACGATGGCCAGGGTAAAGCTCATTTTCCGCTCCTGTGGCGAAGGAAGCTGCCGCCTTACACGGGTTTCGCGTCAACGGAAAGCGTGAAGCTGTCCATTCCGGCCAAGAACATACAACGTGCTGCCCGCAACCACCGGGTCCGAGGCCGCGCCGCCCGGAATCTCGGCCTGCCCGATCAGCGCCCCCGAGGCCGGGTCGAACACCCGCAACAGCCCATCGGTCGAGGCGACGAACAGCTTGCCCCCCGCCAGAACCGGGCCGTAATGGACATAGATCTGCGATTGTTTCTTTTGGCGTTCCTTGACGTAATACGGCAGATCATGGGCCCAGATCACCGCCCCCGTCGCCGCATCCAGCCGCACGATCTGGCCCCGGTCCGAGGTCAGGAACACCGAACCACCAGCCACCTGCACCGGGGCATTGGCGCCCTCGTCCGCGGTCCATTTACGGTCGCCGGTTTCCAGATCGAACGCGGACAGCTTGCCCGCCGATGACCCGGCATAGAGCGTATTGCCCATGATCACCGGCTCGCCGGTCAGGTCGCTGACGATGGTATAGCCGCGCCCGGTGCGGCCACCGGCGACCTGGCCTTGCCACATCGTCATGCCCTGCTTTTTCATCACCGCGATCATTTCGCCGGTGGCGAACGGGAAAACGGCAACGCGATCCCCGACCGCCGGGGCCGAGGTGCCCCCCAGGCCCGCCCGCGCCGGGGCGCTGTTGATCAGCCACAGCACCTTGCCATCGCTGGCCCGCACCGCCCAGGCCGATCCGTCCCGCACGGAAACATAGACGATGCCATCCGAAACCGTCGGCGCACCACCGATCCCCGCATCGAAATCCTGCCGCCAGCGCAGTGCGCCCGTCGCGGCATCCAGCGCCACCATCTGGCTGAACCCCGAGGTGACGTAAAGCGTGCCGCCATCATAGGCCAGCCCCGCGCCCGAGGCATCGGCATCACGGTCGCCGGGCGGTGTCGCATCCATCTGCCACAGCCGTGCGCCCCCGGTCGAGGTCGCGGTGACCGTGCCCCGGCTATCAATGGTGAAGACCCGTGCCCCGGCCACGACCGGTTCCGCGACCAGACGGTAGCGGCGGCTGTCGCCCGCGCCGATGGGGGCAGACCAGACCAGCGTGGTGCCCGCCCCAAGCGCCGGATTGAGCAGGTTGTGTTCTGCATTGCCCGCGCGTTGCGGCCAGTCAGCGTTGGCACGTGCCGCCGGCAGCGCAATCGGCCGGGCGGTGTTCACCGCGGTTTTGGGTGCATTTGCGGTGCCCTCGATCACGTCACGCGGATCAAGACGGTCACCCGACAGCACCACTTCCTTTTCGCAGGCCGCCAGTGTCGCAGCCATGCCAAGCACAGCGATTCCGTGGATCAGCTTCACTGCTTCTTCTCCCTGCCTGCACTATCCTGGCCCCGATCAGCGGGGCGCGTCACTCAACAGCCGCCACACCGGGCATCCGGGTGGTGACCGGGGGTTCACCGCCCAAGGCCACAATCAACTCTGTCGCGCGCTGTTGCAAGCCCGGCGTGGCGGCGCTGTCGGCCAGGATCTCTTCGGCCCTGGCAATCGCACCGGCCTTGTCCCCCGCCGCCAGCGCGACAATCGCCTGCTGCTCCACCGCCATCAACCGATACGGCGCACCGGGCACCGTCAAGGTCGCCAGGGCGCTGTCACGGTCCGCCGCAGACATCGACGCATCGCCCAGAACAACAGCCTTCAACAAGGCCAATTGCCGCAGGTTTTCCGGCAAGGCGGCATCATCGGCCACCGATTTCAGCGCCGCATAGGCCAGATCGGATTTACCGTCGCGCAACGCCTGTGCCGCCGCGGACAATTGCACCAGCGCACCCTGGGTGCCGGTGGCGCCGATCGCCGTCAGCATTTCCTGTGGGTGTTCGGCCTGCAACGCCGTCAGCAACTGGTCGCCAAAGGCCTGGGAATTCTGGCTGTGGCGCGACTTTTGCAATTCATACCACGCCGCACCGCCCACGATGGCGATCACCGCGACGACCGCCAGCCAGCCATATCTGCGAAAGATCGCGAACAGCCGATCACGGCGGACCTCTTCGGTCACCTCACTGATAAAGCTGTCGGTATGATCCACGGCCATCGCCCGCTCCTGACGCAGTTTCATCGTCTCTATACGCAAGGGGCCGGGGGTTGCCAAGGCCGCGTCCCGCTCAGGGCTGCGCGGCGGGATCGGCGACCGGATCTTCGGCGGATTGCCGCGCCCACATCGCGGCGTAACGGCCATGCCGCGCCAGCAGATCCTCATGCCGCCCCTGTTCGACGATCTCGCCCTTTTCCAGCACCACGATCCGGTCAGCATCGGCGATGGTCGACAGCCGGTGCGCGATGGTGATGACGGTGCGGCCCTGCCCCATGGCGCTCAGACTTTCCTGAATGTCGCGTTCCGTCTGGGTATCCAGCGCCGAGGTCGCCTCGTCCAGCAACAGGATCGGCGGGTTTTTCAGCAAGGTGCGCGCAATCCCCACACGCTGCTTTTCGCCCCCCGACAGTTTCAGGCCGCGCTCCCCCACCGTGGTGTCATAGCCATCGGGCAAGGACAGGATGAACTCATGGATCTTCGCCGCCCGCGCCGCCGCGACGATTTCGTCTTGCGTCGCCCCGGCACGGCCGTAACCGATGTTGTAGCGGATCGTATCATTGAACAGCACGGTATCTTGCGGCACCACGCCGATGGCATCATGCAGGCTTTGCTGGGTCACGGTGCGGATATCCTGCCCGTCGATACGGATCGCCCCGCCGGTCGGATCGTAAAACCGGAACAGCAGTTTGCCGATGGTCGATTTGCCCGACCCCGAGGGCCCGACCAGCGCCACCGTCTGCCCCGCCGGAATGTGCAGCGACACCCCCTTCAGGATCGGCCGCGCCGGATCATAGCCGAACCGCAGGTCATCCAGATCCACCGTCCCCCCCTTGACCCGCAACGCCGGAGCCTGCGGTGCATCGGTGATCTCGGCGGGCTGATGCAACAGATCGAACATGTCGCCCATATCCACCAGCGCCTGCCGGATTTCACGGTAAACCGTACCCAGAAAGCCCAGCGGCAGGGTGATCTGGATCATATAGGCCTGCACCATGACGAAATCGCCCACCGACAGATGCCCAGCCTGCACATCGCGCGCCGCCAGCACCATGACAATCACCAGCCCCAGGGTGATGATCAGCCCCTGGCCGAAATTCAACACCGCCAGACTTTGCCCGGTCTTGACCGCCGCCTTTTCATAGGACCGCATCGAAACGTCATAACGCAGCGCCTCGCGCGTTTCGGCGCCGAAATATTTCACCGTCTCGAAATTCAGCAGGCTGTCGATGGCCTTCTGGTTGGCCGCCGTATCGGCATCATTCATCTGACGGCGGATTTCCACCCGCCATTCGGTGACCTTGAAGGTGAAAACCACGTAGATCACGATGGTCGCCACCACCACCACCGCGTAGATCCAGCCAAACATCAGCGCAAAGATCAGGCTGACCAGCACCAGTTCCAGCACCAGCGGCCCGATGGAAAACAGCAAGAAGCGCAGCAGGAACTCGACGCCCTTCACCCCGCGTTCCACAATCCGGCTCAGGCCGCCGGTCTTGCGGGTGATGTGATAGCGCAGCGACAGCGCGTGGATATGGCGGAATGTCTCCAGCGCCAGCTTGCGCAGGGCGCGTTGCGCCACCTTGACGAAGACCGCATCGCGGATCTCGCCAAAACCCACCGAGGCCAGCCGCGCCACCCCATAAGCCACCGTCAGCGCCACCGCCGTCAGGCCCAGCAACCATCCCTCGTCATGCGACTCGCCCGCCAGCGCATCCACCGCCGCCTTGTACAGGAACGGCGTGCCCACCGAGATCACCTTGGACAGCACCAGAAACACCAGCGCCAGCAGCACCCGGCGCTTGACCCAGCCTTCACCGCGCGGCCACAGATACGGTAGAACGGCCCGCAGCGTGCGGGAATTACGGGCGCGCTCTTCGGCGCTGAGATCGCCGGAACGCGTGATTTGACTAGGCGGCATGGTCGAACCTTTCGGGGGCGAACCTTTCGGGGGACCGTCGCACAGGGCCCGGTCATCAAAACCCGGGCACGACACAGCGGTGTCGCACCCGGGCCGCCATACCTAACGCGCCCTTGCGCCATGTCCAGTCCGAAGCGATATTTATTCTCTTCGGCCCGGTTCTGACAGGTTCGCCGCCGTCGGGTTCGGGCTTATTCGGGAATTGACAGGGTCTGCCCCGGATAGATCAGGTTTGGATCGCGGATCTGTGCGCGGTTCGCCTCGAACACCCGGACATACAGATAGGGATCGCCATAGGCCTCGCGCGCGACGGCCCACAGAGTATAGCCTTTCTCGATGGTGATGATCCGGGGCTTGCCGCCATTGCCCTGCGGTTGGGCGGCGGCCTCCAGCGTATCGTGACGGGCGGCGGTGAATTCGGTTTCCGCCCGCGCCAGCACCTTACCGCCCGCGTCCAGCGCATCCACCCGCAGTTGATGTGCCCCCGGCAACGGCGCGGGCAGGATCATCTGCCAGCCGCCCTGCGTGCCGGCGGCGACCAGACCGGCCTCGACATTGTCGATATAGGCACGCAGCACCGCCCCCGCAGGTGCACCGCGTCCGCTGATCTCGACGCCATTGTCGGCATCAAACGCCAGCGTGTCGATCACCAGATCGGCAGACCCCTGCGCCAGAACCCGCACGCCCTGCGCATCGGTCAGCAACGGCTTCGCCGCCAGTGCCGCCGCCTGCCCCGCCTGATCGGCCGCCGCCTGCGTGGTTTCGCCCGCCGCCTGTGCCGCCTGCTCGATGGCACGCACACTGGGCGCCACGGTCAGGCTGGCACCCGATGTCTTGATCTGGCCGTCGGGGTCAAAGCTGCGCAGCGTCAGCGCACGCGGCTCGGCCGAGGGTTGCCCCAACCAGACCGAGGCGAATTTGCCATCGGCCCCGGCCAGCACCGTATCAATAACCTCTCCATCCAGCAGAACCTGAACCCTGGCCCCCGGTGCGGCCAGCCCGGCCACCGTGATGGTGCCATCCTGCCCGGCACGCAGCATATCGAACCCCGGTTCCCCCGTGGCAGCCGGACCTTCCGGGACAGGCGCCGGAACCGGAGTGGCAGCCCCGGCCTGCACGGCGTCGGCGACCTGGGGCGTCGGCGCAGCCGCCGTGGCAGCAGCCTGGGGCGCAACCGGGGCCGCGGGTTTATCCACCGACACCCGCCCGCCTTGCCAGGACCACAGCCCGAACAGCAGTGCGATCACCGCCACCGCGACGCCGCCCCCCGCCATCAACCCGCCCATCGACCTGCGTTCCGGTTCCGGTTTCCCCTGCCCCTGTTCCATCGTCATCCCTTTCCGCCCCTCGGGCCCGCCCGCCTTGCGGTCTCGCGCCGCCTTGAGCGTCTCCATCTGACCTATTATCACGTCGATAGGCAACTGCTGCGGCGGATTTCCCTGCCCGAGTCGCCCGTTCCATGCCGAAAGGACACCCGATGCCCCATCCCGCCGCCAATCCCGCCCACTCGGTCTGCGTTTTTTGCGGATCGCGGTCAGGGAACAGCCCGGCCTATATGCAGGCCGCCCATGACACCGGGACGATCCTGGCGAAGCACGGCTGGCAGCTGGTCTACGGCGCCGGCGATGTCGGCCTGATGGGCGAGGTCGCGCGCGCCGCACAACAGGCCGGGGGCCGCACCTTTGGCGTGATTCCCGAACATCTGTTCCCGCGTGAGGTGGGCAAGCGCGACCTGTCGACCTTCGTGGTCACCGAAACCATGCATGAACGTAAAAAGGTGATGTTCATGAACTGCGATGCGATCGTGGTGCTGCCGGGGGGGGCCGGATCGCTGGATGAATTCTTCGAGGTGCTGACCTGGCGCCAGATCGGACTGCATGACAAGCCGATTTTCCTGGTCAACATCGAGGGCTACTGGGACCCGTTGCTGGCGGTTATCGACCGGATCGTCTCGGCGGGCTTTGCCGCCGCCAGCCTGCGCGATTTCACCATTGCCGTTCCCGATGCGGCGGCGCTGGAACAGGGCCTGATTGCGGCCTTCGACTGAACCGGATCAGGGACGCACCCGTTCAGGGGCGGACGGGCGCCCCACCCCGCAGGCTGGCGGCGGAATAGATCGCCAGCGCAACCCAGATCAGCGGAAACGCCACGATGTGCCACGGCGTCAGCGGCTCGCCGAACAACAGCACCGCCACCAGGAACTGCAAGGTCGGGTTGACGTAGAACAGCACCCCCAGCGTGCCCAGTTTGACCCGCTGCGCCCCATAGGCGAACAACACCAGCGGCCCCCCGGTCAGGACCCCCGAAAACATCAGCAGCGCCGTGGTCCGCCAATCTGTGCCAAAGGCCCCCGACCCCGCAACCCCGACCCAGCCGAAATGCAGCGCCAGCAGATACAGCAGCGCGAAGGGCGCAAGCAACGCCACCTCGCCGGTCACCGTGATGTCCGAGGCGAAATCCAGCCGCTTTTTCAGCATGCCATAGATCCCCATCGTCACCGCCAGCGTCAGCGCGATCCAAGGCGGCACGCCCAGCCCCCAGGCCAGATAGACCACCGCCACCAGCGCCAGCCCGACCGCCACCGCCTGCCAACGCCCCAGCCGCTCGCGGTAGACAACCGCCCCCAGAGCCACCGCCACCAGCGGAAAGATGAAATAGCCCAGACTGGCCTCGACCACATGGCCATGCGCGACCGACCAGATATAGACGAACCAGTTCAGCGAAATCATCAGCGCCGCGATGGCCACCAGACCAACCGCGCGCCCGGTCAGCATCTGCCGCAAGGTGCCGATCCGCCCCTGCGCCAGAATGATCGCGCCGAAAAACACCAAAGACCAGATCGTACGATGCGCCAGAATCTCAATGGGTGGCACGGACCCCAGCCACTTGTAATAGATCCCCACACCGCCCCAGATCGTGCAGGCGACGATGATGGCCAAAAGGCCCTTGGTCGATTCGGTCATGTCGGTTTGTCTTCCCTGCACAAGAAAAGACCCGCTGCCGGGGCAACGGGCCTTTCTAGGTCGTTGTCGTCGCGGTTACAGGCGCGAGGCGACGTTTTCCCAGTTCACCAGCTTGTCGAGGAAGTTCGACAGGTAGGCCGGACGCTTGTTGCGGAAATCAATGTAGTAGGAGTGTTCCCACACATCGACGCCCAGCAGCGCGGTTTGGCCAAAGCACAGCGGGTTGACGCCGTTTTCGGTCTTGGTGACCTTCAGCGCGCCATCGGCATCCTTCACCAGCCAGGCCCAGCCCGAACCGAACTGACCGGCACCGGCGGCGGCGAATTCTTCCTTGAACTTGTCGAACAAGCCGAACGATTCCACGATCGCCTTTTCCAGCGCGCCCGGAACCTTCTTGCCGGTCGGCCCCATCACTTCCCAGAACAGGATGTGGTTCCAATGCTGCGAAGCATTGTTGAAAATGCCCGATTGCGCCACGGCACCGGCCTTGTAGGTGCCCTTGACGATATCTTCCAGCGATTTGCCTTCCCATTCGGTACCAGCGATCAGCTTGTTGCCGTTGTCGACATAGGCCTTGTGGTGCAGGTCGTGGTGGAACTCGAGCGTTTCCTTGGACATGCCCAGATCGGCCAGCGCATCATGCGCATAGGGAAGTGCGGGAAGTTCAAAAGACATTTTTCCATCCTCTCACGAAGGTTTCGTTGGCCCTTATAGAAGCCCGCAATCCGCGCAGGTCAAGGGCGCAGACGCGCCCCCGACCGAAGTTTTCGTTCAGAAAATCTCGCCGCCCCTGCGCGACGCGACCTCAAGCAGGCCCAACATGTAGCGCGCGACCGAGCGGAAACAGATCAGGGTGATTTCCTCATTCCCCGACCGCCACAGCGCCACCCCGGTCTGCGCCGCGCGGGTGCGGCGCATTTCCATCGCGGGCAAGCTGGCCAGATCCAGCGGGCACAGCTTCATCAGCACCTCGTCGCCCTTGGCGCCGGTGATGGTGAAAACCGACCGCATATCGGACACATTTACGATCAGCGCGTGTTCATCGCCCATCTCGGCACCCAGATCACCCGCGAGAATCGCGGCCCGATCATAGGCGCAGAACAACAGCAGCTCATCCGGGCTCATCCAGGCCAGGCTGAAGCCTTGTCCAGCGACCACCTGACGCGCGGCCGGAACCGTCAGCCCCCGGGCCGACAGCGCCGTGGCCAGCCGCGCCGATCCCAGATCCGCCCGGATCTGGACCATGCCGGTCATCCCGGCATCGGCCACCGTGGCGAACCCGGTATGACTGCGGCCGTTCAATGCGGAAACAGCATCAGACATCGGCCTTCTCCCCTTGCTTGTCGTAGAAGCAGGGATCGACGATCCGTGCCTTGATCACCGCCCCCTTGTCGGCGGGGAAGTCCAGCACCTCGCCCATCCGGTCCGGGCCATGCACCACCAACCCCATCGCGATGCCCTTTTTCAGCGTCGGCGAATAATAGGTCGACGTCACCCGGCCCTGAGTGTTGCGCTGACCATAGACGTTGTTGCCATCGGCCACCGCATAGACACCGTCGGGCAGAACCGAGCCATCCAGCGTTTCCAGCCCCACCAGTTGCAACCGGTCTTTCGACACCATGAAGCTGCGTTCCTGGGCGCGCTTGCCCAGATAATCCGCCTTTTTCTTGGAGATCGCCCAGTTCAGCCCCAGATCCTGCGGAATCACCGTGCCATCGGTTTCGTCGCCGATCATGATGAAGCCCTTTTCGGCCCGCATCACATGCAGCGCCTCGGTGCCATAGGGCATGGCGCCGAACTCTTCGCCCGCCGCATTCACCGCCGCCCAGAAGGCCGCGCCCATATTCGCAGGCACCGCGATTTCATAGGACAGCTCGCCCGAGAACGAGATCCGGTAGACCCGTACCGGGAAGCCCGCCAGCGTGCCCTCGGCCCAGGTCATGAACGGCAGGGCTTCCTTGGAAACATCCATGCCGCGCAGCTTTTCCAGAACCTTGCGCGCCTTGGGGCCGACAACGGCGATCTGCGCGTATTGCTCGGTCAGGTTGGCGGTGTAGACCTTCCAGTCCCACCATTCGCATTGCAGCCAGTCTTCCATATGCGCATGGATCCGGTCCGCCCCACCCGACGTGGTATGGCACAGCCAGCTGTCTTCGGTCAGCCGCACCACAACCCCGTCATCGCTGAGGAAGCCGTTTTCGTTGCACATCAGCCCGTAGCGGCATTTGCCCACCGGCAGCGTCGACATCATGTTGGTATACATCATGTCGAGAAACTTGCCCGCGTCCGGCCCCTTGACCAGGATCTTGCCCAGCGTCGAGGCATCCAGCAGCCCGACATTGGTGCGGGTGTTGGTGATCTCGCGGTTGACGGCATCGCGGTGGGTTTCGTTCGGGCGCGGATAGCAATAGGGGCGACGCCAGAAACCAACCGGTTCCCAATGATAGCCCTTGGCCTCGTGCCAGTCCTGCATCGCGGTGCGCCGCATGGGCTGGAACAGATCACCGCGCGCCTCGCCCGTCATCGACCCGAACGAGATCGGCGTGTAGGGCGGACGGAACGTGGTGGTGCCGGTGGTCGGAATCCCCTGCCCCAGCATATCCGAAAGGATTGCCAGGCCGTTGATATTGCTCAGCTTACCCTGATCCGAGGCCATCCCCAGCGTGGTATAGCGCTTGGTATGCTCGACCGAGGTATAGCCCTCACGCGCCGCCAGTTCGACATCCGACACCTTCACGTCGTTCTGGTAATCCAGAAACGCCTTGAAGCGCAGCGCCTGCGACGCGCCCGCGGGCATGACCCAGACCGGGGCCAGCGGGGCTTCGGGCTCGACCGAGGCGGTCAACCCGGCCTCGGCGGCAATGGCGTCCAGCGTCAGATGGCCGTTCGCCGCGCCCACCGCGCGGGCCAGCACCGATCCATCCGGGCCGGTCGGCGCCTTGTCTGCATCGGGGCGGAACATCGCACCCGCCTCATCCCAGACCACCTTGCCGCCCACATGCGAAAACAGATGCACGACGGGCGACCAACCACCCGACATGGCCACGCAATCGCATTCCAGCGTTTCGGTCACGCCGCCTTCGCCCGCCTGCGCACAGATCTGCACATGGGTCACCGATTTGTGGCCCAGAACACCCGCGACGCCACGGCCTTCCAGAACCCGCACACCGCGCGCCCGCAACGCCTGCGGCAGATCCCCCGCCGCACGATCACGTGCATCCACAATGGCTTCGACCGTCAGACCCGCATCAAGAACCGCCAATGCGGTTCTGTAGGCATCATCGTTATTGGTCACGATCACCACCCGGTCCCCCGGGCTGACCGCCCAGTTGACGATGTAATCGCGCACCGCCGAGGCCAGCATCACACCCGGCACATCGTTACCGGCAAAGGCCAGGGGGCGTTCAATCGCCCCGGTTGCCGCGACGGTCACCCCGGCGCGCACCCGCCACAGACGATGTCGCGGACGGCCATCCCCCGGCGTGTGGTCGGCGACCCGCTCGTAGCAGATGGCGTAACCGTGGTTATGCAGTCCCGCCACCATCGTGCGCGTCATCAGCCGCACATTGGCATAGCCCGCCAATTCCACCAGCGTCGCATCAATCCATGCCTGCGGAGCCAGCCCGGCAATGGTGCCGCCATCGACCGGTGCCCGTCCGCCCCAGAACGCGTTCTGTTCCATGACGATGACGCGCTTGCCCGCCTTGGCCTCGGCCAGTGCCGCCGCCAGACCGGCGATGCCACCGCCCGCGACCAGAACGTCACAATAGGCATAGGCCTGTTCGTAACGGTCAGGGTCAGCCTCTTTCGCCGCCGTGCCCAGGCCCGCCGCCTGCCGGATGACCGGCTCGAACACATGTTTCCATGCGATTTTCGGGAACATGAAGGTTTTGTAGTAAAACCCCGCTGGCAGCATTTTGCTGAACGTGTTGTTCAGCGCGCCGATATCGAAGTTCAGCGACGGCCAGTGGTTCTGGCTGCTGGCCTCCAACCCGTCGAACAATTCGGTGGTGGTCACCCGTTGATCGGGTTCCTGACGCGCGTTGCGGCCCAGATTGACCAGGGCGTTGGGTTCCTCGGCCCCCGAGGCGACCACGCCCCGCGGCCGATGATATTTGAACGACCGCCCCATCAGCACCTGACCATTGGCCAGCAGCGCGGCGGCCAGACTGTCGCCCGCGAAGCCGCGCATCGGTTTGCCGTTGAATGTAAAGGCCATCGGCCGCGCACGATCAATCAGACGACCGCCTTTGGAAAGACGCGTGCTCATTTCCAGCCCTCCCATTGCGGGTATTTGCTTTTGATGGTGGCGATCAGATCGGCCGGGGGTTCCGTCGTCTGGGCCGGATAGGCGCCATAGACTTCCAGTGTCACCGTCGAGCGCGCCGCCAGAAACCACTTGCCGCAGCCATAGCTGTGGCGCCAGCGTTCAAAATGCACGCCTTTCGGGTTTTTACGGTTGAACAGGTAATCCTCGAATTCGTCATCCGTGGACCCCGGCCCGAAACGCTTCAGATGCGCCTCGTGGCCATATGTCAGTTCGGTTTCCTCGGCGGTCACACCGCAGCAGGGACAGGTAAGGGTCAGCATCCTTGGGCGCCTTCGTGCAAATAGGTGACGGGAGACATCAATGCGCCACCCCGGCGGCGACGGATTCGTCGATGAAGCGGCCTTCCTTGAACCGGTCCAGACCGAACGGCGCCGCCAGCGGCCCGGGCTCGCCCCGCGCCACCAGTTCGGCCATGGCCCAGCCAGATCCCGGAATGGCCTTGAACCCACCGGTACCCCAGCCGCAATCCATGAACATGTTGCGCACCGGCGTCTTGGAAATGATCGGCGAGTGGTCGCCGGTGATATCCATGATCCCGCCCCATTGGCGCAGCATCTTCAGCCGCGAAATGATCGGATAGGTTTCGACC
>DASWPI010000104.1:0-7254 GCA_036398515.1 Paenirhodobacter sp.
CGACCACCGCCTGGGTGCCCAGCCCCACGGCCGCCACGCTGCACGCCGTGCATTACCACCAGGTGAATGTCGCTGCGCGTCAGGATGAACTGGCCAGCCGCGAACGTGCCAGCCTCGAGGCGCTGATGACCCCGCCGTTGATGGGGCCGCGCAATCTGTCGCCCGAACTCATCGCCCGTGAGATCGACCTGAACTGTCAATCAATCCTGGGCTATGTGGTGCGTTGGGTCGAACAGGGGATCGGCTGTTCCAAGGTGCCGGACATCGACGATGTGGCGTTGATGGAAGACCGTGCGACCTTGCGGATTTCGGCGCAGTTCCTGGCGAACTGGTTGCTGCACGGGCTGATCACCGAGGCGCAGATCGACGAAAGCCTGCGCCGGATGGCGGTTGCGGTCGATGGTCAGAACGCCAATGATGCCGCCTATGTGCCGATGGCGCCGGGCTTTGACGGGCCCGCCTTCAAGGCCGCCCGCGCGCTGATCATCGAGGGCGCCACGCAGCCCTCGGGCTATACCGAACCCCTGTTGCACGCCTGGCGGCGTGTGGCCAAGGCCAATTAAGGAAACATCATGCAAAATATCACCCGTCTCGATCTGGACGACGCCCGCATCCTGCTGGCGGGGGCGCAGGCCCATGCCCGCGAAATCGGCGTGCCGATGTGTATCGCCATCGTTGACGAAAGCGCGCAGTTGATCGCGTTTGAGCGTATGGAGGGTGGCAAGGTCACCTCGACCACCATCGCGCTGGACAAGGCCTTCACCGCCGCCGGTGCGAAGAAGGCGACACACGAATATGGCGCGTCGAGCCAGCCCGGCGCCCCGGCCTATGGCATTGCCTCGGCCATCGGCGGGCGGCTGATGGTTGTGGGCGGCGGTTTGCCGGTGGCATTTGGCGGTGCCATCGTCGGTGGCATCGGTGTGTCTTCGGGCACGCCGGCACAGGACCAAGCCGTTGCACAGGCAGGGATCGATCACTGGTTGGCACAGCAAAAATAACTGTTAACGCCACCACTCACAGATCATCACGGCGCCCGGATCGCTTCGGGCGCCGTTTGTGTTGCGCGGTGGTCGGGCCAAGTGATTCGGCATCACATCCGTGAGACCCGGCGCGACCATCCGCCGCACCTTGGCCGAGAACCTATGCGCAATAAAATTTCATGAACCCCAAATATTGACGTAACGTCATGTCGTGACGGATCTTGAGTGCCGACCCCTGTAAAATCAGGGATTTGACCCGGTTCGATGTAATTGGATCCCATTTGGTCAGACCAGTCATGCGAAATTTTACAAATAAAAATTTGACTTGGGGAAAAGCTTCGCAATCATAACGCGATATCGGGCTTTCATGGTCCGACCACACTCTGGGAGGAGGACCGTCTCACATGACCTGGGCGCAGGATTATGTTCCATTGGGCAACCTTTGGATCTCGGCATTGGTTGCCGCGATTCCGATTATTTTCTTTTTCGTCGCGCTCACCTTTCTTCGGTTGAAGGGATATATGGCGGGCACCATCACCGTCATTCTGACGCTGCTGATCGCCATTCTGGTTTATCGGATGCCGGTTCCGGCGGCGTTGGCCTCGGGGGTGTACGGGTTTTTCTACGGTCTGTGGCCTATCGCCTGGATCATCATCAGCTCGGTCTTCCTGTATAAGCTGACCGTGGCCACCGGTCAGTTCGACATCATCCGCAGCTCGATCCTGAGCGTGACCGAGGATCAGCGCCTGCAAATGCTGTTGGTCGGTTTCGCCTTCGGGGCGTTCCTAGAAGGTGCGGCGGGCTTTGGTGCGCCGGTGGCGATCACCGCCGCATTGCTGGTGGGGCTGGGGTTCAAGCCGCTTTACGCGGCCGGTCTGTGCCTGATCGCCAATACCGCGCCGGTGGCCTTCGGCGCAATGGGGATTCCAATCATCGTCGCCGGTCAGGTCAGCAACATCGACCCCTTCCACATCGGCCAGATGGCCGGGCGCCAACTGCCATTGCTGTCGGTGATAGTGCCGTTCTGGCTGATCATGATCATGGATGGCTGGCGCGGGGTGAAGGAAACCTGGCCCGCGATCATCGTGGCTGGCGGCACCTTTGCCACCGTGCAGTATTTCACCGCCAACCACATCGGCCCGGAACTGCCCGACATCACCGCCGCCATCGCCGCGCTGGTCGTGTTGCCGTTGTTCCTGCGTGTGTGGCAGCCCAAGCGCATCTTCCGGTTCGCCCCCGAGGCTGGCGCCGATCTTGCGCCCCTCGATACCTCGAAGACCTTTACCGCGGGACAGATCGCCAAGGCATGGTCGCCCTTCATCATCCTGACCATCATGGTCACGATCTGGAGCATTGCGCCCTTCAAGAAACTGTTCGCCGCCAGCGGGCCGTTTGCCAATTGGGTGGCGTCAATTCACGTGCCGCTGCTGGACAAGGTTGTGCAGAAGATGCCGCCGATCGTGGCCGAACCCACGCCCTTTGCCGCGATCTACAAGTTCGACTGGTTTTCGGCGACGGGCACGGCGATCCTGTTCGCGTCGCTCATTTCGATTGTGCTGCTGCGGGCGCAACCGGCCAAGGCGGTCGCGGTGTTCGGCGATACGCTGAAGACGCTGGCGATTCCGATCTACTCGATCGGCATGGTGCTGGCATTCGCGTTCCTTGCCAACTACTCGGGGTTGTCGGCGACGCTGGCACTGGCCTTGGCGCATACCGGGTCGGCATTCACCTTCTTCTCGCCGTTCCTGGGCTGGCTTGGGGTGTTTGTGACCGGTTCGGACACCTCGTCCAACGCGTTGTTCGGGGCATTGCAGGCTACGACCGCGCATCAGATCGGGGTCAAGGATGTGCTGCTGGTCGCGGTGAACACCACAGGTGGCGTGACGGGCAAGATGATCTCGCCGCAATCCATCGCCATCGCCTGTGCTGCCGTGGGGTTGGTTGGGCGTGAATCCGATCTGTTCCGCTTCACGGTCAAGCACTCGCTGGCGATGTGTACCCTGATCGGTATCGTCACCACGTTGCAGGCCTATGTGTTCCCCTGGATGATCCCAAGATCACCGAAACGCCTGCGCAGCCCCGGTTGCGCGTGGCGGAGCGCCTCGAGGCAGAAATCGAGGCGCTTATCCAGGACCAGGGGCTGACGCCGGGCAACCGGCTGCCGTCCGAACGAGCCTTGGCCCTGACGTTGAATGCCTCGCGCGCATCGCTGCGCGAGGCCATTCAGTCGCTGGTGCATCGGCGGATCGTCGAGGTTCACAAGGCCGGTATCATCGTCGCTCAACCCCTGCCGCAAGCCTGGGCAGAGGAGGCCATCGGCACGCCGCTGACGGTGCTGTTGGCGGAACATGGCGGCTATGGCCATGATGTGATGGAGGTGCGCAGCGCGCTGGAAGGCACCTCGGCCTATTATGCCGCGCTGCGGGCCGATGAACCCGCCCGGCGTCGCATTCTGGAGCGGCTGGAGGCGATGGAAGCCACCTATGGCAATGGTGATCCAAGCCAGCAGGCCCGGCTGGATGCGGCCTTCCATCTGGCCATCGCCGAGGCATCCAACAACGCCATCTTGCGCCATGTGATGTCCAGCCTGTTTGAATTGCTGCAAAATTCCATCTCGCAGAGTCTGGAAAAACTCTACATGGTGCCGCGCACCGCCGACAGCCTGCGCCAGCAGCATCGGGCCTTGTATGACGCGATTGTCGCGGGCAATGCCGATGGCGCACGCGGTGTTTCCGATGCGCATCTGACATTCGTCGAAACCTCGATCCGGCAGGTGAACGACGATCTGGCGCGCAAAGCCCGGGCCCGTGCGGCGCGGGCGCCCCATCTTACGTCCAAGAGCTGAGACCCATCCCATGATCATCTCGTCCATTTCCGATTACCGCGAAGGCGCCCGGCGCAAACTGCCGCCGTTCCTGTTCCATTACATCGACGGTGGCGCCTATGCGGAACACACGCTGGGCCGTAATGTCGCGGATCTGTCCGATATCGCGTTGCGTCAGCGGATCTTGAAGAACGTTGCCGAACTCAGTCTGGAAACCCAGGTTCTGGGACAGAAATTCGCCATGCCGGTGGCGCTGTCGCCGGTTGGGTTGACGGGCATGTATGCGCGTCGGGGCGAGGTTCAGGCCGCCAAGGCCGCCGCCTCGCGCGGGGTGCCGTTCACCCTGTCCACTGTGTCGGTCTGTCCGATCGAAGAGGTGCAATCACAATCGCCCAACCCGATCTGGTTTCAGCTGTATGTGTTGAAGGACCGCGGGTTCATGAAAAACGCGCTGGAACGGGCGCAGGCGGCGGGGATCAATACGCTGGTCTTTACCGTCGACATGCCGGTGCCGGGGGCGCGCTACCGCGATCTGCACTCGGGCATGTCCGGTCCGAATGCGAAATTCAAGCAGATCTGGCAGGGCGCAACCCATCCGCAATGGGCCTGGGATGTGGGGATCAAGGGTAAGCCGCATGATCTGGGCAATATCTCGACCTATCGTGGCCAGCCGACCAAGCTGGAGGATTACATCGGCTGGCTGGGGGCGAATTTCGACCCCTCCATCAGCTGGTCCGATCTGGAATGGATTCGCGAATTCTGGAAAGGCCCGATGTTGATCAAGGGCATTCTGGATGTCGAAGACGCGCGCGATGCGGTGCGCTTTGGGGCAGATGGCATTATCGTTTCGAACCACGGCGGGCGGCAATTGGATGGGGTGCTGTCCTCGACCCGGGCGCTGCCGGCGATTGCCGATGCGGTCAAGGGCGATCTGACGATTCTGGCCGACAGCGGTGTGCGTTCGGGGCTGGATGTGGTGCGGATGATCGCACTTGGGGCGGATATAGCGATGATGGGCCGTGCCTTTGTCTATGCGCTGGCGACCGGGGGCGAGGCCGCCGTGGCGCATATGCTGGATCTGGTGGCCAAGGAAATGCGGGTGGCGATGGCGCTGACCGGGGCGCGCTCGATTGCCGAAATCAGCCGCGAGTCGCTGGTTCAATAGCCCAAGGGTTTCCATAGCCAAGCCGCTTGGCCGTCCCCCGACCCCGCGCTAGGGTGGCGGCAACCTTATGACGGACCGCCCCCATGACCCCCCCACCGCGCCGCTTTCGAGGCCGCCCGACCGAGTTCGATATCTTCGAGGGCTATGTCACCTACAAGATCGTCCCGTTTCTGGACGGCCGGTCCGAGGCGATCATTGAGCTGTCCGAGGCGCCTGACGCCCCGGACAGTTTGGCGCGGTTGGAAGACGATCTGGTCGCGTTCGGGCATCACTGTGTGTTGACCGGGGCACTGGCACTGGCTGCGGCGGTCAATCGCGCGATGATTGGCGAGGATTCCGACATCGTCTATGCCGACGCCTGTCTGATGGGGTATTTTGCCCTGACCGATCCGCTCAAGGGCGCGCGCGCCACCCGGATCATGCTGTCGACCCATTTCCGGCGGTTCTTCGGGCAGGACATTGATTACCTGATCCTGTCGCCAGAACGCGAATTACAGCATCTGAAACGCATCGCTTGGCCCGCGATGGTGGCCGTTCGTGATAGGGTGACGGAGGTGCAGGACATTGATTTTTATGTCGAGCTGCTGGGCCGGATCAGTGCGGCACGGGTCAACGCGAATTGGCATCCCTATGATGATCTGGAACACCGCACCCCGCTGCGCCCCGAGGCGCAGGCGTTCTATGGTGAAAATCTGGATGCGCTGCGCGACCTGCATTTTCCGCATCTGATGCGCTGGTTGCAGACCGTCCGACAGGTGCAACAGACCTTGCGGGACCGGGGCGTGGCATTCTGGGCGGATTAATCCTTGGGGGTGGTGATTGCACCCTCGGCCACCATCTGCGCGAATATCCCGCCCTGCCGGGTCAGGGTGTCAAAGCTGCCGCACTCCACGATCCGGCCTTTGTCGAAGACCAGGATCAGATCGGCGTCGGCAACCGTTGATAGACGGTGTGCGATGATCAACGTGGTGCGGTCGGTGCGGACGCGGTCGATGGCGCGTTTGATCTTGGCCTCGGTCACGGCATCCAGCGCCGATGTCGCCTCATCCAGCACCAGAATCGGGGCATTTTTCAGAATCGCCCTGGCTAGGGCCAGACGCTGGCGCTCGCCGCCCGATAGCGCGGCACCCCGTTCGCCGATGACGAACTCATACCCACCGGCTTTGTGCTGAATGAACTCATCCGCCTCGGCCAGTTGCGCGGCGACGATGATCTCGGCCATCGTGGCACCGGGGCGGCCAACGCGGATATTCTCGGCGATGGAGCGGTTGAACAGCCCGGCTTCCTGAAACACCGTGGCGATATTGTCGCGCAGCGAGGCCAGCGTCAGCGTGCCAAGTGGCTGCCCGTCGATAGAGATCACCCCGCTGTCCGGATCGCGCAGGCGTTGCAGCAGCGCCAGACAGGTGGTTTTGCCCGCGCCCGTCGTGCCAACCAAGGCGATGGTCTGGCCGGGCAGCACCTCAAAATCAATGTCGAACACGCCCTGATCGCTGTCGGGGAAGCGGTAGTTGACCTGATCGAAGCGGATATGCCCGCGCGGCGGCGCGGCAAAAGGCCGTGCGCCCGGCGTATCCGCCACCCCGGCCGTGGCATCCAGCAGCCCGAAATAACTGCGCAGCACCGGCGTTTGCCGAAACACATTGGTGACGAATGATGCCAATTGATCCAACTGCCCCACCAGCAGCCCGGCAAAGGCGCCAAAGGACACGATCTGCCCGACGCTGATTTCACCGCGCGCCGCCAGCGTGGCCCCAACCGCAAAGATCACCACCATGGTCAGCGTAGCCGCCGCACGCGTCAGCACCGTCAGCAATCCCCACCACGTCAGCACCGGATATTGCGCCGTCAGCAATGATGTGGTCATCGCCCGCAACTCGTTCATTTCCATTGCAAAGCGGCCATAGCTTTGCACCACGGTCACGTTGCCCAGAACGTCACCCACCCGGCTGAACAGACTGTTCGAGACGCGCTCGACCACTTTCTGGCCGCTGTCGGTTTTATGCACCACCAGGATATTGGCGCCCAGATACACCAACCCCAGGATCAGCAAAACCGTCGCCATCCGCGCATCCATGGAAAACGCGGTGGGGATCATCAAGGCGACGCCGAACAATGCCGTCAGTTGCTGGCGCAGCGCCCCCAGCCAGATCGCAAACAGCGCATCCGTGCCCGACAGGATGGCCCGCACCACGGCCCCCGTGCCGGACCGGGCGTGATAGCTGATCGGCAAGGTGATCGCCTGCGAGAAGGCCTGCGACAACGCCGCCATGCGTGCGCGATGC
>DASWPI010000105.1:0-13486 GCA_036398515.1 Paenirhodobacter sp.
CTCGGCCGACCAGGCGTCGATATCGGTCAACCGGGTCTGGATCTCGGCGATGCGGTGCGGATCGGTGGCCGTCACCGATTCCGCCAGTAATTCCGCGCGTTCGGTATCTGCCGCCAGCACGGTATCCAGCAGCGAGGTCGAGGATGAGGGCACCTCCTGTGCGACACCGCCGATGCGGGCGCGCGAAGGCAGGCTGATATCCCCCGATTCCAGGGCGATCTCGCCCCGGATCAGGCGAAACAGCGTGGTTTTGCCCGCGCCATTGGCGCCGACCAGGCCGACCTTGTGGCCATCAGGGATGGTAGCCGACGCGCCCTCGAACAGAGGGCGGCCCTCGACCGCGTAAGTGATGTCTGAAATCTTGAGCATGGCGCAGTCCTGCCCGAGCCCGCGCGCCCCGTCAACGGCGATTTCCAGGCCGATTTGTCACGCAAACGTTGTCCTTGACCGGCTATCGGGGGCACATTGCGGGGGTTTTCAACGCCCGCGCCCCATGCTAGCAGGCCCGGGACCACTCACCCGACCGGGCGGACAGGCCCGGACCCCCAACTGGAAAGGCTTCCCTCATGGCCATCGAACGCACCCTTTCGATCATCAAACCCGATGCAACCCGTCGCAACCTGACCGGCAAGATCAATGCCAAGTTTGAAGAAGCCGGTCTGCGCATCGTCGCGCAAAAACGCGTGAAACTGTCGCTGGAACAAGCTGGCAAGTTCTACGAAGTTCACAAGGATCGTCCTTTCTTCGGCGAACTGATTGAATTCATGGCGTCCGAACCGGTTGTCATTCAGGTTCTGGAAGGCGAAGGCGCCATCTTGAAGAACCGTGAAGTCATGGGTGCGACCAACCCGGCACAAGCCGCCGATGGCACCATCCGCAAGGAATTCGCCCTGTCGGTTGGCGAAAACTCGGTCCACGGTTCGGATGCGCCGGAAACCGCCGCACAAGAAATCGCCTTCTTCTTCTCGGGCCTCGAAATCGTCGGCTAAGGCCGGATTGGGAACCGATGAAAGCCGCCTTCGGGCGGCTTTTTTTATGGCTTGCGGGAATTTGGCAAAAATAAACCCGCGGCCGGGTTGGTCGCGGGGGGTTGGCAGGGCCAACAATAGCCAAGAACGTGAACGGGCGATTCGCGCCGGATCAGATCGCTGCCCAGTCCGAGAACCGGACGGTGGTGTTTTGTTGGGGCGTAGCGCCTTGTTGCGCCTGTTGTTGTTGGGTCGTTTGCGCGCCCGACTGGCGGGCGTCGTCTTGCGAAGCAGGTTGCTGCGCGCCCATCTGTTGCGAGTTTTGCATATAATGCCTCATTGCGCGACGTATTGCCTCACAATAAGGCGAAAAGAAAATTACGTTGCATAGGAAGCAGGTATGAGATGCCATCCAGCGCGTCAAGATGCCGCATTTCGCCAATCGCAAAACTCTCGATGATGTTACAATTCTACCATGAGACTATTGGTTCACGCCGCCGATTTCCGCGCCGCGACGCCGCAAATCGGCAGGCGGCGCCCACCGGGTAGCGCCAGCAGCCTTTCCAACGCGGTGTTGTCCCGCACCAGATCGCCAATGGTCCAGTCATCCATCGCCCGATAAAACGCCTGCAACGCCGCCCCTAGCGCCGTACGGAACAGGCAGGCATCGCTGAGTGGGCAGGTATTCGCCTGGGGATCAAAGCATTCGGCAAAGGGCAGGGTGGCCTCGAACGCCCGCAGAACCTGACCCACGCCGATCTGATCCATCGGGCGCGCCAGGCGCAGACCGCCCATCCGACCGCGCTGTGTTTCGATGAAACCCTGTTGAGCCAATGTGTTGACCACCTGCGCCAGATGGTTTTCCGAGGCATTGCACAGGGCCGCGATATCATGTTTGCGCACGATCCGATCCTTGTTGACCGCACAGAACATCAAACAACGCATGGCCAGATTTGTGCGGATCGTCAGTCGCATGGCTACCCCCAATTTTGGCCCCGGTTCCGATCAGTTTACCGTGCGGTTTGCACGCTGTTGTTGACTTAGATCATGTCGCCACCGCAAATCCGGCCAATAGCACCGCTTGACGTTTCCGCGGCCACACGCCAGTTCTGGCAAAACGGAGGCGCAGCATGGCCCTTGAAGACGCAAAGTATCAGATCGACATGGCGTTTACCCGGACCGATCGTCGGGGGCTTGCCTATGAAAACGCCTTTGGCGGGGCGGTCAGTTTTCTGCGTCGCGCGTATTCCAAGGATCTGACCGGGGTGGATCTGGCGATCACCGGCGTGCCGTTCGATCAGGCGGTCACGAACCGGCCGGGCACCCGGTTCGGGCCGCGCGCCTTGCGTGAGGCATCGACCCTGCAGGCGTTCGATGCGCCCTACGGCTGGGGCTATGATCCGCTGAGCGAGATGAGCATCGTCGATTATGGCGATCTGGCCTTTGATTACGCCCATACCGCGTCCTTTCCCGATCGGGTGCAGGCGCATATCGCCGGGATTCTGGCAGCGGGCGCCGGTACGGTGACGCTGGGCGGCGATCATTTCATCACGCTGCCGATCCTGCGCGCCTATGCCGATAAATTCGGCCCCGTCGCGCTGATCCAGTTCGATGCCCATAGCGATACCTGGGCCGATGATGACATGGACCGCATCGACCACGGCACGTTTCTGTACAAGGCGATCAAGACCGGGGTCGTGGATCCGGCAGCCTCGGTTTCGGTGGGCATCCGCACCGATAACCCCGATACGCTGGGTGTCACCATCATTGATGCGCCACAGGTGCATCAGGCCGGGATCGACGACACCATCCGCCGGATCAAGGCGGTGGTGGGCAACCGCCCGACCTATGTGACCTTTGACATCGACTGTCTGGACCCGGCCTTCGCCCCCGGCACCGGTACGCCGGTCTGGGGCGGTCTGGCGTCATGGCAGGCGGCGGCCGTGCTGCGCGGGCTGCGCGGCATCCATATGATCGGTGGCGATGTGGTCGAGGTCTCGCCGCCCTACGATCCGACCGGGGCCACCGCCATTGCCGGGGCGCATGTCGCAACGGAACTGGTGGCGCTTTACGGCTGGACCCGGCGGGAGGCGCGATGATCCGTTGGGTGATCGCCACTGTTGGTGTGTTGGTGCTGGCACTGTTGGCAGCGGGGCTGTGGCTTCGCGTGATGCCGATCTCGGCGGATGCCTATCACCGGATGGGCACGGAACAGAATGCGGTGGGCGACTGGCGCGACAGTCAGGGGTTCGAGGCGGTCCGGCAGGTGCCTGCGCCACAAGCTTCGCTGGAGGCGCTGACGAAGATCGCCACGGCTGCCAAGCGCACGACCCTGCTGGAAGGCACCGTGCAGGAAGAACTGGTGACCTTTGTCACCCGCAGTCCGGTTCTGGGCCTGCCGGAAATTACCAATCTGTGGATCGAGGGCAATCGCATCCATCTGCGCGGCCATACGGCCTTGATGGATTTCGGTCTGGGCGATGAGGCCGCCCGCGCCGAGGCCCGTATCCGCGACTGGATGGCCCGCGCCGGAATGAACTAGGCGCCGGGTTTTGCGCCCCCAGGTTCTTGCGCCTTTGTCCTCATCGGCCTATGCCGCGCCTGGGCCAGACCCAACGTCCTCATATGGCGCTGCGGTCAGGCATCTGCGATCAGGGGTTAGGCGATGCGGACGACGTTAAGATATTTCGGCGGGGCCTTTGCGTTCACCGGTTTTGGCCTGCTTTTGGCATTGTGGCTTGGCTGGAGCTTCGCCGATGATGCGGCCGGTGCCATCGGATTTCTGCTGATCGCGGGCCTGCTGGCAGTGCTGGAGATCTCGTTGTCGTTCGACAATGCCATCGTCAACGCCAATCGGCTGAAAACCATGAGCCATGTCTGGCAGCGTCGGTTCCTGACCTGGGGCATCGTCATCGCGGTGTTCGGCATGCGTATCCTGTTTCCGCTGATCGTGGTGGTGCTGGCCGCCCATATCGGCCCGTGGGAGGCGATCCGGCTGGCCGCGACCCGCCCGGCGGACTACGCCCGGATCATCGCATCGGCGCATGTGTCGATTGCCGCTTTTGGCGGATCATTCCTGATGCTGGTGGCGCTGAACTATTTCGTCGACAGCGAAAAGCAGGTTGACTGGATCGCGGCGCTGGAACGGTTCTTGCGGGCCTGCGCGCCGTTGCGCGGTATCGAGATCGGCGTCGTTCTGGTGATCGTCATGCTGGTCACCTGGATCTTGCCGCCTGAAACCGAAAACACCTTTCTGTTCGCTGCGGTCGCCGGTGTCGTGACCTATCTGGCGGTTGAGGTTCTGGGCCAGATGCTGGACCGGGCGGCGATGGCGTCGGACGCGGCGCGTGGCGGGGTTGGCGCCTTCCTGTATCTTGAGGTCCTGGATGCCTCGTTCAGTTTTGATGGTGTGATCGGCGCGTTTGCCCTGACGCAGAACCTGTTCCTGATTGCGATCGGGTTGGGGATCGGGGCGATGTATGTGCGGTCGATGACCATCATGCTGGTCGAAAAGGGCACCCTGTCCGAATATCGCTATCTGGAGAATGGCGCCTTCTGGTCGGTCCTGATCCTCAGTCTGGTGATGTTTGCCCAGACCATGATCCATGTGCCCGAGATCATCACCGGGTTGCTGGGGGCCTCGCTGATCGGGTTGGCGATGCTGTCGTCGCTGCGATATCGCGCCGGAAATGCGCAATAACCCCATCAGGGGACTGGACAGAACGCGCCACGCCGCTAGCCTTCATCAAACGGCAAGGTTCATCGACAAGACTGCATCGCGCGGTGTGTCGACACCCGGGAGGACGGGCGTGATCTCTACCTATCTGCGTTACTCTGTTTGGGCGGCATCTGTTGTGCTGGCCCTGGTGTTCAGTGTGGCCATCGCCCTGTCGGGGTGGTTCGTGCCGCTGGCGATTCTATGTTGGCTGCTGGCCGGGCTGGGGGTCTATGACCTGATGCAGACCCACCATTCGGTGCTGAGAAACTATCCGATTCTGGGCCATCTGCGGTTCATGTTCGAGGAAATCCGCCCCGAAATCCGTCAATATCTGATAGAGAGCGACGATGACGAAGAGCCGTTTTCGCGCGACGAACGCACGCTGGTTTATCAGCGCGCCAAAGGGATCGAGGCGGCACGCCCCTTTGGCACCCGGATGCGCGTATATGATTCCGGCTATCAGTGGATCACCCATTCGGTGCGTCCCAAACATATCACCGATACCGATTTTCGCGTCGCCATCGGCGGGCCGGATTGCCTGCAACCCTATCAGGCCTCGATCTACAATATCTCCGCGATGAGTTTCGGGGCCCTGTCGGCCAATGCCATTCTGGCACTGAACACCGGCGCCAAACGGCAAGGCTTCGCGCATGATACCGGCGAAGGCGGCATTTCGCGGTATCACCGTCAGGGGGGTGGCGATCTGATCTATGAAATCGGCTCGGGCTATTTCGGATGCCGCAATGACGATGGCTCGTTCAGCCCGGAGCGGTTTGCGGTGCTGGCGGCCGATCCGCAGATCAAGATGATTGAAATCAAGCTCAGCCAGGGTGCCAAGCCCGGTCATGGCGGTATGTTGCCCGCCGCCAAGATCTCGCCCGAGATCGCCGAGGCGCGTGGCGTGCCGATGGGGGTGGATTGCATATCCCCGGCCTCGCATTCGGCGTTTTCGACGCCGCTGGAAATGGTGGCCTTCATTGCGCAGCTACGTCAGTTGTCGGGGGGTAAACCCATCGGCTTCAAGCTGTGCATCGGGCATCGGCGCGAATTCATGTGTATGGTTAAGGCGATGCTGGAAACCGGCATCACCCCGGACTTTATCGTGATTGATGGCAAAGAAGGGGGCACCGGTGCCGCGCCGCAGGAATTTGCCAACCATATCGGTATGCCGCTGATCGAGGGGCTGACATTCGCGCACAATACCCTGCGCGGCGCGGGGATACGGGATCGGATACGGCTGGGGGCTTCGGGGAAGCTGATCTCGGCCTTCGATCTGGCCAAGGTGTTTGCGCTTGGCGCGGATTGGGGCAATTCCGCGCGCGGGTTCATGTTCGCAATCGGTTGTATTCAGGCGCAATCCTGCCACACCAACCGCTGCCCTACCGGGGTGGCGACGCAGGACAAGGCCCGCCAACGCGCGCTGGTGGTGCCGGACAAGGCCGAGCGGGTGGCGAATTTCCATCGCAACACGATGAAGGCGCTGGCGGAAATGACCGGGGCTGCGGGGCTGGACCATCCGGGCAAATTCATGCCGCAACACTTCCTGATGCGTGAAAAAGACCGCGACATGGTGGTGGGCGACGAGGTCTATCCCTACATGCCCGAAGGCTTCCTGCTGCGCGAGGAAGACGATAAATTCGGCTATATGAAGCGCTGGCGTCGCGCGCGTGCCGACGCGTTTGAACCGACAGACGGCGGGATCTGACCCGCCGTTCTGTCTGCGTTATTCCACCGCCAGCACCATGTTGCGCATTACCGGGTAGATTTCGTTTTCCCAACGTCGGCCGTTGAAGGTGCCGTAATGGCCGACGTTCGCCTGCATGTGATGGCGCTTCAGATGCGGCCGCAACGATGAGCACAGGTCATGCGCCGCCGATGTCTGGCCCAGCCCGCAGATATCGTCCCGCCCGCCTTCGACCGTCAGCAGCGCGGTATTGCGGATCGCGCCCGGATCAACCCGCCGCCCGTGCCAGATGAATTCCCCCCGTGCCAGATCGGCCCGCTGGAAGACCCGCTCGATCGTCTCCAGATAGAATTCCGCGGTCAGGTCCAGCACGGCGAAATACTCGTCATAGAAATGCTTGATCTTCTCGGCCTCGGCGGTGTCACCCGCCGCCAGATGGTCATACATTTTCTGATGCTGGCTCTGATGGCGTTCCATGTTCATCGCCACAAAGGCCGACAGCTGCATGAACCCCGGATAGACCTTGCGCCCGGCGCCCGGATAGCGCCAGGGCACGGTGGCGATGACATTTTGCCGAAACCAGTCCAGCGGTTTGTCATTCGCCAGCGCATTCACCTCTGTCGGGCTTTCGCGCACGTCGATGGGACCCGCCATCAGCGTCATCGACCGGGGGGTGGCGGGGTTCTTGTCCTCGGACATGATCGCAACAGCCGCCAGCGCCTGCACACAGGGCTGGCACACCGCCAGAAGATGCGCGCCGGGGCCGATTTCTTCGACAAACCGGATGATGTAATCGACATATTCATCCACGCCAAAGACCCCCGCCGACAGCGGCACATCGCGGGCGTTCTTCCAGTCGGTGATATAGACATCGTGGTCACGCAGTAGCGTCTTCACCGTGCCCGCCAGCAGCGTGGCGAAATGCCCCGACAGCGGCGCGGTGACCAGAACCCGGGGTTGCGGCGTGTCCATATCACGCTTGAAATGCAACAGCTTGCCGTAGGGCAGGTCCAGTACCACCTCTTCGCGCACCGGCACGTCACGGTTGTCGACCCGCACCGTGGTGATGCCGAATTTGGGCCGGCTATGGCCCAGCCGGAACCGCGAGATCATCTCCAGCATTGCCGCCTGGGGCCGCAGCGCATCGCCGAACGGGCCGGTGCCTCGGGGTGTGAAGGACAGGGCCAGATTCGCAGCCGTTCGAAAAGGGGCGCAAAAATCATCAAGTCCCTGATAGGCTGCGTAAAGCATGATGCGTTTTCCTTTTATGCCAATGAAGGCGCGGTCTTGCCCGGACCAGTCTGCGTCATTTCCGATGAAAGGTGCAGGCTGAAACCAGCTGGAGGAGCCATGACACAAGCAACGCTTACTATTTCATCCAAAAACTATTCATCCTGGTCTTTGCGCGGCTGGTTGTTGTGCAAGATGGCAGGGCTTTCCTTTCTTGAACAGCCGGTTGATCTGCATGACGCAGCGGCACGGCAGGAACTGTTGCTGCTGACGCCCTCGGTTCTGGTGCCTCGGTTAACGCATGGCAAGGTCGAGGTCTGGGATACCCTGGCGATTGCCGAATATCTGCACGAGACATTTCCGAAAACCGGCCTGTATCCGGCGGATAAGGTGGCGCGGGCGCATTGCCGGTCCGTATCGGGGGAAATGCATTCGGGCTTTCACAACCTGCGCTCGGCGCTGCCGATGAACATCAAATCACATCATGAGAGCTTCAAGATATTCTCGGGCGCGCGCCCGGATGTCGAGCGGGTCAAGACGATCTGGAACGAGTGTCTGGTCGCCTATGCAGGACCGTTCCTGTTCGGCGCGAACCCGACGGTAGCCGATGCGATGTATGCGCCGGTCTGTTCGCGGTTCCGTACCTATGCCGTGGCGCTGGAGCCGGTGCTGGCGCAGTATGTCGACACCATTCTAAGCTGGGCACCGATGCGGGAATGGGCCGAAGGGGCGCTGGCCGAGCCCGAGGAAATCCATGAATTGGAGGTGGAGTTCTGAAACGACCGGGGCGCCAGAAGGCGCCCCGTTATGGATTATGGCAGCATCGAACCGGTTTCGATGTAGCGCTGATGCCAGGACAGCGCCTCGGGCAGCAGGCTGGGCGCATGTAGCCCCCAGCTTTGCTTCATCGCGCGGTCGAAGTAATCCTCCAACATGGCGCGATAGACCGGATGGGCACAGTTCTGGATGATCGTCGCGGCGCGTTTTTTGGGTGCCAGACCGCGCAAATCGGCCAGCCCCTGTTCGGTCACGATGATCTGCACGTCCTGGCTGATATGGTCGACATGCGCCGCCATCGGCACGATGGCCGAAATCTTGCCCTGTTTCGCCGTCGATGGCGTCAAGAAGATCGACATGAACGCGTTGCGGGCAAAATCCCCCGAACCGCCGATGCCGTTCTGGATGCGCGATCCCATCACATGGGTGGAATTGACGTTGCCGTAGATATCGGCCTCGATCAGCCCGTTCATCGCGATCACGCCCAGACGCCGCACCAGTTCCGGGTGGTTCGAGATTTCCTGCGGGCGCATGATCAGCTTTTTGCTGAAAAACGCCGCGTTGGCATTGAAATACTCGGCCGCGGGCAGCGACAACGAAAACGCCGTCGCCGAGGCCATCCGCAGCTTGCCCGATTCCAGCAGATCCAGCATGCCGTCCTGAATGACCTCGGTGAAGGCGGTCATTGGCTCAAAACGCGACTTCTCCAGACCCGTCATCACCGCATTCGGCACGTTGCCCACGCCTGATTGCAGCGGCAGCAATGAGGCGGGCAGGCGGCCGCGTTTAACCTCATGCTCGAGGAACTCGATCAAATGCCCGGCGATCAGGGCGGCATTCTCATCTGGCGGGGTGAATGGGGCATTGCGGTCGGGCGCGTCGGTTTCGACCACCGCGACGACCTTATTGAAATCAATGTCGAAATAAGGTTGGCCGATGCGCTGATCGGGGCGGATCAGCGGGATCGGAACCCGGTTCGGCGGCAGGCGCGTACCATAATAGACATCGTGCATGCCATCCAGTTCGACCGCCTGCCAACTGTTCACCTCGAGGATGATCTTGTCGGCGCGTTCCAGCCAGGTCTTGTTGTTGCCGATCGAGGCCGACGGAATCAACTGACCTTCGGGCGTGATGCCCGAGATCTCGATCACCGCGATGTCCATATGACCGTAAAGCCCGGTCCACACCATCGGCGCCAACTGGCTGAGGTGCATGTCGACATAGTCGATCTCACCCCGGTTGATCCGGTCGCGCAGGAACGGATCGGTGTTGAACGGCGACCGGAATTCGATGCCATCGGCGCGCGCCAGGGCTCCGTCCAGTTCCGGCCCGGTCGACGCGCCGGTCAGCACCCGCACCCGGAACGGACGACCGGCGGCATGTTCGGCCTCGGCCCGCGCCGCCAGTGCCATCGGCACGGCCTTGGGATAGCCCGATCCGGTAAAGCCCGACATGCCGACGGTCGCGCCATGCGCGATCATTGCGGCGGCATCTTCGGCACTGGTCAGGCGGGCGGCAAAGCCAGCATGACGGATACGGGGATTCATGGTTTTAGCTGTGGTCGTCACGCTGATCCTCCCTCTGCGAACGACAGGGCTCGCCCCGGCGAGCCGGGGCGGAAGTGGCGCGCAGGCAACCATGACCGTGACAATTTGTCCACGTAGGGGCGGGTATGCATTTGGTGCATGGGTTTTGCCGATTGCCTTGTTGCTGGCGCATGGCAATCGTCCCGCGGGTGCAAACCACGCCCCTTGCCGAACCCGGGGATTTCCCGCAAACCGGGGCAAAGTGGAGGATCCCCATGGCGAAAACCACCGGAACAGCGGCCAATGGCCGGTTCGCGCTGATGACGATCATGGCGTTGGCGCTGCCATCGTTGTTCTGGTCGGGCAATTTCATCGTGGCACGCGCGGCACGTGGTGAAGTGCCCCCGATCAGCCTGAGTGTCGGGCGTTGGGTCATCGCGCTGATCTGTCTGCTGCCTTTTGCGCTGCCGCATCTGAAACGTGACTGGCCGTGGTATCGGCGGAACTGGGTGCTGGTGGTTGCAATCGGGGTGCCGGGGGTGACGCTGTTCAACTCATTGGCCTATGTCGGGCTGCAATATACCACGGCATCAAACGGGATGTTGCTGAACTCGACCATCCCGGTGCTGATCCTGATCTTGGGCGCGGTGTTCTGGGGCAGGGCGCTGCGGCTGTGGCAGGTGGTGGGGCTGGGGGTGTCGATCTTCGGCGTGCTGGTGATCATTCTGCACGGCCAATGGTCGCGGCTGATGACGCTGGAATTCTCACGCGGGGATCTGATCATTTTTTGCGCGATGGTGTGCTGGGCGATTTACACGCTGCTGTTGACCCGCGTGCCCGCCCAGATCAACCGGTTGGGATTGCTGACGGTGCAGATCGTGCTGACGCTGGTGCTGTTGATGCCCGCCCTGGCGTGGGAGATTGGCGCCGGGCGGCTGCCGGTCTGGACGCCGGGGTCTGTGGCGGCGGTGATCTATGTGGGGATCGTGCCCTCGGTTCTGGCGACGCTGTTGTATATGCGGGCGATTTCACTGGCGGGACCGGCGCTGGCGGGGCAGTCGATCCACCTGCTGCCGGTCTATGGTGCGGTTCTGTCCACGGTTTTTCTGGGCGAGCAACTGCACCCGTATCACGCGGTTGGATTTGTCGCGATTCTGGCCGGAATCGTCATTGCCAGCCGCGTGGGGCCAGCCAAGCGGGGCAGTGGGGGATGACCTGCGCCACCGGCGTGCCTAGATAAGACGGGAAAGGAACCCATGATGACCCCCTATTCGCTTCTTGATCTATCCCCGATCCCGCAAGGTGGCACGGCGGCGGATGCGTTGCGCAACACCGTTTCGCTGGCACAGCACGCCGAGGGCTGGGGCTATCACCGCTACTGGCTGGCCGAGCATCACAATTCCACCGGCATCGCCTCGGCCGCGACGGCGGTGGTGATAGGCCATGTCGCCGATCACACCAAAACGATCCGGGTGGGATCGGGCGGCATCATGTTGCCCAATCACGCACCGTTGCAGGTGGCCGAACAGTTCGGCACGCTGGCGACCCTGTTTCCGGGGCGGATAGATCTGGGTCTGGGCCGCGCCCCAGGCACCGATCAGTTGACCGCGCAGGCGTTGCGGCGCGGCGATCTGAATGCCGACCGGTTCCCGGATGACGTGGTGGAGTTGCTGGGGTTCCTGAAAGAGGCAGAGCCGGGCCAACCGGTGCGCGCCGTGCCGGGGCAGGGCACGCATGTGCCGGTCTGGATGCTGGGATCATCGCTGTTCGGTGCGCAACTGGCGGCCTATCTGGGGCTGCCCTATGCGTTTGCGTCGCATTTCGCCCCCGATGCGCTGGATCAGGCGGTCGAGATCTATCGTGACCGTTTCCGCCCCGGTCTGATCGCCGAGCCGCGCTTCATGCTGGCGGTGAACCTGTTCGCCGCCGAGACCGACGCGCAGGCACATCTGCTGCGCAGCTCCATGGTGCAGGGGTTCATCAATCTGCGGCGCGGTCAGGCCGGGCCCTTGCCGCCGCCGGTGGCTGATCTGTCCACGGTCGCCGCCTCGCATGAAATCGCCATGGCGGAGCGCCAGTTGCGTGTGGTCGCCGTTGGGGGGCCGCAAACCGTCCAAGCCCGGCTAGCCGCCTATATCGAGGCCTATCGTCCCGATGAGGTGATCCTGACCGGTCATATCTTTGACCACGCGGCACGGTTGCGCAGCTTTGAGATCGGCGCACAGGCGATGCGCCAGCTTGGGTCACAGGCCCCGACGAGCGGGGCCTGAATGAACGTGGCCTGAGCAGTTCAGCTATACAGTTTCGGTGCGCCGACCTGATCGTGGATCTGATTGACGGCGGCGGGCTGCAACCCCAGGGCCTTGGCCAGCCGATCCAGATATTGCGCCTCGGCCTGATTATCCAGGTCGATGGCCATCACCGACATCATATAGGCCTGTGCCTCCAGCCCCGCTGGGATCTGCTTTGCCAGCCCCTCGGGATCGACGGGCGCATTGATTTCAGCCTGCACGAAGGCGCGTTCATCGGCGGTGATGTCGCCCAGCTTGTCCATCAGCCTGGCCTGTTCCTGCGCGTCGATCTGACCATCGGCCTTGGCCGCCTGGATCATCGCCTTCAACAACAACGCTGCCGCCAGTTCATGTTCCGGTTCCGGTGCCGTATCGGGTTCGCCGCCATTGCGCAGCGCCTGATCCAGAAGGCCGCCCAGCCCGCCCGCTTGGCTACCGCCTGCTTGGCCGCCCTGACCCGACAGCATACCCCCCAACAGGCCACCCAGCCCGCCCGCAGCCCCGGCCGAAGCCAGTTGCCCGAGCAAGTCACCCAGTCCGCCACCCGCGCCCGCCGCCGAAGACCCGCCGGTCAACTGCCCCAGAAGCGAGCCCAGATCAGGTTGGCTGGAACGGGTGCTGCGCGCGGTGGTGCCTCCGCTGCCGCCCAATTCGTTCAGCAGATCACCGATGCTGCCGCCTCCGGACGAAGTGCCGCCCTGCGTGCTTTTGGTACCTGTGCCCAGAATCGAGCCCATCATATCCTCCAGCCCGCCGCCCTGACCCCGGCTGCCGCCACTGCCGATTCGGCCCGACTGACCCCCCTTCGCCAGCGTTGAAACACCTTTGGCGACGGCAATCCCGATGGCCACCTTGGCCAGGGTTTTCATCAAAGACATCGCAGCTACTCCTTCGCTTCAGGGGAAATTGTTTCGGCTTTGGTCCAGTCTAGCCGGGCATTCCCGCAATGCCGAGTGAAATGTGCCGCGGGAAATTGCGTGCCGCCGACCGGCTTTCGGCCCGGCGCGGGATGCCGGGTGTTACGGCCATGAAGATCAACGGCAGAAGTGGCAAAAACTGCGATGCGGTCTTGATTTTTCCGCCTTGGGGCAATAGGTAGCGCGCGATATCGACACGGGCCGTCGCCGGCCCCCAAACACGAGGCGCCCGCGAATGGCAAAGGCAAAGTTTGAACGGACGAAACCGCACGTCAACATTGGCACGATTGGCCACGTTGACCACGGCAAGACGACGCTGACGGCTGCGATCACCAAGTATTTTGGCGAATTCCGGGCCTACGACCAGATTGACGG
>DASWPI010000106.1:0-65566 GCA_036398515.1 Paenirhodobacter sp.
GTGGACGCGTTCGACATCCGCGCGGCCTTGACAGCCGCGCCCGTTGGCTTCACCAGTTCCTACCGAACTTCAGTCAAGAGGGCTTCATGTCCATACCCCAGGAGGGCGGCGGCCCGATAGAGCGGTTCGAACAACTCGCCGAATACATCGCCTCGGGCGAAAAACCGCAAGACAGCTGGCGCATCGGCACCGAGCATGAAAAATTCGGCTACGATGAACGGACGCTGAAACCGCTGCCATATCAGGGCACTACGTCGATCGAGGCGATGCTGCACGGGCTGCGTGACCAGTTTGGCTGGGAACCGGTGCTGGAGCAGGGCCATATCATCGGCCTGACCCGCAATGGTGCCAACGTCAGTCTGGAGCCGGGCGGTCAGCTGGAATTGTCGGGGGCGCCGCTGGCGACCTTGCATGAGATGGCGGATGAGCTGGACAATCACCTGGCCGAGGTCGCGGCGATTGGCGGCCCGTTGGGGGCGCGGTTCATCGGGCTGGGCGCGGCGCCTGTTTGGCGGGCCGAAGACATGCCGATGATGCCCAAGGGGCGCTACCGGCTGATGACCGAATACATGGATCAGGTGGGCACCATGGGTAAGACCATGATGTATCGCACCTGCACCGTGCAGGTGAATCTGGACTATGCGTCGGAAGCCGACATGGTCAAGAAGATGCGCGTGGCCTTGGCGTTGCAGCCGGTGGCAACGGCCTTGCTGGCGAATTCGCCGTTTCTGGACGGGGCGCCGAACGGCTATCAATCCTGGCGTGCCAATGTGTGGCAGCATCTGGATGCGGCACGCACCGGCACGCTGCCGTTCATGTTTGAAGACGGCGCGGGCTATGAGCGCTATGTCGATTACGTCCTGGATGTGCCGATGTATTTCGTCTACCGCGACGGCAAATACATCAATGCCCTGGGGCAATCGTTCCGCGATTTCCTGAAGGGGGAATTGCCCGCCCTGCCCGGTGAACGCCCGACCCTGTCGGATTGGGCCGACCATATGACCACCGTCTTCCCCGAGGCGCGAGTGAAGAAATACATCGAAATGCGGGGCGCCGATGGTGGATCGCGTGACCGTCTGTGCGCCTTGTCGGCGCTGTGGGTTGGGTTGATGTATGATGGTGGTGCGCTGGATGCCGCTTGGGATCTGGTCAAGGACTGGGACACCGAAACCCGCGAGGGCTGGCGCCGGATAACCTGCCACGACGGGTTGGGCGGTCAGGTGAACGGGTTGCGGATGCGGGATCTGGCGGGGGAGGTCCTGGCGATCTCGCGCGCTGGTCTGGCGGCACGCGGTCACATGGCCGATGGTGTCGATGAAACCCGGTTCCTGGATGTGCTGGACGCCAGCATCGTCACCGGGCGCACCGCCGCCGATGACCTGCTGGCGCGCTATCACGGCGACTGGCAGGGGGATCTGAGCCGGATTTACGCCGACTACAGGTATTGATCGGCCATCCTTGTTGATCAAAGGGCAGGGGGTGAGCCGAAGCGGTTCGCCTCCGGCGTCGCGTCCGGTGCGCGGCTGATGAAGAAATACAGCAAGATCAGCGACCCGATCAGCGGGATCAGCGAGATGAACAACCACCAGCCCGAGCGGTTGGTGTCATGCAGCCGCCGCACCCCTACCGAGATCGCCGGCAACAGCACGATCAGCGAAAAGATCGTGCCCAAAGGCCCCCCGCTGGCGGCGTAGTAGAAAAATCCCATTCCGGCATCAAAATGCGCCCGGCCGAACAACAGCCCGTCCAGCACGGCGCAGGCGATCTGGCCCAGAAAGATGAACAGCATGAACCACCAGAATTCGGACCGCGGGGCGCGGCCCTGAAAGGTGGCGAAATCCTTGAAGCATTTGCGGACGGCGGTTTTGAAATCCATCGGAGGGCTCCTTTTGCGCCATCAGGCACGCAAGCCCCGGCGAAATCAAGTCTTCTTGCCGATCCTGGGCTCACGCCCCTGTGCCAGGCGCTGGATATTGGCCCGGTGCCGCCAGAAGATCAGCACTGCCATCACCGCCGCGACCGGCATCAGATCCCGATGCCCCAGGATCTGCGCCAGCGGCACCGAGACCGCCGCCGCGACCAGCGCCGACAATGATGAGATCCGCGTGATCAGCGCCGTCAGCAGCCACGCCAGACAGGCCGCGATCCCCAGTGGCCATGCCAGTGCCAGCAGCGTCCCCAGGAATGTCGCCACGCCCTTGCCGCCGCGAAACCGCAGCCAGACCGGATACAGGTGGCCAATGAACGCCGCGATACCGGCGATCTGTGCGGCCGTCTCATTGCCCAGAATCAGCCGCGCCAGCAGCACCGCCACCGCGCCCTTGGCACCATCCAGCACCAGCGTCGCCAGCGCCGCTTTCTTGTTGCCGGTGCGCAGCACATTGGTCGCGCCGATATTGCCCGAGCCGATCTGCCGCAGATCGCCCAGTCCCATCAGTTTGGTGATGACGACCCCAAACGGAATGGCGCCAAGCATATAGCCCAGCACCGCCACCGCCGTCAGAATCGCGACGCCGTTTCCTGCCTCCGGCATTACTGCCCCTCATGTTTTATTATTGGTTTTTGTTATCGCTATAAACCTGCACTCCGCCGACGAATGTGGCAAGGACCTTTCCTTGCATCCGGGCGCCGTCGAAGGGGGTATTTTTTGATTTTGAGTGCAGTTTGAACCGGTCCAGCACGAAAGGGGCATCCGGGTCGAACAGGACCAGATCGGCGGGGGCACCGGCCTCCAGCCGCCCTTGCGGCAGGCCCAGCCGTTTGGCCGGGTTGCGCGACAGGGCGCGGAACAGCTGATTCAGGCTCAGATGCCCGGCATGATACAGCCGCATGGCCGCAGGCAGCAAGGTTTCCAGCGCGACCGCACCCGCCGCCGCATGTTCAAACGGCAGGCGTTTGGATTCTTCATCGGCCGGGGTGTGCATCGAACAGATCACGTCGATCAGCCCCGAAGCCACCGCCTCGATCACCGCGATCCGGTCGGTCTCGGCGCGCAGCGGCGGGGTCAGTTTGAAGAACGTGCGGTAATCGCCCACATCGAATTCGTTCAGCGTCAGGTGATGGATCGAGACCCCCGCCGTGACATCCAGCCCGCCCGCCTTGGCGCGTTCCAGCGCGGGCAGGGTGCGCGCGCTGGTGATCTGATCGGCGTGATAGCGCACGCCGGTCAGTTCGACCAAGGCCATGTCGCGGTCAAACCCCATCCGTTCGGCCATCGGGCTGACGCCCGGCAACCCCCGCAACGAGGCGAACTTGCCCGAGGTGACCGCCGCACCGTGGCTCAGCCCCGGTTCCTGCGGATGCGCGATCACCAGCGCCCCCAGCGAACGGGCATAGGTGAAGGCGCGCGACAGCACCTTGGCATCGGTGGTGACGTGATCGGCATCGGTGAACGCCACCGCGCCCGCATCCAGCAGAAAACCGATCTCGGTCATTTCACGCCCGGCGCGGCCCTTGGTCAGGGCGGCCATGTGATGGATGCGGACGGGTTGATCCGCCGCGCGGCGGGTAACGAACTCCAGCGATTCGGGGGTGTCGATGGCGGGGGCGGTATCGGGGCGCGCGATGATGGTGGTCACGCCGCCCGCCGCCGCGGCCAGACTGGCGGAACGGAAGCTTTCCATATGCCGTTCACCGGGTTCACCGATCTTGACGCCCAGATCGACGATGCCAGGTGCCAGGCACTGACCGGTGCAGTCAATCACCTGCGCCCTCTCGGGCACCTGGGTCAGGCCGACCTCGCGGATGATACCGTCACGCACCAGCAGGTTCCCGGTGGTTTCCGCGTCCGTCGCAGGATCAATCAGCCGGGCATTCTGGAAAAACAGGGTCATGTCATCCCCTTCTGGATGGTCGAGACCCGGGCATGCAGATAGGCCGGGTCCTGGATATGTTGAAAGCTGACGTAGACCGGGGTTTTCGGGCGCCCCTTGCGCTGGCGTGTGCCGACGGCGAACTGGATGCTGTCATCATAGGGGATGACAACCATTTCAGCGGTGATCGGACAGCGGTTGATCCGCAGCCGGTTGCCCGGCCGGACGGTGGCGATGTAGATCGCACGGTCGGTCAGCAGGTAATGTTGATAGCGTAGCCGTCGGCCACCCAGATTCAGCATCCGGCTGATCTGGGCGCCGGACAGCACGAACAGGACCATGCCGACGATTTTCAGCATGATCGTATCGGTCTGACTGGCCAGCAGGCCCAGCCCGGCAATCACGCCGGACCCGTACAGCGCATATAGCCCGATGCCGCTGGGCACGGATGAGGTCATGGCGCGGACCGGGTCGGGGGCGCCGAACCAGATCACTGCCTCGCTGCCGTCCAGCGTGCCTTGCCAGAACGCCGGGGGTTGGCCGGGGGTGTCATTGACGGTATGCGGCACCCGGGGAAGGACCGTGCCATGACCGTCCCGATCCAGCAAGATCGGGTCTTCGTCGCGCAGGGCATCCTTGTGGGGCGGCATCTCGGTCACGATTGGCGCTCAGACCAGGGTGCCGCTGTCGGTTGCGGCGCGTCCGCGTGCCGCCCGCAGGTTCTGCGCCAGCAGGTCCATCACCGCCATCCGCACCGCCACGCCCATCTCCACCTGATCCTGAATCACCGACCGGGTGATGTCATCGGCGATGTTGCCATCAATCTCCACGCCCCGGTTCATCGGGCCGGGGTGCATGACGATGGCGTCGGGCGCGGCATGGGACAGCTTTTCCGCATCCAGCCCGTATCGGTGGAAATACTCGCGCTCGGACGGGATGAAGCCGCCGTCCATGCGTTCCTTTTGCAGGCGCAGCATCATCACCACATCGGCGCCCTTCAGCCCCTCGCGCATGTCATCATAGACGCTGACGCCAAATTCGCCGAACCCCGAGGGCATCAGCGTCGGCGGCCCGACCAACCGCACATGGTTGTCCATCTTGCCCAGCAATAGCATGTTCGAGCGCGCCACCCGGCTATGCGCGACATCGCCGCAGATCGCCACGGTCAGCGCATGCAGCCGCCCCTTGGCGCGGCGGATCGTCAGCGCATCCAGCAATGCCTGCGTCGGGTGTTCATGCTTGCCATCGCCCGCGTTGACCACGGCACAGTTCACCTTTTGCGCCAGCAGGTCCACCGCCCCCGACGCGCCATGCCGCACCACCAGCAGATCGGGGTGCATCGCGTTCAGCGTCAGCGCGGTGTCAATCAGGGTTTCGCCCTTTTTCACGCTGGAATTCTGCATCGACATGTTCATCACATCGGCCCCCAGACGCTTGCCCGCCAGCTCGAAGCTGGATTGGGTGCGGGTGGAGTTTTCAAAGAACATGTTGATCTGGGTCATGCCTTCCAGAACGTCGGTGCGTTTGACCGTGCGCCGGTTCAGATCGACGTAGCGATCCGCCAGATCCAGCACGGTCAGGATCTCCTCCGGTGCCAGATGCTCGATCCCCAGAAGATGCCGTGCGCGGAATGCCATGATCTGCCCCCGAAATTGATCCGCGCCGTATATCGCAAACGGCTGGCCGCGCGTCCAGCGGCTTTACCCGGCGCGGGCGAACGCATAGCGTGGCGCCATGACATGGGATGCCGATCAGATCGACGATGATGCCGCCTTGGCCACGCTGGAATGGCTGGTCGAGTTGGGGGTGGATACCGCCATCGGCGATGTGCCCGTGGATGCTTATGCGCTGCCCGACCATCTGGCCCAGCCCAAGGCTGCCGCCCCGCCGCCCGCTGTGGCCGTGGGACCCGCGCCCGTGGCGACGGCAGGGCCCGATCCGGTTGATGTAGCCCGCCGGGCCGCCAACTCTGCACGGACATTGGAAGATTTACGTGATGCGATCATCGCCTATGATCTTTGCGCGCTGAAACGTGGCGCCAAGAATACCGTTTTCGCCGATGGCAATCCGCGTGCGCGGGTGATGATCATCGGCGAGGCGCCGGGGCGTGACGAGGATTTGCAGGGCAAGCCCTTTGTCGGGCGGGCCGGGCATTTGCTGGATCGGATGGTGGCGGCCATCGGGTTGGACCGCGCCGCGCCCGATCCGGCCGGGGCGGTTTATATCACCAATGTTTTACCGTGGCGCCCGCCGGGCAATCGGGAACCGGAACCGGCCGAGATTGCGCAGATGCTGCCGTTTCTGACGCGGCATGTGGAGCTGGTCGATCCCGATCTGATCGTGCTGATGGGCAATGCCGCCTGCGCCGCGGCGTTGAACCGGCGCGGCATTCTGCGGTTGCGCGGCGAATGGACGGAGGCGTTTGGCCGTCCGGCCCTGCCGATGACCCACCCGGCCTATCTGTTGCGCCAGCCACAGGCAAAGCGTGAGGCCTGGGCGGATTTGCTATCAATACGGGAACGCCTGGATAATCCGCAATAAGGGTTTGATGCGCGGATCAATCGGCGGCGCATCCATCTATTTCGATGGATTTATCGGTGCCGAATGCCGGTTTCCCCAACACGGTGATGCGCAGATCGGTGGTGTCCAGCGCAAAGGGTTGCGCGGCATCCGGCACGAAATCCGCCTGGGCAATCAGCACATCCCCCTGACGCTGCATCACCGATTCGGACACCCACATCGGGTTTGAGCGCAACTCGAACAACGCGATCTGGCCGGTATCATGCGGCAGGTCGATCCGTGCTGTGACGCGGGTGCCATCCGAAATCGGTTCGGTGGTGCAATGCGCCAGACCGGGGTGCGGCGCGGGCACATCGGCCATCGCCGCGCTGATCCGGTTATCGGCATGTCCCGACCCGTCTAGATCGGCATCCAGCCGCGCTGACACCGGCACGCAGATGTTGCGGCAGATCCCGAAAGTCATCGCGGCGTCCAGCATCACCGGTTTCGCCAGATCGCGCGGGGTGATGCGGATCGGCAGGATCAGCACGTCATGATATCCGACCGAGCGCATCCCGTTTTGGTCAAACACCACCGGCGTCGGCCAGATCACCTGTAGGTCGGCGATGTTGCGCGATCCGGTAAAGTCCAGATCGGGGGGGATGCCGGCCTCGCCGGGGACGCGCCAGTAGGTTTTCCAGCCGGGATCCAGCGCGATGCGGATGGCGGCGATACGGCTGCCATCGGGGGCCTGCCAGCCGGGCAGGATCTGCACCCCGGCCAGACCGGGTGGCGGGGGCGGAGCGGCCGTTTGTTGTGCCAGCAACCCGGTGGGCGCGGCCAGCAGCAATAGCAGGGGGACAGTTCGGATCATGCCCTCGCATAGCCCCGCGACGGGACCGTTTCCAAGTCACAATCGCGCAAGCCGCCCACCTGATGGGGCGAAACACTGGCGGCGGGGTTGATCGTCGCGCCGGACAGGGCCACTTTGAACATGGCGCCTGCCGCGCCCGGAGGCAAAACGATGGATCTGACCGGACGACTGCTGATCGCCATGCCCGGCATGGACGACCCCCGGTTTGAACATTCGGTGGTGGCGGTCTGCGCGCATTCGCCTGAAGGGGCGATGGGGTTGATCGTCAACAAGCCGCTGCCGAAACCGGCGATGGCCGATCTGCTGGCGCAATTGGGTATTTCCGTGCCGGTTTCCGATGTGCGGGGGCGGCAGCCGATTTTGTTCGGCGGACCGGTCGAGACCGGGCGCGGCTTTGTCCTGCACTCACGCGACTGGCCGCAGCCCCAGGAACAGGCCGGACCGATGATGGAAATTTCCGCCGATATGGCGATGACCGCGACGCGCGATATTTTGCAGGCGATGGCCACGGGGCAGGGGCCGGAACGGGCGCTGTTGGCGTTGGGCTATGCCGGCTGGGGGCCGGGGCAGCTGGAGGCCGAGATCATGGCCAACGGCTGGCTGGTGGCCGATGCGGATGCCGGGCTGGCGCTGGATGGCGATCACGCGACGAAATGGATGCGTGCGTTGGGAACGATGGGCATTGATCCGCGCACGCTGTCTTCGGCCTCGGGGCGCGCTTAGGTTGGGTCGCGCTTAGGACGAAACGCGGGGCGCGGCGGCGCGGCGCAGGCGGTCATTGATCGCCCGCCCCAGGCCGCTGTCGGGCACCGGCGCCACGGCAATCCGCGCCGCGCCGGTTTCGGTGGCGATGCGGTCGGCCGCGCGAAGGGCGGAAAACAGATGCGCAGCGGCCTGCGTGGTGTCGCCCGAGGGCGACAGGTTCAGATCCGCTCCGGTGCAGTCGGGGCCAAAGCCGATCCAGACCTCATCCGGGGCGCGGGTATCGGCGGCCAGACGCATCGGTGCGCCGGGGGCATAATGCGATGTCAGCTGGCCGGGGGCGTTGGGCGTGACGGCATTGCCACCGGAGGGCAGGGTAAGACCCAGTGCGGCCTCCAGCGCCTCGGTCGCCAGGCCGCCGGGCCGTAACAGGGTGGGCGGATGCAGGGATATGATGGTGGATTCCACGCCCACCCGACAGGCCCCACCATCGACAATGGCGGCGATCTTGCCCGATAGCCCCTGAATGACGTGGCAGGTGGTGGTGGGACTGACCTTGCCCGAAGGGTTGGCCGACGGCGCCGCCACCGGCCCGCCAAAGGCGCGCAGCAGCCCCTGTGCCAACGGGTGGGCGGGCACGCGGATGGCGATGGTGTCCAGACCCGCGGTCACCAGATCCGACACCCCGGCATCGGCCCGCACCGGCAGCACCAGCGTCAGTGGGCCCGGCCAGAACCGCGCCGCCAGATCACGTGCGACATCATCGAAAACCGCGATCCTTTCCGCCGCCGCTAGATCGGCGACATGGGCGATCAGCGGGTTGAACGCGGGCCGCCCCTTGGCCGCATAGATCGCCGCGACAGCCTGATTGCTGCGGGCATCACCGCCCAGACCATAAACCGTTTCGGTGGGAAAGGAGACCAGCTGGCCCTGCGCCAGCAACTGTGCCGCCCGCAACAGGCCCGCAGCATCAGGCGCAAGAATGTCGGTCATCGGTTTTGGGTCCTGCTGTGTGCATCGTGGCGTGATCTGTCGTGACGTGGCGTTGCGATTGCTGCGACTTTCCCTTGCGGTAACGTGCCGCTGACCAAGCTACAACCGCACTGTCATAATCCACAGGGCAGGCGGTTGCCAAGCGCCGCTTCAGGAGGAAAGCCATGCCCTATCGTTCACCCGCAGCCGAATTGCGCTTCATCATGGATCAGGTTGTGCCACTGGCCCCGGTTGCGGCAACCGCGATGTTCGCCGAGGCGACCGAGGATACCGTCGATGCCATTCTGACCGAGGCGGCACGGCTGTGCGATGTGGTGATGGCGCCGCTGAACCGCAATGGCGATCTGACACCCGCCCGGCTGGGGCCAGATGGGGTGGTGGCCTCGCCGGGGTTTCGTCAGGCTTATCAGCAGATTGCCGAAGGGGGATGGGTGTCGGTGGCGGGGCCTGCGGCCTATGGCGGGATGGGGTTGCCGCTGACCGTGGCGATTGCGGTGAACGATATGATGGCGGGGGCAAATCTGGCGTTGCAGTTGAACCCGTTGCTGACGCAGGGTCAGATCGAGGCACTGGAGCATCATGCCAGCCCGGAACTGCAACAGGTCTACATTCCCCGGCTGGTCTCGGGGGAATGGGCGGGCACGATGAACCTGACCGAACCGCAGGCCGGGTCGGATGTGGGCGCGCTGCGTGCCAAGGCCGTTCCGAATGGTGATGGAACCTATGCGGTGACCGGGCAGAAGATCTTTATTTCATGGGGCGATTCGGACCTGACGGCGAATGTCTGCCATCTGGTTCTGGCGCGTCTGCCCGACGCCGCGCCGGGCACGCGGGGGATATCCCTGTTCATGGTGCCCAAGTTCATCCCGGATGCCGCGGGCGCGCCTGGGGTGGCCAACGCGGTCAAGGTGGTCTCGCTGGAACACAAGATGGGGCTGCACGGTTCCCCTACCTGCGTGATGGCGTTCGAGGGCGCGACCGGATGGCTGGTAGGCGCGCCGCACAAGGGTATGGCCGCGATGTTCACCATGATGAACAACGCCCGGCTGAACGTCGGTGTGCAGGGCATCGGCGTGGCCGAGGCGGCGTTCCAGAAGGCCTGTGAATATGCGCTGGACCGGGTGCAGTTCAGCCCGATCATTGACCATGCCGATGTGCGCCGGATGCTGGCCGAGATGAAGGCCGAGGTCTTCGCGGCACGGTCCATTGCGCTGGCCTGCGCGGTGGCGCTGGATATGCAGCGCGCAACGGGGGATGCGGCCTGGGCGGCGCGTGGCGCCTTGTTGACGCCCGTTGCCAAGGCCTATGGCACCGATGTCGGCATGTGGGTCGCCGATCAGGGCATTCAGGTGCATGGCGGCATGGGGTTCATCGAGGAAACCGGCGCCGCCCAGTTCTGGCGCGATGTGCGGGTGACGGCGATCTATGAAGGCACCAACGGTATTCAGGCGATGGATCTGGTTGGCCGCAAGATGATGGATGACGGCAAGGCCGCGTTCCGTCTGTTGCAGGAAATCGAGGATGAAGCGGCCTCGGCGCGGAACATCCTGCCCGATCTGGCCGAGGATATCTGGCAGGCGTCGGAATCGCTGCGCGAACATACCGAATGGTTGCTGACCCAGGAAAACCCGGATCGTTTTGCCGGTGCGGTGCCCTATTTGCGGGCCTTTGCTCGGGTTCTGGGCGGGCATTTCCATCTGCGCGCGGCCCTGGCCGATCGCACATCGGGGGCGCGCCGGGCGCTGGCGGCGGTTTACATCCGACGTCTTCTGCCGCAGGTTGCCGCCTGTCTGGCCGAGGCCCGTGCGGGTGCGGCGGGGCTGTATGCTTTGTCGAACGAGGAACTGGCGTCCTGACATCCGAAACCGTTTCCGACCGGGGTGGGTTGCACTTTCCCTGGGCCACGCCGCCCGCGCCGGGCACCACGGTTCAGGTGGCGTCGGGGGTGCTGTGGTTGCGTCTGCCCCTGCCGATGGCGCTGGACCATGTGAACGCCTATGCGCTGGATGATGGTGATGGCTGGACCGTGGTGGACCCCGGCATCGACACGCCCGAATGCCGAGCGGCGTTGGGCGCCGCGCTGGCGGGGCGGCGGGTCTGGCGGGTGATCGTCACCCATCACCACCCCGACCATATCGGGCTGGCGGGGTGGTTGCAGGCGCAGGGTGCGGAATTGTGGATTTCACGCACCGCATGGCTGTTCGCGCGGATGTTGCAACTGGATGTGCAGCCGCTGCCGGCACCGCAGACCCTGAGCTATTGGCACCGGGCGGGTATGTCCGCCGATCTGCTGGCACGTCGTGCGACGGAACGGCCGTTCAACTTTGCCGATTGCGTGCATCCGCTGCCACCGGGGTTCCGGGCGCTGCGCGATGGCGACACGGTGACAATCGGGGCGCGACGGTGGGCGGTGCGGTTTGGCGCGGGCCACGCGCCCGACCATGCCACCCTGTGGTCGGATGACGGGCTGGTGCTGGGCGGCGATCAGCTGTTGCCGGGGATCTCGGCCAATCTGGGGGTGCATGCCTCTGAGCCCGAGGCCGATCCGGTCGCCGATTGGCTGGCCAGTTGCCGCCGCCTGCTGCCCTTTGCCCGCGCCGATCATCTGGTCTTGCCGGGGCACACGCTGCCGTTTACCGGGCTGCCGGGGCGGTTGCGGCAGATGATCGACAACCACGATGGTGCGCTGGTCCGGTTGCGTGGGTTTCTGGCCGATGGGCCGCGGACGGCCACCGGGTGCTTTCCGGTGCTGTTTCGCCGCCCGGTCACCGAAGCGACCTATACCCTTGCGCTGAACGAGGCGGTGGCGCACCTGAACCATTTGCGCGCATTGGGCGTGGTGCGGCGTGAAGAGGGGCCGGATGGTGTGTGGATCTGGTCGCTCACGCAGGGGTGACCGGCACAGGCCATGCGGGCGCGGTTGTCAATGCGGCGGTTCTGGTGTTTCTGGGCGGTGAAACCGCGTGCGTCTGCGCCCCGGACCCGAAATAAAGGAGAGCGCCCTTTGCGCCGTTTTATTCTGTGCCTGATCCTGCCCCTGTTTCTTGCGGCCTGTGGGGCCGAACCCGTCTGGGCACCTGATGACGCGGTGCGCAAGGCCGCCGTTCATACCGGCAACCCGCCCTCGGTCACCTTGCTGACGGTGATCGGGACGACCTCGGGGGCCGGGGGGCATTCGGCGCTGATGATCGACGGGTCGCAGCGGGTTATCTTTGACCCGGCGGGCACGTGGAACCACCCTTGGGTGCCGGAACGCAATGACGTCGATTACGGCATCACCGATCAGATGTATCGCTTCTACTACGATTACCACGCGCGTGAGACGTGGTTCGTGCGCGAGCAAAAGGTGTTCATCACCCCCGAACAGGCCGAGATGCTGATCAAGCGGGTCGAGGCGAATGGCGCGGTGTCGAAAATGATGTGCGCCTATTCGGTGTCGGGCGTGTTGCGCGATATTCCGGGTTTTGAATCGATCCCGCGGGCGTTCTCGCCGGTCACGCTGTCGCGCGGTTTTGCGAAATTGCCCGGCGTGCAGACCAAGGATCATTACGACAACGATCCCGATGACAACTCCGGGGTGCTGATGGTCGAGATGGAACGCGTTCGGAAAGGCGCGGCCGGGCTGCGCGAACGGCAGTGAGGGCGTGCGGGCCGTGCCCGCCCCCATCATCCGATCAGCCACAACCCGGTGTATAGCGTGACAAAGCCGCCCAGAATGCCCAGCAAGGTGCTGCGGCTGATCAGCCCCACCGCCACCGTCGCGGCCGCGGCCAGCATACGTGCCGGGTCCAGCGTGCCGCCCGTGGCCTGTGGCCACAGCACCAGCGGCGCCACCAGACCGGGCAAGACCGCGACGGCGGTATAGCGCAGATAGCGCAGCGCCCATGCGGGCAGCGGGCGATTGCCGATCAGGCCGATGAAGGAATAGCGCAACAGGAACGTGCCGATCCCCAGCACCACGATGATCAACCAGATCGTGGTGCTGCCATAATGCTGTGCGGGGGTCATGCGGCGTTCCTTTGTTCCAGCAGGCGCTCGACCGTGGCGCCGGTCCACATCGCCAGACAGGCGGCGATCAGCACCCCTGTCCCCGTCGGCATCCAGCTCAGCGCCAGTGCCGCAATCACCGAGACGCAGGCCGCCGCCAGATGTGGCACAGACCGCAGGATCGGCGCGATCATCGCCAGAAAGGTCACCGGCACGGCGAAATCCAGGGCCAGCGACCTCGGGATCGCCTGACCGGCCAGCGCCCCTACCAGCGTCGCTATGACCCACGGCACACAGGTGGGCAGGCAGGTGCCAAAGAAATAGGCCACCTTTTGCGGCAGGGTCATTTCCGGTGCGCGTTCATATTCCTGCTGCGCCAGGGCAAAGGTCTGGTCCAGCATCAGATAGCCGATCAGCACGCGATGCCAGGGCGTGGCCGCGCCCAGATGCGGGGCCAGCGTCACCGAATACATCGCCATCCGTAGGTTCACCGCCAGCGCCGTCACGATCACCATGAACGTCGAGGCGTGATCGCGCATCAGTTGCAGGGCGGTGAACTGCGACGCCCCCGCCAGCACCAGCACGGTAAAGCCCATGACTTCGGCCAGGCGCAACCCGATATCCATCGCCGCCACCCCGAACAGCAGGCCAAAAGGTATGATGACCAGCAGGAAAGGCAGCGCATTGCGTGCGCCGCGCCAGAAATAATGTGAATTCGTAGGGTGTGACGCCATGCCGTGCTTGCCCGCCAATAAGTGTTGCGCCAGTTCTAGTTGTGCCGGTCATGATCGCCAAGCACCGGATTGTAAGGGAGGCAATTGCCCGATGTCTGAAGACGCGCCCATGCGCAGCGGATCGGTGATGCAAATCCGGCATGGCGTGCCGGTGGCTGATCGGCGGGCGGCTGCGGCGCTGTATTGGCAGGCGTTCGGGGACAAGCTGGCGCCGGTGATGGGGCCGGGCCCGCGCGCGCTGGACTTCATCGAACGGGTGATGAACAGCGATCATGTCCTGACGGCGTGGGATGGGCCACAGGACGGGACGGGACGGTTGCTGGGGGTGATCGGCTACCGCACGGCCTATGGCGCCTTTGTCGGCGGCACGATCCAGGATCTGGGGGCGGTTTACGGCCGGTTTGGCGGGTTCTGGCGCAATCTGGCGCTGTCGGTTGTGGGCAGCGATCTGCCGCGCGATGTTATGGCGGTGGATGGGCTGGTGGTGGCCGATGACGCACGCGGCGCGGGGATCGGCGGCGCGCTGATCGAGGCGCTGTCGCAAGAGGCGCGGGTCCGTGGCTATCACAGCCTGCAACTGGAGGTGGTGGATGGCAATGACCGGGCGCGGGCGTTGTACGAACGGCTGGGCTTTTGCCGCTGGCGGCATACGCGCAGCCGTCTGGCGCGGGTGATCTTTGGCATTCGCGGCACCACCTCCATGCGGCGCGCGCTGTAGCCTCAGTCGAAAATGCCGGTGACGCGTCCCATCAGCATGAAGGCCCGCGCGGTTCGGGTATTGGCCAGCGCGACGATTTCCTGATCGCTGGCCCCCTGTTCAAAGGTCTGGAAGCTGCGGTCGAACTGACGCAGGAAATGGTGGGCGGCATCGCGGAACACCGCGTCCGAGCGCATCTGTGCCGCGCCGAGCGCCAGTGACGACCGGTCGCGGATACCACCGACCGAGGCCACCTCGCGTCCACGTTCCCCCATGGCGAAACGGCGCCACAATTCGGGGCGGGCCAGATCGGGGGCCAGATCGTCCATGTAGATGTCGATCTGCGACAACAGGTTCAGGATGTCCTGCGCGGCCCGGATCAGCTTGGCGGTCGAGCGGTCTTCCAGCGCACGGCGCAGCACGCGGAAACCCTCGCGGTCCTCAGCGTTGTCCGGGAAATTCAACGCACGAATGAAATCGGCATTGGCCAGTGGCGGGGCCAATGCCTCGGGCGGGGTGCCGAGCGCCAGCACGGGTTCTTCTTCGGCGGCGGGCGCGGGGCGGGCCGGGATTAGCGCGGCACGCCCGTCGGCCGAAGGTTCCGTCGCCACCCCGTCGCGGCGCGAGGTGAAAATCCCCTGCCGGTCGGGCGCCGCGGCCGATTGCGCCGAAAACACCCGCGGTTCCGCCGGGGCGGCAGGCCGCGGATCGGCGCGGGCGGGTTGTGGCACCGGCGGCGGCACCATGTTGACCCGCAGCATGTCCAGCGTCGCGCGCATCTGTTGCGCCTCCTGACGCAATTGCTGGATATTGCGCGCGGTGATGGCGACCACCCAGATCAGCACAACGGGCAGGATCGCCGCGACCATTGCGGAAATCAGCGATCCGGCCCCGGTGCCGGTCGAACCGGCGTTCGGAGCGGGCAGGAACAGCCAGAATGCCAGCACCAGAAGCAGCCATACCGCACTGAGGCCAAACGCAATCCGCTCGGCCGGGCCGATATGGCCAAACCGCTCGCCCAGATGCGCCTGACGGCTTTGCAGCGCGCCTTCCCGACGCCGCTCACCCGATCGTGCCTGTGGCGTGGGGGGAAGGGGGTCGGTGTCGTGGCTGGTCATGGCGATGATCCTTGCATCAGGCCCCGCGCGGCAGCGGTCGGCAGGGGTAGGCTTCAGGCGAAGATCACCTTGAGGATCTCATAGCTGCGCACGCCGCCGGGGGTGCGGACATCAACGCTGTCGCCCGCATCCTTGCCGATCAGCGCCCGGGCAATGGGGGATTTCAGGTTCAGCAGGCCACGTTCCAGATCGGCCTCGGATTCCCCGACGATCTGATAGGTGCGTTCCTCATCGGTATCGACGTCGACGATGGTCACGACCGCGCCGAACTTGATGGACCCGGACAGTTTCGACGGATCAATCACCTCGGCCCGGCCCAGAATCGCTTCCAGCTCCTTGATCCGGCCTTCGACGAAGCTCTGTTTTTCACGGGCGGCGTGGTATTCGGCGTTTTCCGACAGGTCACCATGTTCGCGGGCTTCGGCGATCGCCTTGATGACCATCGGGCGCTCAACCGTCTTGAGCGTCTTCAGTTCTCCATCAAGCGCGTCGAAACCGGCGCGTGTCATTGGTATCTTTTCCATGGTGCTCTTGTCCGGCTGCCTTGTTGTTGCTAGTCGAGTGTAAATCTGTCCTGTCACCGTAGTGTCAAGGGGTAGGCCCGTATTTTGGGCGCAAGCCCCTATTTAGATACAGGCGTAGGATGAGGCAGACGCAGAAATGACAGCCGCATAAAAAGTAGATATTACGATATGCATGCAATCCTTCTGGCGGCCCTGGCCTATCTTGTTGCCGCAATGATCGTGGCCGGGTTGGCACATGGCGATCTGGCCCTGGTGCTGCGCAGCACGATCGTGCAGGCCAATGACGCGTCGGGGTTGATGCTGTGGATGGGCGGGCGGATCTGGCCGTTCGTCATACTGGCGCTGTTGCTGATCGGGTACAAGCGTATCCTGGCGCGTCTGGTGCCCTTTTGCGAATTGATCGTGGTGCTGGCGGTGCTGCCGATTGCCTTTGCGATGGCGAAGAATGCGATCCCGGTGCTGGTGCCCTATTATGCCGACGCCTGGCTGGCCAAGGTCGACAGGATGGTGCATTTCGGCACCGATCCGTGGCGGATCGCACATGCCATCACCGGGTCGGTCGCGCCCTGGATGATCGCGGTTTACACGAATTACTGGGTGACATTCGCGGCGGCGTTTCCGGCCATCGTGCTGTTGACGGATCGCAATGATGCCCGGTTACGCCGATATGCATGGCTGTTTTTGCTATCCTGGATCGTGATTGGCAATTTCATGGCCCTGGCGGGATCTTCGGTCGGTCCGGTGTTTTACGACCGGCTGCTGGGCGGGGATCGGTTTGCCGGTCTTGGCGCGGCTTTGGCGCAATCGGGGCTGACGCAGACGCCCATCGGCTGGATGCAGGACTGGCTGTGGCAGCGCTATAACGAAGATCCGGTCACCCGCGGTCTGGGGATTTCGGCCTTCCCGTCGATGCATGTCGCCATCGCGTCAATGGTGGCGATGTATCTGTATGAAAGATCGGTGTTTCTGGGGGCGCTTGGGGCGGCCTTTCTGGCGGTGGTGTTTTTCCTGTCCGTCTACACCGGCTATCACTACGCGCTGGATGGATATGCGTCGATTCTGGCGGTTCTGGGCCTGAATATGACGCTAAAGCGCTATTTGACCGCGCAGCCGCATGAAATGATGCAGCATCGAACCGCGGCGTCATAATTGCGCCAAATCTGAAGGTGCGCTAGCAACGGCGCAGACGAAAGCGGATGCCAAGCCGAAGGGAGCCAAGCAGATGAGCGAGCCAGCCATGACCGGGATCGAACGCGAGTCGATGGAATATGACGTCGTGATCGTGGGCGGTGGCCCCTCGGGTCTGTCGGCGGCGATCCGGTTGAAGCAGATCGACCCGGATTTGAACGTGGTTGTGCTGGAAAAGGGGTCCGAGATCGGCGCGCATATCCTGTCGGGGGCGGTGCTGGACCCGGTCGGGCTGAACCAGCTGATCCCCGATTGGCGCGAAAAGGGCGCCCCGATCACCACCGAGGTGCAGGATGACAGATTCCTGTTCCTGACCGAGACCGGGCAATTCACCATCCCGAACTGGCCGATGCCAAAATTCATGTCGAACCACGGCAAATACATCGTCTCGATGGGCAATGTCTGCCGCTGGCTGGCCGAGCAGGCCGAGGGGCTGGGGGTCGAGATTTTCCCCGGCATGTCCTGTTCCGAACTGGTCTTCGATGGCGACCGGGTCGCGGGCGTCGTGGCGGGGGAATTCGGCAAGGAGTCCGACGGCACGCCCGGCCCGGCCTATGAGCCGGGGATGGAACTGCTGGGCAAATATGTCCTGCTGGCCGAAGGGGTACGCGGGTCGCTGTCGAAAGAGGTGATCGCGAAATACGACCTGTCGCAGGGCCATGATCCGCAGAAATTCGGTCTGGGGATGAAGGAAATCTGGGATATCGACCCGGCCAAGCACAAGCTGGGCACCGTGACCCATACGATGGGCTGGCCGCTGGGCAACAATGCGGGCGGCGGATCATTCCTGTATCACGCGGAAAACAATCAGGTTTTCATCGGCTTTGTGGTGCATTTGAACTACGCCAACCCGTATCTGTATCCGTATATGGAGTTTCAGCGGTTCAAGCAGCATCCGGTGGTCAAGGACCTGCTGGAAGGCGGCAAGCGCGTTGCCTATGGCGCGCGGGCGATTTCCGAGGGCGGATGGCAGTCGATCCCCAAGCTGACCTTTCCGGGCGGTGCGTTGTTGGGGTGTTCCGCGGGGCTGGTGAACGTGCCGCGCATCAAGGGCAATCACAACGCCATGCTGTCGGGTATCGCGGCGGCCGAGGCGGCGGCGGCGGCGATTGCGGCCGGACGCGAGGGCGACGAGCTGGTGGCATATGAGGCCGACCTGCGCTCGGGTCCGATTGCCGATGACCTGAAGAAAGTGCGCAACGTCAAGCCGATGTGGTCGAAATGGGGCATGCTGGCCTCGACCGTGTTCGGCGGTTTCGACATGTGGACGAACGATCTGTTCGGGCTGTCGCTGTTCGGCACGCTGAGCCACGGCAAGACCGATGCCGCCGCGACCAAACGGGCGCAGGGCTATCAGCCGATCGACTACCCCAAGCCCGATGGCAAGATCAGCTTTGACCGGCTGACCAATGTGGCGTTCAGCTTCACCAACCACGAAGAAAGCCAGCCCTGCCACCTGCGGCTGAAAGATCCCAGCGTGCCGATCCGGGTGAACCTGCCAGAATTCGCCGAACCGGCGCAACGCTATTGTCCGGCCGGGGTCTATGAGGTGCTGGAGGGCGATGATGGCCCGCGCTTTCAGATCAATTTCCAGAACTGCGTGCATTGCAAGACCTGCGACATCAAGGACCCGTCGCAGAACATCAACTGGACCACGCCGCAGGGGGGCGACGGGCCGAACTACCCGAATATGTGACGTGGTCCGCAACGTCAGAGCTGTCACAACGGCGTGTAAACCGGGGTGAATTTCGGGCGAGGGGGCGGGGCGCATTGCCTTGGCTGGCGGGCTTGTCTAGGGTTATGGGGACAGTCGAAAGGACCCGCCCCGTGCCGTTCAGCCCCTTGTTTCTGCGTTCTGCCCTTGCCGCTGTGGCGCTGATGATGGTCGCGGCACCGCCGGCCCCTGCGGCGGATGTCGCGGGACCGTATCTGGCCGCCCGTCTGGCGACGACGCAGAACGATTATGCCGCCGCGCGTGAATATTACGACCTGTTGCTGCTGGCGACGCCCGAAGACCGCAACGTGCAGGAAGGGGCGCTGATCACTCATATTGCGCTGGCTGATACCGATAAAGTCACGGCGCTGACGCAGATCATTCTGGCGGAAAAGCAACCCAGCCAGATCGCCGTTCTGGCCGTTCTGGCCGAGGCCGCCAAGGCCGGTGACTTCGCCCGCGGTGTCGCGTTGTTGGACAGTGATGCCGCAGAAGGCAGCAATCTGGTTTCTGGCCTGTTCCGTGCCTGGGCGATGGTGGGTCAGGGCCAGATGGCCGAGGCGGGCAAGGCCTTTGACAAGTTGGGCAAGGGGCAGGGGCTGGCCGGTTTTGCCGCCTATCACAAGGCGTTGTCGCTGGCGATGGTCGGCGATTATGAAGGATCGGAAAAGATATTCTCCGGGGATATGGCGCAGATCCTGCACACCACGCGCCGCGCAATTCTGGCGCATGTGCAGGTTCTGTCGCAGCTGGAGCGAGATCAGGATGCGGTCAAGCTGTTGGATGACGCCTTTGGCCCGGCGCTGGACCCGGAACTATCGGCGGTGCGTGCCAGTTTGGAACGCGGGGATGTGGTGCCCTTCAACATCGCGCGGACCGCGTCCGATGGGGTGGCGGAAACCTTTTATACCGTCGCACAGGCGCTGAATTCCGAAGGGCCGACGGCCTTTTCGCTGGTCCATGCCCGTCTGGCGTTGATGGTGCGGCCCGATTTTGGCGATGCCGTTTTGCTGACGGCGGCAATCCTGGAGGGGCAGGAGCAGAACGATCTGGCGATTGCCGCCTATGAACAGGTGAAGCCCGACAATCCGATCTATCCCGCGACCGAACTGGGCCGGGCCGAGGCGCTGGTCGCGGCCGATCGTGGCGCGGATGCCATTGTTGCGCTGGAAAAGCTGTCGCAGGCGCATCCTGAATTGCCCTCGGTTTGGATCGCGCTGGGGGACAATTACCGGCGCGTGGAACGCTATGGCGATTCCGCCGCCGCCTATGACAAGGCGATTGCGCAGATCGCCGCACCGGGGCCGCGCGACTGGTTCGTGTTTTTTGCCCGTGGCATCGCCGAGCATAAATCCGACCAGTGGGACAAGGCCGAAAAGGATTTCCGGCAGGCCCTGACGCTGAGCCCGGATCAGCCCTCGGTGCTGAACTACCTGGGATATTCCTACGTCGAACGGCGCCAGAACCTGGATGAGGCGCTGAACATGATTCAGCGCGCCGTCGATGCGCGTCCCGATGCGGGCTATATTATCGACAGCCTTGGTTGGGCCTATTACATGCTGGGCCGCTATGACGATGCCGTGGTCGAGATGGAAAAGGCGGTGGCACTGGAACCGACGGAGCCGCTGTTGAATGACCATCTGGGCGATGTCTACTGGGCCGTTGGCCGCAAGCGTGAGGCCGAGTTCCAGTGGCATCGGGCGCTGAACCTGGGGTCGGGCGAAGATCTGGATATGGACCGGGTCCGCCGCAAGCTGGATCTGGGGCTGGACACTGTCTTGCAACAGGAAGGCGCCCCGGCGCTGCTGCCGGTTCATGCCGCGGATTGAGGTTTTTGCCCCGGCCAAGGTCAATCTGGTGCTGCATGTGACGGGGCGCCGGGCGGATGGCTATCACCTGCTGGACAGTCTGGTGGCCTTTGCGCCGTTCGGCGATCATCTGACGCTGGATCAGGCGGCGGTCATGTCGTTGCGCCTGACCGGGGATGAGGCGGCCGATATTCCCGCCGGGCCGGAGAATCTGGTGCTGCGCGCGGCGGCCTGTATGCCGGGCGGGACCGGGGGGGTGGCGATCACCTTGGATAAGCGGTTGCCACCGGCATCGGGGATTGGTGGCGGGTCCTCGGACGCGGCGGCGACGCTGCGCGGTCTGGCGCTGCTGCGTGGTGTGCCGTTGCCACCCGATGGTGGTTTGATGCTGGGCGCCGATGTGCCGATGTGTCTGAACCCGCGACCGGCGCAGATAAGTGGTATCGGCGAAGATATCACCCCGGTCAGCCTGCCGCCGCTGCCGGCCATTTTGGTCAACCCTCGGGTGCAGGTCGCCACGCCCGCGGTTTTCGGTGCGCTGCGCCGACGTGATAATCCGGTCATGGGGGCGGTGCCGGTTTTTGCTTCGGTGCGTGCCTGCATCGACTGGCTGGCGAGGCAGCGCAATGATCTGCAAGACCCGGCCTGTGTGCTGGCGCCGCAAATTACCGGTGTTCTGGTGGCGCTGACGGCCTTGCCGGGGTGCCGTCTGGCGCGGATGTCCGGTTCCGGGGCAACGTGTTTTGGTCTGTTCGACACCCTTGCCCAAGCCGAGACAGGCTATGCCACCATCCGGGCCGCATATCCGGCATGGTGGGCCGCCTGTGGACTGCTGGGGGATCAAGGCGCGGCATCCGCGCCAAGGTTTGCCTAGCGCACCCGCTCGACGACGTAATCCGCCAGATCCGACAACATGCCGCGCAACGGCTGTTCCGGCAGCAACCGCAGGGCGTGGCGGGCCTTTTCCGACCATCCCAGGGCCTCGGCCCGTGTCGCCTGCAATGCGCCATGCCGTTCCATCAGCGCCAGTGCATGGTCCAGATCGCCATCCTTCTGGTCGCCCAGCTCGATCACCCTGGTCCAGAACGCGCGTTCTTCGGCATCGGCCTTGGCCACCGCCTTGATCACCGGCAGGGTCAGTTTGCGTTCGCGGAAGTCATCGCCGACATTCTTTCCGATCGAGACCGAAGACCCGCCATAATCCAGCAGATCATCCGCCATCTGGAAGGCGATGCCCAGGGCGTCGCCATAGTCGTGCAGCGCGCGGATCTGGTCTTCGGTGGCCCCGGCAATAACGGCGCCAACCTCGGTCGCGGCGGAAAACAGTGCTGCCGTCTTGCCCCGGATGACTTGCAGATAGATGCCTTCGTCGGTGTTCAGATCCTGCGCCGCGGTCAGTTGCAGCACCTCGCCCTCGGCAATCACCGCCGAGGCGTTCGACAGGATGTTCATCACCCGCATATTGTCGGTTTCGGTCATCAGCTGGAAGCTGCGGGCAAACAGGTAATCGCCCACCAGAACCGAGGATTTGTTGTCCCACAGCAGGTTGGCCGTTGGGCGACCGCGCCGCTGGGTGCTTTCATCAACCACATCGTCATGCAGCAGCGTTGCGGTGTGGATGAACTCGACCGTTGCCGCCAGATGCAGGTGATAGGGTCCGCCATAGCCGCACAGCCGTGCCGCCGCCAGTGTCAGCATCGGGCGCAGCCGCTTGCCGCCCGCCTCGATCAGATGCGCGGTTACCTCGGGGATGCGCGGGGCATGTTCGGAACTCATCCGCGTGCGGATCAGGGCGTTGACCTGATCCATATCGGCGGCCAGGGCTTCAGCCAGGCGGTCATGCGGCTTTGTCGCCTTTTCGTCCAGGCTCATCATTCTTCCTTCCGATCCTGCCCCATCTCGACAGACCGTCAAACTGGCCCTAAGTGAGGGGTTATGAAAGAGCTTTTGCGCACCACGGACCCGGTTAAGCTGGCCATGGCCTCGGCCCTTCTTGACGGCGAGGGTATAGCGACCTTTCCCCTCGACGTCCACATGAGCGTGTTGGAAGGCAGCCTTGGAATTTTGCCGTGTCGCCTGATGGTTGCACAACGTGATCTGTTCATCGCACGTGCCATCCTGCGTGACAACAACATCGGGACGGATTGATGTTCGCTCCCGATGAATTGACCCGGGACCGGTTTCTGGATGGGCGTCTGATGGTGGCGCAGCCCCGGCATGGATACCGGGCGGCGATGGATCCGGTCCTGCTGGCGGCAGCCTGTGCGGCGCGCCCCGGACAGGCGGTGCTGGAACTGGGCTGTGGCGCAGGGGTGGCCAGCCTGTGCCTGGGCTGGCGGGTGCCCGACGCGCGCCTGACGGGGCTGGAGCTGCAACCGGCCTATGCCGATCTGGCGCGGCGGAATGCGGCGGGAAATGCCATCGGGTTGACGGTGCTGGACGGGGATCTGGCGCGGATGCCTGCGGGTTTGCGGGCGCAATCGTTTGATCATGTCATCGCCAATCCGCCCTTTTTTGGTGCCGGAACCGGCACGGCGGCGGCCGATGCGGGGCGGGAACGGGCGCAGCGTGAGGAAACCGCGCTGCTTGATTGGGTCCGGGCGGGGTATCGGCGGCTGTGTCCGGGCGGATGGCTGACGATGATCCAGAATGCCGACCGGCTGCCCGATCTGCTGGCGGCGATGGCTGACGGGGGTGGCTCAATCGCCGTCTTGCCGATTGCGCCAAGGGATGGGCGCGCGGCGGGCCGGGTGATCGTGCAGGCGCGCAAGGGCGGGCGTGGGCCGTTTCGGCTGCTGGCGCCGCTGATCTTGCACGCGGCCCCGGTTCACGCCGCCGATGCCGAGGATTTGACGGATCTTGCGCGATCCATTCTGCGCGACGGCGCGGTGTTGCGCATGGGTCATTAAAAGTTTCGCAAGATTTCGCCGGACTTGGTGTCGCAGTGGTTTCAATCACGCGACATTCTGATGACACGACTCAAAAAACGTGCTGCAATCCTCTAACCGAAACAGATGAGGAGAATGCAATGTCACTGACTTCGCACATCACCGAACTGCGCAGGAAACATCTTGCCTTATCGCAGGAGGTCGAAAAGGCCACCCGCAGCCCGGGCATTGATGATCTTCTGATTTCTGAATTGAAGAAACAGAAGCTTCGTATCAAGGAACAGATTTCGCGGCTTGAGCAGGTCCCTGCCTGACGCTTCCCCCACCGGATCAACGTGACCGGCTGGCCATGGCGGCAAGAAAGGCCCCGGCGGCGATCATGAAGGCAGCCAGCAGCAGAACAGGACTGGCCCCCGCGATTCCGGTTGAAATCAGGGCAAGCGTGGAAAGCAACGGTGCCGCATAGGATGCGGTGCCCAGTAGCTGGATGTCACCACGCTTGACCCCAATATCCCAGGTATAGAACGCAAGCCCCACCGGCCCGATGCCAAGCGCCAGAACCGCGCTCCAGCCAAGGCCGGTGGATGGCCAGACCGTAGTTTCCAAAAACAGATGCGCGATCGCGGATAGAACTGCGGTTGCTAGACAATAGATTGCCACCGCACTGGTGGGGGCATTACCCATGCGCCGAGATATGAGCGAATATCCGGCCCATGTCAGTGCGCATAGAAACGCCAGCCCATATCCCGGCAATGCCACGGCACTGGCCGATACGCCGCCGCGTGCCACAATCAGCGCGGCCCCGGCAAAGGCGATCAACGCGCCGATGATATGCAACGGCTTCAACTTCTCACCCGGCAGCAAGCCCGAAAATAGCACGATCAGCAGTGGCCAGAGATAGGCGATCAGGCTGGCCTCGGCCGGGGGGGCCAATCTCAATGCGGTGAAATACAGCAGATGGTAGCCAAATAGTGCAATCGTACCAAATGCATAAATCTTCCATGAAGTTTTGCGCAGCGAGGCAAAACCATCGGTCGCCGCAATCCAGATCAGGCCGATGCCGCCGCCTATGGCAAAGCAGATCGCGTTCAGTTGCAGCGGTGGCACCGAGGATGACCCGACCGTCAACAGTGCGAGCAGTGCCCACAGGATGATCGCCGAAAATCCGATCAATGTTGCCTTGGCGCGGGTCATGCTGTCTCCTGAAAATGAAAGAGGCCCGCACCATGCGGGCCTCGTGTCGATTTGCCAAGGGGTTGGTGGTGGTCAGGTGAAATACTGTCCGCCATTCGCCGTCAGTGTGGCGCCGGTGATGAAGCTGGCATCGTCGGATGCCAGGAACACCACGCAGCGGGCTATCTCTTCTGGGTTGCCCAGACGGCCGATGGGAATCATGTCGATGATCGATTGCCGCACCTTTTCCGGCACCGCCATCACCATTTCCGTCGCGATATAGCCGGGGCATATGGCATTCACGGTTATGCCCGCCCGTGCGCCCTCTTGCGCCAGGGCCTTGGTGAAGCCGATATCCCCGGCCTTCGCGGCGGAATAATTCGCCTGGCCGAACTGACCCTTTTGGCCGTTGATCGAGGAAATGCTGATCACGCGCCCGAATTTCCGTTCTCGCATTCCGGGCCAGACCGGGTGTGTCATGTTGAACAACCCGGTCAGATTGGTGTCGATCACCTCGGACCATTGTTGCGCGGTCATCTTGTGGAACGGCGCGTCGCGCGTAATGCCCGCATTGTTCACAAGGATGTCGACCGGGCCAAGATCGGCCTCGACCTGCTTTATGCCGGTTTCGCAGGCGGCATAGTCCGCGACGGACCATTTGTAGGTCCGAATTCCGGTATGTTCGGCAAATTCTGTGGCCGCCTTGTCGTTCCCCGCATAATTTGCGGCGACCGTATAGCCGGACAGTTTGAGCGCGACAGAAATGGCTGCGCCGATCCCACGGGTTCCCCCGGTCACAAGTGCAACTCTCGACATGATTCCTCCAATCACCGAAATTGCTATAGATATTATAGTGTTATTGTTTTTATAAACATAGTTTCCCTCGCGGGGCAGAAACATGCCCCGCGCCCGCGTTGTGGTAAACTGTGGGTTAGAGCGCCTCCAGGCACATGGCGACACCCATGCCGCCGCCGATGCACAGCGTTGCCAGACCCTTGCGGCCGCCAGAGCGTCGCAATTCAAACAGCAACGTGTTCAGGATGCGCGCCCCTGATGCCCCGATTGGATGGCCGATGGCAATCGCACCGCCGTTGACGTTCACCTTGGCCGGGTCCCATCCCATCACCTTGTTGACGGTGCAGGCTTGGGCGGCAAAGGCTTCGTTGGCCTCGATCAGATCCAGATCTGCGATGGACCAGCCCGCTTTTTCCAGCGCCTTGCGCGAGGCCGGAATGGGCCCGGTGCCCATGATCGCCGGATCTACCCCGGCTGTGGCCCATGACGCGATCCGCGCCAGCGGTTTGAGCCCGCGTTTGGTTGCCTCGGCTTCGCTCATCAACAAGACCGCCGCCGCGCCATCATTGATCCCCGAAGAGGTTCCAGCCGTGACCGTGCCGTCCTTGGCGAAGGCCGGTTTCAGTTTCTGCATCGCCTCAATCGTTGCGCCGTGTCGGATGTATTCATCCGAATCAATGACGGTGTCGCCCTTGCGGGTTTTCACCGTGAACGGAACGATCTCATCCTTGAATTTTCCCGCCAACTGCGCGGCTTCAGCCTTGTTTTGCGAGGCCAGTGCGAATTCATCCTGCTGATCACGGCTGATTTCCCACTTTTCTGCGACGTTTTCTGCCGTTTGCCCCATGTGATAGCCGTTGAAAGCATCCCACAGGCCATCCTTGATCATCGTGTCGATGAACTTCATGTCTCCCATCTTCTGTCCGGCGCGCAGATAGGCCGCATGTGCCGAAAGGGACATGTTTTCCTGACCGCCCGCCACGACAATCGTCGAATCACCCAACTGGATTTGCTGCGCACCCAAGGCTACGGCCCGCAAACCGGACCCGCACACCTGATTCAAGCCCCAGGCGGCCGATTCGATTGGCAGACCCGCCTTGATATGCGCCTGACGCGCCGGATTTTGCCCCTGCGCTGCCGTCAAGACCTGCCCCAGGATGGTTTCTGACACCTCTCCCTTTTCAATTCCGGCGCGTTCCACCACCGCCTCGATCACCGCAGCACCCAATTCATGGGCGGGGGTCGTTGCAAAGGAACCACTGAAACTTCCGACCGCAGTGCGCGCAGCCGAAACGATAACGACGTTGGTCATGATCCTCTCCTCACAGGGTCTTGCGCCGCGTTGACACAAGAAACCGTCCTAAGGGCAGGATGGCCTATGGCCCCGTGAGGTCAAGCGAAAACCGGGTTTACGATGGCCAATGGACCCTGCGTCAAGCACGCAGGGCACGCGCCGCCTCGGCCAGTTTCCACGGTGGCAGCACGGTTGGGGCGCCAAAATAATACCCCTGCATACAGTCAATACCGAGTTCGGTCAGATAGGCGGCATCCGAGGCCGATTCGACGGCTTCGGCCACGGTGAACATGTCGAAATGCTGGGCAATAGACATCAGGGCGGCCGTCAAAACCTGATTGTCGGGATTTTCCGAAATACCCCGGATGAACTGGCCGTCAATCTTGAGGATATCGAAATAGAATTCGCGCAGATATCGGAAAGACGTATATCCCGCGCCGAAATCATCCAGCGCAAAGCTGAGTCCGCGGTTTTGCAGTTCCGCCATGAATTTCGTGACCATATCCGGCATCTGCATCGCCGAGCTTTCGGTGATTTCCAGAATCAGCCGCTCGGCCGCTGTGCTGTCACAGGACAGGCCGGTATTCAGCACCCGCATCCAGCTGGGATAACCGATGGAGCGCGCGGACATATTGATGGCCAGACGCAGATTCGGGTCCTCGGCCAGTGCCTTCAATCCCAGCTCGAGGGCAAGACAATCGATTCGTCGACCCAATTCGTTGGTCTCGACCTGCTCGATGAAATCACGCGCGGGGATGATGCGCCCTGTTTCATCCAGTAGCCGGATCAAGCCCTCATAAAACGCTGGACGTTCGGGGCGGGCGCTTTGTACGACAGGCTGAAAGGCCAAAAGGACCTCTTTACGTTCGATCGCGCGGCGCACCATCGTCAGCACCTCACTGTCGCACTGGGCGATCGCGTATTCCAGTGGATTCGAGAATTCGGAATCCAGCAGGCCATGCGGGGGATTGACGGGTTTCGACATTAGGGACTCCGTTGCGAACAAAGGCAGCATCTACCGCCAAGCCTAATAAGCGGTAAAGTTTTCGGGAGCTGCTGCATCATGCTTAATCGCCGTGGCATCGGCGTATGGACGTTAAGGATCGGGCAATTCATTGGAGGTTAAATCACCGCAAGGAACGGTGCGGGAATGGCGCAGTGATGGGGCTTGAGGCAGGCGTGACGGTGCAGACCGCAGAACACGCGATGGATAGGCTGTTGCAGGCCCACCGGATTTCGGATGATATCCTGTATGCCCGTGCTGACGCCAATGTGGTGATGCGCACCGTCAATGACGCCTTTGCAAAGGTCTCGGGCTATTCGATTTCGGAACTGGTCGGGATGCCGCATCAAGCCTTGCGTGATACGCAGACGCCACGCGCGGTCTACAATATGTTGTGGGGCAGCCTTGGGGCGGGTCAACCTGCGGCAACCTACCTGTGCAGTCGCACCCGTTCGGGGGATAGCCATTGGGTCTTTGCTATCGTTCTGCCGGTGAATGACGGCTTCATTTCGTTGCAACTGCCGCCGATGGCGCCGATCTTCAAGGAGATCCCCGAGATCTATCGTGATACCGTAGCGCGCGAGGTGGACGAAGGCGCCGAACCGGATCGCAATGCGCTCGTGCTGCGGCGCGTTGCGCTGCAACACGGTTTTCCCAGCCATGACAGTTTCGTGGCCTGTGCGCTGATGCAGGAACTGGCGGTCCGTGATGTGCTGAAGGGGGCCGCCACCGATCCGCATCTGCGGGCCCTGTCGGAGATGAACGAAACACTGGTTCAGGGGATGCGTGATCAGGTCGGGCTGATTCGCAGTTTCGGGGCATTGCAGCTGATTCCCAACAACATGCGGATCATCGCGTCGCAACTGGAACCGTCGGGCGGGCCGATTTCGGCCATCGCGGAAAACTACAAGGCTTCGTCAATGGTGATTTCGCGCCGGTTGCAGGCCTATGTCGGCGGCGATCAGGGCCTGTGTGAGGTGATGGCGCGCGGCCTGTCGCGGTCGCTGATCCTGACCGGCTGTATCCGCCTGCTGACCGAGGTGTGGCAGCGCATGTTGTCCGCGCCCTTGCCGCCCGAGATGGTCGAAGTCAACCGGCGGAACGCGACGGATGATATCCCGCACCGGCGCCAGATCCTGCAGGCGCGCAGTTGGGAGGCCGAGCGTCATTTGCTGGAACAGGTCATTCCGCAACTGGCGGGGGCCGCGCAACAGGCGATTGCGGAAACAATCACCGCTTCGGCCCGATTGGGGCGCGCAAGTATCGAGATCCGCCGGCACATGCTGGGCCTGGATACGATCCGGATTCTGGGGCGGGTCGAATGCTGTCGGATGCCCGATGCGGGCGGTCTGGCCGAGACGATCGACCAGTTGGATGCGTTTCACGCCGGTATCAAGTCACGGCTGGAAACGATCATTCTGATGGCGGAAACCACCGGCTACGCGATGGAGGAATTGCAGGATACAGGCCACCTGTACCGGCGCTGAACCGCTAATGGCTGTCGGTTAGCGCGGTCAGGACGGCGCGGGCCTCGGGGCTGTTCCAGTCGGCCTCGCCGATGATCCGGGCGACCTCTAGCCCGTTGCGGTCGATCAGCACCGAAACAGGCAGGCCCGCGACCCCCATCGCGCGGGCCAGGCCACGCTGTTCATCCTGATAGCGCGGCAGATGGGTGACACCGGCCTGGTCAAAGAACCGCGTGATCTGGGCTTGTGGATTGCGTCCGGTCGCCAATGTCACCACGTGCAATCCGCGCGGCCCCAGATCGGCCTGCGCCCGGTCCAATGCAGGCATTTCCGCCCGGCAGGGCGCACACCATGTGGCCCAGAAATTCAGCAACACCGGCTGTCCGGCAAATGTGCGCAGGCTGTGTGTCGCACCGTCCTGATCGACAAAAGGCAGGTCGGGCGTCGCCAGCGGCTGCGCATAAACCACCATTTTTTTCATTTCACCGGTTTTCAGCGCCGTCAGGTCCAGCGCGACCGCAGGATTTGCGCCCAGGCTCAGGGCCGTATAAAGAGCAAGAAACCTGAGCATTATGCCTCCTTAAAAGGGCCGACCGATGACCGACAGCACGGAAAAATCCTCGAACGCCATGTGGGGCGGGCGCTTCGCCGCCGGACCGGACGCGATCATGGAGGCGATCAATGCCTCGATCTCGTTCGACAAGCGGCTGTATGCGCAGGATATTGTCGGCAGCCGGGCCCACGCGGCGATGTTGGCCGCACAAGGCATCATCACCGATAGCGATGCCGGGGCGATCCGGGAAGGCCTGCTCACGGTGTTGTCAGAAATCCAGGCGGGCGATTTTCCGTTTTCGACCGCGCTGGAAGACATCCATATGAATGTCGAGGCGCGGCTGAAGGAGCTGATCGGCGAACCCGCGGGGCGGCTGCACACGGCGCGGTCGCGCAACGATCAGGTGGCGACGGATTTCCGGCTGTGGGTGCGCGATCAATGCGATGCGGCGATTCAGGGGCTGGATACGCTGATCCGCGCCTTTGTCGCGCGGGCCGAGGCGACGGCGGATTGGGTGATGCCGGGCTTTACCCACCTGCAAACCGCGCAGCCGGTGACCTTCGGCCATCACATGATGGCCTATGTGGAAATGTTCGCCCGTGACAAAAGCCGGTTTCAGGATGCGCGCAAACGGATGAACGAATCGCCCTTGGGGGCCGCGGCGCTGGCGGGGACGGGGTTTGCCATCGACCGTTTTGCCACGGCACAGGCCCTTGGGTTTGACCGGCCGATGGCGAACAGCCTGGATTCCGTATCGGACCGCGATTTCGCGCTGGAGTTCCTGTCGGCCTCGTCGATCTGCGCGGTGCATCTCAGCCGGATGGCGGAAGAGCTGGTGATCTGGTCCTCCGCGCAATTCCGGTTCGTGTCGATGTCGGACAAATGGTCGACGGGATCGTCGATCATGCCGCAAAAGCGCAACCCGGATGCTGCGGAATTGATCCGTGCCAAGATTGGCCGCATTCTGGGGGCGACGGTGGCGCTGTTCACCGTGATGAAGGGGCTGCCGCTGGCCTATTCCAAGGACATGCAGGAAGATAAGGAGCAGGTCTTTGACGCCGCCGATACGCTGTTGCTGGCACTGGCGGCGATGACCGGGATGATTTCCGATCTGACGGTGAACCGGGCCAAGATCGAGGCGGCGGCGTCGTCGGGTTTTTCGACCGCCACCGATCTGGCCGACTGGCTGGTGCGCGAGGCGGGCTTGCCGTTCCGCGATGCCCATCACGTCACCGGGTCGCTGGTGGCCCTGGCCGAGCAGAAGAACGTCGATCTGCCGGATCTGACCTTGGCCGAGATGCAATCGGTCCACGCGGCGATCACCGATGACGTGTTCCGCGTGCTGGGGGTTCACAACTCGGTCGCGTCGCGGCAATCTTATGGCGCCACGGCCCCCGATCAGGTCCGCGCGCAGATTGACCGCTGGAAGCAGATCCTCGGCTGAGGAGGCCAGAATGACCCGTATCACCCTGCTGCTATTGGCATTTTTGACCGTCTTGGCGGCGTGCGGTGTCGATGGCCCGCCCAAGCCGCCGCGCGACGTGAAACTGGCGCAATCCTCGTGATCAGGATGGCCCTGATGCTGGTGGTGCTGGCGGGCTGCGCAACGCAGCCGCGCCAGCCGCATCTGGGCGTTTATGCCGGGTCCGGCGGTCGGGTGACAACATCGGTCGCCAGTGGCGTCGGGCCGCTCAACGTCGGGGTCAACAATCACGGCGGCGGCTATCTGGGCACGGTGCTGGGGCCGGTCAGTCTGGGCGCCGGGTTCTGAGTTCCGCCGATTGCGCCCTTCGCCATTCTGCGCTAGCCAACGGATCACGCATCGAACCGGGCAGGGGCGTCATGGATCATTTTCTTTATCGCAACGGCATTTTGCATGCTGAAGACGTCGCATTGCCGGAGATCGCGGCGACGGTCGGCACGCCGTTCTACGTTTATTCCACCGCCACGCTGGAACGCCATTTTCGTCTGTTCGACGAGGCCCTGGGTGACATGCCGCATCTGGTCTGTTTCGCGATCAAGTCGAATTCCAATCTGGCGGTGCTGAAGGTGCTGGCCGGGCTGGGCGCGGGGATGGATGTGGTGTCTGGCGGCGAATATCGCCGGGCGCTGGCGGCGGGTGTGCCGGGCGACCGGATCGTGTTTTCCGGCGTCGGCAAGACGCCCGAGGAAATCCGCCTGGCGCTGACCGGAGGCATTCGGCAATTCAACGTCGAATCCGAACCCGAGATGCTTGCGATTTCCGCCATTGCCACCGAACTGGGCGTGGTCGCGCCGATCGCGATCCGGGTGAACCCCGATGTCGATGCCCATACCCATGAAAAGATCGCCACCGGCAAATCGGAAAACAAATTCGGCATTCCCATCGCCAAGGCCCGTGCGGTCTATGCGCTGGCGGCCAGCCTGCCGGGGATCGCGGTCAAGGGGATCGACGTTCATATCGGCTCGCAGTTGACCGATCTGGCGCCTTTCGCGGCGGCGTTCCAGAAGGTGCGCGATCTGACCCTGGCGTTGCGCGCCGATGGCCACAGCATTCAGCGTCTGGATCTGGGCGGAGGCTTGGGCATTCCCTACACCCGCTCGAACGAGGCCCCGCCACTGCCGGTGGAATATGTCGGTGTGATCAAAGCGACGCTGGGCGATCTGGGATGCGAGATCGAGATCGAGCCGGGCCGGCTGATTTCGGGCAATGCCGGCTTGCTGGTGTCTTCGGTCATTTATCTGAAAGAGGGCGAGGGGCGCAATTTCCTGATCCTCGATGCGGCGATGAATGATCTGGTGCGGCCGTCGATGTATAACGCCTGGCATGATATCGTGCCGGTGGTCGAACCCGTTCCGGGCACGGCGCAGGCGCCCTATGATGTGGTCGGCCCGGTGTGCGAAACCGGCGATACCTTTGCCAAGGCACGGGCGCTGATACCGCTGGCGGCGGGCGATCTGGTGGCGTTCCGCTCGGCCGGGGCCTATGGTGCGGTGATGGCGTCGGAATACAATTCCCGCCCGCTGGTGCCCGAGGTTCTGGTGCATGGGGATCAATTCGCCGTCATTCGCCAAAGACCGAGCTTTGAGGAAATGCTGGCCCGCGATACCATCCCGGCGTGGCTCTAGGCGATTGTCGCCGCGGGCCGGAAAGGACCGATGCCGCGTACCCCTGCTCAGGATAATCCCCCGGGGCCATTGACCGCCCTTGCCCGACCGATCGCGCTGACGCGGGCGGGTATGGTGGTGGAACGTGCATTGCGGGCCTTTTGGCCGCTGTTTTCGGTGCTTGCGCTGATGTTTGCCGGGTCAGCCTTTGGCCTGCCCGGTGTGGTGTCCTGGGGGATTTTCATCGGGCTGGGTGCGGTGTTGGCTGTAGCCGCGCTGTGGTTTGCGCGCGGTTTTCGTTGGCCCACGCGTGATCAGGCGGTGGCGCGGCTGGATGCCACCTTGCCGGGGCGGCCCCTGTCCGCGCTGACCGACCGGATGGCGATCGGGGCTGATGATCCCGATGCGGTTGCCCTGTGGAATGTGCATTTGCGTCGTATGGCGCAGGTGGCGGCATCGGCGCGTGCGGTTGCCCCCGACCCCGATCTGGCGCGCCATGATCCCTATGCGCTGCGTCTGGTGGCGCTGACGGCGGTGGCGGTGGCGGTGATTTTCGGTGCGCCGCTGGCCCTGTTCGATGGCACGTCCCGCCCCGGTGCGCCGGGCAGTGCGACCGCCGCGATGGGGCCCGCCTGGGAAGGCTGGGCCGAGCCGCCGCGCTATACCGGCAAACCCGGTCTGTATCTGAACAAGGTCGAGGGGGATAGCCTGACCGTGCCCGAGGGCACCCGCTTTGCGCTGCGCTTTTATGGCGGGTCGGTGGCGCTGACCGAAACGGTCTCCAGCCCGGCTGCCGCACCGGAGAAGACGGATGCGACCGCCGGAATTGAAAAACGTGATTTCGAGGCGGTGCAATCGGGCCGCATCACCATCGGCGGGCCGGGCGGGCGCGATTTTCAGGTGGTAGTGCTGTCGGACAACGCGCCCCTGGTGGCCCTGGCCGGACGGGCCGAGCGGCGGGCCGATGGCAAGCTGGCGCAACCGTTCCATGCGCAGGATGACCATGCTGTGGTGTCGGGACAGGCGCGAATCACGCTGGATCTGGCGGCGGTGCCGCGTCGTTACGGATTGGCTGTGGACCCGGAACCCCGGCCCGATCTGGTGTTTGATCTGCCGATGCCAATCAGCGGGTCACGCGCCGATTTCACCGAACAACTGGTCGAGGATGCCGAGCAGCACCCCTGGGCCAACCTGCCGGTCACCATGACCCTGACGGTGACGGACGGGCGTGACCAGACCGGCACCAGCGCATCTGAAACACTGGAATTGCCGGGGCGGCGGTTCTTTGATCCGCGCGCCGCCGCCTTGATCGAGGTGCGCCGCGATCTGTTATGGTCGCGTGCCAATGCCGCGATGGATGCCCAGATCTTGCGGGCCATTACCAACCGGCCGCAAGATCTGTTCCCCAGCCCGGAAATCCCCGCGACCCTGCGGTTGGCGGCCCTGCGGCTGGAATTGCCCGAGGTCACGCCCGAGGCCCGCGATGAAATCGCCGGTATGCTGTGGGATATGGCCGAGATGCTGGAGGATGGCGGCCTGTCCGATGCGCTGGCGGCGATGCAACAGGCGCAACAGCGGCTGTCCGAAGCGATGCGCAACGGTGCGTCCAAGGATGAAATCGCCAAGCTGATGCAGGAATTGAAAGAGGCGACCGACAACTACCTGAAGATGCTGGCGGAACGGGCTGAGCAGCAGGATCAGACCGATCAACCCGATACCGGGGCCGGGCAGGGCCAACAGGTTACCGCCGACCAGATCCAGCAGTTGATGGATGAAATCCAGAAGCTGATGGAAGAGGGGCGGATGGCCGAGGCGCAGGAGTTGTTGAAGCAGCTACAACGCTTGATGGAAAACCTGAAGGTGCAGCAGGGGCAGGGTGGCGAGGGCGATCAACCCGGCAGTCAGGCGATGCGCGATCTGGGCGAAACGCTGCGTCAACAACAACAGTTGTCTGACGAGGCGTTCCGGCAGTTGCAGCAAGGTCAAGGTCAAGGTCAAGGTCAAGGTCAAGGTCAAGGTGAGGCAGGCCAGGGGCAGGGATCAGGGCAGAACGGCCAGGATCTGGCTGGGCGTCAGGATGATTTGCGCCGGGAGCTGGATCGTCAGCGTGGGTTGATGCCGCGACCGGGCGGCGATTCGGGCGATTCGGCGCGGCGCAATCTGGATGAGGCCGGTCGTGCGATGGATGGCGCGGCGCAGGCCCTGCGCGATGGCGACAACGGCACCGCGCTGGATCGTCAGGCCGATGCCATCGAGGCGCTGCGCGAAGGCATGCGCGACATGCGCGAGGCGATGGCGCAGGAGCAGCCCGGGGGGCAACAGCCCGGCCAGCAGGGGGCTGACGGCGAACAGCGGCTGGGCGATGCGACCGGCGGCCGTGGCACGCGTGAAATGCCACGCGATCCGCTGGGTCGTGCCACGGGCGAGGGTGCGCAGGGCGGATCGAACAATGAGATGTTGCAGGGCGAAGACGTCTATCGCCGGGCGCGGGACTTGCTGGATGAAATCCGCCGCCGCTCGGCAGAACGTCTGCGCCCGGACGCCGAACTGGATTACCTGCGCCGCCTGTTGGATCAGTTCTAGTCGATCAGCCGCGCAACGCCTTTTGCACCACGGAAATTGCGTCGCGCAGATGTTCATCCAGCCAGATCCGACCGCTGTCGACCTGCGCGACATAGGCCGTCAGCGCCGGGTCCAGATCGGGCAGCGCCCCTGAAAGCTCCGGTGCGAAACCATAGGCCGCCGTCGCCAGCCCGGCCAGGGTCAGCACCGACAGGAAGCCGGTACGAAAGCCCGAGTGGGGTGGGGCCACCGGCGCGATGGTTGCTGCGGCATCACCATGACGGTCGGCACTGGCCCGCAATGAGGCCTTTAGGGTGCCGATATCAGGCAATGGCTCGGGTTCAGGTTCGGGCGCCACCACAATCGGCGCCGCCGCTTGTACGATCCGCAATGCCGGCGGGGGCGCAGGTTCAGGGGCCTCCGCTTCAGGGGCTGCGGGTTCGGCCATCACCGGCGCGGCGGGCGGCACAGAAACCTGTGGCACCTCGGCCAGGTTCATTTCTTCCTGGGTTTCCAGCGCGGGGCTTTCGGCGCGCCGCGCCCGGGCCTCACGCTCGGCCTCCTCGCGCAAAATCGACAGCAGGCTGTCATCCAGCGCCCGGCGTGGCCGCAGCGGCTGGGCGCCCGGATCGGGAAGCTCCGGGTCGGGATCTTCGTCAAAGGCCGAAGTCATCACCTGATCGACCGCATCCGAGGAGGAAAGTGGCGGTCGGGGCTGTTCCGCCCCGGTGTCCAGCAGCAGCGTCACCACCTCATCGCCGGACAACAGCATCGGTCGGCTTTTCTGAAACCAGACATGTCCACAGGCCGAACATTGCACGTCACGACCGGCATCGGGAATGATGCCATCGTCGACCTCATACTGGGCCCCGCATCCCGGGCAGATCAGCCGCATGCCCCCCCCATTCCGACCGTTACTGGCATTCTGGCAATTCCTTTGCACATGTTGTAGCAAGCACCAATCACTTATCCAAGGGTTTGAGTTACCGTGAGGTTAGCAGATCCGCAAAGACCAGACGAAGGGGCTTGTCCGTGATCGAGCTGCAGAATGTCGCGGTAGGCTATGGCGGCACGGATCTTCTGGCCGAGATGACGCTGAAGCTGGTGCCGGGGTCGTTTCATTTTTTGACCGGTCCGTCTGGGGCGGGCAAGACCACATTCCTGAAATTGTGCTATGCGGAGCTGCTGCCCTCGACAGGGTTTATCGGGCTGTTCGGGCAGGATGTGCGGCGGATGGGGCGCGATGACATCGCCCGCACCCGCCAACGCATCGGCGTGGTGCATCAGGACTGTCAGTTTCTGGACCATTTGCCGGTGGCGGAAAACATCGCGCTGCCGTTGACGGTGGCGGGGCGGCATGTGGATGTGGGTGAGTTGAAAGAGCTGATCAACTGGGTCGGGCTGCGGGCGCAATCCAATGCGCTGCCGCCGCAACTGTCGGGCGGTGAACGCCAGCGGGCGGCACTGGCGCGCGCGGTGATGACCTCACCCGAGGTGATTCTGGCCGATGAACCCACCGGCAACCTGGATTGGGAAATGTCGCTGCGGCTGCTGGCATTGCTGGTGGAATTGAACAAGATGGGCAAGACGGTGGTGATTGCGACGCATGACCTGAACCTGATCCGGCAGGCCAAGGCGCAGATTTCGGCGCGGGTGTTGCGCATTGCCGGGCGGCGGCTGCATCTGGCGGGGGCTGATCTGTGATTCGCACGGTAATTTCGCTGTTTCGATCTGATGTGAACCCGGCCGACCGGGTGGTGCCGCCATCCAGCTATACCGCAAATCTGACGGTGCTGACGGCGGCGGCGATGGCGTTTCTGGCGGTGTTCGCGCTGGCGCTGTCGATGGCCAGCGGACGTTTGGCGGATCGGTGGTCTGATGCGCTGGCGCGCTCGGCCACGGTGCGCATTTCGGCGCCGCCCGAACAGGCGGAAATCCAGACCCAAGCGGTGCTGGAGGCGCTGAAATCCACCCCCGGTGTCGCCAGCTATCGGGTGCTGGGCGATGATGAGATGAAAAAGCTGCTGAACCCGTGGTTCGGCCCGGATCTGCCGGTCGAGACCCTGCCCCTGCCGACGCTGATCGAGCTGACGGAAACCGCGCAGGGAATGGATGCCGAGGGGCTGCGTCTGCGTCTGGCGGCTGAGGCCCCCGGTGCCGTGCTGGACGATCACACCCGTTGGCGTCGGCCGCTGGTCGAGGCGGCGGGGCGGCTGCGCCTGCTGGGTGGGCTGTCGCTGTTGCTGATCGGCGGCGCGATGGCCGGGATGATCACGCTGGCGGCCCAGGCATCTCTGGCGGCGAATGGTCAGGTGATCCGCACCCTGCGGCTGGTGGGGGCGCGCGATACCTTCATCGCGCGGGCGTTCGAGCGGCGCTTTACCATCCGTGGGCTGCTGGGTGCGGCGGCGGGCACGCTGATCGGGATGCTGGCGGTGGCGATGCTGCCGTCGGCGAATGCGGCGGGCGGATTCCTGACCGGGCTGGGCTTTACCGGTTGGGGATGGCTGTGGCCGCTGATTCTGCCGCCCTTGGCGGCGGTGGTTTCATTCTGGGCAACCCGTGCGGCGGCACGGCACATGTTGCGGGGAATCCGATGATCGCGCTGCAATATATCCGGTCCTTCATCTTTATCGTCGTGATGTATGTGGGCATGGCGGTGATCGCGATCGGCCTGTTTCCGCTGGCACTGATCGGCGGGCGCGCGGTGGCCACCGCCATCTGCCGTCTGTTCTGCTATTGGGTGCGGTTCTCGGCGCATTGGATCGCGGGTTTACGCACCGAGGCGCGGGGCGTGATTCCTCGTGGCGATGTGCTGATCGCCTCAAAACACCAAAGTTTTCTGGATATCCTGCTGATCTATTCGGTGTTGCCACGCGCCAAGTTCATCATGAAGCATGAGCTGGTCTGGACCCCGTTTGTGGGGTGGTATGCGTGGTTGACCGGCTGCATCCCGGTCAATCGGGGCAAGCGGGGGGCGGCGATCAAGGCCATGCTGGTTGCGGTGCGCAATCCGCGCTTTGCCGGTGGCCAGCTGATCATTTTCCCGCAAGGCACCCGTGTCGCACCCGGGGTCAAGGCTGAATACAAGATCGGTGCCGCCGCGCTGTATCACGCGATGAAACAGCCCTGCGTGCCGGTGGCCACCAATGTGGGTGTGTTCTGGGGGCGGCACAGCCTGATGCGTAAGCCCGGCGTGGCGGTGATCGAGTTCCTGCCCGAGATCGCGCCGGGGATGGATCTGCACGCCTTCATGGCGCGGATCGAGACCGAGATTGAAACGGCATCTGACCGCTTGATGGACGAGTCCAGTTTTCGCCTCTGATCAGGCCAGCTTCAGGGTCACCACGCCGCCAATGATCAGCGCCATGCCCAGAATGCGCTGTGATCCCAGCGGTTCGTTGAACAGAACCATCGCCATCACGGCGGTGCCCAGGGCGCCAATGCCACCCCAGACCGTATAGGCGGTGGCCACCGGAATGTCGCGCGCCGCGCGTTCCAGCAGGTAGACGCTGATGAACACCACGATGATGGTCAGGATTGACGGCACCGGCCGGGTAAAGCCTGCGGAATATTTCATTCCGATCACCCAGCCGATTTCAAACAGACCCGCCAGGATCAGCAAGATCCAGGCCGTCACGCGGCCAGACCCTTGGCCCCCATATCCAGGAATTTCTTCCGCCGGTCCTTGATGATCTCTGCGGGTTTGCGGCCCTTGAGTTCCTCCAGCATCAGCGCGATTTCCGAACCAACGGCTGCAATGGTCGCGGCCCGGTCACGTTGCGCGCCGCCCAGCGGTTCCTTGATGATCCGGTCGATCACCGCCAGCTTGCGCAGATCCTGCGCGGTCAGACGCAGGGCCTCGGCGGCCTCGCGCATCTTTTCGGCGTCTTTCCACAGGATCGAGGCGCAGCCCTCGGGCGAGATCACCGAATAGACCGAATGTTCCAGCATGGCGATGCGGTTGGCCGTGGCAAAGGCCACCGCGCCGCCTGATCCACCCTCGCCGATGATGACGGAAATCAGCGGCACGCCGATCGACAGGCATTTTTCGGTCGACCGTGCGATGGCCTCGGCCTGTCCGCGTTCCTCGGCGCCTTTGCCCGGATAGGCGCCGGGGGTATCGACCAGCGTGATCACCGGCAGGTGGAAACGGTCGGCCATATCCATCAGGCGGATTGCCTTGCGATAACCCTCAGGGCGGGCCATGCCGAAATTCCGGGTAATCCGGCTGGCGGTATCATTGCCTTTTTCGTGGCCGATAATCACCACCGGCTGATCGTTGAACCGGGCCAGACCGCCCATGACGGCGTGATCGTCGGCAAAGTTCCGGTCCCCGGCCAGCGGGGTATATTCGGTGAAAATCGCGTCGATGTAATCTTTGCAATGCGGACGGTCCGGATGCCGCGCCACCTGGGTTTTGCGCCAGGGGCTGAGGTCCTTGTAAAGATCGCGCAGCATCTGCGCGGCCTTCTTGTCCAGGGCGCTGGCTTCCTTTTCGACATCCATCTGTTCGTTCGCGCGGGCCAGGGCCCGCAATTCCTCGGCCTTGCCTTCGATTTCGGCCAGCGGCTTTTCGAACTCTAGATAGGTTGTCATCGGAACCCTCCGTTTGCGATGCGGACTATATGCAAGCGCGGCGCCGAAAATGCAACTGAACCCGATGCGATGCCCGGATCACGGCAAAAGGGGGGGTGCAGCGAAACGTCGCATGGTGCGCGGCGGGGCGGAGGGCTACATCTGAAAAGGAAACGCCCCGGGCTTGCGGCCGGGGCGTCCCTGGTTTCCCTCATGCAGCGTGGCCTCCCCTCCTCGCCGCTCCGGGATACTGTGTCTGAATTCGATTCTGGATCCATTCGTATTCAGCCTAATCCTTAGTCATTTATTCCCGTGTGACAACAACTTTTGCCTGTCAAAACACCGATTGGTAAAATGTTCCGTTACGTCACTTTGACAAAAATGACATGAAGCAAAAAAAACGTGCAGTCAGTCATCCCGTCAGTCTGGCATCCATTTGTTCCAGCCTCGACCCTGTGATGATTGTGTGCTGCCGGGTTGATTGTCATTAGCAAGTATCTGACCGAAACATGTATGAATCGGATATAATGTTGCCGGGCATCGGGCAAGCACTTCGTAAGATTCACGAAATCGTGTGGCCGGGGTGCGCATTGTATTCGCGGTTTTCGTCAGGCGTGATCATTTCTGCGAATAATGTCGATCAATCGCGAATAATCTTCGGATAGTTTAACCTTGTCGATGCGACTTTCCCATGAAATTTCTGCCATGCGCGATAATCTGTAGGCGACGGTTCGCCGAGTGCGTCCGTTGATCCGCAGTTCTAGGCCCCGAGGTAATCTTCATGTCCCTGATCGAAACCCCCTATCTTCTGTTCTTAGGTGATGCGCCCGACCAACTGGCGGCCAAGGTTGCGCAGGGAATCAAGGACTGGCGCCCGGAATATGCCGTTGGCCAATATCGCATGCCCGGTTGCAATGCCGATATGGGGCTGCCGGATATGGATCTGGCGGCGGCCAAGGCGGCAGGCTGCAAGACATTGGTGATCGGTGTGGCGAATCGCGGTGGGGTCATCAGCCCAGCATGGCAGGAAATTCTGGTCACCGCGCTGGAACAAGGGTTCGACATCGCGTCGGGGTTGCACAATCTACTGCGGGATGAACCTGAACTGGTGGCGGTCGCGGCGCGACATGGGCGGCAGTTGCATGATGTGCGCGTGCCCTCGGTGCAATATCCGATCGCCAATGGCGTCAAGCGCAGCGGCAAGCGCATGCTGGCCGTCGGCACCGATTGCTCGGTCGGCAAGATGTATACCGCGCTGTGCATGGAAAAAGAGATGCGCGCCCGCGGCCAGAAGGCCACCTTCCGTGCCACCGGCCAGACCGGCATTCTGATCACCGGCAATGGCGTGCCGCTGGATGCGGTGATCGCCGATTTCATGGCCGGGTCGGTCGAATGGCTGACGCCCGACAATGACGCTGACCATTGGGATCTGATCGAGGGGCAGGGCAGCCTGTTCCACGTCTCTTATTCCGGGGTGACGCTGGCGCTGGTGCATGGCGGGCAACCCGACGCGCTGGTGCTATGCCATGAACCGACGCGCCCCCATATGCGTGGCCTGCCGGGGTATACGCTGCCCGCGTTGGCCGATCTGCGCGATGTGGCGCTGCGTCTGGCACAGGTCGGCAATCCGGCGTGCAAGGTGGTCGGCATTTCGGTCAATACCCAGCACCTGTCCGAACCCGATGCACGCGCCTATCTGGCCCGGATCGAGGCCGAGATGGGTCTGCCCACCGCCGATCCTTTCCGCTTTGGGGCCGCCCGTCTGGTGGACGCGCTGGCTGCGATCTGAACCGGTGACATTCACAGGAGAAAGCGGATGATTTCCGTAACGGCAGATGTGTTCCGGTTGGCCGAGGTGTTCACCATTTCGCGTGGCAGCCGGACCGAGGCGCGGGTTCTGACCGTCCGTATCGAACGCGGCGGTATTCTGGGCTGGGGCGAATGCGTGCCCTATGCGCGCTATGACGAAAGTCTGGACAGTGTGACGGCGCAGATCAATGCGCTGCCGCACGATATCACCCGCGCCGACCTGCAAAGGGCCCTGCCGCCGGGTGCCGCGCGCAACGCGGTGGATTGCGCGCTGTGGGATCTGGAGGCGAAAGCGGCCGGCAAGCGCGTGTGGGAACTGGCGGGGCTGGCCGCGCCGGTGCCTATGATCACCGCCTATACGCTGTCGCTGGACACCGCCGAGAACATGCAACGCGCGGCGGCCCGCAATGCGCATCGGCCGGTGCTGAAAATCAAGCTGGGCACGCCCGATGACATGCCCCGGCTGGAGGCCGTGCGCCGGGGGGCGCCCTCCGCCCGGATCATTGTCGATGCGAATGAGGGTTGGACCCGCGAAAGCTATCTGGACCTTGCTCCACATCTGGTGCGGTTGGGGGTGGCGCTGGTTGAACAGCCCTTGCCTGCCGCGGCCGATGAAGATCTGCTGGGGCTGGCGCGGCTGGTGCCGGTTTGCGCGGATGAAAGCTGCCATGACCGCGACAGCCTGGACCATCTGGCGGGCAAATACGATGTGATCAACATCAAGCTGGACAAGACCGGCGGGCTGACCGAGGCATTGGAACTGCGCGATCTGGCCCGTGCGCAGGGCTATCAGGTGATGGTCGGCTGTATGGTGGGGTCATCGCTGGCGATGGCGCCCGCCGTGCTGGTGGCGCAGGGCGCCGAGGTGGTGGATCTTGACGGACCGCTGCTTCTGGCAGAAGACCGCGACATGCCGCTGACCTATGAGGGCGGCCAGGTATTCCCGCCCCAACCGGGCCTTTGGGGTTGATGAAGGAGACAAATATGAGCCGCACCGTCTATCTGAATGGTGATTTTCTGCCCGAAGAAGAGGCCAAGGTCTCGATCTTCGACCGGGGCTTCGTGATGGGGGATGCCGTCTATGAGGTGACCTGCGTTCTGGATGGCAAGCTGACCGATTTCGACGGTCACATGGCGCGGCTGGCGCGCTCGCTGAGGGAATTGCAGATCACCTGTGACATCACCGATGCGGAATGGCTGGCCATTCACCGCGAACTGGTCGCGCGCAACGGGCTGCAACTGGGCGGGGTCTATCTACAGGTCACGCGCGGCAATGCCGGGGACCGGGATTTCCACTTCCCGCCCGCGGGCACGCCGGCCACGGTGGTGCTGTATACGCAAGACAACCCGACCATGCTGGACAATCCCAAGGTGGAACGCGGCGTGCGGGTGATTTCGGTGCCGGATCTGCGCTGGCATCGGCGCGACATCAAGACGGTACAACTGCTGTGGGCGTCGATGTCGAAGATGGCGGCCGAGGCGGCGGGCAAGGATGATGCCTGGTTCGTCGAGGATGGCTACGTGACCGAAGGGTCGTCGAACAACTGCTATATCGTCAAGGGTGACACCATCATCACCCGTCCGCTGTCGAATGACATCCTGCACGGCATCACCCGCGCCGCGTTGCTGCGGATCGTGGCCGAGCGGCAGATGAAGCTGGTCGAGCGCCCCTTTACCATCGCCGAGGCGCAGGCCGCAGATGAGGCGTTTTATACCTCGGCCTCGTCCTTTGTGACCCCGATCGTCGAGGTCGACGGCGTCGCCTTGGGCGATGGCACGCCCGGCGCGTTGTCGATGCACCTGCGCCAGATCTATATCGAAGAGGCGCGCAAGCACGCGATCTGATCCGGTTCCGGCCCCGCTTGGGCGGGGCCGTTACAACCCGCTTTGCACCAGTGCCTGTTCCAGCACCGGTGCCAGCCGCTCGCCCCAGTGCTGTTGGCTTGCGGCATCCACGATCAGGTCGTTGCGCACCTCGATCAGCACATTCGGGCGGCCGGGGGACAGCGCGTGACGATCAATCGAATCGCCATCCAGATGGCCTTCATACGGTTCGTTGTCACCGACCGTCAGCCCGGTGGCCGTCAGGGCGGCGATCAACGGAACCGCCAGCCGCCGGTCCTTGTGCGATGACAACACCCCCACCTGCCACGGGCGCGGCGGATGGCCGCGCAACTGCGGCGTGAAGGAATGGATGGCGCAGATCACCGTATCGCCGCGCCGTGCCGCCAGTTCGTCAAAAGCCGCGTGGTAGGGACGGTGCAGCCGGTACAGCCGTTCATCCACCCCGGCATCGTCGATCCCCCGATTCGCCGGGATGATCGTGCCATCATAGATCTGCATCACCAGGGTCGGGTCGTCCTCGCCCCGGTTCGGGTCGATCACCAGGCGTGAGAAATCGGTATGGATCAGTGGCGCCCCCAACCGCTGGGCCAAGGCCGTGCCAACCCCCAATGCGCCGGGGTCATAGGCGATATGGCGGTGCATATCCGCCGCCGAAACCCCCAGATCGCCGCCCGCTACCCAATCGGGCACCCGGTTCGTGGCATGGTCCACGGTCACCATCCAGCGCGACATGCGCCCTTGGCTGATGATCCGGTAGGCAGAATTCTGCGGTATGGTCATGATTGCGTCGCTCGGTTGTCTTGTTTCAGATTTACGGCAAGGCACGGACGGGTGCCAGTTGCCCTGTGCGAATAATTGGGTCATAGCTGGCATTGGGCCCACGAAGTGTTTGAAACCTAAGCATCGAGGCAGCATGAGACGCCTGCGCAATGTGAAGATCGTGGCCACGCTGGGCCCGGCATCTTCCGATTATGACACCATCCGGGCATTGTTCGAGGCCGGGGCAGACGTGTTCCGCCTGAACATGAGCCACGGCACACATGCCGAGCAGAAGGCGCGTTACGACATCATCCGCAAGATCGAGGATGATACCGGGCGCCCGATTGCCGTTCTGGCCGACCTTCAGGGGCCCAAGCTGCGCGTCGGCACCTTTGCCGCGGGCGCCGCCGATCTGGAGGAGGGGGAAACCTTCCGCTTCGATCTGGACCCGACCGAGGGCGATGGCCATCGCGTCTGCCTGCCGCACCCGGAAATCTTTGCGGCGCTGGAACCCGGCGCACGGCTGTTGGTCAATGACGGTAAGATCCGCATGCGGGTCGAGAAATGCGGCACCGATTTCGCCGAATGCACCGTCACCATCGGAGGCACGATTTCCAACCGCAAGGGCGTGAACGTGCCCGATGTGGTGCTGCCGCTGGCGGCGCTGTCGGACAAGGATCGCAAGGATCTGGAGTTCGCCTGCGACCTGGGTGTCGACTGGCTGGCGCTCAGCTTCGTGCAGCGCCCCGAGGACGTGACCGAGGCCCGTGATCTGGCCAAGGGCCGCGCCGCGATCATCTCCAAGATCGAAAAACCCGCTGCCGAACGTGCCTTCACCGAAATCCTCGCGGTCAGCGATGGCATCATGGTGGCGCGCGGCGATCTGGGGGTGGAGCTGCCGGTCGAATCGGTGCCGCCGATCCAGAAACGCCTGGTGCGCAAATGCCGCGCGGCGGGCAAGCCGGTGATCGTGGCGACGCAGATGCTGGAAAGCATGATCGAAAGCCCGGTGCCGACCCGCGCCGAGGTTTCGGATGTGGCGACCGCCATCTATGAGGGCGCCGATGCGGTGATGTTGTCGGCCGAATCCGCCGCCGGGCGTTATCCGATCGAGGCGGTCAAGACGATGGATGCGGTCGCGCGCTCGGTCGAAAGCGACAAGACCTACCGCGATATCATCGAGGCCTCGCGTCAGGTCGAACGCAAGACTGTCGCCGATGGCATCGTTGCCGCGGCGCGTGAAATTGCCGAATCGACCGATATCGCCGCGATCTGTTGCTACACCCAGACCGGCAAGACGGTGACACTGATCGGGCGGGAACGGCCCCGCGTGCCGATCATCGCGCTGTCACCCTTGGTCGAATCGCTGCGCCGGATGTGCCTGTATTGGGGGGTGCATTGTGTGCATAGCGAGGTCGTCGACCGCTTCAAGATGGCGGTGGTCAATGCCGCCCGTGCGGCGCGCGATTATGGCTTTGCCGATGAAAGCAACCAGATCGTGGTGATCGCGGGTGTGCCCTTCAACGTGCAGGGCACCACCAATATCCTGCGCGTCGCCCCCTGTGATGAGCGGCTGATCTTCCGCACAGACCCGGAATAAACCGAATTACCCTTGCCAACCGGGGGGCGGTCCATTATTGGCCGCCCCCTGACTACACGTGCGTCCGGCCGAAGTGGCATGCCGAGTCGTGCGTTCACCACTCGTCAAGAGGAGATGGAAATGCCCAAGATGAAGACGAAGGCCGCTGCCAAGAAGCGGTTCAAATTCACTGCGACCGGCAAGGTCATTGCTGGCCCGGCCGGCAAACGCCACGGCATGATCAAGCGCAGCACCAAGTTTATCCGCGACAGCGCGGGCACGATGATCCTCTCGGCTTCCGATGAGAAGATCGTCAAGAAATACATGCCCTACAACCGCTGATCAGGAGGCTGACACATGGCACGCGTTAAATCCGGCAAGGTTACTCACGCCTCGCACAAGAAAATTCTGAAGGCCGCCAAGGGCTACTACTCCAACCGTTCGCGCAACTTCCGCACGGCGACCCAGGCGGTTGACAAGGCCAACCAATACGCCACCCGTGACCGCAAGCAACGCAAGCGCAACTTCCGCGCCTTGTGGATTCAGCGGATCAACGCGGCGGTTCGCGCCTATGATCTGGAAATGACCTATTCGCGTTTCATTAACGGTCTGGCTCTGGCCGGGATCGAAGTGGACCGCAAGGTTCTGGCCGATCTGGCCATCCATGAACCGGATGCTTTTGGTGCCATCGTCGAAAAGGCGAAGGCTGCCGCGGCTGCGTAATTTCCTCTGACGGGATTACATCACAAACCCCGCGCCGGCCTATGCCGTGCGCGGGGTTTTGCTTTGATTTGCTTGAATTCAGCCGGGGCCACCGTTAGCACGGCTTCGATCAATCAGGAGACGAACATGGACGCGCTCGACCAGCTCAAGTCGAAATATCTGGAGGGCATAGCCGCCGCCTCGGATGAGGCCGCGTTGGAGGAGCTGCGGCTGGCCGCTCTGGGCAAAAAGGGCGAAATCAGCCTGAAAATGCGCGAGCTGGGCGGCATGTCACCCGAGGAACGCCAGACCACGGGCGCGGCGCTGAACGTGCTGAAAACGGAAATCGACGCGGCCGTGCGCGCCAAGAAAGAGGCGCTGGCCGATGCCATGCTGGATGCGCGTCTGCGCTCGGAATGGCTGGATGTCACCCTGCCCGCGCGTCCGCGCCGGGTCGGCACCATCCATCCGGTCAGCCAGGTGATGGATGAGGTCACCGCGATCTTCGCCGACATGGGGTTTGCCGTGGCCGAGGGGCCGCAGGTGGAATCCGACTGGTATAATTTCGACGCGCTGAACATCGCGCCCGAACATCCGGCGCGGCAGGAACACGACACGTTTTTCATGGCGCGTGACCCCAATGATCCGCGCCCGCCGCATGTGCTGCGCACCCATACCAGCCCGGTGCAGATCCGCGCGATGCAGGCGCAGGGCGCGCCGGTGCGCGTCATCGCGCCCGGTCGCGTGTACCGCATGGACATGGACCAGACCCACGCTCCGATGTTCCATCAGGTCGAGGGTATGGCCATTGGCCGCGACATCTCGATGGCCAATCTGAAATGGACGCTGGAGGAATTCTGCAAGGCGTTTTTCGAGGTGCCGAATGTCGAACTGCGCTTCCGCGCGTCGCATTTCCCCTTTACCGAACCTTCGGCCGAGGTCGATATCCGCTGTTCCTGGGCTGGCGGCCAATTGAAGATCGGCGAGGGCGACAGCTGGCTGGAAATTTTGGGTTCGGGCATGATGCAGCCCAAGGTGCTGGCGGCGGGCGGCATTGATCCGACCCAATGGCAGGGCTTTGCCTTTGGCATGGGCATCGACCGGATCGCCATGCTGAAATACGGCATCCCCGATCTGCGCGCTTTCTTTGAATCCGATCTGCGCTGGCTGAAGCATTATGGTTTCGCCGCGCTGGATCTGCCGACCGTATTCGGGGGACTGTCCAAATGAAATTCACCCTTTCGTGGCTGAAAGACCATCTCGATACCAGCGCGTCGCTGGAAGAGATCGCCGAGACCCTGACCGATCTGGGGCTGGAGGTCGAAGAGGTGGTGAACCCCGCCGCCCGGCTGGCACCCTTTACCCTGGCCCATGTGCAGCATGCCGAACAGCATCCCGATGCGGACCGGCTGCGGGTCTGCACCGTGCTGACCGATGAAGGCGAAAAGACCATCGTTTGTGGTGCGCCGAATGCGCGGGCCGGGATCACCGTGGTTCTGGCGAAACCGGGCGATTATGTGCCGGGGCTGGATGTGACGCTGGGCATCGGCAAGATCCGCGGCATCGAGAGCATGGGCATGATGTGTTCCGAGCGCGAGCTGGAACTGTCCGACGAACACAACGGTATTATCGAACTTCCCTCGGGTGCGGTCGGTGACAAATATATCGACTGGCTGGCGGAAAACCGCCCCGAGGCCGTTGATCCGATGATCCATATCAAGATCACGCCGAACCGCCCCGATGCGCTTGGGGTGCGGGGTGTGGCACGCGATCTGGCCGCGCGCGGTCTGGGCGTGCTGAAGCCGCTACAGGTCGACCCCGTGCCGGGGGGCTTTGACAGCCCGGTCAAGCCGGTGATCGACGCCGATCTGAAGGCGCGCGGCTGTCCGGTCTTTGCCGGTCGGCTGATCCGCGGGGTGACCAATGGCGAAAGCCCCGATTGGCTGAAGGCGCGTCTGACGGCGATCGGGCTGCGGCCGATTTCGGCGCTGGTCGATATCACCAACTTCTTCACCTATGACCTGAACCGCCCCTTGCATGTGTTCGACGCGGCCAAGGTGCGGGGGGATCTGCGTATCCGTCTGGCGCGGGAGGGCGAGGAAATCCTGGCGCTGGACGGCAAGACCTATGCGCTGAAACCCTCAATGATGGTGATTGCCGACGACAATGGTGTCGAAAGCATCGCGGGGATCATGGGCGGCGAGGTCTCGGGCTGTACTGGGGCCACCACCGATGTGTTCCTGGAAAGCGCCTATTGGGACCCGATCACCATTGCGGCGACGGGCCGGGCGCTGAAGATCAATTCCGATGCGCGCTATCGGTTTGAACGCGGCATCGACCCGGCCTTCACCATCGACGGTCTGGAACTGGCAACGCAGATGGTGCTGGATCTGTGCGGCGGTGAGGCGTCGGGCATCACCGTCGATGGCGCGATTCCAGATACCGCGCGGGCCTACCAACTGGACCCGGCGCGGGTGATCAGCCTGGTGGGGATGGATATTCCGGCGGCCGAACAACAACGCACGCTGACTGCGCTTGGGTTCACCTTTACCGGTGACATGGCCAATGTGCCCAGCTGGCGCCCCGATGTTCTGGGCGAGGCCGATCTGGTCGAAGAGGTGGCCCGTATCGCCTCGTTGACCAAACTGGTGGGCAAGCCGCTGCCGCGCGAAGGCGCAGGCGTGCCGCAGGCGATCCTGACCCCGTTGCAGGTGCGTGAAAAGACCGCGCGGCGCGGCATTGCCGCCCTGGGCTACAATGAATGCGTCACCTACAGCTTCATCGACGCGGCTTCGGCCACGTTGTTCGGCGGCGGGGCGGATGCGACGCGGGTCGAAAACCCGATTTCGTCCGAGATGACCCATCTGCGCCCCGATCTGTTGCCCGGTCTGTTGCAGGCCGCGGCCCGCAATCAGGCGCGTGGCGTGACCGATCTGGCATTGTTCGAGGTCGGCCCCGCCTTTACCGGCGGCGAACCCGGCGAGCAGGTGTTGCAGGCGGCGGGCTTGCTGGTGGGTGCCAGTGCGCCGCGTGACCCGTGGGGCTCGCGCCGTCCGGTTGACAGCTATGATGCCAAGGCGGATGCCGAGGCGATTCTGGCCGCCATCGGTGCCCCCGCCCGCGTGCAGATCAACCGCAAGCTGGATGGCTGGTGGCATCCGGGCCGGTCGGGCAATATCGCGCTTGGTCCGAATGTGCTGGCGACCTTCGGCGAGGTTCACCCCAAGGTCCTGCGCGAGATGGGCGTCAAGGGGCCGGCGGTGGCCTTCACCCTGTGGCTGGATCGGGCGCCTTTCCCCAAGGTGAAAACCCCGACGCGCCCGGCGCTTGTGCTGTCCGATCTGCATGCGGTCGAGCGTGACTTCGCCTTTGTCGTCGATACCTCTGTCGAGGCGCTGACGGCGGTGAACGCGGCCTTTGGCGCGGATAAGGCGCTGATCACCGATGTGTCGGTCTTCGATCAGTTCACCGGCCCCAAGGCCGAGGAACAGATGGGCGCGGGCAAGAAATCACTGGCGCTGGCGGTGCGGTTGCAGCCGCGCGACAAATCCCTGACCGATGCCGATATCGCGGCGGTCAGCGCCAAAATCATCGACAAGGTGTCTAGGGCGACCGGCGGCGCCCTGCGCAAATGAATGTCTTGAAAGGCCCCCTCGGGGGCCTTTCGCATTTGAGCAAGCCTTGGCTTGCCCTGACCGGCGCATGGGGTAGATTGCGCCCATGCAAGACATGCCCCAGACCCCCCGATTTCTGTTTCTGCCCGATGCCGATGCGACGGATGATTTTGGCCGCCGCATGGCTGCAATCGTGCGTCAGGGTGACGTTATCTTGCTCAACGGTCCGATCGGGGCGGGCAAGACCCATTTTGCCCGCGCGCTGATTGCCGCGCGGCTGACCCGGAACGAAGATATCCCGTCGCCGACCTTCACCCTAGTGCAGACCTATGATGCCGATCCCGAAATCTGGCATGCCGATCTCTACCGCCTGAGCCATCGTGATGAGGCGGTGGAACTGGGGCTGGAAGAGGCCTTCACCACCGCCATCTGTCTGATCGAATGGTCCGAGCGCCTGGGGTCCCTCTGTCCCGCCGATGCCCTGTCACTGGCGTTTGAGCCGGTCGATGGCGGGGCGTCTCGCCGGGTGACGGTCTCGGGGCCCACGGCGTGGATGGATCGGCTGAACGCCGTGGTGCCGGCCGATGTCTGATATCGCATCGTTTCTGGCCGCTGCCGGCTGGGGCGCGGCGCGGCGCCGCGATCTGGCGGGGGATGCCTCGGCCCGTCGTTATGAGCGGCTGACACGCGGCGCCGATCATGCGGTGCTGATGATCTCGCCCTCGCCCGATGAGGTCGCGCGTTTTGCCCGGGTGGGGGGGTGGCTGCTGGACCACGGCTTCTCTGCCCCGCAGATCTACGCCATGCGCGATGGTTTGATGCTGCTGGAGGATCTGGGCGATGATCTGCTGTCCGCCCTGCTGGTCCGCGCGCCAATCCGCGAGGCCGCGCTTTATGCCCATGTCACCGATTTCCTGCTGGCGCTGCATGCCCTGCCGCCACCCGCATTTGTTCTGCCGCTGGATGGTCCGGCGTTGGGTGCGTTGGTCGAACTGACCGCGGATTGGGCCCCGGTGCGCGCGGCGGATGCGGCGGCGGCACTGTCGCCCGCCATCGCGCGGCATTTCGCGGCGCTGGATGACATGGCCGCCGTGCTGTCCCTGCGCGATTTCCATGCGCAAAATGCGCTGTGGTTGCCGGACCGGGTGGGTGTTGCCCGCCTGGGTCTGCTGGATTTTCAGGACGCGGTGGCGGCGCACCCGGCCTATGATCTGGTCTCGGCGCTGCAAGACGTGCGCCGCGCGGTTTCCCCTGCGACCGAGGCGCATGAGGTCGCCCGTTATGTCGCCCTGCGCGGGCTGGATGGGGACCGTTTCGGCGCGGTCTACGCGCTGCTGGGGGCGCAACGGGCCCTGCGCATCCACGGCATCTTTGCGAGACTGTGCCTGATGGCGGGCAAGGCGCATTATGTGGATTTCATGCCGCTGAACTGGGCCAATCTGCTGCGCAATCTGCGCCATCCCGCGCTGGCGCCGCTGGCGGAGCTGGTCCATGCTGCCTATGAACCGCCGACGCCCGAAATGATGAAAGGCTTGCAAGAGCAATGCGCCACACGCCCGATGCCTTGATGCTGTTCGCCGCCGGGTTCGGCACGCGGATGGGCGCCTTGACGCAGGACCGGCCCAAGCCGCTGGTGCCGGTGGCGGGGCGCCCTTTGATTGATCATGCGCTGGATCTGGTGCGCGAGGCGGGGGTGACGCGGACGGTGGCGAATATCCATTATCGCGGCGATCAGATCATCCGGCATCTGGCGGGCACCGGGGTGATGATTTCGGATGAAACCGAGTGTATTCTGGAAACCGGTGGCGGGCTGCGCCGAGCGTTGCCGCTATTGGGGCCGGGGCCGGTCTTCACGCTGAACACCGATGCGGTCTGGACCGGACCGAATGTGCTGACCGCGCTGCGGGCGGGTTGGGACCCGGCGCGGATGGGGGCGTTGCTGGCGCTGGTGCCGGTGGACCGGGCCACGGGGCATGGGGCGCGCGGGGATTTCGCGCTTCAGCCCGATGGCCGCATCCTGCGCGGTGGGGATTACGTCTATACCGGTGCGCAGATCCTTGATCCCTCGGGGTTGGCGGATATCCCTGAACAGGTGTTTTCGCTGAATATCCTTTGGGACCGGATGCTGGCGCAGGGACGGGTGTTCGGCCTGATCCATCCGGGCGGATGGTGCGACGTTGGCCGCCCCGAGGCGATCCCCCTGGCACAGGCTATGTTGCATGGCTGAGGGTCCCGTTTTCGCCCTGCCGATCGGCGTGGATTTCCCCCGTGCGCTGGTATCGGGGCTGATCACCCGCATGGCCGGCCAGCCGCCCGAGGCGATGGCGCGGGTGCGCCTGTTGCTGAATTCGGGCCGGATGCAGCGCCGCGTGCGTGAGGAATTTGACCGCCACGGCGCCCGGTTCCTGCCGCGGATGGGCTTGATCGCCGATCTGGCCCGCACCCCGCGGCCGGGTGTGCCGCCCGCCGTGCCCGCGTTGCGCAGGCGGCTGGAACTGGCGCGTCTGGTGGCGGGGTTGATGGCGAAACTGCCGCAGTTCGAGCCGGGCGCGGGCATGTTCCGGCTGGCCGACAGTCTGGCCGACCTGCTGGCCGAGATGCAGGACGAGGGCGTGCCACCCGCCGCGCTGGAGGCGCTGGATATTCAGGACAACCACGCCGTCCACTGGCAGGCCAGCCTGAATTTCATCCGCATCGTCGCCGGTTACTTCACCGATGAGGCCGAACCCGACGCCATCGGACGTTTGCGCCGCATCGTCGAGGGGCTGGCCGATGACTGGGCCGTGGCCCCCACCGATGAACGCATCATCATCGCCGGGTCGACCGGGTCGCGGGGCACGACGGCGGCCTTCATGCGGGCGGTCTCCTTGCTGCCCAATGGCATGATCGTTCTGCCGGGCTTTGATTTCGACATGCCGGATTTCGTCTGGAACGCGCTGGATGCGGGCCGGATGCCGATCGAGGATCACCCGCAATACCGCTATCGTATCTTGTTGAAACGGCTGGGGATCAGCACCGATCACGTCGCGCCCTGGGCCGATGAGGCGCCGCGCGCCCCGGCCCGCAATGCGCTGGTGTCGCTGGCGCTGCGCCCGGCGCCCGTCACCGATCAATGGATGACCGAGGGCCGCGCCCTGCGTGGCCTGCCCGAAACCTGTGCCGGGATCACCTTGATCGAGGCGCCCGATGAACGGCGTGAGGCATTGTCGCTGGCGTTGATCCTGCGGCAGGCGGCCCAGGACGGGCAAAAGGCGGCGCTGATCACCCCGAACCGCATGTTGACGCGGCGGGTGGCGGCGGCCCTGGACCGGTGGGGCATTCTGCCCGATGACAGCGCGGGCGAGCCGCTGCAACTGACGGCGGCGGGGCGGTTGTTGCGCCATGTCGCCCGGATGCGCGGCCAGCGGTTGATGATCGAACCGCTGATGATCTTGCTGAAACAGCCGCTGACGGCCACCGGTTGCGGCATGCGGGGCGACCATCTGCGCTTCACCCGCGAACTGGAATTGTATCTGCGCCGCAATGGCCCGGCTTTCCCGGATCGCGACGCGCTGCACAATCCGAAATGGACCAAGGCCGAACCGGAACGCATCGACTGGTCGGAATGGGTGGCGGATCTGCTGGAACGTTTTCCGCTGGCCGGGCATCTGCCGCTGGCCGATTGTCTGGCGGCGCATCTGGATCTGGTGGGGGGGCTGGTCGCGGGGCCGGGCGGGTCTGACGCGGCCAGCGGGCTGTGGCAGAATGAGGCCGGGCAGAAATGCCGCCAGATTCTGGATGATCTGGCCGTCGAGGCCGGGCATGGCGGCGACTATGGCCCCGCCGATTACGCCGATCTGCTGGACACGCTGTTTGGCGCCGAACAGGTGCGCCAGACCCGGGCCGTGCATCCCGATATCCTGATTCTCGGCACGCTCGAGGCGCGGGTGCAGGCGGCCGATCTGGTCTTGCTGGCCGGTCTGAACGAAGGCGCCTGGCCCGAGGCCCCGACGCCCGATCCGTGGCTGAGCCGGCGGATGCGTCTGGAGGCGGGCCTGTTGCTGCCGGAGCGCCAGATCGGCCTGTCGGCGCATGATTTTCAGCAGGCGGCGGGGGCGGCGCGGGTGGTTCTGTCACGGTCCGGGCGCTCGGGCGGGGCGGAAACGGTGCCCTCGCGCTGGCTGAACCGGTTGACCAACCTGCTGGGCGGGCTTGGCGACGGCGATGGCCCACGGGCGCTGCAACAGATGCGCGAACGCGGGCGGCATTGGGTGGATATGGCGCTGACGCTGGAACAGCCGCGCGAACGGATTGCGGCGGAAACCCGGCCTTCGCCGCGTCCGCCCGCGCCCGATCGTCCGCGTGAATTGCCGGTCACCGCGATCAAGACGCTGATCCGCGATCCCTATGCGATCTACGCCCGGCGGATCTTGCGGCTGCGGCCGTTGGACCCGCTGCGGCCCGAACCCGATCCGCGCTTGCGCGGTGATGTGCTGCACCTGATCGTCGAGACCTTTTTGCGTGACCGGCCAGAGGTTGAAACCTTGGCCGAGGCCGAGGCCCGCCTGCTGGCCATCGCCCGCGATATTCTGGCGCAACGCATCCAATGGCCCAGTGCGCAGGCCATCTGGTACGCCCGCATTCGCCGGATCGCCGCGCGTTTCGTGGCGGATGAGGCCGTGCGGCAGGCCAACGGCATCCCGGTGGTGATCGAACAGCAGGGTCGGGTGGCGCTGAGCGCCTCGGCCTTCACGCTGAGCGCCAAGCCCGACCGCATCGACATTCTGCCCGACGGCACCGCGCATCTGTTCGATTACAAGACCGGCAAGCCGCCCACCGATGCCGAAGTGCTGCATTTCGACAAGCAGTTGTTGCTGGAGGCGGCGATGATCGCCAAGGGCGCCTTTGACCGTATCGGCCCGCGTCGGATGGCGGCGATGACCTATATCCGGCTGGGCGGTGAGGGCGAGACCCGTGATCTGCCGTTGGATCAGGCCGATATCGACGCCACCTGGGCAAAATTCGAGCGTCTGATCGCCCGCTATTTGGACCCGCGCACCGGCTATACGGCACGCCGCGCGCTGCAATCCGTGCGCGATCACAGCGATTATGACCATTTGTCGCGGTTCGGGGAATGGGAAACCAGTGACCTGCCGCCCGCGTCCGAGGTGTTTGAATGACCGATCTGGCCAGCGAACGGCAGATCCGGGCGGCCAGCCCGGCGCAGTCCATCTGGCTGTCGGCCAATGCCGGGTCGGGCAAGACCAAGGTGCTGACCGACCGCGTGGCCCGGTTGCTGCTGAACGGGACCGAGCCGCAAAAGGTGCTGTGCCTGACCTATACCAAGGCCGCCGCCAGCGAGATGCAGAACCGTTTGCTGAAGCGTCTGGGCGAATGGGCGATGCTGGACGATGCGGCGTTGCGCGCTGAATTGCGCAAGCTGGGCGAGCCCGATGGCGTGACCCCCGACCGTCTGGCACAGGCGCGGCGGCTGTTTGCGCAGGCGATCGAGGCGCCGGGTGGGCTGAAGATCCAGACCATCCATTCGTTCTGCGGTGCGTTGTTGCGGCGGTTTCCGCTCGAGGCCGGTGTGCCGCATGGCTTTGCCGAGCTGGACGACCGTTCGGGCGCGGAAATCCGGGCGGAAATTCTGGAAGACATCGCCTCGGGTGCCGACCGCCCGGTGCTGGACGATCTGGTGATGTGCTACGCGGGCGAGGATCTGACCAGCCTGATCGGGGGAATGACCCGCCACGCCGAGATCCTGGCCACGCCGCCCACGCGCGATGCGGTTCTGGACGCGCTTGGCCTGCCGCCGGGGCTGCGGCCCGGTGACCTGGGGGCGATGGCGTTTGACGGGGGCGAAAAGGCGCTGTTCGATGCGGTGATCCCGATCCTGCGCGGTCAATCGGCGACGATGAAAACGCTGGCCGGCACGCTGGCCGCGATCAACCTGACCGCGCCGGGGCGGGCCGATCTGGACACACTTTATGACGCGTTTCTGAAAAAGGCCGATGCCACCCCCAAGAGCGCCTCGATCCCCACCATGGTTGCCGCGCGCGAAATGGGCGAAGATCTGGTCGCGGATCTGCATGCTTTCATGGATCGTATCGCGACGGTTCGGGCGGCGGAATCCGCGCTGACGGTGGCCGAACGGTCACTGGTTCTGGCGCGGTTCGCGGCGGTGTTCCTGCCGCGCTACCGGGCACGCAAGGCCCGCGCCGGGTGGCTGGATTTCGATGATCTGATCCAGCGTGCCGGGGCGCTGCTGTCCAGCCCCTCGGTGGCGCAATGGGTGCTGTTCCGGCTGGATGGCGGGATTGACCACATTCTGGTCGATGAGGCGCAGGATACCTCGCCCGGGCAATGGCGGGTGATCGAGCGGCTGGCCGACGAATTCACCGCCGGTGAGGGCGCGCGTGACGAACCGCGCACTATTTTCGTCGTGGGGGACCGCAAACAGTCGATCTACTCGTTCCAGGGCGCCGATCTGCAACGGTATGAGGCGATGCGGGCCCATTTCGCGCAGAAATTCGCGGTGATCGGACGGCCGTTGCAGGATGCGGAACTGCAACACTCGTTCCGCTCCTCGCTGGCGGTGTTGCGGTTGGTCGATCTGACATTCGCGGTGGGGGGCGCTGTTGGTCTGGGCGGCGCGCCGGAACACGTGGCGTTTTTCGAGGCGCTGCCGGGCCGGGTGGATCTGTGGCCCGCCGTGGCCCCGGCCGATACCGCGCAGGATGAGGCATGGGAAGACCCCGTTGATCAGCCCGGCGCCGAGGATGCCCATGTGGTTCTGGCCCGCACCGTTGCCGCCGAAATCCACGCGATGATCCAGGCGGGCGTGCAGATCCCCGACCGCGATGGCCCCCGCCCCGTGCATGAGGGCGATTTCCTGATCTTGGTCCAGCGCCGTTCCGTGCTGTTTCAGGAAATCATCCGGGCCTGCAAGGCGGCGGGTCTGGCGGTTGCGGGGGCCGACCGGCTGAAGCTGGGGGCGGAACTGGCGGTGCGCGACATCACGGCGGTGCTGGCCTTTCTGGCCACGCCCGAGGATGATCTGTCATTGGCCGAGGCGCTGCGCTCGCCGATCTTCGGCTGGACGGAGCAGCAGCTGTATGATCTGGCGCAGCCGCGGAAAGGCTATCTGTGGCAGGCGCTGCGCACAAGCGGGCGGGCCGATTCACTGGCCATCGTTCAGGACCTGCTGGATCAGACCGATTTTCTGCGCCCCTATGACCTGATCGAGCGGTTGTTGAACCGCCACGGTGGGCGCGACCGGTTGATCGCGCGGCTGGGCGCCGAGGCCGAGGATGGGATAGACGAGCTGATCTCGCAGTCGCTGGCCTATGAAAGCACCGAGATCCCCAGTCTGACCGGTTTTCTGGGCTGGTTGGGCGCCGATGAGATCGAGGTGAAACGCCAGCTGGAGAACGAGGGCCGCACGATCCGGGTGATGACGGTGCATGGGTCCAAGGGGCTGGAATCGCCCATCGTCGTGCTGCCCGATACCGCCAAGCCGCGCGGCGCGCGGGGGGGGGAACTGTATCCGGCAAAGGACGGCACCATATTGTGGCGCGGCGGCACGACGGTTGCGCCGCCCGCGATGCAGGCACTGGCCGAGGCCGAACAGACCCGTCTGCGCGAAGAACGGATGCGGCTGCTGTATGTGGCGCTGACCCGGGCGGAAAAATGGCTGATCGTCGCAGCGGCGGGCGAGGTCGGCGCCGGTGAGGACAGCTGGTATGCGCTGGTCGCGGAGGGAATGGACCGGGCCGCCGAGCCCGTTGAGGTGTCGGCCCTGTCGGCGCAGGCACGGAACCTGGGGCCGGTGCGCCGATTGTGTCATGGTGACTGGCCGGAGGCGGCGCCCGGTGTGCAACGCGAGGCGACGGTGGCCGCGCCTTTGCCGGATTGGGCCCTGACGCGGGCGCCGGAACCGGTGCGCCCGGCGGCGATCCTGTCGCCCTCGGACCTGGGCGGGGCCAAGGCCCTGCCGGGTGAAACCGACTTCAATGACGAAGACGCATCCAAACGGCGTGGGCGGCAGCTGCATCTGTTGCTGGAACATCTGCCCGGTGCCGATCCGGCCTTGTGGGACGGGATTGCCGCCGATCTGTTGGGCAGCGGGCCAGATCGGGCCGAGGCGGCGGAAATCACCCAGATCCTGACCGTTGCGGCGCGGGTGGTGGCGCTGTTGCAGGCGCAGGGATTCGCCGGGGCCGATACGCTGGCCGAGGTCGAGATCACCGCCGCGCTGCCCGAACTGGCCACGCTGCCCGAACTAGAGGGGGCGCGAATACATGGCACCATTGATCTGTTACGGGTAACGGATGATCGCATCTGGGTACTGGATTACAAATCGAACGCGGTGGTGCCGGGGGCGACGGATCAGGTGCCCTTGGGGCTGGTGCGGCAGCTGGCGGCCTATCGCGCGGCACTGGCACAGCTGTATCCGGGGCGCCAGGTGGACTGTGGGCTGGTCTGGACGGCGACGGGCACCATGACGTGGTTGGGGGATGCACAGATGCAGGCGGCTTTGCGCACATGGGCGGTCTCTTGACGGTGCGGGGGGCCGCGCCTACCTTTCTGTCAACCGGTTATGCAGGAGACCCCAATGGCTACCGTCAAAGTTACCGATACCACCTTCGATGCCGAAGTGATCAAGTCGGACGTTCCCGTCATCGTCGATTTCTGGGCGGAATGGTGCGGCCCGTGCCGGATGATCGGCCCCTCGCTGGAGGAACTGGCCGAGGAATACGGCGACAAGATCAAGATCGCCAAGATCAATGTCGATGAAAACCCCGACAGCCCGGCGCAACTGGGGGTGCGGGGCATTCCCGCGCTGTTCATGTTCAAGGGCGGCGAGGTCGTTTCCAACAAGATCGGCGCCGCGCCCAAGGCCGCGCTGAAAGCATGGATCGACTCGGAAATCTGATCAAGGGGCGCCTTCGGGCGCCCTTTTCAGATCGGCCAGCCGTGATGACGCAGGCTGGCCAGAATCTGCTCTTCGCATTCCGGGCGCCCGGCGTTGATGGCGTGCATCTGCAAGAACCAATACAGATAGCGGTCGAAATCCGGCAGCGGGCGCGGGGAAAATGCCGCCAACCCCTCCTGCGGGACGCTGGCCGCGATGTGGTGGAAATCAATCCTTGCGAACAGCACCGCAGGCTTGTGCAGAAAATATCCGTGCAGCGCCAAGGCGCTGTTTTGCGTCACCACCCGGTTGCAATGCGCCAGTGCCTGGTCCGAACCGCCCTGCTGCACTGTCAGGCGCGGGTGCTGGGCGGCAAGCGCGTGCAGCGCCGCGTATTCCTCGGGGGTGTAGTCCTCGTTCGGGTGCAGGGTGGCGATGATCGGTCGCCCGCTTTGCGCCAGCGTGGTGCGGATCATATCGATCGGGGACATCGACTGAAACCCCCGATGGTCCAGCAACCGGCCTTGCAAGGGCATGAAGATATGGCCGTCATCGCGGGTCTGCACGCCCTGTGGCCAGATCCGCTTGCGCCAACTGTTGACGAAGCCGGTGGCGGTCAGGGGCACGGTGGCCGGATCAAAGGCGGTGTGGACGATGGGCCAATCCCAGCGGGGCGCCGTGGCCTGAATAGTCCAGAACGCCCCGACATAGCGGCGCCGACAGGTCAGGGCCCGGTCATGGCTGGGTTCTTCCATATGATACAGCGCGTAGCCGGGCTGTGACGGGGCCGCCAGCCGGTTGGCCAGCGTGTTCACCACAAAGATCACCCGCCAGCCCCGCGCCTCGACGGCGCCACGCAGCCGATGGAAGAAGTTGTGATCGCCGCGCGCGGCCCGGTCGCGCGTGTCGGCATCCAGATGGATCGTCAGTGTTTCTTGTCCCGTCATGGCCGCAGCCTAAGCGTCCCCGCCCGGCCGTTGCAAGGGGTCCGCGCGGTTCGCAAGGGTTGCACCCGCCGCGTCGCGCCCTCATATCTGCGCCAAACGGAGGGCGACATGGCGCAAGACAAATTCCCCGGCTGGCATGGCACCACCATCATCGGTGTGCGCAAAGGCGGCCGCGTCGTGGTGGCGGGTGACGGACAGGTCAGCCTGGGTCAAACGGTGATCAAGGGCACGGCACGCAAGGTGCGCCGCCTGTCGCCCGGTGGGCGTGACGTGGTGGTGGGCTTCGCCGGGTCCACGGCGGATGCCTTTACCCTGCTGGAACGATTGGAGAAAAAGCTGGAAGCCGCGCCGGGGCAATTGGCGCGTGCCTGTGTCGAACTGGCCAAGGACTGGCGCACCGACAAATACCTGCGCAATCTGGAGGCGATGCTGATCGTCACCGATGGCACGGATCTGTTCGTGCTGACCGGGGCGGGGGATGTGCTGGAACCGGAACATGGCATCGCGGCGATCGGGTCGGGCGGCAACTATGCGCTGGCCGCCGCACGGGCGTTGATGGACAGTGATCTGGATGCCGAAGCGGTGGCCCGCAAGGCGATGTCCATCGCCGCCGAGATCTGTGTCTATACCAATGGCAATGTCACCCTGGAAGTCATCCCGGCCGAAAGCATTCTGAAATGACCAATCTGACGCCCCGCGAAATCGTTTCCGAACTGGACCGGTTCATCATCGGTCAGGCCGACGCCAAACGTGCGGTCGCCGTGGCGCTGCGCAACCGCTGGCGCCGACACCAACTGGCGCCCGAGATGCGCGACGAGGTCTATCCCAAGAACATCCTGATGATCGGGCCGACCGGGGTGGGCAAGACCGAAATCTCGCGCCGACTGGCGAAACTGGCGCGGGCGCCGTTCCTGAAGGTTGAGGCCACGAAATTCACCGAGGTGGGCTATGTCGGGCGCGATGTCTAACAGATCATCCGCGATCTGACCGATGCCGCCGTCATCGAGACCCGTGCCCGGATGCGCGAAGAGGTCAAGGCCCGCGCCTGGAAGGCCGCCGAGGACCGGGTGATCGAGGCCATCGCCGGCACCGACGCCCGCGACAGCACCCGCGAAATGTTCCGCACCAAGCTGAAGGCGGGCGAGCTGGACGACAAGGTGATCGAACTGGAGGTGGCCGACAGCGTGGCCCCGCAGGCGGGCGTGTTCTCGCCGCCCGGCATGGAACAGCAGATGCAGGGCTTGCAGGATCTGTTCAAGGCCTTCGGCAACACGCGCCGGGTGCGTCGCAAGATGACGGTGGCGGATTCCTACGAACTGCTGATTTCCGAAGAGGCCGACAAGCTGCTGGATGATGAGGCGGTCAAGGCCGCGGCGCTGGACGCGGTGCAGCAATCGGGCATCGTCTTCATCGACGAAATCGACAAGGTCTGCGCCCGTGCCGAGGTGCGTGGCGGTGATGTCTCGCGTGAGGGGGTGCAGCGCGACCTGTTGCCGCTGATCGAGGGCACGACCGTTTCCACCAAATACGGTGCGGTCAAGACCGACCATATCCTGTTCATCGCCTCGGGGGCGTTCCATATCGCCAAGCCCTCGGATCTGCTGCCGGAATTGCAGGGCCGCTTGCCGATCCGGGTGGAATTGCAACCGCTGACCGAGGCCGATTTCACCCGCATCCTGACCGAAACCGACAATGCGCTGACCCGGCAATATGTGGCGCTGATGGCAACGGAAGAGGTCACCGTGACCTTCACCCCCGACGGTATCGCCGCATTGGCGCGCATCGCCGCCGAGGTCAATCGCAGCGTCGAGAATATCGGCGCCCGGCGGTTGTATACGGTGATGGAGCGCGTGTTCGAGGAACTGTCCTTTACCGCCCCGGACCGTGCCGGACAGGCTGTCACAATTGATGCGGCTTTCGTTGATAAGTATCTGGGCGATCTGGCCGCCTCTGCCGATCTCAGCCGGTATGTCCTCTGATATGGCTGGCAGGGTGGCGGCTTTTTGCTACTCTGCCCGCGAATAAGGGGCCCGGTTTTGTACAGGTTCGTTTTGCTGATGGTGGTGGTTCTGGCTGCCTGTTCGCCGCGGGGCGAACTGGGCTACGGGCCGTTGCCGGAGGCGCGAACCTTGCCGGTGTTTGTCGGCTCGACCCGCGCGGCACAGACCGGCGATCCCAAAAGCTATGACTGGACCCGGTCGGAATCGCTGCGTCTGGCGCGGTTCGATGTGGCGATCCCTCCCGACCATCAGCCCGGCACCTTGCAAATTCCCAATCCGCGGCGGACCATAGATCCGCGCCGCGACTTTCTGGTGGCGTGCTCGGAGCAATTCGGCACAGAAGCCGCCTTCCGCGCCGATCTGCGCCGCCAACTGGCCCGCAGCGGTGGCGAGGCGGTGATTTTCGTGCATGGCTACAACACCAATTTCGCCGAGGGTCTGTTCCGGTTCACCCAGTTGGCGGCGGATTTCCAGCTGCGCGGCGCGTTGGTGCATTACGCCTGGCCGTCGCGGGCACAGGTGATGGGATATGCCTACGATCATGATTCGGCCCTGTTTTCGCGCGACGGTTTGACCGATCTGTTGCATGAGGTGCGTCGGGCCGGGGCCAAGCGTATCCTGGTGGTCGGGCATTCCATGGGCGGATTCCTGACGATGGAGGCGCTGCGCCAACTGGCGTTGGAACATGATCGCCAGACCTTGTCCCGCATCGGCGGGGTGATCCTGATCTCGCCCGATATCGACGTGGGGGTGTTCCGGTCGCAGGCCCGCGATATCGGCGCGCTGCCGCAGCCGTTTGTGGTGTTCACCTCGCAAAAGGACAAGGCACTGAACATCTCGGCGCAGATCGCCGGTGAGCCCACCCGGCTGGGCAATATGGAAGATATCAATCCGGTGGCCGATCTGAAGGTGACGATGGTCAATACCGCCGCCTTCGATACCCAGGGCGGGCATTTCAATGTCGGCAATTCCCCGGCGCTGATCCGGTTACTGAGCGGCTCCAGCGGGTTTGTCCGTGCCTTGCAGGGGGATCAGGCCCGCCATCGCGACCCGTTTGCCAGCGCGGCGCTGACCGTGCGAAATGCCACGCAGATCGTGTTGACCCCGATCGAGGCCATCGGCGACGCGATTAATTAGCGCAATCGGCGCAGGTAGATGTAATAGGCGCCGGTGCCGCCGTGTTTCAGATGCGCTTCGGTCACCTGCAAGACCGCGGCGCTGATCGGTGGCAGGCACAGCCATTGCGGCACCTGATTGCGCAGGACGCCGGTGCGCACGGGTATCGGGCCATCATCGGTGGCGCGCTTGCCCTTGCCGGTGATGACCAGAATCAGCCGATAGCCACGGTCCTGCGATGTCAGCACAAAGCGGATCAGTTCGGGGTGCGCGCGGGCCAGTGTCATGCCGTGCAGGTCCAGCTTGGCCTCGGGGTCCAGCTTGCCGCGCGTCATGTTCTTATGCGCCTTGCGGTCCATCACCACCGGACGGCGGGCCAGGTCCTCACTCAGTGACGGAGCCAGGTTATGCGCCAGACCGGGGCTGGGCGCGGCCTGGCCCAGACGGAACGGATGCGCGATGCGGTGCGGCTGGGGTTTGGGCGGCAGCAGGTTGCTGGTGCTGGTATCGGCGGGCGGCGCGTCGGGCGCAGGCGTGTGCATGGCCTGCGCCGAGGCCGCAACCCGCGCCCACAGTTCGCGGTCCTCATCCGACAGGCCACGACGGCGCTTCATGTGCGCCTCCGCAGCCAGATCATCCGCCCGGCGGTATTGATGCCGCCGGCGATGCGCCCCGCATCGGCACCCGAGCCGATGAAGATATCACCGCGTCCGGCGCCCTTGATGGCGCTGCCGGTATCCTGGGCCACCATCAGCCGGGCGCCAAATCCGGGGCAGTCGATCCAGACCGGGGCGCCCAGCGGGATCACCGCCGGATCGACCGCCAGACTGCGCCTCGCCGTGACCGGCAACCCCATTGACCCGATCGGCCCGGTTTCTGGCGGTAGATCCAGCACACGAAAGAACACGAAGGACGGGTTGGTGTTCAGCAGACCGGTGACCAGATCAGGATTTTCGGCACACCAGATGCGGATGGCATCGGGGGTCATCTGATCGGCGAGTGCGACACCACGCCGCACCAGTTCGCGTCCGATTGAGGCATAGGGCTGGCCGTTCTTGCCCGCATAGCCCAACCGCCAGACCGATCCGTCGGTCATCCGCAACCGGACCGAGCCCTGAACCTGCGCCAGAAAGGCCTCGATCCGGCTGCTGACATAGGCGATTTCATATCCGGCCAGCAGATCGCCCGCGATGATGTCGGCGCGGGGCAGCCACGGCGAGGGCAGGCCGGGCGGCATGGCATAGAGCGGCGCGGGGAAATCATCCGTGCGGATGGGCGATGCGGCTAGTTCCGGTTCGTAATAGCCGGTGAAACGGGCGGTGCCGGGGGGGGTGACCTCGAACGCCTCAAAGCCGATCTCGAATGCCAGCCGCGCGCCCTTGGCGTTCAACCGGGGCGCATCAATGGCAAACGCCGCCCATGCGGCGGCGTGGTCATCTGCGTCCCATTGTGGGATATCGGACCAGCCAAGCCGTTGCACGGCTAGGCACCGGTGGCTACAAGCTGCCAGTTCGGATCGGCGCTGCCCATCTTGCGCGCAAAGGTCCAGACGTCGCGCTGCTTGCGCGGCGCGCGCGGATCACCCTCGACCACGGTGCCCGAGGCATCCTTGGCCGTGGACAGCAATTCAGCGCCAAAACGGATGGTCAGTTCCGCCTCTTTGGTGGCGACATCAAAGGTCGCGTCCTGCAGCACCAGTTCCCGCAGACCGTGGAATTCGGAATGCACCGCCAACCCGCGGGCCTGCCGCGCGGCGATGGCCTGTTCAAACGCGGCCAGCACATCGGGGGACAGGAACGCCCGGATCTGGTCCAGATTGCCGTTTTCAAACCCCATCAGGATCATTTCATAGGCGGAACGCGCCCCTTGCAGGAAATCACCCACGCCAAAGCCCGGCTCTTCGCGTTTCATCGCGGCCAGCGCGGCGGCGGCGGGTGACCCTTCGGCGACGTGATCCACGATGTCACGGTCGGGACCGTGTTCGATGATGTCATCCTCGGGCGCGCGTGCGGGATCGGGACGCTCGACCGAAACCGGCTTTTCAAAGCCGTCGCGCGTGCCCAGGACATTCTTCAGACGAAGGATCAGAAAGATCGCGATTGCGGCAAGAACAATCAGCTGGATGACGGCACTGGACATGGCTTTTGAGCGGTTCCTGATCTGGATCTCTGGTAATTCTGACGTAACTGTCCACTTATGTATGCGAAGGGCGCGATCAAGTCCACCGGCGCCCGGAAAGGATGATATGTG